>REER01000014.1 GCA_007694945.1 Paracoccaceae bacterium | reverse complement strand
AACGGCGAAAAATACGCTATCAGGAAACGCTTCAGCAAAGGAGTCGCGTAGTGTGTGAACTCGGGTGGACACTTGTTGCCCATATCTTTCCTGAAAACGAAGCAAGCGTCCTGCTGCACCGAAAATGTGGGTTCCATGAGGTTGGGCGACGATCGCGATTGGGCCGTATGGGATATGGGCCCATGGCGGGAAAGTGGCGGGACGTCATTTTATTAGAAAGACGAAGTGAGGCCGCCGGCATTGAGTGAAGGAGGGTGTGATTGAACCTTTGGAAGCATTCAGTTCATAAAATCATTTCCGTCACCTAATGTGCGATTGCCCGCAGAGCGCATCATGGCACCGCAAGGCTCTACAAGGTTCGCGATCAAACGGCTGGTGTGCTGCAATCTTTCACGGCGGGTCAGACTAGCGCCGCGTTCTGCCCGCCGCGCAACAGCGTTGCAATGCTCTCCAGAGCGGCGCGCAAATCCGGCATGAGCGCATTACCAAGACACAACCTAAGGCCGGACGCCTCAGCGCCGGGGTCCACCATGAAGGCGTCAGGCGGGGCCAGGGTGATGTTCAGCCGCGCCGCGGCCAGCACGATCTCTCTCGCGCGCGCAGTGGGCATCGGCAACCAGACATGTAACGCGTTGCGCGTATTCTCGGGAAGCCATGGCGCAAGAACTTCGCGCGCCAGCGCGCATCGTCGGGCGGCCTCGGTTCGGATCGAGGCCGCGATAGATGTGTTCAGTCGCGCGCCCATGGCCTGCGACATGAGCATCGCCGAGAGCGGGTTTCCCATGGAGGCGGTCGCCTGTAGCCAGCAGGTACAGGGCTCGATCATTGCGGGCGGCGTCACAAGATAGCCCAGCCGCAGCCCCGGCGCGAGGCTCTTGGAGACACTGCCAACATGCAGCACGTGATCAGGCGCACGTTCGGCAAGGCTGGGCAGATCCGGCGGGGCGAACACCGCGTCGGCATCATCCTCGATCACCCACAGGCCGCGGGCCTCAGCCAGTTCGGCCAGGCGCTGACGGCGGTCTTCTGAGAGGAGCGCTCCGGTGGGGTTCTGGCTTGACGGGGTCAGATAGACTGCAATCGGCGGCGTCTCAGTGTCGAGCGCGGCCTCGAGCGCCTCGGGCAGCACCCCGTCCCGGTCCAGCGCCAGCGGGATAAGAGAACGGCACAGCGAACGGGCAGCGCGCAGCACGCCGGGATAGGTCAGTTCCTCAACAGCGATTGCACCGGGCGGCAGCGCGCCCATGGCGATGGCGAGAGCATGTTGCGCGCCATTGGTCAGCATCAGTTGCGCGGGTTCGACGCGAATGCCGCGATCCTCGGCCAGCTTGCGCGCCATCATCAGCCGATGCTCGGGCAGCCCGGCCGGGGGGGCGTAGCGGGTGAAGGTCTCGGGATCGATCTCGCGGCCAACCCCGGTGATCAACGTCGAAAGCGTGCTGGACTGGATCACAGCGGGGGGCAGGTTCACACTCAGATCCACCGACGCCGGGCGAGCAGGGCGCGTGGCATTCACGAACATGCCGCGACCCTTTTCCGAGCGGGCCAGACCGCGCCGCTGCAGCACATCATAGGCGCGCGTCACTGTGCCAAGGCTCAGCCCCAGCTTGTCGGCCACATCGCGATGCGCGGGCAGCCGGTCATCGGGCCCTAACGCTCCGGAAAGTATGTCCTCGGCCAAGGCGCCGACAAGGCGCTCGTACGGGCGTCCGCCTTCGTCTGACAGACGCGGGGTCCAGTTCGGACTGGGGCGCATGGTGAGGTCCTGTACAAGTGTCTCATGACACATTGCAGCGCAATCGAGCGCTGTCAAGGGCGCCGGAGGACCAGAAACTCCTGCCAGAACCAGCGACGCGCCTCGCGCTCTGCCTCGCCCCGTTTCATGCCGACATCCTCGAAGACACTGTCGGGCGCCTGCAGAGCGAGCATTTCAAGCTGGTGCCGTGCCTTGGCCCGGTTGAACCAGACCCGCAGCGTGCCAATAATCCAGCCGCAACGCTGGCGCATCCGAGCCAGATCCAGGTATTCTGGTGTGGACGCGCCCACCTCCGAGCTGCTGCACCGTTGCATAGCGCTGTCCAGGCCTGCGCCCGAAACGTTCATGACCCGCCCTCCGACCGCCAGCGCAGCTTCGGAAAACCCCGCTTGCGCGCGATCCCGTTCAGAATCTCCAGCAGGCGGCGGGCCTCCTCTTCGCGACGGGCCGCGACGACCGAGCAAACCCGCGCACGCAGTTCATCGGCGAGACGCGCATCACTCATTCCCATGTCCGAACGCAACCCCGGAGGGATCGACGCGAGATCGTCGACAGCGGCGGAGCGCAATCTCCGTCCGCCCGGCGCAAACAGGCGAAAGAGATCGAAGAGCAGCAAGCGTATCATTTTCGCACCCTGTGTATCCCATAAGTCATACATAAAAAACGATACACTATAGAGTCAATAATTATAGTGTATCATAACACATAATCTGCCGCCGTAGCGCAGGGTGCGACTTGTCTTTCTCCGCACGGACTCCTGACTGGTTGCGCTGGCATCGGGATCATCGGCGCCCCTGCGTCAGCGCCGGTACGCGCTCTGACAGAATCGCGCGCGCCAGATCCGTGACAACGCGGCATGGCGCTTTTGCTCCAGGCGCAGGGCGTCATCCGGGACCAGGTTCGGGCCTGCATCACCGTTTGCCGCGAGGGCGGCCATACGCTGTGTGAACCATGCCGTGACCCCGCCCGGCGGGTTGGTGGCGAAACGAGGCCAGTCCGGATCGGCTCCACCCGCCTGCCACTGCGATGGCAGCGCCGGATCGAGTACCAAGGCACGCGCCAGACCGATGGCATCAAGCGTGCCGTTGCGGATCGCGGCCTCTGCCTCCTGCCTCCGCCTGAATCCGCCCGTCGCCATGAGCGGGAGGCGGGTGCGCCGCCGCGCCGTAGCCGCAAACTCAAGGAAATACGGGCCCGACGCGGGACGGTCCGATGCGGCCCTTGCGCCCGGAAAATAGGTGCCGCCGCTGATGTCGATCAGGTCAATGCCGGTGGAGTCGAGCGTGTCCACAACCTCGAGCGCGTTCTCGGGGACAAGGCCGCCGTCAAGCTGGTCGCTGGCGTTGAGCTTCACCGAAAGGGCTGTTGTGGGGCGGATGGTCGCGCGCACGGCCTCGACGATGTCCAGCAAGAGCCGCATCCGGTTTGCGATCCCGCCGCCATAGGCATCATCGCGCCGGTTGAAGAGCGGTGACAGGAACTGGCTGAGCAGGAAGCCGTGCGCTGCGTGAATCTGCACGCCCGAGGCGCCAAGGCGTTCGGCATGGCGCGCGGTCGCGGCGAACTGAGCGGGCAGGGCGCGGATTTCGGGCAGCGTGAGGGCCTGCGCGCGCAGGCCAGGCAGGTCAAGCGCGCTGGGGCCTTTCGGTGTGCCGATGGCGGGGGGCGTCAGCGCGCCTGCATGGCCGAGCTGAAACCAAAGCTGCGTGCCGCCCGTGTGTCCGGCTTGTGAGAGCGCGGCAAAGGCGCCGGTTTCGGAATGCTCGCCGAGGACCAGATTGCCCGGAGACTCGGGGAATCTCGCATCTCCCTGCACTTCGCCAATGATGGAAGCGCCTACACCGCCCTCGGCCCAGACCCGGTAAAGCCGCGCCTGGGCGGCGGTCGGGTCGCCGCGCCCGTCGCCAAGGGCATCGGACATGGCGGATTTCACGATCCGGTTCTTCAGGCGCGTGCCATTGGGCAGGTCGAGCGGGGAAAAAAGGATAGGCGTGCAGGGCATGGCAATCCGGTCATGTGCTGTTCAGTTGGACCCAATATTGATACGAAAGATCAGCCGAGGTGATAATGCTCATGCTCAGCAAAACACTTGATACCACAAGGAACAGATGACGCAGATAGATGACCTCAACACTCTGTTGGCAGTGGTGGACCATGGCAGCTTCTCGGCTGCGGCGCGGGCACTGGGGCAGACGCCTTCGGCCGTCGGAAAACGCGTTGCGCTGCTTGAGACGCGCCTGGGCGTGGTGCTTCTGCATCGCTCCACCCGGCGCATGGCGCTGACTGCGGCCGGCCGACACTATGCCGAAGAGGCGCGCGAGATCGTGGCGCGGCTTGCGGCGCTGGAGGACGACATTGCCGCCGGGGCGGACAGCCTGCGCGGCCCGGTGCGGATGACCGCGCCCATCGCCTTTGGCCGGGCACGTGTCGCCCCCGCCCTTGTCGCCTTCATGCGCCAGCACAGGAAGGTCGAGATCGCGCTGAGCCTGACCGACCGGAATGTGGATCTGACCGGCGAGGGTATGGATCTGGCGGTCCGGACCGGGGACCTCAGCGACTCCGCGCTGATCGCCCGGCGGGTCATGGGGTATGCGCGGCTGATCTGCGCCACGCCGGACTATCTGCGCGCCTGGGGGGCACCAGAGCATCCGGGGGAGCTTGCGCGTCACCGCTGTTTGACGCTCGCGCAGGAATGGCAG
>REER01000015.1 GCA_007694945.1 Paracoccaceae bacterium | reverse complement strand
CCCGCGCGCTGGTCGCCAGAAACCGAGATTCTGCTCTTCACGGCAGCGCGGCGTGACCATCTGGAAAAGACCATCCGTCCTGCGCTCGATCAAGGGCGGGTGGTCATCAGCGACCGCTTCGCCGATTCGACGCGGGTCTATCAGGGCGCGGCCCGCGCCGCGCTGCGCCCGCTGGTCGATAATCTGCATGATCTGATGATCGGCATCGAGCCTGACCTGACCTTCCTGATCGACATGGACCCCGAAGCCGCACTCACGCGCGGCCTCGCCCGCCAATCGGGCGAAGACCGGTTCGAGACGCTCGGGCTCGACTTCCAGCGCGCATTGCGCGCGGGCTTTATCGAGCTTGCCCAGAGCACCCCCCAGCGCATCCATGTCATCGACGGAACCCGCGATGCGGACAGCATCGCAGAAGACATCCTCTTCCGGTATCACGCATGGTGCGCAGCATGAGATCCACTCCCTCAGACCGCCCTGCCCAGCCCCCCCGGCCCCCGTGGCGGGGGCGCGCGGGCGGGTGGGTGGGGCGTGACCCCGCTGCGGGGGCCGGGGGGGCGTCTTCCGGCATCGCTACCCTGCCTCACCGGGACCACCGATGAGCGCGCCTGCCGATCTTCCCCTGCCCGACCAGATAGAGGGCGCCCCGCATCCGCGTGAGACGCTACAGCTTTTTGGCCAGGAACATGCAGAAACCGCTTTCCTGCGCACCTATATCTCCGGCAGGCTCCATCACGGCTGGCTCCTGACAGGCCCGCGCGGGATCGGCAAGGCCACGCTCGCCTGGCGGATCGCCCGCTTCCTGCTTGCCACCCCGCCCGATGAAGGCGGCATGTTCGCCCCACCAACGCCCGCCTCGCTTGACATCCCCGAGGACCACCCGGTCGCCCGCCGCCTGCGCGCGGGCGCGGATGGCGGGCTTCTGGTCATCCGCCGCGGCCATGACGACAAGGGCAAGCTGCGGCAAGTCATCCGCGTCGCTGACATGCGCAAACTGCATGGCTTCTTCGGGCTCTCGGCCGCCGGAGGGGGGCGACGCGTGGTGATCGTCGATGCGGCCGATGACATGAACCCCAACGCCGCAAATGCGCTTCTCAAGGCGCTGGAGGAACCCCCCGCTCATGCCACGCTCCTGCTGGTCGCGCATCAGCCCTCGAAACTCTTGCCCACCATCCGCTCGCGCTGCCGCGAACTCCGCCTTTCCCCTCTCGCAGGCGAGGATTTCACCCGCGCCCTCACTCAGGCCGGCGTGACCGACCCGGACCCCGCGCTGGATGCACTCTCCGGCGGCTCGGTGGGCGCGGCGATTGCGCTGGCGCAAGGCGGGGGCACGGATATCTACGCGAGCCTTGTGCAGATTTTCACGGGCCTGCCCAAAGTCGACCGGCTGCGCGCGCTCAAACTGGCAGACTCGGCCGCGGGCAAGGGCAATGAAGCCCGCTTCGACCTGATCCTGACGCTCTATGACCTCTTCCTCGCGCGGCTGTCGCGCGCGGGCATCCTCGGACCCGGCCCCGATGCTGTGCCGGGCGAGGCCGCGCTGCTCGCGCGCATGGCACCCCATCACGGGGCTGCGCGCAGCTATGCCACTCTGGCCCAACGCCTCGGCGCACGTGCGCGTCACGGGCGCGCGGTCAATCTTGACCCTTCCGCGCTGGTGCTTGATATGGTGCTGCAGACCGAGGCAGAGGCGCGCGCCTTCCTCTGAGCCGCCCTTAAACCGGAGAGCCCATGCCACCCGCCATTGTCGACAGCCATTGCCATCTCGATTTCCCGCAACTGGCCGAAGACCTCGACGCCGTCATCGAACGGGCAAAAGCGGCGGGCGTCACGCGCATGGTCACGATCTGCACCAAGCTGCGCAGCCTCCCGCAGGTGCAGGCCATCGCCGAGGCCCATGACAGCATCTTCTTCGCGGCTGGCACCCACCCGATGAGCGTCGCCGATGAACCCATGGTCAGCGTCGCGGAACTGGTCGCCCTCGCCGCGCATCCGAAGATGGTCGGCATTGGCGAATCCGGGCTCGACTACCACTACACCGCCGAGAGCAAGGCTGCTCAACAGGAGAGCCTGCGCCTGCATATCGAGGCCGCGCGCCAGACCGGCCTGCCGCTGATCATCCATGCCCGCGATGCCGATGAAGACATGGCGCGCATCCTGACCGAAGAACACCACGCCGGCCCCTATACCTGTGTCATGCATTGCTTTTCCTCCGGCGCGGGGCTTGCGCAGGCCGCGCTCGATCTGGGGTTTTACCTGTCGATGTCCGGCATCGCGGCCTTCCCGAAAAGCACCGAGCTGCGCGAGATCTTCCGCGCCGCCCCACTACAGCGCATATTGCTGGAGACCGACGCGCCTTATCTTGCCCCACCCCCCTATCGCGGCAAACGCAACGAGCCCGCCTACACGGTCCACACAGCCGAAACGGGCGCCGAACTCTTCGATCTCGATTATGCCGATTTCGCCGCTGCCACCTCGGCCAATTTCGACCGGCTGTTCTGGAAGGCGGCTGCATGAGCACCCTGCGCGCCACCATCCTCGGTTGCGGCTCTTCGGGCGGTGTGCCACGTCTGGGCGGCCACTGGGGCGAATGCAACCCAAGCGAGAAGCGCAATATCCGCAGGCGCTGCTCACTGCTGCTGGAGCGCATCACCGGCGAGGACCGCACGCAGGTCCTGATCGACACCTCGCCCGACATGCGCGCTCAACTCCTAGATGCCGGTGTCGGGCGGCTGGATGCGGTGGTTTATACCCATTCCCATGCCGACCATGTCCATGGCATCGACGACCTGCGCCAGCTTGTCTTCAACACCCGCGAACGGCTCGCGGTCTGGGCCGATGGCGCGACGCAGGACGCGCTGATGTCACGCTTCAGCTATGCCTTCACCCAGCCCAAGGGTTCGCCCTACCCGCCCATCCTCGACATGCACAGCATCGAGGGGCCGATCACCATCAAAGGCGCAGGCGGTCCGCTCACGCTCCACCCGATCCGGCTCAATCACGGCACCATCGACGCGCTCGGCTTCCGGATCGGCGGGCTGGCCTATTGCCCCGATGTGGTCGCCATCTATGACGAAAGCTGGCCATGGCTCACCGGGCTCGATGTCTGGATCATCGACGCGCTGCGCCGCAAACCGCACCCGACCCATGCCCATCTCGAGATGACCCTCGGCTGGATCGACCGCGCCGCCCCCCGCCGCGCTGTGCTCACCAACATGCATCTCGATCTCGACTATGCAACACTGCGCGATGAGACCCCAGACCATATCACCCCGGCCCATGACGGCATGGTGATCGAATTGCCGCTTTAGCGATGCAGGCGCTGGCCGATGTGATCCTGCCGGTGTTTCTGGTCATCGGCTTCGGCTATCTCGCCCGCTGGCGTAACCTGATCTCTGATACGCAGGTCGATGGGGTGGTGCTCTTCACCCAGAATTTCGCCATACCCTGCCTTCTCTTCGTCGCCATCGCCCGACTCGATCTGGGGCAGGAGTTCGACTGGCGGCTGATGGTCGCATTCTACACCGGCGCCATCATCAGCTTCACGCTTGGCTTTGCCGGCGCGCGGCTCTTCTTCGCCCGCGACTGGGAGGATTGCACCGCCATCGGCTTCGTCGCGCTGTTCTCGAATTCGGTCCTCCTGGGCCTGCCCCTGACCGAGCGCGCCTATGGCGCCGATGCGCTGGCCGCGAATTACGCCATCATCGCCGTGCATTCGCCGATCTGCTACGCCATCGGCATTACCACGATGGAACTGATCCGCAATCGTGGCGGGCGCCTGCGCGACTCACTCGCCAAGGCGCTTGTCGCCATGTTCCGCAACGCGCTGGTTATCGGCATCGCGCTCGGCTTTGCAGTCAACCTCTCCGGCATGCCCCTACCCGGCGTGATGGATCAGGCGCTCGACATGATGGTGCGCGCGGCCCTGCCCGCCGCGCTCTTCTCGCTGGGCGGTGTACTCTACCGCTACCGCCCCGAGGGCGACCTGCGCACCATCGCCTATGTCGTGGCGCTCTCGCTCGTCCTGCACCCGGCCATCACCTACGGGCTCGCTCGCATGCTCGACCTCAGCACCGAGGCGATGCGCTCGGCCACGCTAACTGCTGCCATGGCGCCGGGCGTCAATGCCTATGTCTTCGCCAATATGTATGGCCGCGCGCGACGGGTCGCGGCCTCCTCGGTGCTGATCGGCACTGCTGGCGTGATTCTGAGCGGTTGGCTCTGGCTCCAGATATTGCCCTGATTTTCTTGCCAAAATACTCAACGCGACCTCTCGCACTCGACATAGGGCCGCGGAAGATGCACCACGAAAAAAGCGGGCGCGCAAAGCGCGCCCGCCCTTTGGAAGAGTCAATCTTACTGTGGCGTCAGCCCGCGGAGCCGCTCGCCCCGCCGGCGCAGCAACTCGACCACGGTCAATAGCGCTATCGAGATCAGCACCAGAATCGTGGCCACAGCCAGAATCGTAGGGCTGATATCCTCGCGGATACCCGACCACATCTCGCGCGGGATGGTCCGCTGCTCGACACCGGCGACAAACAGCACCACCACGATCTCGTCAAAGGAGGTGATGAAGGCAAA
>REER01000017.1 GCA_007694945.1 Paracoccaceae bacterium | reverse complement strand
GGGGGGGGGGGGGGCCCCCCCCCCCCCCCCCGGCCCCCTCTCGCGCGTCAGTGCAAATCAGGCGGCAGTGCCTCATCGCGCAGCGCCGCAACCAGCGCATCCAGCGCCTGCGTCTCGGTGCGGTTCTCACCCAGACGCCGCACCGAGACCGTGCGCTCGGCGACTTCGCGCGCGCCGATGGCAAGGATCACCGGCACCTTGCCGAGGCTGTGCTCGCGCACCTTGTAGTTGATCTTCTCGTTGCGCAGATCGAGTTCCGCCCGCAGCCCGACGCCTTGCAATGCAGCCAGAACCTCGCCGCAATAGTCATCGGCTTCGGAGATGATCGATGCGACCACCACCTGACGCGGTGCGAGCCAGAGCGGCAGACGGCCAGCGAAATTCTCGATCAGGATGCCAATGAAGCGCTCGAAAGAGCCCAGCACGGCGCGGTGCAGCATGACGGGGCGGTGTTTCGCCCCATCCGCGCCGATGTAATTCGCATCCAGCCGTTCGGGCAGCACGAAATCCACCTGCAGCGTGCCGCATTGCCAGTCACGCCCGATGGCATCGGTCAGCACAAACTCGAGCTTTGGCCCATAAAACGCGCCCTCGCCCGGGTTTTCCTCAAAATCATACCCGGCGGCAACAGTCGCCGCGCGCAGCGCCTGCTCGGACTTGTCCCAGACCTCATCCGAGCCCGACCGCGTCTCGGGGCGGTCCGAGAATTTCACGCGGAAATTCTCGAACCCCAGATCACCATAGATATCCGCCAGGAAGTCGATGAATTTCTTCGTCTCGCTCTCGATCTGATCCTCGGTGCAGAAGATATGCGCATCATCCTGCGTGAAGCCGCGCACCCGCATGATCCCGTGCAGCGCGCCAGAGGGCTCATAGCGATTGCAGGATCCAAATTCGGCCATGCGCAAGGGCAGGTCGCGGTAGCTTTTCAGCCCGACATTGAAAATCTGCACATGACAAGGGCAGTTCATCGGCTTGAGCGCGTTAACGGCCTTTTCGCGCGCGTGCTCCTCGTCCACCTCGACGATGAACATGTGCTCCTGATATTTCTCCCAGTGCCCCGAGGCTTCCCAGAGCTTGCGGTCCACCACCTGCGGCGTGTTCACTTCGACATAGCCGCCCTTGCGCTGCTGGCGGCGCATGTAATCCTGCAATGTGGTATAGATCGACCAGCCGTTGGGGTGCCAGAACACCTGCCCCGGCGCTTCCTCCTGCATGTGGAACAGGTCCATCTCGCGGCCAAGCTTGCGGTGGTCGCGCTTGGCGGCCTCTTCCAGCATGGTGAGATGAGCTTTCAGCGCCTTGCGGTCCTTGAAGGCCACACCATAAATGCGCTGCAGCATCGGTCGCGTGTTGTCGCCCAGCCAATAGGCCCCGGCGATGGACATCAGCTTGAAGGCATCGCCCGGCACCTGCCCGGTATGCTGGAGATGCGGGCCGCGACACAGATCCTGCCAATGGCCGTGCCAATACATCCGCAGGGGCTCACCCTCGGGGATGCGGTCGATCAGTTCCAGCTTGAACGGCTCGCCTGCGGCCTCGTAATGCGCAATCGCTCGGTCGCGATCCCAAACCTCGGTACGCACCGGATCGCGTGCATTGATGATTTCGCGCATCTTCGCCTCGATCAGCGCGAGGTCTTCGGGCACGAAAGGCTCCGCGCGGTCGAAATCATAGAACCAGCCCTTGTCGCGCACCGGGCCGATGGTAACCTTCACATCAGGCCAGATTTCCTGCACGGCGCGCGCCATGATATGCGCAAGATCATGCCGGATCAGTTCCAGCGCAGGCTCATCATCCTGCATGGTGTGAATGGCGATGCTGGCATCCTGCTCAATGGGCCATTGCAGGTCCCAATGCGCGCCATTAACTTTGGCTGAGATGGCTTTTTTCGCAAGCGAAGGCGCGATGCTCTCGGCCACTTCAGCCGGGGTCACACCGGCCTCATAGGAACGCGTATTGCCATCGGGGAACATCAGGGAGATTTGGGCCATTGGCCGATCCTCGTCGTTTTGGCGCCCACGGAACGCCCGGTTGCGGGTTATGTGCGGGCAGGCTTTCGCGGGTTGCGCCAGGAATGTCAAGCTGGCCGCGTTCCACCCGTCAGCTATGATGCAGGGCGTTACAGGAGAGAGACATGCCCGAGCCGCGCCAAGTCGTCGTCGCCGCCTATGAAGCCCTCGCCGCAGAGGATGACGGGCGCATGTGCCGCGACATCTCGGAACATGCCTGCAACGCGCAGCCACAGAACTTTCTGCGCCATGCGACCGCACTCGGGCTGAACAAGGCCGCTGACGGTCTTGCCGACCCGAAACTGGTGCTGTCATGGCTGATGACGCATCTCGGCACGCCCTCAGTGCTGATCGGGCTTCTGGTGCCGATCCGCGAGGCAGGTGCGCTCTTGCCACAGCTTTTCACGGCAGCGCGCATCCGCGCCATGGCGCGGCGCAAATGGGCCTGGGCCGGGGCGGCGCTGGGTCAAGGCCTTGGCGCGGCGATCATCCTCGCAGCGGCATTGCTGTCCGAGGGCTGGGCGGCCGGGATCGGCATTCTGGCAGGCCTGACGCTGCTGGCGCTCTCGCGCTCGGTGGCCTCGGTCGCCTATAAGGACGTTCTGGGCAAGACCATCGACAAGGGCCAACGGGGCACGGTGACCGGGCTGGCGGGAAGCTGGTCGGCGCTGATGGTGATCGGCTTCGCGCTGGTGCTGATCGTCTTTTCGGAGGCCCGCGCGCTGATCGTGCTGGGCGCGCTTGCCCTTGCTTCCGGCGCATGGGTGCTGGCGGCAATTGTCTTTGCCGGGCTGCGCGAGGATGCAGGCGCGCAGGAGGGGGGCGCGAATGGCTGGCAGGCCGCAATCGCGAACCTGACATATCTGCGCGAGGACCCCCAGCTTGCGCGCTTCATCCTCGCGCGCGGGCTGCTGACCTCGACCGCGCTGGCCCCGCCCTATCTGGTGATCCTCGCCTCGGGCGACAGTGGCGCGGCGCTGGCGGGGCTCGGCGCGCTGGTGCTGGCCTCGAGCCTCGCCGCGCTTTCCTCCAGCTATGTCTGGGGGCGGCTCGCCGATCGGTCTTCGCGCAAGGTGCTGATCTGGACCGGGATCAGCGGCGCGGGCGCGATGCTGCTGACCCTCGCCTTCGCCGCGCTGGGGCTGGAAGCGACCTTCTGGGCCATGCCGCTCGCGCTTTTCGGGCTGATGGTCGCGCATCAGGGCGTGCGGCTGGGGCGCTCGACCTATCTGGTCGATATGGTTGGCAGCGATCTGCGCGCGGTCTATACCGCCATCTCGAACACGGTCATCGGGGTGATCCTGCTGGCCAGTGGCCTTTTCGGGGCGCTGGCCGCGCTGTTCGGGGCCGGGGCGACACTGGCCATCTTTGCGCTGATGGCCGCTTGCGGGGCCTTCGTGGCCCTTGGGTTGAAGGAGTTGGGCGATGGCAGAGATTCTTGACACAGCACAGGGGCGCAGGCTCGCCTATCACCGGACCGAAGGACGCGGCCCGGGGATCATCTTCTGTGGTGGGTTCATGTCGGACATGACCGGCACCAAGGCCGTCTGGCTCGAGGACTGGGCGCGCCAGCAGGGCCGCGCCTTTCTGCGCTTCGACTATTCCGGGCATGGCGAAAGCTCCGGCGCGTTCGAGGAGGGCTGCATCGGCGACTGGGCCGAGGATGCCATGGCCGCGCTCACTGCGCTGACCGAAGGGCCACAGGTGCTGGTGGGCTCGTCGATGGGGGGCTGGATCGCGCTGTTGCTGGCGCGGCGCGCGCCCGAGCGGGTCAAGGGGCTGGTCGGCATCGCCGCCGCGCCCGATTTCACTGAGGACAGCATGTGGCCGGACCTGAGTGCCGCGCAGCAGCGAGAAGTGCAGGAGCAGGGCCAGACCGCGATGATCAGCGCCTATGACGACCGCCGCTTCGTGCTGACCCGGCGACTGTTCGAGGATGGCCGCGCGCAGCTTGTCCTGCGCGACCCCCTGCCCCTGCCCTTCCCGGTGCGGCTGGTGCAGGGCACCGAAGATGAGGCCGTGGCGACCGACGTGCCCCTGCGCCTGCTCGCCCATGCCGATTGCCCCGACATGCGCCTGACACTGGTCAAGGGTGCGGATCATCGGTTTTCGACGCCGGAGTGTCTGGAGTTGATCGCGCAGATGGTTGGGGAGGTGAGTTAGGGGGGAGAGACTGCGCGCCAGCCTCTCGGTTCCGCCTGTAGCGATGAAGGGCAGCTTTGCGGACCTTGCGGTCATTCGCTGCTGTTGCGCCAAGGGCCGCAAACCGCAAAATCGTTATGGCAAAACGCTAGGTCGTGGTCAGACTTCAAACGATCTCGCTGACGCAGGCAGTTGAAACTCTATATCCAAGAGAACAGGCATTGATGGCACACTGCCCATCACGTCGAGACCGTCGGACGCAAGCTGGTTGAGCCGCACTTTCTGTTTGTCACCCAAAGCTTGGAACCAATCGGGATTAAAAAATACGTTCTCCACATGCTTCATAACAAGCTGAAGGCACGCTGAAGCTCGTTGATCATCCGGCAGTGCCAAAAGCTGATTTGCGATGACATGCCCCGGCGCATCGGAAATA
>REER01000047.1 GCA_007694945.1 Paracoccaceae bacterium | reverse complement strand
ATTGGCGTACCCCACCCCCACCGAAAATCCTTAAGGGTATTTGAACGGGGGGCGGGGGGATTTGCCGCGCGCGCGTCAAATCTGGAAAGAGCCCGCATGACCGACGCCACTCTGCACGAACCCGGACAAGCCTTGCATGTCGAGGATCTGACCGTCAGCTATGGCGCCACGCCCGCGTTGTGGGATATCGACCTCGACATCCCGCCCGGGGTGATGTGCGCTATTGTTGGGCCGAATGGCGCGGGCAAATCGACGCTGATCAAGGCCGCGCTGGGGTTGGTGCGCCCGGTGGCAGGGCATGTGCGCTTTCTCGGGCATACGGTCGAGCAGATGCGCGGGCAGATTGGCTATGTCCCGCAGCGCCACTCGGTTGACTGGGATTTCCCGACCACAGTACGCGATGTGGTCGAGATGGGGCTCTATCGCAGCCTTGGCTGGTTCCGCCGTCCCGGCGCACATGCCCGCACGCGCGCCATGTCCGCGCTGGCCGAAGTCGGCATGCAGGATTACGCCGACCGCCAGATCAGCCAGCTCTCGGGCGGCCAGCAACAGCGAGTGTTCCTCGCGCGCGCGCTGGTGCAGGATGCGCCGATCCTGATCCTCGATGAACCCATGGCCGGGGTCGATGCCGCCACCGAAACTGTCATCATAGACCTGCTCAAGCGCTTGCGTGACAGGGGCCGCACGGTGATCGTGGTGCACCATGACCTGACCACGGTACAGAGCACTTTCGACTGGCTGGTGATGCTCAATGTGCGCATCATCGCGCAGGGCCCCGTGCGCGAGGTCTATACCCCCGAGAACCTGCGCGCCGCCTATGGGCGTCAGCTTGCCATGATCGCAACACCCGAGGGGGGCAGCGGGTGAGCGCGCTGGTCGAGCTTCTCTCCTCGCATATCGTGCGGGTCGTGCTGTTCGGCTCGGCGCTCCTCGGGGCAATCTCGGGCATGCTGGGGGCCTTTGCCGTGCTGCGCCGCCAGAGCCTGCTGGGCGATGCGCTGGCCCATGCCGCACTGCCGGGGGTGTGCCTTGGCTTTCTGATCGCGGGCGCGCGCGATCTGGGTAGCATCATGGCCGGGGCCTTCTTCACCGGCGCGCTGGCTGCACTGGCGATGATGCTCATCACCCGCACCACCCGGCTCAAGACCGACGCCGCGCTGGGCATCGTGCTGAGCGTGTTCTTTGGGGTCGGTGTGGTCCTGCTGACCCATTTGCAGGCACAAGGCGGCGCGGCAAGTGCGGGGTTGGGTAGTTTCCTCTTCGGGCAGGCGGCGGCGATTCTCGTCTCGGATCTGTGGATCATGGGTGGGGTCGGGCTGGTGGTGCTGGCCCTCGTGCTCGGTTTCTGGAAAGAGTTCAAGCTGGTCAGTTTCGACGCCGAGTTCGCCAAGGCGCAGGGTTTTCCCGTGACCCTGCTGGAGGCTGCACTAACCGTGATGGTGGCGCTTGCCATTGTCGCAGGCCTGCAACTGGCGGGTGTGGTGCTGATGGTCGCGCTACTCATCGCCCCGGCAGCGGCAGCGCGGCAATGGACGCGAAGACTCAGCGGGATGGTCGCGCTGTCAGCGGGCCTTGGCGCGGCGGCGGGGGCTGTGGGCGCCTTGGTCAGCGCCAGCATGCGCGGGCTGGCAACAGGGCCGGTCGTCGTGCTGATCGCGACAGCGCTGGTACTGGTCTCGCTCGCGCTTGCCCCGCAGCGGGGGCTATTGTGGCAGGCGTTTGCCGCCCGACGCGCGCGCGACCGCATCGGCGAGGCCCGCGTATTGGCCGCCATGCAGGGGCTCGCGGCAGCTCATGACAACAAGAGCTATCGGGCGGAACAGGGGATGCTCGACGCTGCCCTCGGTGCGCCAACCCCGGCCACGCGGCTCGAGGCGCTGGAACAGCGCGGCCTGATCCGGGCTGTTACCCATGCGCCCGAGACAACGCCACATTGGCAATTGACCGAGGCAGGCCATGAAGCTGCGCGTGCGCAGGGCCGCAAATCCGGGCCCGACCCATGATCGCTGCGTTCTTCGACTCGATCCCGGCCATGATACTGACCACGGGCATTCTCGTGGGGGCCTCGGCGGCCTTGCTTGGCTCTTTCCTTGTGCTGCGCGGCAATGCCATGCTGACCGATGCGATCAGCCATTCCATCGTTTTCGGCATCATCATCGTCTGGCTGCTGACGCGGCAACTTTCCGGCCCCGTGCAGCTTCTGGGCGCGGCAGCGACCGGGGTGCTGACCGTCGTGCTCTCCGAGGCGCTGGCCCGCTCGCGTCTGGTCAAGATGGATGCTGCCATCGGCCTTGTCTTCCCTGCGCTCTTTGCCGCCGGTGTGCTTCTGATCTCGCTTTATGCCCGCGATGTCCACCTTCACGCTGAAAGCGTGCTCCTGGGCGAAATCGGCTTTGTCTGGATGCACAATATCCCGCTGGCCGGGCTGCAGGTGCCCGTGGCGGTCGCTACGCTGGCCGCCGTGCTGCTGATCAATGCCGTCTTCGTGCTGGCCTTCTGGAAAGAGCTGAAACTCGCCAGTTTCGACCCCGGTCTGGCGGCAGCGCTGGGCTTCCTGCCCGGTGTGCTGCATTACGCGCTGCTGACGCTGACCAGCGTAACAGCGGTCGCCTCTTTCGATGCCGTGGGCGCGATACTCTTCATTGCCTTTGTCATCGTCCCACCCGCCACGGCCTATCTGCTGACCCGGCGGCTCTGGCTGATGGTGGTGCTGTCCGTGGCCCTCGCGACCGCGGCCTGTATCGCGGGCTATTCTCTGGCGGTGCTGTGGAATGTTTCGATCGGGGGCATGATGGCCAGCATGACCGGGGTCTGGTTCACCCTTGCGCTGCTCTTCGCGCCCGGTCGCGGGCTGTTCGCGCAAGCGCTGCGCCGCCGCGAACAACGGCTTGACCATGACTGTCGCGCCTTGGTCGCGCATCTCTTCACCCATCAGGACCGGCCCGAGATGCCCGAGGAAAACACCCTGCATGCTCTGATCGAGCATCTGGGCTGGCCCGAGCCCCGCGCCCGCGCCGCTGTGCTGCGCGCGCATGATCGCGCGCTGGTTGAACGCCGCGCGGGGCTGCTGATCCTGCGCGCCAAGGGTTTGGCCGAGGCCGAAGCGATTTTCGGGCGCAGCCAGCTCCGCCCGCTCAAACCGTCTCCTGCCAAATCGCTGAGCACAGGGCTGGAATCCGGCCCGCCGCGCGCGTAACATCCGCAAGGCAAACCCCTTTCGGAAAGACCCCGCTGCCGTATGGAATTCGACTATGTCATCATCGGTGGCGGCTCTGCCGGATGCGTGCTGGCCGCACGCCTGTCCGAGGACCCGGCCATCCGCGTCTGCCTGATCGAGGCAGGCGGGGCAGGGCGCAGCTTCATGGTGCGCGCGCCCGCCATGGTGGCGGGCACGATCTCGGGGCGACCGAAGATCAATAACTGGGCCTTCTGGAGCACGCCGCAACCAGGCCTGAACGGCCGTCGCCTGTTCCAGCCGCGCGGGCGCTGCCTTGGCGGCTCGTCCGCCATCAATGCCATGCTCTACATCCGCGGCCACCCGTCCGACTATGACGCCTGGGCCGAGGCCGGTGCCGATGGCTGGGACTGGGCGTCCGTGCTGCCCTATTTCCGCAAATCCGAAACCAATGCACGCGGTGCCTCGGAATGGCACGGTGCTGACGGCCCGTTACAGGTCGCTGACCAGCGTCGCCCCGCTGCCATCACCCGCGCCTTCGTTGAGGCCTGCGCCGCGCAGGGCCTGCCGCACAATGACGATTTCAACGGCCCGAACCAAGAGGGCGCAGGGCTGTTTCAGGTCACGCAATTCCATTCCGGCCCGTTCAAAGGCACCCGCTGTTCGACCGCCGCCGCCTATCTGCACCCGGTCATGACGCGGCCCAACCTGACCGTGCTGATCCGCACCCGCGCCGAGCGGCTGACCCTCGACGGCAAGCGCGCCACCGGAGTCATGATCCGCAGGCGCGGGCGGCGGCAGCATCTCCGTGCGCGGCGTGAGGTTATCCTCGCGGCCGGGGCTTTCGGCTCACCGCAACTCCTGATGCTCTCGGGTATCGGTCCCGCAGATGAGTTGCGGGTGCATGGGATCGAGGTCCACCATGACCTCCCCGGTGTCGGCCAGAACCTGCAGGATCACCTCGATTACATCATTTCCTGCACCTCGCGCCGCCCTGATGTGGTGGGGCTGAACCCGGCGGGGCTCACCCGCCTGCTGCGCGCCGGGCTCGACTGGCGCGCAAGCGGTGAGGGGCTCTTCGCCTCGCCCATGGCCGAGGGCTGCGCCTTCCTGCGCACCGACCCGGCACTCGACCGCCCCGATGCCCAGCTTCATTTCGTGATCGGAATTGTCGATGCCCATATGCGCAACCTGCATCTGAGCAATGGTTATTCCTGCCATGTCTGCCTGCTGCGCCCCTTCTCGCGCGGGAGTGTCGGTCTGACCAGCGCAAACCCCGCCGCGCCACCCCGCATCGACCCCAATTACCTCTCCGACCCGCGCGACCTGAGCACACTCAAACGCGCCGTGCAGATCATGGAGGAGATCCTCGACAGCCCACCCCTCGCCCCGTGGCGCGGGCGCAGGCTCTATCCGCGTGACGGCTCGGATGTGGCGCGCGAGGCCGATATCCGCGCGCGGGCCGAAACCATCTACCACCCGGTCGGCACCTGCCGCATGGGGCAGGATGCCATGGCCGTCAACGACCCGGCGCTGCGCGTGCAAGGGATTGACGGCCTGCGCGTGGTCGATGCCAGCGTGATGCCGACACTCATCGGAGGCAACACCAACGCCCCTACCATCATGATCGCCGAACGCGGGGCCGACCTGATCCGCAACGGATGATCAGCCCTAGCAACAGTCCTGCCCTCTTTATCTTGCCAAAAATACTCAAATTTAACGCCAGCACCGCATCCCGACGCCTGCGGATATACCCAAGCGCATCACAGCAGCAAGCCCGGGTTCGCCTCCATATCCAGCCCCGGAAACACGGTCGCGGCAATCGCGCTTGCCTCGAGCCCGAACATGTCGCGCAACGCCCAGCCCGCATAGGCGCGGATATCGCGCAGTGGCATCAGATCGCGCCCGGCATAGAGCGCATTCTCCGCCAGCCCTGGCCAGCCGCCGATAATCCGCCCGCCCTTTATCGCCCCACCTGCGAGCAGCAGCGCCCCACCCGTGCCATGGTCCGTGCCGCCCGTGCCATTCTCGCGGACCGTGCGCCCGAATTCGGTCATCGCCATGACGGTCGTCTGCGCCCATAGCGGACCGAGCCTCGCGCGCAGCCCCAGAAGGGCAGCCTGCAACTGGGTCAGTGCCGGGGGTAGGGCGCGGGCCTGCGCCTGATGTGTGTCCCAGCCTGTCAACGAGAAACTCGCGATCCGTGTGGCGCCCTGCATCTGCTCGGCCACGAAATGCGCAAGCCCCTCGGCATCCTGCGCCACCAGGCCGGTCCCGGATGGCCCCGACATCTTGAGCGCTGTCTGTCCCGCCTCGGCAAAGAGGGGGTCGGCCTCGAAGAGATAGCTCAGAAGCAACTGGCTCTGCGGGCTCAGCGCCAGTTCCGTGCCCGGTGTCCATTGCGTGATCGGGGCCTCCCCTTCAAGGATCAGCATCCGCGTGCGCCCCACGGCAAAGGCTGTCCGCCCCTCCACGCCGGGCAGAAGCGTCAGCAGCCGGTTCAGCCAGCCATCGCGCGCCAGCGCCGGGGGCAGGGCGCCGGCCGTGCCGGCCTCCAGATGGTCCTGCCCGTCGAAATGGCTGCGCCGGTCGCGATAGGGGGTCGAGGTCGCAGGCACAAAGGCCAGCTCCCCCGCCTGCCACAGCGGCAACAGCCCCTCCAGCACCGGATGCAGCGCGAAATGCCCGTCCAGCCCCACACCTTCGTCCGAGAGTGACGGGCGCAGCTCGGGCAGAAACGGGTCACCCAGCGGGCGCAATAGGTCGAGCCCGTCCATCGCCCCGCGCAGGATGATCACGACCAGCCGGTTCTCGCCCGGTGCACCTGCAAGCGCAATCGGTGTCACCAGCGGTGCCGCGGCCAGCGAACAGCCCAGCGCCAGCGACTGGCCCAGAAATCCGCGCCGCGACAAGGGCTGATGTGCTTCCGTGATCGCAGGTCTCTGGCGCCTCATCGCATCATCTCCGGCTGAATTCGGGCGAGGCGAGCACCAGCCCGATCCCCTCGACCCGCGTCTCTGCCCCGGCGGCGGCAAAACGGAGGGTCTCGCTCGCCTGCCCGCCAAGCGCCAGATCGACAAAGGCGCGCGGGTCCGGCACATCACCCAGCCGCACGGGCAGCGCCATGGCCCAGAGCGTGCGCGCGGCCAACGCCTGCGGCGTCACCCAATAGGCGGCCAGATCGCCGTGCCCGGCCGGGCTGGGCACTTGCTCCAGCGGCTCGCCCATCGCGTCGAGCGGCTGCACCAGCCAGCGATTGGCAACGCGCGCGCTCAGCCCTGTTACCTGCTCGGGCGCGACCTCCAGCGCGCGCAGGCTGGCGGCCATCAACTCCATCGGGGCGCGGACCTTGCGGTGCCCTGGCGTATGGGCGGCAGGGTGCTCCAAGAGCGCGCGGTAGAGCGCCATCAGATCGCCTTTCGCGTCCAGATAGCTGGCGGTCATGTGTGCCACGAGCTGCGGGTCGGGCGCGTCGCTGACGAAATGGCGCGCGAGTTTTCCGGCCAGATGCGCGGCGGTTTCGGGGCGCTCGGCCAGATCGTCGAGGAATTCCAGCACATGCTCTAGGAACATCGGCCGCCCGCCATAGCGCTTGCCGAAAATCTCGATGATGCCGGGCTCGGCGATGCGTGGCTCGAACCGAAAACCCTCATCCAGATCGAAGGTCAACCCGGTCAGCAGACGCGCAAGCTGGGTCACGTCCTCCTGCGTATAGCTGCCCTCGGGGCCGAGCGTGTGCAACTCCAGCAATTCGCGCGCAAGGTTCTCGTTCAACCCGCGCCGGCGTCGGCGACCCACCTGCGAGAAGGGGCCGACCGAGCGGTTCTGGTCGAGATAGGCCAGCATCAGCGGATGCAGTATCGCGGCGCGCAGCATGTCGCGGAAAGTGCCGGTCACATGCGGCTGGATCGTCTCCTCGATGTAACTCGACCGCGCCAGCCGCAGGATGCCGCCCTGTGCCATGGCGGCGAAATGATTGCCCCAGAACCGCGTCAACCGCGCGTGAAACCCGACCGGCGCATAGGCCAGCCGCGCGAGGTTTGCCTCCAGATCAGCAAAGGCTGCCATCCGGTCGGCGCGGTTCAGGTCCCGCAAGTCGGTGCGCAGATCGGCCTCGGGGTCGTCCCTGAGCGTGCGTCGTAGGGCGCGTCGCTCGCGCGCATGGTCAAGGCGCGTTTGCCAAGGGGTGATCGGAAATGCAGGCTGAGCCTCGCTATGCAGGCTTTCCCAGATTTCACCAGGGTTGGCTGGTGGCGCATGGCCCGGACCGAGGCCCGAGCCGAAGCGGATCGCAGCAGAGGCGGGCGAAAAGTTCATGGCGCGCAGTATGGCATGTCGCGAGAGAGAGGCAAATCACGATGCGGGAAACTGGTGAGCGACGGGTCGCCCGGCGCGCGGCATCGCCCGTCAGGCCGCGAGCCCCCGCGCGCCCATCGCGAGGAATTTCTCGCGCCGGATCCGGCGCAAATTCTCGGCATCATAGCCGTCCAACTCGCGCAGCATGTCTCGCAGAGCCGCGCCCACGGCCTTGATTATCACATCGGGGTCGCGCTGCGCACCGCCCCGTGGCTCGGGGATAATGCGGTCGATCACGTCTAGCTTGCGCAGGTCCTGCGCGGTCAGCCGTAGCGCCTCAGCGGCCTCGCGCATCTTCTCGGCATCCTTCCACAGGATCGAGGCGCAGCCCTCGGGCGAAATCACCGAATAGACCGAATGCTCCAGCATCGCCACGCGATTGGCGGTGGCAAAAGCCACCGCGCCCCCGGAGCCACCCTCACCGATGACGACCGACACAAGCGGCACTCCCAGCGACAGACATTTCTGCGTCGCCCGCGCAATCGCTTCGGCCTGCCCGCGCTCTTCGGCGCCCTTGCCCGGATAGGCCCCGGGCGTGTCCACGAGCGTGATGACGGGCAGACCGAAACGGTCGGCCATATCCATCAGCCGGATCGCCTTGCGATAGCCCTCGGGCCGGGCCATGCCGAAATTGCGCTTCAGCCGGGACTGGGTGTCATTGCCCTTTTCCTGCCCTATCACCATCACGGGTCGACCCTTGAGCCGCCCCAACCCGCCGATCACGGCCTCATCCTCGGCGAATCCCCTATCCCCGGCAAGCAGAGTGAACTCGTCGAACAGCGCGTCGATATAGTCTTGGCAATGCGGGCGGTCGGGGTGTCGGGCGATCTGGCATTTGCGCCAGGGGCTGAGATTCTTGTAGAGATCGATCAGCAGTTTCTCGGCCTTCTGGTCCAGCGCTGCCGCCTCGCGCTCGACATCCATATCCGGGTTGGCCGCCGCCATGGCGCGCAATTCGGCGGCCTTGCCCTCGATTTCTGCTAGTGGTTTTTCGAATTCGAGATAGTTCATGCCCGTTTCCCCAGCGCTTTGGCGGCTTATGCGCGAGGGAGGCGCGATTTGCAATCTGGAAGGCGCGACTCGACTCATGGCGCGTGCTGCTCTAGATGAGAACATTACAGGAACATAAGCTCTCTGTCTCATGCCCCGCCGACTCCTCTCGCTCTGGCTGCCCCGCTTCGGTTCCGACCTCTCGCTGCGCCGCAACCCGGTGGCGGGGCCTTTCGCACTGGTGGCGCGGTCGCGCGGCGCGGACCGGCTGGCCGGGCTCTCGGCCGAGGCCGAAGCGCGCGGGCTTGCGCGCGGCATGGGGCTGGCCGATGCGCGCGCGCTGCTGCCCGATCTGCTGACGCGGCCCGACGATCCGCACGCGCAGGCACAGGCACTGGCCGCGCTTGGTCGCTGGGCGCTGCGCTATTGCCCCTGGGTTGCCCCGGATGGTGCGGATGGGCTGGTGTTGGACATCACGGGGGCCGCGCATCTGATAGGCGGTGAGGCGGCATTGCTGGATGATCTGACCGGCCGGTTGGAGCGGATGGGCTTCGAGACCCGCGCTGCGATTGCCGAGACACGCGGCGCGGCATGGGCCGTGGCGCATTTCGGGGCAGGGGGCGTGGTTGCGTCCGGAGAGACCCGGCGCGCGCTGATGCCGCTGCCGCTTGCCGCCCTGCGGCTGGAGCCAGAGGCTGTCGAGGGGCTCGAGCGGCTCGGCCTGCGGATCGTGCGCGATCTTGTCCAGATCCCGCGCGCAAGCCTCGCGCGCCGTTTCGGGCCGGGGCCGATGGTGCGACTCGATCAGGCACTGGGGGCGCTGTCCGAGCCTGTCTCGCCGCTGCCGGAGACGCCCGGCTTCGCCGTGCGCCTGTCCCTGCCCGAGCCCGTCGGCCTGCGCGGCGATATCGATGCCGGGCTTGCGCGCCTGCTGGAACGGCTCTGTGCGCATCTGGAGCGCGCTGGGCAAGGCGCACGGCGGCTGGTGCTGGAGTTGTCCCGCGTCGATGGCTCGGTGGCGCATCTCGAGATCGGTCTGGCCCGGGCCATGCGCGATGCTGATGCCATGCAGCCGCTTTTCGCTGCGGCACTGGACGGGTTCGATACAGGGTACGGTATCGAGCGGATGCGGCTCAGCGCAGTCGAACTCGAGGCGCAGCCTGTGCAGCAAATCACCTCTGCGGGCGCAGAGGCGCAGGGCGCGCTGGCCGACCTCTTGACCCGGTTGTGCAACCGCGTGGGCTTCGAACATGTCCAGCGCTACCTGCCCGCCGACAGCCATATCGCCGAGAAGGGCTTCATAATCGCGGCGGCCGCCTATAGTGATCCTGCGCGCGATTGGCCTGCCACGCCACCCCGCCCGCTGGTGCTGTTCCCGCCCGAACCAATTGCAGGGCAGGGACGCAGGCCGCCACAGCGGTTCCGCTGGCGGGGGCAGGACTGGCGGGTGACATCTGTGTCCGGGCCGGAGCGGATCAGCCCGGAATGGTGGCTCGATGATCCGGCCTGGCGGTCGGGCATCCGGGATTACTGGCGGGTGCAGACCGAACAGGGCGCGCGGCTGTGGCTGTTTCACACGCCGCAATGCAGCGGCTGGAGCGTGCACGGGACATTTGCCTGATACGGGGCAGGCCACGCTCTGAAGGGCTTGACCGGGCCACCCTCCCTGCGCTGCGACACGCCCCACCCTCCCACCCGCGCGCCGCAGCGCAGGGAGGGTGGCCCGGTCAGCGCCGCTGCAGCAGATCCGCGACCCAGGCGGGCACTATCTCGCTGGCAGGGCCAAGGCGGGAGGTGTCGAACAGGCGCGAGGTTTCCGAAGGCTCCAGATTGAGTTCCAGCGTACGCGCGCCGAAGGCGCGCGCCTCGCTCACGAAGCCTGCTGCCGGATAGACTGCCCCCGATGTGCCGACTGCGACAAAGAGATCCGCCTGTGACAGGGCCGCGCCGATATCTTCCATGTGATGGGGAATTTCGCCGAACCAGACGATATCGGGCCGCGTGGCGCCGGCCCCGCAGGCCGGGCAGGGGTCATGCGGCTGCATCACCATGGGCGCATCCCAGCGATGGCCGCAGGATGCGCAAAGCGCTCGCATCACCTCACCATGCATGTGGATGACTTCGCGCGCGCCCGCGCGCTCCAATAAATCGTCAATATTCTGCGTCACCAGCGTTACCCTGTCGGGTGCCGCTTGTTGCATTTCTGCCAGTGCGCGATGCGCCGCGTTGGGTGCAGCCCCCGCACAATTGGCGCGCCGCGCATTGTAGAACTCATGCACCAGCGCCGGATTGCGCGCGAAGCCCTCGGGCGTGGCGACCTCTTCGAGATCGAATTTCTGCCAGATCCCGCCTGCGTCGCGGAAGGTCCCCAACCCGCTTTCCGCCGACAGCCCTGCGCCCGAAAGGATGACGACCCGCTCCACGCTGCTCACCGCGCATTCAGGTGATCATGGATCACCTGCGCCAGCGCCGCCGAGATGCCATCCACGGCCTGCAGATCGGTGACCCCGGCCCGCGCCACGGCCTTGGCCGATCCGAAATGCGCAAGCAGAGCGCGTTTGCGTCCTGCGCCCACACCCGGGATCTCGTCCAGCGGCGAGGCGCTTACCACCTTCGCGCGCTTGGCCCTGTGCGTGCCGATAGCGAAACGGTGCGCTTCATCGCGCAGGCGTTGGATGAAATAGAGCACCGGGTCATTGTGCCGCAACGCAAAGGGACGCTGGCCGGGTCGGTGAAATTCCTCCTTGCCGGCGTCGCGGTCCACCCCCTTGGCGACTCCCACAACAGGGATACCCTCCACCCCCAGATCAGCCATGATTCCGGCCACGGCGGAAACCTGCCCTGCGCCGCCGTCGATCAAAAGCAGGTCCGGCCAGGTCTCGCCCTCGCGGTCGGGGTCTTCCTTCAAGAGCCGCTCAAAACGCCGCGTCAGCACTTCCTTCATCATCCCGAAGTCATCGCCGGCCGTCAGTCCGGCGCCCCGGATATTGAACTTGCGGTACTGGCTTTTCACAAAACCCTCGCGCCCGGCCACGATCATCGCGCCCACGGCATCGCTGCCCTGGATATGGCTGTTGTCATAGACCTCGACCCGCGCAGGTGGGGCCTCCAGCCCGAACGCCTCGGCGAGCCCTTCGAGCAGGCGCGACTGCGCGGCGGAAGAGGCCATGCGCATCGCCAGCGCCTCGCGCGCGTTGCGCAGCGCATTCTCGACCAGCTCCGCCTTTTCACCGCGCTTGGGGCAGGCCAGTTCGACCTTGCGCCGGGCGCGCTCCGCGAGGAGCGCGCCTATGAGATCCGGGTTTTCGATCTCATGCGATGTCAGCACCAACCGGGGTGGTTCCTTCCCGTCATAGAATTGCGCCATGAAAGCTTCGAGGATTTCCGGCTCCTCGGCCCCGGCCCCGGTCGCAGGATAGAAATCGCGATTGCCCCAGGATTGATTGGCGCGGATGAAGAAGACCTGCACGCAGGCCTGCCCTTTCTCCAGATGCACGGCGATCACATCCGCCTCGGGCACGCCGCGCGGGTTCACGCCCTGGCTTTGTTGCACATTTGTCAGCGCGCGAATCCGGTCGCGCAGGGCGGCAGCGCGCTCGAATTCCATGGCTCCGGAGGCTTTCGCCATCTCTTCAGCCAGCTGCGCCTGAATCTTCGTGCTCTTTCCTGACAGAAACCGCTCGGCATCGGCCACGAGCGCGGCATAGTCATCCTCGGAAATATACCCTACGCAAGGCGCGGAGCAGCGCTTGATCTGATACAGAAGGCAGGGCCGGGTGCGGCTGTTAAAGACCGAATCCGTGCAGTTCCGCAACAGGAACACGCGCTGCAACTGGTTCAGCGTGCGGTTCACGGCACCGGCCGAGGCAAAGGGTCCGAAATACCTGCCCTTGACCGCGCGCCGCCCGCGATGCTTGCGCAGTTGCGGATAAGCATGATCCTTGGGCAGCAGGATGTAGGGGAAGCTCTTGTCGTCGCGCAGCAGCACATTGTAGCGCGGCTTGAGCTGCTTGATCAGGTTCTGCTCCAGCAACAGGGCTTCGGTTTCTGTGCGCGTGGTCAGGAACATCATCGAGGTCGTCTCGGCGATCATCCGCGCGATCCGCGCCGAATGCCCCGAGGGGCGCGCATAGTTTGCCACCCGCGCGCGCAGGTTGCGGGCTTTGCCAACATAAAGCACTTCGGACTTCTCGTTCAGCATCCGATAGACACCGGGGGAGGCATCCAGCCGGGTGACATAGTCCTGAATGCAGGCATGTCCGCGCAAGTTTACTGCGTCAGTGGTCGAGGGTTCAACGGGCATGGTCATGGCACAAGGATTTGCGCGATTCTGGTCTCAGCTGCAATGTTTTCCTGCCCCCTGCAACCTGAATCCTGTCCACGAATTCTGTGGATAACTCTGTGGAGGGAGGGTGCACCAGCGGGATTTTCCGTTGCTTACATAGGGATTCCGTGAGTTGCACAAAAAATAGGCAATTACATAACCATCTAATATTAAATGAAAAAATAGGTTAATTACGCAAGGCATTAAAATGTATTAAGAAATTATCTCAGTTCCGTGACAGCTTTGTGAACAGTGCACAACTTGCGCTTGCACCCCGGGCTTCAGACGGTCGGCGCACCCATCACATCGGGCGTCTGCCAGACCAGATGCTGCCCTCCGTCGATGCATAAGAGCTGCCCGGTAACTGCCGGAGCGTCCAGCAAAAACCCTAGAGCGGCCGTGATGTCCGACAGGTTCGCGCCGCGCTGCAGGACGGTGCTTTCGCGGCTTCGCTGATACTCCGCAGCGCCCTGATCAACCGCCTGCAGGGTCGGACCGGGGCCAATGGCATTCACGCGCACCTTTGGGCCAAGCTCTTGAGCCGCCATTTTGGTAAACGCCCAGAGCCCCATCTTGGCGATGGAATAGGTCATGTGCTGCGGCGTCAGTTTACGCACTTTCTGGTCGATCATGTTCACCACCAGCCCCTGCGCCACGGGTTCGCCTGCACCATCCTTCTGGGGTGCAGGGCATTGCGCGGCGAACGCCTGGGTCAGCACGAAAGGCGCGCGAAGGTTCGACATCATGTGCCGGTCCCAGCTTTCGCGGGTCGCCGTGGCGATGCTGTCCTGCTCGAAAATCGAGGCATTGTTGACCAGCACGCTCAGTGGTCCGCCCAGTTCCCGCGCGCTCTCAACCACGAGCGGGGCTAGCTGCGCCTCGTCGAGCAGATCGGCGCGCAAACAGACTGCCTTGCGACCGAGCGCCTCGACCTCCTCCGCCAGCGCCTCGGCGCTTTGCGCCGAGGTTGCGTAATGGATGGCGATGTCATGCCCGCGCTGCGCCAGACAGAGCGCCATGGCGCGCCCCAGCCGCTTCGCTGCCCCTGTCACCAATGCCCGCGCCATGTTCTATCCTCCGGCTGGAACCAGAGACCAGAGATAGCCCGCATAGGCGAGAAGCAAGATCGCGCCCATACCCGCGCCGATGTCGCGTCCGGTCCAGAGGAAGGGCGCGAGCACCAGCGAGGCTGCAAGCATGACCCAGAAATCGAACGCTATAACCTGTTGCGGAATGTCGATCCGGCCGAAGAGACCCGCCACGCCAAGAATGAACAGCAGGTTGAAGAGGTTGGAGCCAATGATATTGCCGAGCGCCACGCCGCCCTCTCGCCGCCATGCGGCCATTGCCGTGGTGGCCAGTTCCGGTAGTGAAGTGCCAATGGCGACGATGGTCAACCCAATGACAACCTCGGACACGCCGAGCGCTGCGGCAATATTCACGGATCCTGTTACCAGCAGATGCGCGCCCAGCGGCAGGCCGACAATCCCCAGCCCCAAAAAGAAGGCGAGCTTGGGGCCGGGCAGGCCGGGGTCTGCGCCTTCAAGCTCTTCCGGTGACATCCTCGCGCGGCGCGCACGCAAGATCGAGTCACCCATGAAGAGCGAGAACGCTGCCAGCAGCACGAGTGCCTGCCACAACCCGACAGCCCCGGTCAGCGCCAACGCGCCGAACAGGGCAGTGGCCACCAGCATGATGATGTAATCTCGCTGGCTCTCGCGCGCCATGGCCATGGGCGCGATCAGTGCAGGCAGGCCGATCACCAACAGGATATTAGCTGTGTTCGACCCCACCACATTCCCCAGCGCCAGTCCATCGGCATCGCGCAGTACGGCCTGCACTGCCACCAGCAATTCGGGTGCCGAGGTGCCGAAGGCCACCACAGTCATGCCCACCATCACGGCCGGGATTCCCAGCCGCAGCGCCAGATTGACGGCCCCGCGCACCAGATAATCACCAGCCAGCAGCAGCACCACGAGCCCGGCGACGACCAGACCCAGATCGAGGATCATGGATTACCTGCCCTTGCAGCGACAATCGTCACTGCCCAGAAGGAATCTGCCACAGGTCTTGCATTTGCGGGGGCGGGGCAGTTTGGTCGCGCGCAACCGATCGATCGGCGTCTTGTGTCCCGGGTTGAGCCATTTCTGGATCGCGCCCATCACGATCATGAAGACCAGAAATGCCGCGACTATCTTGATGATCATTGGCTCACAACCCGTAGCGCGCGTATAGTGCGCGTTCTTCGGCGAGCCCCAGCGCATCCTGCATCATCGATAGTCCCAGCCGCGACAGAAAGGGCCGTCGCAGGCCATATTGGCGGAAGCGGACCTTCTCGCCGAAGCGGTCTTTCATCACTGGCACCAGATGGCCGATCCGGTCGGCAAGGCCCAACTCCACGGCCTTCGCGCCCAGCCAGAACTCGCCGGTGAACAGGTCTCCCTCGGCAAGCTTCGCGCCGCGGCGTTCCTTCACCTGCGCGATGAAATTGCCGTGCATCTGCTCCAGCAGAGCATTCAGGCGAGCGACGTCGTCGGGGTTTTCGGGTCGAAACGGGTCAAGCTGCGATTTCGAAACCCCTGCTGTATAGACTCGCCGCTCCACTCCAATACGCCCGATCATCTCGTGCAATCCGAACCCCGCCGAGATGACCCCGATGGAGCCGAGGATCGAATTGGCATCGACATGGATTTCATCGGCGGCCGTGGCGAGCCAATAACCGCCTGAAGCCGCAACATCCTCGACAAAGGCATGGACGGGCACCTTGTGCTGATCGCTCAGACGCCGGATGCGCGCGGCGATCAGCGCGCTTTGCACCGGGCTGCCACCGGGCGAGTTGATCACCAGCGCGACAGCGTCCGGCTTGCCGCGCCGAAACGCGACGTCCAGAATGCCGGCAAGTGCGGCGTCATTCAGCCGCCCGGGCGAGCCACTGGCGGCAATCATGCCCTGCAGCCGGACCACGGCCACCATGGGTTTACGAGGAAGAAAGGGGATGAGCTGAACCATGGCGCGAGATGTAAGCGCCCGCTGCAGGGGCAGCAAGAGACCATCTCCATTATTTATGTGCCCCGTGGCTTGCGCAACCCGCGCGGCTCGGCCCAGAATGCGACAGCCTGCAAGAGAGGTGATCATGCTCGACCGTCTGGAAATGTTCATCGCCCTTGCCGAGGCCCGCCATTTCGGTCGCGCCGCCGAGGCCTGCAACGTCACGCAGCCCTCACTCTCGGCGGCGATCAAGCAGCTTGAGGGAGAGTTGGGGGTGCAGTTGGTGTTTCGCGGGGCGCGGTTTCAGGGCCTCACGCCCGAGGGTGCGCGCGTGCTCGACTGGGCGCGTCGCATCGTGGGTGATGCCCGCACCCTGCGAGAAGAGATGCGTGCCGCCCGCCACGGGCTTGCCGGGCATCTGCGGCTGGGAGTTGTGCCGACAGCGCTGCCCATGGTGGCGAGTCTCACCGCGCCTTATCTCGCACGTCACCCCAATGTGCGGCTGGAGATCCGCGCCCGGTCATCGATCGAGATTCTGCAGCAGATCGACGCGCTCAGCCTCGATGCAGGGATCACCTATCTCGACAACGAACCGCTGGGCCGGGTCGAGACGGTGCTGCTCTATGCCGAGCGCTACGCGGCGCTCATGCGCCGCGATCACCCGCTGGCCAGCCGCACATCGCTGGATTGGGCCGAACTGGCCGGGCTGCCGCTCTGCTTGCTGACGCCTGACATGCAGAACCGCCGCATCCTGAACCACGCCCTGGCCGAGGCCGGGGTGCCGGTCGATCTGCACCTGCAGTCGAACTCGAGCCTGGCGCTGGTCGCGCATGTGCAGGCGGGGCCATGGGTGAGCGTGGTCAATATCCAGACCGCAGCGCTCTTTGCAGCGACCCCGGAGCTTTGTGCCGTGCCGCTTTCAGAAGAGGGGGCCGCAAAACAGGTGGGGCTTATCGCACCATGGCGCGAGACGTATACGCCGGTTCTGGGCGCGCTTCTCGCGGCTGCGCGGCGTTACGCTGCTGCTTAGCCTCCGGCCAACAGAGACGTGATCACAAAGTGAGCGCGTGGCAGGGATGCTGCGCGCGGGTCATGCGTAGGCTGCGCAGTGTAACGTGACAAAGGAGAGACTCGCATGGCCTATGTTTCAGACATGATCGACCGCACAGCGCGCGTGCTGCCGCAGACGCATCACGCGGATTGGCTGTTGCGCCTGCCACTTGCATTGGTGCTGCTACAATACGGTTTCGACAAATTCCCGCTTTCGGCTGATGTGGCGGCAGGCTGGGGGCTGCCGCTGTTTCTCTGGGGTTTGGCCGGGGTTGCCGAGATTGTCGTTGCGCTGATGCTGGTTGCGGGCGGGATGTTGCGCAATCGCATTGGCGAAGTGGTCACCCGCATCGCCGGGATCGGCGCGGCGCTGATCGTGATCGGGGTCATCATCGTGGCCTATTGGGCACCGCCACTGGATCTGATCCTGTTCAACCAGTTCCACATCTTGCTGCTTTGCGCTGGTCTCTATCTTGCGCTCTCTGCCCCTGCGCGGAAATCAGAGCAAGGCTGACCGCATGACCGGGTCGCGCAGGGTTCCCCTGCGCGGCCCTCACCCCAGCGCCATGCTGACAGCACTCTCGGGCAGTTCCTCGTCAAAGCAGCGCTGGTAGAACTCGGCCACTGTCTTGCGCTCCAACTCGTCGCATTTGTTCAGGAAAGACAGCCGGAAGGCATAGCCGATCGAGCGGAAGATGCGCGCATTCTCGGCCCAGTTGATGACCGTCCGCGGGCTCATCACCGTTGAGAGGTCGCCATTCATGAAGGCCGTGCGCGTCATATCGGCGACCGTCACCATCTGGCTGATCTCCTGCCGCCCCTTGGCGGTGTTAAAGGTTGGGTTCTTGGCCAGCACGATGGCGGTTTCGGCATCATGGCTCAGATAGTTCAGCGTCGCGACCAGAGACCAGCGGTCCATCTGCGCTTGGTTGATCTGCTGGACGCCGTGATAGAGCCCTGTGGTATCCCCCAGCCCGACTGTATTCGCCGTGGCAAACAGCCGGAAGCACGGATGCGGGGTGATAATCTCGTTCTGATCGAGCAGGGTCAGCCTGCCGTCATGCTCTAGCACACGCTGGATCACGAACATCACATCCGGGCGGCCTGCGTCGTATTCGTCAAAGACAATCGCCACCGGGTTACGCAATGCCCAGGGCAGGATGCCTTCCTGAAACTCGGTCACCTGCGCGCCGTCGCGCAGCTTGATCGCGTCCTTGCCGATCATGTCGATCCGCGAGATATGGCTGTCGAGATTGACCCGCACTGCAGGCCAGTTCAGCCGCGCGGCAACCTGCTCGATATGGGTGGATTTCCCGGTGCCGTGATAGCCCTGGATCATCACCCGTCGGTTGTAGGCAAAACCTGCGAGGATCGCGAGCGTGGTGTCAGGGTCGAACTTGTAGGTCGGGTCGATCGCCGGCACGCGATCCGAAGGCTCGGCGAAGCCTTTCACCTTCATGTCCGAATCGATTCCAAAGACATCGCGGACCGAAATTTCTTCCGTGGGTTTTGCCATACTCGTCATGCGTCCTGTCCCGCCTGATCTATCCTTGCGCCTCATGTGAAACATATCCGGCGCGGGTGCAAGGGAAAGGGCTCAGCGCGGGCGGACCATCAGCGCTTCGAGCCCGTGGAAGTGGTAGATATCAGCGTACACCGGCGCGGCCTGCAGCCGCAGGCGGGGCAGGCGGGTGGTCAGCGCCGCAAGCGCGATCTGCAATTCCAGCCGCGCGAGCGGCGCGCCCAGACAGAAATGCAGCCCCGCACCAAAGGCCAGATTCGGCTTGAGCGTGCGGGTGGGATCAAAACGGTCGGGCGCGTCCCAATGGCGCGGGCAGCGATTGGCTGCGCCCAGCAGGCAGGCGATCTGCGCGCCCCTCGGGATGATCCGGCCCATCACGTCGATATCGTCATAGGCCCAGCGCGTGAACAGATGCAGCGGCGGGTCGTAGCGCAGGCATTCCTCGACCAGCGCTTCGGTCACAGGCGCAACGTAATGGCCGGTCTCCAGAAGCGTCTTTACGGCATTGCCGAGGCTATGCACCGTCGCCCCATGCCCTGCGTTCAGCAACAGGATGCAGGTCGAGATCATCTCGTCGGTGCTTAGCGTTTCGCCTTCCTCTTCGGCGGCGATCAGATGAGTGATCAGGTCCTCGCGCGGGTCCGTGCGGCGCTTCTTGATATAGTCGCGCAGGAAAGCCACGAATTCGTTTGCGGCAGTAACCGCGCGATCCTCATCCGCGCGCGTGCGCCCGACCTGATACATGCCGACCATGTCATGCGACCAGCGTAGCAGGTCTGCTACCATTGCTTCGGGCACGCCCAGCAGGCGCGCGATGATCGTCAGCGGCAGAGGTTCGGCAAAGCCCTTGATCAGATCGAAGGGGGCATCGGGCAGATCGTCGATCAGCCGATGCGCCAGCGCCTCGATCTCCGGAGCCAGCTCTGCGATCCGGCGCGAGGTGAAGGCGCGCAGCACCAGCGCGCGTAGCCGGGTGTGGCGCGGGGGCTCCAGTTCCAGCATCGAATGCGCCTCGACCGCGTAGAAGGGTGCGAGGTGGTCGGGATGCGTGGCGGGTTCCAGTGGCGCGCGACCGAAGCGGCGGTCCCGCAGGATGGCATTGGCGGCCGCATGGCTGACCGCACAGGTCATGTTGAATTCCTGCCAGTAGACCAGTGGCCCCAGCGCGCGCATCCGGTCATAGGAAGGGTAGGGTTCTTGCACAAACCCGATATCGCGCAGGTCCTGACTGAATTCGGGCAATGCAAGAGGGTTGGCGCTCAAACCTCGGCCACCGCGTCCAGAATCCGCGCCCAAGATCGTATGCCGCGATGAAAGCTGTCGAGGTCATACTTTTCATTTGGCGAGTGGATCTGGTCGTCATCCTTGGCAAAGCCGATCAACATCGAATCCATGCCGAGGATGGATTTGAAATAGCCCGCAATCGGGATCGACCCACCCGCGCCGACAAAGGCCGCCGGTTTCGGCCATTCCTGCGACAGCGCCGCGCGCGCGGCCTCAAAAGCCGGGTGCGCCGTCTCCATCAACGAGGCGGGCGCGGCCCCGTGCTCGATGAACTCCACCCGGCAATCCTCGGGCAGCCGTTCGCGGACAAAGGCGCGGAAGGCGTCGCGCAGCTTGTGTGGGTCCTGTGTGCCGACCAGGCGGAAACTCACCTTGGCCGAGGCTTGCGCGGGCAGCACAGTCTTGAACCCTGCGCCCGTGTAGCCCGATGTCATGCCATTGATCTCGCAAGTCGGGCGCGACCAGAGCATTTCGAGCGCGGTGCGCCCGTCCTCGCCTGCCGGTTTCGACAGCCCAACAGCGCCGAGGAAACCATCCGCGTCAAAGCCCAGTCCCTCCCATTGCGCGCGCAACTCGTCGGGCAGTTCATGTACGCCATCATAGAAGCCCGGAACCATCACCCGCCCCTGATCATCATGCAGGTCCGCGAGAATCCGCGCCAGCACCCGCGCCGGGTTAATCGCGGCGCCGCCAAACATGCCCGAATGCAGGTCCTTGTCAGGGCCATGGATGATGATCTCCTCGCCCAGAAGCCCGCGCAGCATGGTGGTGATCGCGGGTGTCTCGGGGTCGAACAGCCCTGTGTCGCAGATCAGCGCCAGATCGGCCTTAAGCGCGTCGCGATTGGCCTCTAGATACGGCACCAACGAGGGCGAGCCGCATTCCTCCTCGCCCTCCAGACAGAAGGTCAGTCTGACCGGCAAGCTGCCATGCACCTTCAGCCATGCGCGGCAGGCCTCGATGAAGGTCATCATTTGCCCCTTGTCGTCGGAAGCTCCGCGCGCGCGGATCACCTTACCTCTCGGGGTTTCCTGCACTTCGGGGTCGAAGGGGGGACGATCCCAAAGCTCCAGAGGGTCAACGGGTTGCACGTCATAATGCGCATAGAACAGCAGATGCGGCCCGTCCCCGACCCCGCCTTCGGCCACCACCATCGGATGCCCGGGCGTCGCATCCTTGCGCGCGGCCAGCCCCAACCCGGCGAGTTCACGTACCAGCCAATCGGCGGCCTGATCGACATCGCCGGCATGTGCCGGATCGGTCGAGATCGAGGGGATGCGCAGCAGGTCCTTCAGCCGCTCCAGGCTCTCGGGCAGGTCAGTGTCGATCTGGTCGAGCACGGCAGTAATATTGGTCGACATGATGGGTCCTCGCGGCTGGGTTAGCCGCAACGTAACAGAGGCAACGGGGCTGTCCAGAGGCGGCATCCGAGTTATAAAAGCGCGATATATAATGATTCCGGAGGTGAAGAATGCTCAGATCGGTTATCCCCGCGCTCATGCTGGCAAGCGTCGTGTTGCCAGTGCAGGCACAAGAGGCCGAGCGCTACGAGGTGCAGGGCTCGGAAGTGACTGTGATCCTGCATGGCTTTCTGACCGAAGAGGAAACCGACACGCTGCGCATCATCGGGCAGAGCCCCGATGCCTTGGCGCTCTTCCTGCCCGAGGGCGGACAGTTCGGCGCGTTGGCCGTGGCCCCTGACGAGGGCTTTATCCGCGACGGGATCCCGGTCGATTCGGCCATGGCGATGGGCAATCTGCCCGACCTCGACCAAGCCCGTAACGCCGCGCTCGAAGGCTGCGATGAGGCCCGCGCGAGTGGCGATCCCTGCGAGATCGTGCTAGAGATCGCGCCACGCTGAGGACTTGTGAAGCCGTGCCGCCTCGCTCAGTGTCCGCGTCTCTTGCTGCTGGATGGCCTGGAACAGTTATGGGCGTCGCGACAAGCGGTCGCGTGGTCCTTTGGTCGCAAAATCTACATTTGCAATTGATCTAGGTCATGTCAGCGCCTACGCCTAGAGGTGTTAAATCGTGAACAGGACGCATCTTCTCTTATGCTCTGATAGCGGAGAAGAAAGAACAATATGACTATACCCAGCTGACCGCGAGGAGAGGGTCTTGGACTATAACGCTGCACTTGATGTCGCCTTGAACCGTCTGCATGAGGAAGGCCGCTACCGCACCTTCATCGATATCGAGCGGCGCAAGGGGCAGTTTCCGCATGCGCTCTGGAAGCGTCCGGACGGCACACAAAGCGAGATCACGGTCTGGTGCGGCAATGACTATCTTGGCATGGGACAGAATCCGGTCGTGCTTGATGCGATGCACGAGGCTCTCGACGCCACGGGTGCAGGCTCGGGCGGCACGCGCAACATCTCGGGGACGACAGTTTATCACAAACGTCTTGAAGCGGCGCTTGCCGATCTGCACCACAAAGAGGCCGCGCTTGTCTTCACATCGGCTTATATCGCCAATGACGCGACACTTTCGACGCTACCTAAATTGTTCCCTGGGCTGATCATCTATTCCGACGCTCTCAACCATGCTTCGATGATTGAAGGCGTGCGTCGCAACGGTGGGGCCAAGCGGATCTTCCGGCATAACGATGTGGCGCATCTTCGCGAGTTGCTGGAGGCCGATGACCCTGCAGCGCCCAAGCTGATCGCTTTCGAGTCGATCTATTCGATGGATGGCGATTTCGGCCCGATCGAGGCCATCTGCGACCTGGCCGACGAATTTGGCGCGCTGACCTATATCGATGAAGTGCATGCGGTCGGCATGTACGGCCCGCGCGGGGCCGGTGTGGCCGAGCGTGACGGGCTGATGGGGCGAATCGATATCATCAACGCAACGCTGGCCAAGGCCTATGGCGTGATGGGCGGCTATATCGCGGCCTCGGCCAAGATGTGCGACGCCGTGCGCTCCTACGCGCCAGGTTTCATCTTCACTACCTCGCTACCACCTGCTGTGGCGGCCGGGGCGGCAGCTTCGGTCAACTATCTGAAGACAGGACAATATCTGCGCGACAAGCAGCAGGAGCACGCACGCATCCTGAAAATGCGTCTGCGCGGGCTTGGCCTGCCGATCATCGATCATGGCAGCCATATCGTGCCGGTGCATGTCGGCGACCCGGTGCATTGCAAGCATATCTCGGACATGCTGCTGGACCGGCACGGGATTTATGTCCAGCCGATTAACTTCCCGACTGTGCCGCGTGGTACCGAGCGGTTGCGCTTCACGCCCTCGCCCGTGCACGCACCGTGCATGATCGATGATCTTGTGCGCGCGATGGATGGGCTCTGGTCGCATTGTGCGCTGAATCGCGCCGAAATTTCGGCCTGAGCCGTCTTTGCGCTTCAAATTGCCGCCAAAATAAATATAGTGTTACTCATACCGAACGCAGATGGAAAAGCTGCGGTAAACACCAGGCAGTAAATATTAAAGATAATGGCGGTCTTTAAGGGGCGGGCAATGAAATGGTTCGGCAAAAAGCCCAAGGATGAAGAACAGGCGCTGACATCAGAGCGAAGCATAGGCTTTGATGACTTCGAGGTGAGCCTCGGCGACCTGATGCGCGGTGAGCGGGCGACTCTGGGCAAGTCGCTTCTGGATGTGCAGCGTGAGTTGCATATTCGGGCAACCTATATCGCGGCCATCGAAGCGGGCGATCTCTCTGCCTTCGAGGCGACGAGTTTCGTGGCGGGCTATGTGCGGTCTTACGCGCGGTACCTGGGGATGGACCCGGATTGGTGCTATGCCAAGTTTTGCGCCGAGACCAATTTCTCCGTTACCTCCGATCTGAACGGTTTTGCATCGGGTTCGTCGGGAAAGCCGCTCCAGCAAGTCGGCGCGAATCGTGAATTGTCGCAGGGCTTGCTGTCGCGCACCAAGATGGCGTCTGAGCCCGATCCAATCTGGCGCCGGATCGACCCTGTCGCAATCGGCTCGATCGCTGTCATGCTTTTCCTGACCGTTGGTCTGGGTTTCGGCGGCTGGACTGTGTTGCGCGAGGTCCAGCGCGTGAATCTGGCGCCTGCCGACCAGCCTCCCGCCGTTCTGGACGAGCTTGATCCCGTGATCGCAGGCGCGACTCCCAGAATGGATGTTGCCGAAGAGCCTGTGCTGCGTGTGGGCCGTGAGAGTGACGCCACGACTTCACTCGCGCAAGGTGTCGTGCGCGACTATCGCCCTGAAGCGCTCGACGCACCGGTAATCGCTTCGCGTGATGGTCCGATTGCGGCGATCAATCCGCGGAGCGAGCCTGAGAGCGATAATGATGGTTTGGGCATGCGCTCCGCCATCGAGATGGCGCTCTCGGAAGCCGAGGGGTCGGAACTGGCGCCCGACACTGTTCGCGTCACCGAGGCCGGGCCTCCGGCCGTCGAACTGCTTGCTGTGCGACCAAGCTGGATTCGCGTCCGTGGCGCTGATGGGACCGTGCTGTTTGAGAAAGTCCTCGACGCGGGTGAGCGTTACAAGGTGCCGCAGGCCGAACAACCCCCGATTTTGCGGGCGGGCAATTCCGGTTCGGTTTACATCATGATTGATGGTGTGCCCTATGGTCCGACTGCACCCGGCGCGCAGGTGGTGGATCAGATCGCACTTTCGGCTGATGCCGTCACCGAGCGCTTTGCCGAAGCAAACCTCTCTGACGATCGCGACCTGCAGACCTTCGTCGCCATGGCTGAAACAGAGAATTGACGTAAACCAGAGTATCACATTCGGGTGAGTCTTCCCGAAATACGCCCCGTTAGTAACCGCTCCGTGATAAGATAATATCGTATCTAGTAGTCCTCTAAATGCCCGCACCTTCGTGTGCGGGTTTTTTTCTTTTCTGCCTGCCGTTGCCGCTCTGTGGGCTTTGGCTTATCCTTATGGGGAAGGCTGTCGGGAAAGGTGTCAGGACAGATGGATCACAATCACATTCGCCCATGGCGCAATATTGCGCGGCGCAAGTCGCGTCAGATCATGGTCGGCAATGTACCGGTGGGGGGTGACGCCCCGATCTCTGTCCAGACCATGACCAATACCGACTCGGGTGACGCGCAGGCAACTATCGAGCAGGTACTCGCCTGCGCCGAGGCCGGGGCCGATATCGTCCGGATCTCGGTCCCCGATACCGATGCCAGCCGCGCGCTGCGCGAGGTCGTGCGCGAAAGCCCGGTGCCGATCGTGGCCGATATCCATTTCCACTACAAACGCGCCATAGAGGCCGCCGAGGCGGGAGCCGCCTGTTTGCGCATCAACCCTGGCAATATCGGCGATGCTACCCGCGTGCGCGAGGTCATCAAGGCCGCGCGTGATCATGGCTGCTCGATCCGTATCGGGGTGAATGCTGGCTCGCTCGAGCGGCATCTGCTGGAGAAATACGGCGAACCCTGCCCCGATGCGATGATCGAGTCCGGCCTCGATCATATCCGCATATTACAGGACAATGACTTCCACGAGTTCAAGATCAGCGTGAAAGCCTCGGACGTGTTCTTGGCCGCTGCTGCTTACATGGGGCTGGCCGAGGCGACCGACGCGCCAATCCATCTGGGCATCACTGAAGCGGGCGGCATGATCTCGGGGACGGTCAAATCGGCCATCGGGCTTGGCAATCTCTTGTGGATGGGGATCGGCGATACGATCCGGGTTTCCCTCTCGGCCGATCCGGTCGAGGAAGTGAAGATCGGCTATGAGATCCTGAAATCGCTCGGCCTGCGGCACCGGGGAGTGAATATCATCTCATGCCCTTCCTGCGCGCGGCAGGGGTTCGATGTGATCAAGACCGTGGGTATTCTCGAAGAACGGCTCGCGCATATCAAGACACCGATGAGCCTGTCGATCATCGGCTGCGTGGTCAACGGGCCGGGAGAAGCGCTGATGACCGATGTCGGCTTTACCGGTGGTGGTGCCGGGTCGGGGATGGTCTATCTGGCCGGAAAACAGAGCCACAAACTGTCGAATGAACAGATGATCGAACACATCGTGGAGCAGGTTGAGCGCAGGGCCGCCGAGATTGAGGCGACACAGGCGCATGAACAGGCGGCGGAGTAGTCGGCCCCACGGTCTATGCAGCGTATCGTTGCGCTTTACTCGCGCGTAGCGGTCAGAACGGCAACGGGACCGGCACGCAGGCTCAAGCCGCCATTGCGCCACAGATCGAACCCGGTCGCGATTTCCAGCGCGTCAAGAAAGCGCAGTTCGATATTGCGCTGTTCGGCCGGGCAGGCCAACCGCGTTGCACCCAACTCGCTGAACGCGAGTCGTCCCTCAATCACCGTTGCAGTCCCGACATAGCGGTTGCAGGGCGTGCGCCCTGAAATCTCGGACCCCGAAACCTGCAGCGTGAGCATCGGCGTCGGTAGACTCAGCGGCTGTCCATAGATGCTTTGCACCTGCCACGACGCTCCTGCGAGCAGATCGAGCGGATTGCCAGCGCATCCCGGAGTGGATTGTGCATCCGGGTCGAGCTTCAGCGCGGCGGAAAACGGATAAGGCACAATAGCGTCCTGCGTCATGCAGCGCTCGTCGCGCAGTGTGATGGTCAGTGACGGCGCGGTGACCCGTATCAAACCGTCGCGCGCTGACCGGACGTGCAGCCCCGTGGCCGCGATTGTTTCGTCATCCAGACCGGGCAAGATCAGCGTCGCCCGCTCCAGCCCCAGTTCGACCGACCATGCACCGTCGAGCGCCATAATCTGCAACGGAACAATTGGCGCAAACAGTTTCGGGTGGCAGAGGCCAAGCTCCTGACTGGCAAGGGTGATCCCCGCTGTGTTGCCGTGAAACAGGATACGGCTCCCGTCAGGGCCGGTGTATAGGTCACTCTTCTCGGCATCGCGGGCCAGCATGAGAGAGGGTCCAGCATTACGCAGATGCACCGCGTCCTCAGAGCGGTTCAGCCGGACCGATTGACCCACGTCCTCGCAAATCCAGTGATCATCGAAGCCGACTGCCAGCAGGCTGCGCAGCTCCAGCCGCAGGTCGGTCTCGCGGGCCGAGACGTTCTTTGGCAGGCTTTGCGCGATAACCCGCCCGTCCACAACCAGACCGGCTTGCACCGTGCTGGCCTGCCGCGTCAGTGGGGGAACCTCGATGCCGATCTGGGTCGCCCCGACCTCGACAGACTCGCGGACGGAAAGAATGGCATCACCCTCGGCATTGCGCACCATCAGCAAGACCGCACTGCCTTCGCTCGCGGGTTCGCTCCAGCGCAGATCCGCCACCCCCTCACGCGCATCGGCACCTGTCGTCAGGGCAACGAGGGTAAATATAGCTGCGATGAGACGCATCCCACTCTCTCCGCTTGGCGGGTACGCGCCAGCCATATGCCAGAAGCGCCCACGGCAGCAAGATCACTCAGCGAAAACGTGATGCAGTCTTATGTGTCTCAGGCGCGTTCGGAATACTCGAAAGTCTCGGTATTGACGACGATATCCTCATCCTGCCCGACAAAGGGCGGCACCAGCACCCGCACACCATTGTCCAGCACAGCAGGCTTGAAGCTGTTGGCTGCCGTCTGGCCTTTAACCACCGGCTCGGTCTCGACCACCTTGCAGATCACTTTTTGCGGCAAAGCGACATTGAGCGGTTCTTCACCATAATACTCGACAGTTACAGTCATCCCGTCCTGCAAGAAGGGACGGCGCTCACCGAGGATTTCGGCGTCGAGTTCGACCTGCTCGAAGGTTTCCATATCCATCACGACCAGACGCCCATCCGATTCGTAGAGGAATTGCTGGTCTTTCTGCTCCAGCCGCACGCGCTCGACTTTGTCATCCGAGCGGAAGCGTTCATTCAACTTGCGCCCGTCGCGCAGGTTCTTCAACTCGACCTGGGCAAAGGCGCCGCCCTTTCCGGGCTTTACATGCCCGACCTTCACCGCTGCCCAGAGCCCGCCATCATGCTCCAACACATTCCCCGGACGGATTTCATTTCCATTGATCTTTGGCATGCGATAACCTTACGCCTGTCTTGAAGTCCGAACACCAGCCCCTATATCGCGGGGATCGTCTTCGCGCAAGAACAGGATATATTGCGCGAGTTCATAAGCCATGCACTTTGCGCATGGCAGCCATGCAAACACGACGTAGCGAATCACGACTAAAACCGCGTATGCAGGCGGTTCCGGCGGATGCAAGAGCAAGAATACGCGGTAAGCGCAAGAACAAAAGGACCAGACTATGTTTGATGCAGCAGATGGAACAGCCTTCACGCACGAGCAAGGTGCGCGTGCCCGCAAGCTTTTTGCGGCCGTGGTGCTGGCTGCGCTGGATGATGCCATCGCGGATGACAAGAAATACGGCAACGGCCCCGAGCAGATCGCCCGCTGGGCGCGCTCGCGCGACGGTCGTGAGGTGCTGAGCTGTGCCGGTATTGACCCCAATGAGCGGGTTGTGTCGGGGTTGATGGAATTTGTCGCCAAAGGCGTGCGCACCTCGGTTGCACTGTCGCGCGAAGAGAGCGAGCGGCGCAATGCGGCGGCGGCTGCGGCAGAGGCCGAAGCGGCCTGAGCAGGACGAAACCGTTGAAGAAGCCCGCTGCAGCAAGGCCGCAGCGGGCTTTTCCATTACTGCATGAACTTGGCGAGAAAGGGATCGATCAGCGCCGCAGTCTCGCGCGGATGGGTGATCGGTGCCATATGACCGGCACCCTGCACAATCGCCGTGTCGGACCACGGCAGTCGCGCCGCAAGGGCGCGGTTGATGGCACCGGTGACAGCGGGAGACCCGCTCCCGCGCAGCAGCAGGACTGGCAACTCCAGCCTCTCGAGCCCACCGGGGCGGAGCAACCCGGCACTATCTTCGTTCAGCACAGGTGCCGTCGCCCGCACCATCTCCATCCGCGCAGCAATCCGCGCCTGTTGCTCCGGTGGCAGCGCGTCAAAGGGCGGACCGTCGCTCCACTGCGCAAGAAAGCCGCGCGCGGCGGCATGGTAATCTTCCCGCGCGAAAGCGTCTGCCAGTGCGGCGTCATGGGGTGCCTGCGCTGCGGCTTCGGGTGTGCCACAGGCAGCCGCGAACAGCACTGGCTCGATCAGCACCAGCGCGCGCAGCGCGCTGCCCACCTCAAGCGCGAGCCGCAAGGCGAGTGTGGCGCCGAAGGAATGCCCGATCACCACATCCACAGGCCCGCAGCGCTCGCGGGCGAGCCCCGTGCAAAGCGCGTGCAGATCTTCTTCACCGTCCCAAGAGTCGGAGCGCCCATGACCGGGCAAATCGAAGCTGCGCGCCGCAAGCGGTGTGCGCAAGCCCGCCAGCAGCCTCTGCCAGTCGCGCGCCCGCCCCAGCATGCAATGCAGCATCAGCGCAGGCGGACCCTCATCGCTGAAACTGCAATCCGCGATCACAAAGCCACGCCAAGATGCTCGGCCAGAAAGTCGATCCGATCCTGCCCCCAGAACCTCGCTTCGCCCACTACGAAGAAGGGAACCCCGAAGACACCGGAAAGCACAGCGTCTTCCAGATTGCGTGGGTAGATCTCGGCCCCCTGCAGCATGCCGCTGAAGGCAAGAGACGCGTCGAACCCGTTCGCTGTCAGACAGTCGCGGATCACGTCATCCTCCGCGATATTGCGCTCCTCTTCCCAGCAGGCGCGGGTCAGGGCGTGCACGAGCCCGGCCATGTCACCACCGCCCGACTCTTGCGCCGCGATGATAGCGTAAGAGGCAGGGGCAGGGTTGGTCGGGAAGAAGGCCGGGCGCAGGGTCAGCGGCAGCTTAAGCCTGCGTGCCCAACGTTCAAGTTCCTGCATGCGGTAGTCCTGTCGGCTCTCGTGCCGCTCGGCCAGCGGCTTGCCGCCGGTGCGTGCGAAAAGCGCCTGCGGATCGAGCGGCTTGTAGCGGATGCTGGCACCGGCGACCTCGGCGATCCGGGCGGGTCTCTGTCCGGCCACATGCGTCCAGGGCGAGATCGGGCTGAGATAGTAATCGATATGCGCCATGGACTGTCCTTCGGGTCGGTGGGGAGGTTTGCAAGACCGTAACGGGGTGATAAGCGGTGTCAACGTCGCGTAATGCCAAGGGCCCCTCCATGATCGACCGTTCCGAACCCAAACTGATTGCCGGAAATGCCAATCGGCCCCTAGCGCAGGCCATCGCGCGGCGCATGAGCCTGCATCGGGGCATGTCGGTCAGCCTTGTCGAGGCAAGGGTCGAGCGGTTCAATGATGGCGAGGTCTTCGTCGAGGTCTTCGAGAATGTGCGCGGCGAGGACATGTTCATCATCCAGTCGACCTCGAAACCGGCCAATGACCATCTGATGGAGTTGTTGATCATCGCTGATGCGCTCAAGCGCTCTTCGGCGGCGCGGATCACGGCGGTGATTCCCTATTTCGGCTATGCGCGGCAGGATCGTCGCACCAAGGCGCGCACGCCGATTTCGGCCAAGCTGGTGTCGAACATGATTACGCAGGCGGGGATCGAGCGTATCCTGACACTCGATCTGCACGCCGCCCAGATTCAGGGGTTTTTCGACATTCCGGTGGACAATCTCTATGCCGCGCCGGTCTTTGCGCTGGATGTGATGCACCATTTCAACGGGCGGATTCAGGACCTCGTCGTCGTCTCACCCGATGTCGGCGGGGTCGCACGGGCGCGGGAACTGGCCAAGCGGATCGGCTGCACGCTGGCGATCGTGGACAAGCGGCGCGAAAAGCCCGGTGAGATTGCCGAGATGACCGTGATCGGTGAGGTCGCAGGCAAGACCTGCATCATCGTGGATGACATCTGCGACACGGCGGGCACGCTCTGCAAGGCCGCCGAGGTGCTGATCGAGGCCGGAGCGACCGAAGTGCACAGCTATATCACTCATGGCGTGCTCTCGGGTCCGGCAGTCGAGCGGGTGACTGGGTCGGTGATGAAATCGCTGGTGATCACCGACTCCATCGCACCCACCGAGGCCGTCAAGAATGCGCCGAATATCCGCATCGTGCCCACTGCACCGATGTTCGCGCAAGGCATCCTGAACACATGGAAAGGCACCTCGGTCTCGTCGCTTTTCGATACCGAGACGCTGATGCCGATTTATGAGGGGCTCTACGGGGTCTGAATTTTTTTGCGTCCCGGTCGTGCGAGCAATGCGCCCTCGGACCGTGCCCACCCACCCACCCTCACGGCCCGAGGGCGCATTGCGGAAAAAACGCTCGGTCCGTGTGGCGCCTGCAGATTTCGGGGGCCCTGCCCCTCGTGGGGCAGGGCTTGGCCCAACAGCCCGCGTCAGTCTTCGTTGCGTTTGCGCCGGGCCTCGCGCCGCTCACGATCAGCGCGGGGTAGCGATTCGACCGAATCGAAATCATTGATGTCGCGCCGTGACTTGCGCTTTGCCTTGTGCCAGCGGGACAATCCAAGCCAGACCCCAAGCCCGACCAGCGCCCAGATCAGGCCCTGAAAGAAGACATGCATGCCCGGGAAAAAATAGCTGATCAGCGCCACTACCGCGGCCCCAACTGCGAAGCCGAGTGCGACATAGACCGTGGTCAGCATCTCGGCAACCACGAGGCCGATGGCGATCAGGCCCCAGATGATCCAGTCGGGCAGGGCAAGCAGGTCCATCACTCAGATTTCCTTGAGGATCGCAGCGGCTTCGCGGAAGGCATTGGAAGGCCCGCCTGGCAGCATGATCAGTTTCGCATTGTCCGATTTCGACAACCCTTCCAGCGCCTCGACCTGCATCCGCGCGGTCTGGAAGGTCAGCGCCTCGCGCGCATTTTCCCCTTCCAGCGAGGCGGCGATGGCGCGATTGGCCTCGGCATTCGCATCTGCGATGGCGCGGATCGCGTCGGCGCGGCGCTGGGCCTCGTATAACTCGGCATCGGCGGCGAGTTCCGCCGCGCGCCGCTGCCCCTCGGCGCGGGTGATCGCCGCGCGCCGCTCGCGCTCTGCGGCGAGAACCTCGGCCATCGCCTTTTGAGTAGTCTCATTCAGCTTCACATCGGTGATTTCCGAGCGCGAGATGCGAATGCCATAGGTCTGACCCGCATCTTCCAGCGCCTCCAGCAGCGCGACGTTCAGCGAACCGCGATCCGACTGCACCTGATCGAGTTCGACCTTACCAAGTTCCGAACGAACCAGCGACTGCACCAGCCCGATCACCAGATTGTCGATATTGTTCACGCGGAACACAGCCGCCTCCGGGTTCTCGATCCGGTAGACGACCAGCAACTGACAGCCGAACACCACGTTATCGGCCGAGACCACTTCAAGCGAGATATCATTGAGCACCTGATCATTCACCGGCACCTTGGAATGGACCCGGTCGAGGAAAGGCACGATCACATTGACCCCGGCATCCAGCGTGCGGTGATAGGCGCCAAGCCGCGTGACGACAAAATTTTCGGATTGCGGCACGATCTTGAGCCCAAGAATGACTGTCAGGACCAGCAGAACGACCAGTGCGAGAATGATTTCCATGAAGCGACCTCGTTAGAATGGCCTTGTCGCAGTGGATGCCATGACAGGCTTGCTATCAGGTTAAATCACGCAGTGTCTTCCTGCGCAACTCTGCGTGCCAGCAGCATCAGCGACAATGCTGTGCAGGCGCAGAGAATCATGCCAAAGATCAGCGGTATCGGCGTGCCGTCATAGGCCAGCGAAATCGGCACTGCGATCAGCACCGAGCCCACGGTCGAGAGCGACATCACCACCGAGGCCCCGATCCCGGCCATATGGCCCAGCGGTTGCAGCGCCAGTGCGTTCAGATTGCCGAAGGTCAGCCCGATCGAGAAGAAAGCCGTACACATGAAGGCGAAGAAGAGCGCGAAATCCCATGGCGCGGGCAGGCCCATCTGCATCAACCCGAGAAACAGCGCCGATACTGTCGCCTGCCAGGCAAAGGCCCAGGTGGCGATACGCTTCATGCCGAGTTTGAGCACAAGCTTGGCGTTGACGATGGCTGCGGTGCCCGCGACCAGCGCGGTCGCAGCGAACCAGAAATGAAAGGTGCTGGCGCGATCATAGACGTCATCGAAGATCATCGGCAGGTTCGACAGCCACGCAAAGAGCGGCGCGAAGGCAAAGGTGAGGGCCAGTACATAGACCATCACGGCCGGGTTGGTCACGATCTCGACCAAAGCGCGCACTAGGCTGCGCAGATGCAGCGGACGGCGGTTCTCGGGCGGCAGTGATTCTGGCTGGCGCAGCATCAGCCACAGGCCCGAGATAAGGCCGAAGACAACGAAGCTGAAAAACACCATCCGCCAGTTCGAAAGCCATATGATCCCAGCGCCCATCGAAGGCGCAAGCGCGGGGACCAGCACGAAAACTGTCATGATGAAGGAGGTCACGCGCGCCATGTTGCGCCCCGAGTAAAGGTCCCGCACCATTGCCGTGGCCACCACCCGCGGGGCCGAGGCCCCAAGCCCTTGCAGGAAGCGCGCCGCCAACAGTGTCTCGATGGTCGGTGCCCAGACCGCCATCACCGCCCCTAGGAGATAGAGCGCAAGCCCCGCCAGCAGGACCGACTTGCGCCCGAATGCATCTGAGACCGGCCCGCAGATCAGCGTGCCCACACCCAGACCGAAGACGAAACTCGTGATGATAAGTTGTCCACGTGCCGGGTTCGCGGGCGAAAGCTCCTGCCCGATGGTGGGCAGAGCGGGCAGCATCGCGTCGATGGAAAAGGCCACGGTTGAGGAGAGAAGCGCCATCAGCGCCACGAATTCGCCGAACCGCAGGGGCCGCGTCGGGGTCCAGCGGCTCATGCGTGGGCGCCTCGCGCCAGATCGTCGATCACCTCTCGCCAGAGCGTGACCGGCTGTGCCCCCGAAATCGCATATTGCCCGTCAAGGATGAAACACGGCACGCCCTGTATGCCGCGCGCGCGCGCAGCGCGCGCGGCCTCGCGGATCTGGGCCGTATCAGCGTCACTGGCCAGCAGGCGTTCGGTCACTCTTCGGTCCATCCCGGCGCGCTCGGCTATCGCGGCCAATGTTGCGAGGTCGCCGATATCGCGCCCTTCCTGGAAATAGGCACGGAACAGGGCTGCGACCACGGCGTTCTGCCTGCCTTCCAGTCCTGCCCAGTGAATCAGCCGATGCGCATCGAGCGTGTCAGGGGTGCGTGTGATGGCAGGCAGATCGAGTGTCAGCCCGGTGGCTTCGGCGGCCTCAATGACTGGGCGATAGGCATCAAGGATGCCCTTTGCATCGCCGAATTTCAGCGCCATGTATTCGTCGCGCTCCATGCCTTCGCGCGGCATGTCGGGGTTGAGCTGGAAGGGCTGCCACACGATCTCGAACGGATGATCCGGGCGCGATTCCAGCGCGCGGTCAAGCCGTGCCTTGCCAATGAAGCACCATGGGCAGATCGGGTCCGACCAGATTTCCAGCCGCATCAGGACATCTCCTCGAAAGCGGCGCGCAGAGCGCGCCGCGATAGCTTGCCATTGGCCGAACGCGGCAGGCTGTCGCAATGCCGATAGAGACGCGGCTGCTTGTAGCGGGCAAGCTGGCCTGCAGCATATTCCATCAGCGCGGCATCTTCCAACGGTGCGTCGGCCGTATAAAAGGCGGCAATCACGCTCACCCCCTCGCGCACCGTGACCTCGGTGCAGGCAATCTCGTGAATCTCGGGGTGCTGCGCCAGCGCGCGCTCCACCTCCAGCGGCGAGACGCGGAAGCCGCCGGCATTCATCATGTCGTCATGGCGCCCGATATAAGTGATGCTCTCATCTTCGGCCATGATCACGCAATCGCCGGTCTCGAACCATGCACCCCGAAGCGGTAGCTTCGGGCCATCGGGGCCGAGATAGCCCAGCATCAGCCCCGGATCGTCTTGATGCACGGCCAGAACACCCGCTTCCCCGCGTGCCACAGGCTGACCATCCTCGCCCAGCACGGCCAGCAGTCGCCCGGCCTGCGGATACCCGGCAACGCCCGGCGCAGCCGGGCGCCCCGGAGAGCTGGACACAAAGGTCGAGCATTCCGACATGCCAAGCGCTTCGTAGATCTCGCAGCCCGTCGCGTCGCGCCAGGCCGAGCGTGTGACATCCGGCAGCTTCTCACCCGCCGACAGCCCATGGCGCAGGCGCGGCAGGTCCAGCTTGCGGCCATCTTTCAGGAGTTGGCGGTATACCCCAGGCACTGCTGCAAAGATCGTCGCGTCGAAACGCTTCAGCATCAGCCCCAGTGGTGCGCCAGGTTCGGGAATGAGCGCCGTCGCCCCTATCGCCCAGGGGTCCATCAGCCCGGTGCCCAGCGTATAGGTCCAGTTGAAGGCACCTGCGTGCAGCATCCGGTCCTCTTGGGTCAGCCCATACCAGCCCTCCCACATCATCCGTCGCGCCCAGATAGCGCGATGGGCATGGACCACGGCGCGTGGACTGCCGCCACTGCCCGAGGTGTAGATGATGTAGCCGGGCCGGTCGGGGCTGCCCATGTGCCAGTCGCAGGGCGCAAGCTCCTGCATCGCATGCAACGCGGTCTGCATCACCACTGGGGCAGGGTGGTCGGGCAAAGCGACGCCTTCGGCAGCAAGCACCACCGCAGGCGCGATGTCCTGCGCGATGCGGGTGATTTCGGGGGTGGTCAACTGGGTCGAGCTTGGCACCGGCACCAGACCCGCCGCAATCGCCCCCAGATAGGCTACAGGAAAATCAACCGTATTGCCCAACCGCAAGAGCACCCGGTCGCCGGGCTTCAGCCCTGCGCGCAACAGGCCCGTGCCCGTGCCGCGCACTGCTGCGATCAGCCGCGCATATGACCAGCGTTCGGCCCCGGTGGCGCGCAGGATCTGCAGTGCGCTCTTGTCGGGTGACTCTGCCCCGGCGGCAAGCACATAACGCGCCATGTTGAAGGGCGCGGGGCAGGGGGAACAGGGGGCGGGTCTGGTCATGGCGTGCATGGCCGAGGCCTACGCCCGCATGCGGCCAGATGCAAGATGCGCCATTTCGCAGGGCCATGGCGCAACGGTCCTGCGGTCCTCAGGGCCGCGGCAGCGCCGGGCCGCGTCTATCAGTGCTCTGCAACTGCACCCGCAACGTGTTGACATAGGCCCCGAGCGCAGGCTGGGACCGGGCGCCGGTCTTGTCATAGGCGCTTTTCAACTGCTGCCTCAGTGTCGCCGTGGTGACGGAGTTTTCGGCCGCCACCATGTCGAGCGATTTGCCCGAAGCCACGGCAATTGCGACCCGCGCTTCGGCGGCTGTCAGGCCGGTCAGCGCCATCAGGACTTCGGTCTCGGGCGGGCAGGCATCGCCTCTGGTCGTGATGGCCACGGCCGCCATGCCATTGCCAAGCATGTGCCGCTTGTCCGACCGGCCCAATGGCAGCACATACGCGATGCCCTGTTCATCTTCGGGTCCGGTCAACGGTATCCCGTTGCCCCAGACCCCGATATCGGCATCCCGCCCGGTGCAGGCCCTCTCGATCGATGCCGCCAGTGCGGGGCCACCGACACCTGCGCGAGCGGCCAGCTTGCCATGCCGTGCGCTTACAAGCCGGCCCTCTGAAAGCATCGCCTGCCCTGCGGCATTGGCATAGGACACAAGCTGCGTCTGCCCGACAAGAAACAGCGCGACCGACAGGCCATCCAGCAGTCGGGATTGCATCATGCTCTGATGCCGCGTTTCGTCGAGCAGATCCGAGACCAGCAGCGCGCGGCGGATATGCGGCGAGAGGCGCGCAAGCAGCCTGGTGTCGCGCTCGGAGATGACATCGCGCTCCATCCCGGATGCCGCCGACAGCATCGCCACCATGTTGTCGCGGGCCACGACATTGGTCAGGCAATTGTCGCGCAACTTCTGCGGCGCCACCCAGCTGCGGTAGAAATCGCTCTGCCGGAACGCCTCTTCCGAAATGAACTGCAACTGTGTTGCAGGTGTATCGATAGCCGCGCGGCGCATGCGGTCGAAATGGGGCACGCTGGGCAGAAGTGGCTCAAGCCGTGCGATCCAGTCCCGATCCCACTCTGTGCCGACGACGAAATCCTCTTGCGGTACTGAAGGGTAGCCGGGTGGAAACCGGAAGAAATGCAGCAGCAGATAGGACAGTGCAAGCTGATCACGGATCAGCGTCAGCGCGGTTTCCCATCCTGTCGGGTCCACTGCGCAATCATAGATTGCTGAAATGATCGTGTCGTAAAAATCTTCGTCCATGTCCGGGGAGCGGCGCTTTTCCAATCCGAAAATGACCTTACCCCGGAAAAAAAGGGTTTCATATACCCCATATGGATCATGCGGAACCGCCACAGAGCGATTAGCTCTTGGAGCACAGATCATCAGCAGATTCCGAACAGGAGAGATTTGATGCGCGCCCCCGCCGTCAGACTTGCGGTGCAAGCTTCGAGCGAATGGCCAGGTTCTGCGCCGCAATGCACCCGGTCAAGCAAAGTGGTCAGGGGGTTTGCGTGAAAGAGCCCACCCCGACAAAGACGCCCCCCTCTCACGATCCTTGCGGCGCTATCGCCTCTCGCGCGCAGGATGCTTCCTCCCGCCCTTCCTTCAGAGCCCTGATCATGAGCCCAGACGCCACATTATCCGAGATCTCATCCAACCCGCATATCCTGCGCTGGATCGTCGTCATCATGCTGGCGGCGCTGGGATATACTGTGGCAACAGTCGGCATGAAAATCGCGGCAGATCGCAGCTACGCGCTTGCGACGGCGCTTGTCCTCGGCGGTTTCGTGCTGGTCGTGGTGACCGAAATATTCCTGCTGCGCCGGGCGGATATGACCACAGTCTATGTGACGATCATCGGGGTCGAGACGCTGATGATCCTCGCGGCAGGGGCCATGATGGGCGAGGTGGTGGACATGCGGCGCATCCTTGGTGCGAGTTGTGTCGTGGCGGGAATCGCGCTGGTCTCGAGTTGAGAACCAGCACACAAGCCCCGAGACGCCCGGCTCAAGGGGCGCCTCGGAAGAATGTGTCAGGACGACCCGAGACAGGCCAGCCCCTGCCAATGGGGCCAACCCACCTCGAAAACCCGCTCACAAGGGCCGGTCCACGCGCACAGTGACAATTGCCCGCCCGCGCGTGGCCTGTGGCCAGCGCAGCCGCACCTCGTTGTTGTTGACGCCCTGCTGCACCTGCACATAGGGCATCTCGTAGCGGATCGTGTTCGAGGCATCCCGCGCCGGGTTCTCCATCACGATGGAAGGCACCGTTCGCGCCCAGCCACCGAAGGGGAGCTTATCCCCAGTCGTCACGGTCCAGTTGTTGGACTCGGTGTTCTGCTCATGGAGGATTACCGTCGGGCTCTCGGTCGGGAAGTCAATCCCGTTATAGGCATTGTTCTGGAACACGACATTGCGGAAGCGATTGAAGTTCATCGAGGCAAAGGTCGTGTCGAGCTTGTCGGCCCGGTCGATCCGCCCGCCTGTCGAGCGGAACACATTGCCCGTGACCATCAACCCCTGCAGGAAATGCCCTGGCCCATAGGGCGTGATCACGACGAAACTGAACCAGGGGGCCACGTCGATGGCATAGAAGATATTGCCCTCGATTGTCAGCCCGCCGAAGGAAAAGCCGGTGGTGTGTTCGGGCTCGACATCATGCTCGTTGGTAAGTTCCAGATAGCAATTGTCGATGTAGTTTCCGGCAAAGGTCGATTTCGAATTCTTGTTGGTCAGCACCAGCCCTGCTTGCCGGATCCCTTGTGGTTGGTTGTCGCCGGCAAAGAAATGGTTGCCCTGAATGATATGGCCCGAGCCGTTCATGATCCCGAAATGGGCCCAGAGCACGACGCGGTTGTTGCGGATCTTGGTGTCATTGCCATTGACGTTGAAGGCGATCACCGTGCGGTCCTGCGCATTGAAGGGCTGTTGCGAACTGCGGAACTGGCAATGGTCGATCCACATGCCCTGACAGCCCTGCCCGATCGAGGTGATGGCCCGGTCCGCAGGCCGGTCGAAGTCGCAATTCATGAAGCGGATGATACGCCCGCCCTCGGGCATCATTACTGCCGAGCAACGCCCGCGGCAACGGAACTCGATATTGTGTATCTCGAGGTTCCGCAGCCCGGAGAAGCCCGAGAAATCGAGCATGTATTGATAACGCTCGAAGGTGAAATTCTGCGTCCCCGAGCCGCCATAGAGAGGCTGGCACAGTGTCACGCGGTTGGAGCCGATGTTGCGCGACCGCACATAGACCTCGCGCCCGACGCCCACCCCGCTGACCCGCGCGCCCACAGGCACACCGGCGACATTGCTTATATTGTCAAGCCGCAGTGGCTGGTTGACGTTGAAGGTCGCGACACGGGTCACGGTCTGGGTGTCCCAGGCGGGGGTCTCAACAGCATCAAGTTGACCATTGGCAATGATGCGCCGGCTTGAAGTGTCATCGAAGCCGGCGAGTGCCCTTACATCGACTGGCCCGCTCAGATTGACCCGGCGCCCACGCAGATCAAAGGTCGTGTGCTGGCCAGTATGGAACAGCGCCTGCACACCCTTGCGGAACCCCTGCTCGCCATCGCCGAATGCGGCCTCGTAGCTTGGAAAGTCGAAATCCCGTTGCAGGATGAGGATCGCGCTTTCGGGCATGCTGAGTGTGCCGCGGAATGTGACCGGCGTGGTGATCGTCAGATCCGAGCCGATGAAATAGCTCCCCTCCGGCACCAGAAGCCCCCGGCCACCCGCTGCAGCCATCGCCGCGACAAAGGCGGGGCGGTCATCCGTAACACCATCGCCCACCGCGCCGAAATCGCGCACATCGACAAGACCCAGCAGTTCGCCCGTATAAAAGCCCGTCACATCCTCGATGATGATGTCGTCGATCCGCACCACGCCGCCCGTGGGGCCGGTCAGGTCAAGCCCGAAATGGGCAAAGGCCACATCTGTGGGCCAGACCATATCGACCCCGGGTCGCGCGCCCGTGCCGACAATCGCCGAGATCTCGACGATATCGTTATACTCCGTCAGCGATGTGACCGGGCCAACCGTGGGTATCCCCGTCACCTGCGTGGCCGAGGCGTCTCCGGCCCAGGCAGCGACGGCCACGTCGGGCAGCACGCCGCTCATCGCCTTCACCCGCGCGCGGATACGCAGATAAAGCCCTGGCAGGATCGGGACCTCGCCCATCCAGCGCAGCCGTACTGTGGCAGTGAGCTTCTGGATTTCCAGACAGCCGCCGAAATCGGGGTCGGTCGGGACAAAGGCCGCAAAGGCCGCGTTGTCATAGGTGTTCGACCCCGGGCGCCCGGTGGTCTGCGACCAGACATCAAGCCCGGCAGAGAAAGGTGGCGGCATCAGCGCCAGCCCCTGAGTAACGGCCATGTTCATGCAGGAAACCCTCTTGTCATTCGATCTGAACCAGCGCGGATCACAAGGGAGGAGCGTGCCCGTCCCGATGTCAGCCGGATCGGACAAGATTTACGAAAAAGCCGTTAAACCGAGCTGAGGTCAGCGTGCGCTACTCTCAGGCGCCCACTTCCGGCGCGCGCAGGATCTGCACACCATTGATCTGCCAGCCGTCATCAGTCTTGATCATCTGATAGGCCAGCATATGGACGCGCCCACCCATGTCGCGGATCATCACGCGCTGCACCACGCGCCCGTCGATCTCGCGCTGTTCGAGCATGGTCACTTCCTCGGGCCGGTGCACCATCGGATAGCCATTGCGTACCATCTGCCCAAACCGTTCAGGCGAGCCGAAGAGACGTTTGATGTTCGGGCTGGCATAGGTGAAGGCCGTGTCGAAATCATCTGCGAGAAATGCCGAAAGCTGGTCATTGATGACGCGCTGTATCGGGTCAGCAAGCGCGGGCACGGGCGTTGAAAGTGTCAGGAGAAGTGCAAGTCGGGCAAAAAACTGGGACATGGGTCAATCCTCCATGCAGGTAAGACGTCGCAGGAGGGCATATGGATCACTTTCCGACGCGCTTGCGCAGACCGGGGGGTTATCCCTAGATTGTGAATATGTCCCTTGCTGCGTCGAAATCCGATAAATCCGCCAAGGCCGCGTTGCAGCGCGTGTTGAGCGAGTGCGTGCAAAAGGGTCTTGCTGAGGCGCAGCGCACGGACGCCATACCCACTGTGCACGAGTTGCGCAAGCGCACCAAGGAGGTGCGTGGACTGTTGCGTCTGCTGCACCCGGGTCTGGCCGGAGCAAAGTCTCTTGACCATTGTCTGCGTGACGCGTCGCGGGGCCTGTCCGAGACCCGCGATCTTGAGGTCATGTCGGTGCAGTTCGATGCGCTGACTGCAAAGCTCCGCGACCCCAATCGCTTTGCGGGCTTGCGTTGGCAGATTTTCGATGAATTCGCAAATCGTTGCCATTTCGAGCATGTGGATGCGCTCACCGAGTATATCTCGTGCTTTCAGGACATTGAACGCGAATTCGAAGAATTTGCGCTCGATGGGAAGGCCTCGCATCTGCTTTGGAATGGCATATTCTCGACTTACCGCAAGGCGCAGGGCTTGCATGTGCAGGCCGAGGCTTCGCTCGCGGGCGACTTCGACGCCACCCCGTTCCACGAGATGCGCAAACGGGTCAAGCATCACTGGTATCAGGCGCGGTTTCTGGCAAGGATCCGGCCAAAGAAAATGGCTTTGCATATCAAGCGGATCGACGATCTTGGCGAGGCGCTGGGCGATCATAATGATTTCGACGTACTAATGGAGTTCCTTGACAGTTGCGACGCGCTCTCACGCGAGGATATCGAAGCGCGTGAAATTTTTCGGGGCCATCTGATGGCGCGACGCCGCAAGCTTGCGACCTATGCGCTGAAGCTGGCCGACAAGGCGCTTGCCCGGCCACCCGAGAAACTCGTCGCGACCTGGCAGGACTGGTGGCGCGACTGGCGCAAGGGCTGAGCCTTAATCCCAGCGTCCGAAGATGCGCGTGATTTCGGACATCGCATCCGAAGCGATACAGCGACCATGGGCAAAGAGGATCCGCTCGGGTGCATTGCCCCGCATCCAGCGCAGAAGCTCGCGCATCGCCTCGGGCTTTCGTCGGGCAAACAGCGCAATGTCGCGCGGCATCCCGCCTTTGGGGGTGCAGACGCCGCCCAGCCGCAGGATCGGGCGCGCCCACCAGCGCATATGCTGCGGCTCGAAATTCTCGATCAGGTCGGTCAGGATCAGGCTGCGGCTGGGCATGTGACAGAACAGCACCTCGCGGTGCAGCCCGCTGTCAAATAGTCGCTGGTCGATCTCCTCGGCCCATTCTGCAGCGGCCGAGTCGCCCAGCAGGCCGTCAAGCTCCAGCCGCACCCCGCGCGAGCGTGCGCGCTCGACGACACCGGGGCAACCCCAGGCCCGCGCCTGTGGAAACCGTGCCTGCCAGTCGCGCAACCACGCATAGTGAAGCCAGTTCGGCGCGACCAGATGCGCGACCGGGCCGAGGCCCTCCACAGCGTCAGATAGCCCCTCTGCATCGGCGATGGGCGAATGCACCCAGAGCCCGCCATCACGCAAGCGGATCACGGTCATCCGCGTCGGGAAAGGTAGGCCATAGAAGCGGATCCAGCCGCCATCGGCCACCCAGAGATCCGGGGCGACGGGTTTGAGGGTGAAGAGCGGTTCATATCCGGTCTGGCGTGGCATGGCGCAGTGTAGAAGCGCTGCGCCGTTCGGGCAATCGCTCAGGCGCTTACCAATTCCCCCGCCAGCGCCTTGTCGATCAGCGCGACAGTTTCGGTCACACCATAGAGCGCGATGAAACTGCCCCAGCGCGGCCCATGGCTGGCGCCCAGCAGCACCTCGTAGAGTACCTTGAACCAGTCGCGCAGGCTCTCGAACCCATGCGCCTTGCCCGTGTCGCGCACGACCGACATGAAGACTTCTTCGCTCAGGCGCTCATGCTCGGCAGCGTATGCGTCGGGCACTTCCCCGGTCTCCGTAATCGCGCGCAGCCGCTCCAAAAGGTCCTCAAGCGCGGCACGCTCCGGCGCCGTGGGTGCGCGGCAGGCCAGAGTTGGCGCCACGAAATCCTGAAAATACCGCACGGCAAACCCTGCCGCCTGATCCAGATCCGGATGCGTTTCGGGCGCGGTCTCGGGCGCGTAACGGCGGATGAATCCCCAGAGCGTCGCCTTGTCCTCGGCCCGCGCCACCGACACGAGATTGAGCAAGAGCGAGAAGCTGACCACCATGCCCGAGGCTGGCGGCTGACCGCTGTGGATATGCCAGACCGGGTTCGCCGCCTGCTGTTCGGGCGTCTGGTCTGGAAAAGCCCGCAACTGCTGGTGATATTCATCCACCGCCTTTGGAATCACATCCCATGACAGCCGCTTCGCTGTGCGCGGCTTGAGGAACATGTAATAGGACAGGCTCTCGGTCGAGGCATATGTCAGCCATTCGTCGATGGTCAGCCCGTTGCCCTTGGATTTCGAGATCTTCTCGCCACTCTCATCCAGAAACAGCTCATAGACATAATGCTCCGGCTTGCGACCCCCGAGGATCTCGCAAATCCGGTCATAGATCGCCGTGTTGGTCGAGTGATCCTTGCCATACATCTCGAAATCGACATCCAGCGCCGCCCAGCGTGCGCCGAAATCGGGCTTCCATTGCAGCTTGACCTGCCCGCCCGTGACCGGCAGCACCCATTCGCGCCCGTCCTCGTCGTCAAAGGTGATCTCGCCCTTCGCCCCGTCGACATGCTTCATCGGAACATAAAGAACGCGCCCGGTTTCGGGATGGATCGGCAGGAAGATGGAATAGGTCTGCTGCCGCTCCTCGCGCAGGGACTTGAGCATCACCTGCATGACTGCATCGTAGCGCTCCGCCGCGCGCAACAGCACTTCGTCGAACTGGCCGGATTTATAGAACTCGGTCGCCGAAATGAACTCGTATTCAAACCCGAACGTGTCCAGAAACCGCCGCAACATGGCGTTGTTGTGGTGCCCGAAACTCTCATGCGTGCCGAACGGGTCCGGCACTGAGGTCAGAGGCTTTTGCAGATGGTCGCGCAGTGCAGCGGGGTCGGGCACATTCTCGGGCACCTTGCGCATCCCGTCCATGTCATCCGAGAAGCAGATCAGCCGCGTCGGAATGTCGCTGATCTCCTCGAACGCCCGGCGGATCATCGAGGTCCGCGCCACTTCGCCAAAGGTCCCGATATGCGGCAGACCCGAGGGGCCATAGCCGGTTTCGAACAGCACGTGGCCTTTTTCCGGTGCCTTGCCCTTGTAGCGTGCCAGCAGCTTGCGGGCCTCCTCGAACGGCCAGGCTTTGGAAATCAGGGCAGCATCGCGCAGGGAAGACATCACGGGGTCACTTCTTTGTGGGTCGAACAAGCTCCGCTTCCTATTGCCGATACCCTGCGCCGTCAATAATCTGCGCGCCGAATGCCCATCAAGGAATACCCCATGGCACAATTGCCCCATCCCCTCTCGCCGCAGGACTCGTTGGTCGCGCTAATGATCGCGGTCTCAGCCGCCGATATGGAGATCAAGACCTCGGAACTGGTCGCGATCCAGTCGCTTGTCAATCACCTGCCGATTTTCGCCGACTACGACTCTGACCGTATCAAGATCATTGCCCAGACAGTTTTCGACCTGCTTGAGGAGGAGGATGGGCTCGACGCGCTTTTCGGGCTGATGCGCGATAGCCTGCCCGAGCGCTTGAATGAAACCGCCTATGCGCTCGCCTGTGATGTGGCGGCGGCTGATGGCAGGCTCGTGCAGACCGAACTGCGTCTGCTCGAAGAGATCCGCCACGAATTGCAGGTCGACCGGTTGCATGCTGCTGCGATCGAACGTGGCGCCCGCGCCCGGCACATGCGGGCGTGACCCCCGATCCGGTTGATGGCCCGCGCGGGTCTTGCCCGCGAAGCGCCCGCAAGCCGGGCAGGGGCGAGTGGGTGGGCTCGGGTGGCGGGCGCTTCTTGCGGCATTGCAGCTTGCACCATGGGCCATGGCGCGCGATACCCGCAGAAAGGATATGACAAGAGGCAAACATGGCGCTCTCATCCGAGATGCAACTGCGCGCATGGGCCATTGCGGCGCTGGCCTTCATCGCGCTGCTCTGGTTGCTGGGCGACGTCCTGCTGCCTTTCGTCACCGGCGCCGCACTGGCCTATTTCCTGAACCCGCTGGTCACGCGCCTGAGCGCTGCCGGATTGCCGCGCCCACTTGCCGTGGCACTGCTGATGCTTAGCGCGATTGGTGCTGTTGTGGTGGCGGGGCTTCTGGTCATCCCGGCAGTGGTCGCTCAGATCATCCAGTTCACCGAGGCCGCGCCTGAATTGCTGGCGCAACTGCAGGACTGGCTGCGCGCGCGCTTCCCGGGTCTTGACGGGTTAGAGGAAACGCTGCGATCCTCGCTGGCCACCATGGGCGATACGATCCACGACCGGGGCGCCGATCTGGCCCAGGGTGTGCTGCGCTCTCTGACCGGGTTCGTCTCGGCGATCATCTTCATTGTCATTGCGCCGGTCGTGGCTTTTTATCTGTTGCTCGACTGGCCGCGCGTGCTGGAAGGCGCGGATGATCTGCTGCCGCGCCAGCACGCGCCTGTTATCCGTGAACTCGCCCGAGATGTTGACCGGGCGATCGCGGGCTTCGTGCGCGGGCAGGTTACGGTCTGCCTGATTCTGGCGGTCTATTATGCAACAGCTTTGGGACTGGTCGGACTGCAATTCGGGCTAGCCATCGGCGTCACGGCGGGGCTCATCTCCTTCATCCCCTATATCGGCGCCATCATCGGTGGGGTCCTCGCCATCGGGGTCGGCTTGTGGCAGTTCTGGGGCGAGCCAGGCATGATCGCACTGGTGCTGGCGATTTTTGCAGCCGGCCAGTTGCTCGAAGGCAATGTCCTTGTCCCGCGCATTGTGGGCGACTCGGTGCGGCTGCACCCGGTATGGCTGCTCTTTGCTGTCTCTGCTTTCGGGATGCTTTTCGGGTTTACCGGCATGCTGGTGGCTGTTCCGATCGCAGCCTCGATGGGGGTGCTGGTGCGCTTCGGGCTGGCGCAGTATCGCGCCTCGCGGCTCTATGATGCCGCAACGTCCGCCAAAGATTCACCATCGGATAGGCCGCCCGACCGGGACAGCGCGCCATGATCCGCCGTCCCGCCCAGATGCCGATGCCACTGGCGCTGCCGCCCCGGCTGTCTCGCGCCGATTTCGTGCCTGCGCCCTGCAATGCGCAGGCGCTGGCTATGATCGAGCGCGGGGATTGGCCCGCTGGCAAGCTGGTGATGACCGGGCCGGAAGGCTCGGGCAAGACACATCTGTTGCTTATCTGGGCCGCCGCAAAGGATGCCCTCCTGCTTGATGCCGCGGCGCTGCGCGCTGCGGCCCCCGAAGCTATCGCTGCGAAAGGTGCAGTGGCGATTGATGCAGCCTCTGGCATTTCAGGCGACAGCGATGCCGAAACTGCGCTTTTCCACTTGCACAACCTGCTTGCTGCGCAGGGCGGCCAGCTCTTGCTGGCCGACCGCGCGCCGGTGCGCGACTGGGGCCTGCGCCTGCCCGACCTCGCCTCGCGCCTGCAGGCGGCCGCGCATGTGGCGCTTGGCCAGCCCGATGACGCGCTGCTCGCCGCGGTGTTGACCAAGCTCTTTGCCGACCGGCAGGTCAGCGTGCCCGATGCACTTATCGCCTATTTGCTGCCGCGCATGACTAGGTCGTTGGCGGCTGCGCAAGAGTTGGTCACACGTCTCGATGCCGAGGCGATTGCGCGCAAGAAGCCCATTTCCGTGCGTCTGGCCGCCGATGTCATGCAGATGTCACTGGATCTGGACTAGGCCAGACCCGCCGGGGCTTGTTTTGGCACGCCTGCCCCCATACCTTGAACAATGATTTCTTTTTCCGGAGCTTTCCGATGCTGCGCCGTGTTCTCGCCCTCGCTGTCGCCGCGATGATCGCGGCTTTTCCCGCCTCCGCCTCGGAGATGCGCGAGATCTCGGGCGAGATCATGGTCATCGAACGCATGGGCCTGCCTGATGACACGGTGTTCCTGCTCGACTTGAGCAATGCGCAGGATCGGACCGTTGCCAGTAGCCGAAGCGTGACAGAGGGTAGCCAGGGTCCCTTCGTGTTCCGGATCGAGGCCCCCACCGACACTTTGCTGGTGCTGCGGGCAGGGCTGCGCGCGGGGGAGGACATGATCTGGCTGACCGAGCCACAAGGCATCGAGTCCGGCAGCGACCCGCTCGATCTGGGCACCATCCGCGCCCTGCGCACGCCACTGATTGGCTATGCGTCGCTCTTGTCCTGTGGCAACCAATTGATCGAGATCGGCTTTCTGCCCGAAGAGGTAAGTCTGCGGCTGAACGAGCAAATCATTACCCTGCAGGCGCAGCGTGCTGCGTCGGGCGCACTTTTCGTCGCTCCGGATAATCCCGCAACGTCGATCCATATGAAAGACGACTCGGCGATTGTACGCATCGATGGGGCAGAACTCACCGAATGCACCCTGATCCGCCCCGATGCCGATATCACCGCGGGCGTGTGGAACATCAGCGCGATTGGCGAGACGCCGACGCTCTTTCCCTCACGCACGGAACTGGTTTTCTACCCTGATGGCCGGATCAGCGCGAGCGTCGGTTGCAACCGGATGATCGGTGGTTTCCGGCGGCATGGTGGCATCCTGTCCTTCGGGCGCATGGCCAGCACGATGATGGCCTGCCCGAACGGGTTGGAGGAGCAGGAGCGCAAATTCATAGAGGCCCTGACCTCGGTCGACGGCTACCGGCTTGACCCAGAGGCCGGTCGGCTGACCCTGACCACGGGCGGCGTTACGGTCATTCAGGCCCGCAAATGACGGGTTCACAGGCCGCTCATGTCCCGGGTTTGCCGTTACAGGCTGAGCCCGCGACGCAGAAATGAGACGGCCATGAACGAGATGGAGAAAAGCCCAATGACCTCACCCGAGCGGGCGGAGCGTTCTGATGACCAAGGCACGGACGAGGAGCGGCCTGGTGTGCTACCGCCGGCGACCGCCGGCAGTGTCGCGCTTCTCCGTCAGGCGCCGGGCGCGGATTTCCTGCGCACGCCCTTTCCCGAGCCAGTCACGCTGGACGGCTTCGACCCCACAAGCCCGACGCGCTTTTTCAACCGCGAATTGTCTTGGCTGGCCTTCAACTGGCGCGTGCTGGAAGAGGCCGTCAATCCGCGCGTGCCACTCTTGGAGCGGGTGCGCTTTCTGTCGATCTCGGCCACCAATCTTGATGAATTCTACACGGTCCGCGTAGCCGGTCTGCGCGAACTGGCCCGGGCAGGGAATACAACACCCTCTGATGACGGGCGCACGCCTGCCGAACAGCTTGTGCTGATCCATGAGGATGCGCGCCGCCTTATGGAGTATCAGCAGGAAATCTGGTCAACCCTGCGGCAAGAACTGACCGAGGCCGGGATCGTGATCCTGTCGCATCATGACCTGACCGAGGCCGACCGCGAACTGACCCGCGTGCACTTCCTGACCCATGTCTTTCCGGTCCTCTCGCCTTTGGCCATCGATCCTGCACACCCGTTTCCCTTCATCCCCAATGCGGGTTTCTCGCTGGCCTTGGAACTCGAGGATAAGCGTGGGCATAAACTGAGTGCGCTGGTCCCGATCCCAAGCCAGATCGATCGCTTCGTTCGGCTGGGCTCAAGCCCGATCCGGATGTTGCCGCTCGAGGAACTGATCCTGGCAGAGATGGATGATCTGTTCCCGGGCTATCGGCTGCTCGGCTCCTGCACCTTCTCTGTGCTGCGCGACAGTGATCTGGAAGTCGAGGAAGAGGCCGAGGATCTGGTGCGCGAATTCGAGGTCGCGCTGAAACGTCGTCGCCGGGGCGAGGTGGTGCGCATGAAGATCTCGGCAGGCGCGCCGCCCGACCTGCACGCGGTGGTGCGCGAGGAACTGGAAGTGCCCGAGACCGATGTCATCGAGGTCGATGGCATCATGGGCATCTCGACGCTCAAGGAACTGGTGCTGGACGAGCGCCCGGACCTCTTGTGGCCCAGCTTCACCCCGCGCGTGCCCGAACGCGTGCAGGACCATGGCGGCGACATGTTCGCGGCCATCCGGCAGAAAGACATGCTGCTGCACCACCCTTATGAGACCTTTGACATGGTGGTGCGGTTTCTTGAGCAGGCCGCCCGCGACCCTGATGTGCTCGCCATCCGCCAGACGCTCTACCGCACCTCGCGCGACAGTCCCATCGTGACCGCTCTCTGCGAGGCGGCGGATGCGGGCAAGTCGGTGACCGCCCTGGTCGAGTTGAAGGCCCGCTTCGACGAGGCCGCCAATATCCGCCAGTCGCGCAGGCTGGAGCGGGCGGGCGCGCATGTTGTCTATGGTTTCGTGAACTACAAGACCCACGCCAAGATCAGCACTGTGGTCCGGCGCGAAGGCGATAAGCTGGTGACCTATACCCATTGGGGCACGGGCAATTACCACCCCATCACCGCGCGGATTTACACCGACCTGTCGCTCTTTACCTGCGATGCGGCGCTCGGGCGAGATGCGACGCGCGTGTTCAACTATGTTTCAGGCTATGCCGAACCAGCGCAACTGGAAAACCTCGCCATCTCGCCGCTCGCGCTCAAGCCGCGCCTGCTGGACATGATCGCCGCCGAGGCCGAAGCCGCGCGATCAGGCCGCCCGGCCGAGATCTGGGCCAAGATGAACTCGATCATCGACGCGGATGTGATCGACGCACTTTATGCTGCGTCGCAGGCCGGGGTGAAGATCAGTCTCGTGGTGCGCGGCATATGCGGGTTGCGGCCCGGTATCCGGGGGCTCTCCGAAAATATCCGCATCAAATCGGTGGTGGGGCGGTTTCTGGAACACTCGCGCATCGTCTGTTTCGGTAATGGTGCCACGCTGCCCTCCGATCAGGCGCGGGTGTTCATCTCTTCGGCCGACTGGATGGGCCGCAACCTCGTCCGCCGCGTGGAAACACTGGTCGAGATCATGAACCCGACCGTCAAGGCGCAAATTGTGCGTCAGATCATGGCCGCCAACCTCGCCGATGAGGCGCAAAGCTGGGTCATCCGCCCCGAGGGTCCGGCCATCCGCACGCTGCCCGATCCTGCCGCCACGCGACGGCTGTTCAATTGCCACCGCTTCTTCATGGAGAACCCCTCGCTCTCGGGGCGTGGATCAGCGGGCGCGGATGATGTGCCGGAACTGACTCATACCGACGGGTGACGCTGCCCCGAGCCGTGGGTGCCGTCGAAAACACAGAGCCGGGTGGACGCACTGCATACACCTGGCTTTGTAGAAGAGCCGCGCCATGCGCTGGCTCAGAAATCGACTTCCATGGCCAGACCATGCGCGACGGCCAGCTCCACCGCCTTTGACGCCACAGCCAGGTCCTGCAAGCCGACGCCGGTGCCGTCAAATAGCGTGATTTCCTCAGCACTTGCCCGACCCGGATGCGCGCCATTGATTACGGCCCCGATCTCGACAATCGTGTCTTCTGCCAAGAATCCCGCAGCCACCGCATGCTGCGCCTCACCGATCGAGACCGACTGCGCCACCTCGTCAGTGAACACGCTCGCGCGACCCAGAAGCGCCGCTTCGACCTCCTGCTTGCCCTTGGTGTCGGTCCCCATGCAGGCCAGATGCGTGCCAGGCCGCACATGGGCATCCTTCACGATGGGATCGAAGCTTGAGGTGATGGTGATGATCACATCCGCCTCGTCCGCGAGCTGATCCAGTTCCACCGCCTCGAATGGCAACCCCAGTTCCTCGGCGGTTTCGGCCAGACGTGACAGCATCTCGGGGTGCAGGTTCCAGCCGATCACTTTCTCGAAACCGCGCTGCCTGACGGCAGCGCGCATCTGGAACGCTGATTGATGGCCCGCACCCACCATCCCCAGGACCTTTGCATCCGCCCGAGCCAGCCGCGCAATCGAGATCGCGCTCGCCGCCGCCGTCCGCAGCGCCGTGAGCAGGTTCCCCCCTACCATCGCGGTGGGTTTGCCGCTCTCCGGGTCGAACAGAAACACCGTGCTCTGATGGTTCGGAATGCCGCGCTCGACATTGCCAGGGAAATACCCGCCTGATTTTACGCCCAACAGCTCGCCAACCCGGTCCAGCCCCGACTTGAACCCGTATTGCCGACCTTCTCCGAGCGCCTCGCGCACGACCGGGAAGTTATAGGCATCTCGCCTCGCCATGGCCGCGAAAGTGGCCTCGACCGCATCAAAGGCCGATTGCGCATCGACGAGTCCGGGGATGGCGGATTCGGGGACGATCCACATGGGGGCATTCCTTGTAGTCTGAGAGGTATGAGTAGCCCCGGGCGAAGCCCGGGGCTACCGGGAAAAATCAGTAAGCCTTGCCGCGCGCCGAGACCGGCCAGAGTGTCTCGACCTTGCCGCCCCGCACGCCAACATACCAATCATGGACATTGCAGGTCGGGTCGCAATGCCCCGGCACCAGCCGCAATTTCTCGTTGATCTGCAGCACATTGCCTTGGTCTTCGACCACCCCATGCTCATCCGAGCATTTGACGTATTTCACGTCATCGCGCCCGAAGATGAAGGGCAGACCCGAATCCACCGACTGCGCCTTGAGCCCGGCATCGACAATCGCCTTGCCGGGCTTGGCATGGCTCATGACCGAGGTCAGGATGAACAGCGCATTCTCCCACTCGCCCTGGTCGATGCGCTTGCCGTCCTTGTCGAGGATGCGGCCGTAATCGGCATCCATGAAGGCGTAGGATCCGCATTGAAGTTCGTTATAAACGCCCGAGGTGCTTTCGAAATAGTAGCTGCCGGTGCCACCGCCGCCGACGATGTCGCACTCGATGCCCTCGGCCTTCAGCGTGTCGACCGCGTCCTTCACCATCGCCACCGCAATATCGATCTTGGCCTTGCGGTCGTCATAGCTGTCCATATGCTGCATCGCGCCTTGATAGGCCTGAATGCCCGCAAATTTCAGCCCCGGAGCGGCATCAATCGCCTTGGCAATCTCGACAACCGCAGGCGTGGTCGTCACTCCGCATCGCCCTGCACCACAATCTATCTCGATCAGACACTCGATCTGCGTGCCATGCCGCACGGCGGCCTCTGACAGATCCGCGACATTGGCCAGATCATCGACACAGCAGATCGCCCTCGCGCCAAGCTTCGGGATCCGCGCCAACCGGTCGATCTTGGCCGGGTCACGCACCTGATTTGACACCAGAACATCCTTGATTCCCCCGCGGGCAAAGACCTCGGCCTCGCTCACCTTCTGGCAGCAGACCCCGCAGGCCCCACCGAGGCTTTCCTGCAGTTTCGCGACATCCACCGATTTGTGCATCTTGCCATGCACCCGGTGACGCATGCCATGCGCCTTGGCGTAATCGCCCATCTTCTTGATGTTGCGCTCCAGCGCATCGAGATCGAGGATCAGACAAGGCGTCTGGATGTCGGCCTCGTCCATCCCCGGCAGGGCAGGCACGTCATAGCCCACTTCAAGATTGTCGAATTTCACAGGTGCATTCATCGTCTTACCTCCTCAACCTTTGATCCATGGCAGCTTGTCGAGATCGACATTGCCGCCGGTAATGATGACGCCGACCCGCTTGCCGGCAAAGATGTCGCGGTTCTTCAGGATGACGGCCAGCGGCACCGCGCAACTCGGCTCGATCACGATCTTCATGCGCTGCCAGGTGAGCTTCATCGCGTCGATGATCTCCTGCTCGGACGCGGTCAGGATGTCGGTCACATGGTTCGAGACGAAATGCCAGGTCAGTTCCTTCAGCGGCACTTTGAGCCCATCCGCAACCGTCACTGGCGCATCATCGGCGATGATATGGCCAGCCTTGAAGCTGCGGTAGGCGTCATCCGCCTGCTCGGGCTCAGCGGCATAAATCTCGACATGCGGCGCGATATTGGAGAGCGTGAGACAGGTGCCTGACACCATCCCGCCGCCGCCAATCGGCGCGATGACAGCATCAAGCCCCTCGACCTGCTCCATGAACTCTTTCGAGCAGGTCGCCTGCCCCGCAATCACCCGCGGGTCGTTATAGGGGTGGACGAACTCTGCCCCCGTCTCGGCCTCGACCTGCGCGAAAAGTTCTTCGCGCGACGTTGTCGAAGGTTCACATTCCGTGATGATCCCACCATAACCTCGAACTGCATCCTTCTTCGCCTGCGGGGCCGTGCGCGGCATGACCACATGGCACGGGATCCCCCGCCGCCCGGCGGCGTAACTCAGCGAGAGCGCATGGTTCCCGCTCGAATGCGTCGCCACCCCCTTCGGCGCCATCTCATCCGACAGCCCGAACACCGCGTTCGAGGCGCCGCGCACCTTGAACGCTCCGGCTTTCTGGAAGTTTTCGCATTTGAAGAACAGTTCGGCGCCCGTCAAGCTGTTGAAATAGCTTGATGTCAGCACCGGCGTGCGGTGGATGTAAGGCGCAATCCGCGCATGGGCGGCTTCCACATCGGCATAGGTTGGTATCACGAGGTCAGTCAGATCTTTCATCTTCTCTGCCTTTCATCTTGCCAGAAATACTCGGGGGTCGCCATTGTCGCGCCATTGGTCCGAAGACAATGGCGGCGAGACAGAGCCCCTCGGCCTCTCCCCAAATCAAGCGGCCTCTGCAATCGTTGCCGCGCCACTTGAACGAAGATAATCCTGCGCCGCCGCCACGCCAGAGCCCAGCCGCACATCCCATCCCAGATCGGCCATGCACATTTCTGCTACAGCCAGACCCGAGAGCAGCATCGCATCCGTCAGCATGCCCAGATGCCCGATACGGAACACCTTTCCGGCGAGCTCGCCCAGCCCGACACCGAAGGCCATGCCGTATTTCGACGCCGCAAGTTGCACCAGATCGGTGCCATTGCAGCCCTCGGGCACGACGACAGCGGTTACAGTGTCGGAAAAGAATTCCGGACTCGCGGCGCAGGGGCGCATGCCCCAGGCGGCGACGGCGCGGCGGGTGGCTTCGGCGAAGCGGGCGTGGCGCGCGTAGACGTTCTCAAGCCCCTCATCCTCCAGCATCTCGATGGATTTCGCGAGGCCAGAGATCAGCCCGACCGCCGGTGTATAGGGATAGCCGCCTGCCGCATAAGCCTTGATCATGTCACGGAAATCAAAGAACGTGCGCGGCAGGGTGGCGTGCTCCATCGCAGAAAGCGCCTTGAGCGAAACGCCGAGAATGGCCAGCCCTGCAGGCAGCATGAATCCCTTTTGCGAGCCTGCAACAGCGATATCCACACCCCACCCCGCCATATCGAAGGGCATCGAGCCGATGGAGGACACACCATCGACAAACAGCATCGCCGGGTGGCTGGCTGCATCCATGGCGCGGCGGATGCCGCCGATATCAGAGCGCACGCCAGTCGCGGTTTCATTATGGGTTGTGAGCACCGCCTTGATTTCATTTGCCGTGTCGGCGCGCAGCGCAGCCTCAATGGCCTCCAGCGGTGCGCCCTGACCCCAAGGGGTCTCGATGATCTGGACGTTCAACCCGTGGCGCTGGCACAGGTCGATCCAGCGGTGGCTGAACATGCCGAAGCGTGCGGCGAGAACAGTGTCACCTGGTGAAAGCGTGTTCGAGATCGCCGCTTCCCAGCCGCCCGTTCCGGTCGAGGGGAGGATGATAACCTCGCCCTCGCTCATCTTCAGCACGCGTTTCACTCCCGCAACCGCTGGTTTGAACAGGCGCGCGAAAGCTTGGGACCGGTGATCCATGGTGGGCATGTCGCAGGCCTTGCGGATTTCCTCGGGGATATTCGTGGGGCCTGGAATGAAAACTGGGTTCTGTGCAGACATGGGCTTACTCCTCCCTATTCTTAAGCAAGTTACAGCCCGTCAATTGCACAGGCAATTTTTTTGAAAAATTTTTTTACAGAACGAAAAAATAGCGCTACAGCCTGATCTGAAAGCAGTTTTCTTTTTTCAAATCGCGAAATATAATTTCACTGCATTGCAAAAAGGAGTTCCCATGGCCGACTCACGCCCCCGCGGTCGCCCCCGCGCCTTTCACGACAAGACCGAGCAGAACACCGTCCAGTCGCTCGACCGGGCGCTCTCGATCCTTGCGGTGCTGGCCTCGGGTGATGGGATGACGCTGACGGAACTGGCCGAGGCCGCAGGACAGTCGCCTGCGACGGTTTACCGGGTGCTGACGACTTTCGAGAGGCACGGCTTCGTAGAACTCGACCCGCAGACGCAGCGCTGGCACGTGGGCGCTGGCGCGTTCCGCACCGGCTCGGTCTTTCTGCGCCGGACCGCACTCGTCGACCGGTCGCGGGGTGCGATGCAGAGGCTGATGCGCGAGAGTGGCGAGACCGCCAATCTCGGAGTCGAAGACCAGGGCGAGGTGCTGTTTCTGACCCAGGTCGAGACGCAAGAGGCCATTCGCGCCTTCTTCCCGCCCGGCACACGCAGCCCGATGCATGTCTCTGGCATTGGCAAGGCGCTGCTGGCCTTTCTGCCGCGCGAGCGTCTGCGTGACCTCTCGGAGCACGTGCTCGAAGGCTTCACGCCCGCATCACTGACCGAAATCGCCCCGCTGGACATCGACCTGCAAGCGACGAAAGCGCGCGGCTATGCCATCGACAATGAAGAGCGCACCGAAGGCATGCGCTGCATCGCGGCGCCGATCTTCAACGCCCATGGCGAGCCGGTCGCGGGGCTGTCGATCTCAGGGCCGGTCTTTCGCCTCTCGCTGGCGCGGGCGGAAGCTATGGGTGCGCTGGTCAAACAGGCCGCGCAGAGTGTGACCGAGGCGACAGGAGGACGGTTGCCCCAGTAGGGGCGGTGCTAACCGGCCCGGCCCGCAACCCCCTTTCGGACCCATTCCCGGAGACGCGCGGTGCCGCCGGGTTGGCGCGCTTTCAGGTCTTGCTCGATGGCGCGGACGATCCGGTCGCGCTCGCGGTCGAAATCTCCCGAGTCCAGGTCGAAATAGTTCAGCCCATTTGCCTCACAAAACCGTCGCACGTCCTGACTGCGTCGGATCAGACGGCGCGCGAAGCGGCGCATCTCGTCATCGCTCTTGCTGCGTTTTGTCCAGCAGGAGGCGATGGCACGATAGGCCAGCAGGTCACGGTGCTTGGCCGCAGGTGTCTCGAATGAGTAGCCGATGGCATAAAAGGCGATGCCGCGCCGCGCCGCCCAGAGCGGCAATTCGCAGGGCGCATCCATCAGCGCGGTCCCGTCGATCAGCAGGCCCGTCGGGTAGCGCTGGAGCAGGCGCCGAAAGATGTATTTCACGACCCGGCGTTTGTCGGCCTCGGACACGCCAAGGTAGAAGGTATTGCGGATTTCGTCTGTCTTGATGTGGTAGAGTCCGGTTCGGCGGGCGAGTTTGCTCGCGACCTTGGTCTTGCCGCAGCGGATCGTGCCGCTGATCAGCACTGATGGCAGCGCGCCGGGCTGCGCTGCCTCGATCCGCACGAAGAGGGCGTCGAGAGCGGCGTCGATCTCGGCTTTGCGCAGTGCTGCCGGGATGGGGTCGGCAGCAGGAGAGGTGTCGTCTGGAGGTTGTGCGGGCATATGCGGACCGGTGCCATTTGGTAGTGCGAGAGTGACGAAACGCACCGCCGCTTTCAAGGCTTGCCAGTATGACGAATCATCTCTGTTGTGCTGATGCAGCAGAGTGCGAATCAGAAGCTATACGAACCGTCGCCTCAGTTTGTTTCGTATCTTGCGGATGACTCTTTTCGAATATTGCGCGCGATGTTTGCGATCACATCCGGGCGGGGCCGTGCTTCCTGCGGTCAGGTCGGTGCGCTGACACGTCCATGGAAGAGCCTGTTTTTCTTGAAACTCTGCATTGCAGCGAAAACAATTTTACGACCTTTACCGCATTTATGTGAAGAAATTTACAAAAAAATCGTTATTTTAAAAAAAGTTACCACTTTCTTGACGAATACGCTATAAAGGCCGTGGGGAAGCATGACGCTGCATCACGTTTGCGTCAGAAATTCATGGGAGGAGTTGGGCCGGTCGGGCCATTCGTGCCTCCCGATACTGGAGGAGCATTTATGTCCCAAATCTACCCTGCATCAGATGAGTTCATTGCGAACGCGCATGTCGATGCTGCCAAGTACGACGAGATGTATGCCGCGTCGGTCTCTGACCCCGAGAGTTTCTGGGGCAAGCATGGCAAGCGGATTGACTGGATCAAGCCCTATTCTCGCGTCAAAAACACGACTTTCGAGTTCGGCAGGGTAGATATCAACTGGTTTGAGGACGGCACGCTGAACGTGTCGGCTAACTGCATCGACCGCCACATTCCCACGCGCGGCAACCAGACCGCCATTATCTGGGAGCCCGATGAACCGAGCACACCGGCGCAGCACATCACCTATCTGGAACTGCTCGAGCAGACCTCGCGCATGGCGAATGTGCTCAAGGAGCATGGTATCGGCAAGGGCGACCGTGTGGTGATCTATCTCCCGATGATCCCCGAGGCCGCCTATGCGATGCTGGCTTGTGCGCGGATCGGCGCGATTCATTCCATTGTCTTCGCCGGTTTCTCACCCGATGCGCTGGCCGACCGGATCAACGGCTGCGAGGCGAAGGCCGTCATCACTGCCGATACCGCACCGCGCGGTGGACGGCGGACCCCGCTCAAGATCAACACCGACAAAGCGCTGCGCAATTGCAAGGACCGGGTGAAGTGTCTGGTCGTGAAGCACACGGGCGATCAGACCACATGGGTTGACGGGCGGGATGTGGATCTGAAGGCGGAAATGGCCGAGGCCTCGCCCTATTGCCCCTATACCGAGGTGGGCGCCGAGGACCCGCTGTTCATCCTGTATACCTCCGGCTCGACCGGCAAGCCCAAGGGTGTGGTGCATACTTCGGGCGGCTATCTGGTCTATGCCTCGATGACGCAGCAATACACCTTCGATTACCATGATGGTGATATCTTCTGGTGCACGGCGGATGTGGGCTGGGTCACGGGGCACAGCTATATCGTCTACGGCCCGCTCGCCAATGGTGCGACCACGATCATGTTCGAAGGTGTTCCGACTTACCCGGATGCAGGCCGCTTCTGGGAAGTCTGCGCCAAGCACAGGGTCAATCAGTTCTACACAGCGCCCACAGCCATCCGCGCGCTGATGGGTCAGGGGACCGAATGGGTCGAGAAGCATGACCTGTCGTCGCTGAAACTGCTGGGTACGGTCGGGGAGCCGATCAACCCCGAAGCCTGGAACTGGTACAACGAGAATGTCGGCCAGGGCAAATGCCCGATTGTCGATACCTTCTGGCAGACCGAGACCGGCGGGCACATGATCACCTCGCTGCCCGGTGCGATCCCGAACAAGCCCGGTTCGGCAACCAAGCCCTTCTTTGGTGTGCAGCCAGTGGTGCTGGATGCATCCACCGCCGAGGTGCAGACCGAGACCAAGGCCGAAGGCGTGCTGTGCATCAAGGATAGCTGGCCGGGCCAGATGCGCACGCTGTGGGGTGATCATGCGCGGTTCGAGGAAGCCTATTTCAGCCAGTACAAGAACTATTATTTCACCGGGGATGGCTGCCGCCGCGACGAGGATGGCTATTACTGGATCACCGGTCGGGTCGATGACGTGATCAACGTCTCGGGTCACCGCATGGGCACCGCGGAGGTCGAATCCGCGCTGGTCGCGCATGAGACCGTGGCCGAGGCCGCTGTCGTGGGCTACCCGCATGACATCAAGGGCCAGGGCATCTATGCCTATGTCACGTTGATGAACGGGGTCGAGCCCACCGATGAGCTGCGCAAGGAGCTGGTCAAGTGGGTCCGCCAGGAGATCGGCCCGATTGCCTCGCCCGATCTGATCCAATGGGCGCCCGGCCTGCCCAAAACACGCTCGGGCAAGATCATGCGCCGTATCCTGCGCAAGATCGCCGAGAACGATTACGGCAGTCTTGGGGACACATCGACACTGGCAGAACCTGCTGTCGTTGATGACCTGATCGAAAACCGTATGAACCGGGCGTGAGAGAGATGAGTGATACAATGACCAAAACGACCGTCCTTATCCTGCTCGGCCCTCCGGGTGCAGGCAAAGGCACACAGGCGCGGATGCTTGAGGAGCAATTCGGGCTGGTGCAGCTTTCAACCGGTGATCTGCTGCGTGCCGCCGTCGCCGCCGGCACCGATGCGGGCAAACAGGCCAAGGCGGTGATGGAATCGGGTGGGCTCGTCAGCGACGAGATCGTGCTGGCCATCCTCAAGGATCGCATGGCCGCGCCTGATATGGAAAAAGGCGCCATTCTCGACGGTTTCCCGCGCACCGCAAAGCAGGCGGAGGCGCTGGATGCGCTACTGGCCGAGATCGGCATGGGCCTTGGCGCAGCGATCTCGCTCGAGGTGGATGACGAAGCCATGGTCGAGCGCGTCTCGGGGCGCTATACCTGCGCCAATTGCGGTGAGGGGTATCACGACCTCTACAAGAAGCCGGCTGTGAATGGTGTCTGCGACAAATGCGGCGCGACCGAGTTCAAGCGTCGCTCGGATGACAATGCAGAGACTGTCAGCGCGCGGCTTGCGGCCTATCACGAACAGACTGCACCATTGATCAGCTATTACGAAGGCAAGGGCGCGCTGCGCCGTGTTGATGCAATGGGCGATATCGATCGGATCGCAGAAGATCTCGCGGCCATCGTCAAGGACGTGGCCGCCTGAAAAATCCGGGCAACCGGTCTGGTACCGGATGGTGCCTGAACGCAGAGCACGGGATAACCCCGCGCCCTGCAAACCCCCGGGTCATGTCTGATGGCATTTCGGGAGGAGTGAGAGGAAGCCAGTCCCATGAGGGGGTTGGCGCAGGAGGATACTGGGAGACGTCACATGTCAGACAAATCGACGGACGACTACTGGAAGGCCAATGTGCGCATCATCACCATCTGCATGGTGATCTGGGCGCTGGTGTCTTTCGGATTCGGCATCGTATTCCGCCCGCTTCTGGCGGGCATTCCGGTCGGGGGCACCGATCTGGGGTTCTGGTTCGCACAGCAAGGGTCGATGCTGACCTTCATCGTGCTGATCTTCTACTACCGCTGGTACATGAACAGGCTCGACCGCGAATATGGCGTGGAAGAGTGAGGGGGGCTGAGAAATGGATCAGTTTGTAATCAACCTAATCTTCGTGGGCGCGTCCTTCGCGCTCTATATCGGGATCGCGATCTGGGCGCGTGCCGGGACCACATCCGACTTCTATGCCGCCTCTCGCGGCGTCAACCCCATCGTCAACGGTGCTGCCACCGCGGCTGACTGGATGTCGGCGGCCAGCTTCATCTCGATGGCGGGCCTGATCGCCTTTGTGGGCTATGGTAACTCGACCTTCCTGATGGGCTGGACGGGCGGCTATGTGATCCTCGCATTGTTGCTCGCGCCGTATCTGCGCAAGTTCGGCCGCTTCACGGTGCCGGATTTCATTGGTGACCGTTTCTACAGCCAGACCGCGCGTCTGGTGGCGGTGATCTCGCTGCTGGTCATGTCAATCACCTATGTGATCGGGCAGATGACGGGCGCAGGCGTGGCTTTTTCGCGCTTTCTGGAAGTGGACAACACCACGGGTCTGTTGATCGCAGCCGCGGTCGTGTTCATCTACGCCGTTCTCGGCGGGATGAAGGGCATCACCTACACCCAGCTCGCGCAGTATTGCGTGCTGATCGTGGCCTATACCATCCCGGCGATCTTCATCTCGTTGCAACTGACCGGCAATCCGCTTCCGCAACTGGGTCTGTTCTCGACGCATACGGAATCCGGCCAGCCGCTCTTGCAGACGCTGAACGAAGTGCTTATCGAGCTGGGCTTCAACGACTATACCGGCATGCATGCGCCGCAGAACACGCTCAACATGGTTCTGTTCACCCTGTCGCTGATGATCGGGACCGCAGGTCTGCCGCATGTCATCATCCGCTTCTTCACGGTGCCGAAAGTCGCCGATGCGCGGACCTCGGCAGGCTGGGCGCTGGTGTTCATCGCGCTGCTCTACACGGTCGCTCCGGCCGTTGGCGCAATGGCGCGGCTGAACATCATCACGACGATCTACCCTGATGGCGTGCGGGAACAGCCGCTGGCCTATGCGGACCGTCCTGACTGGATGCGCAATTGGGAACAGACCGGTCTGCTGGCCTTCGAGGACAAGAATGGCGACGGCTTCATTCAATACTACAATGAGGCCAATCCGCCTGAATTCGCCGAGGAACTGGGCTGGGAAGGCAATGAGATGGTCACCTTCAACCAGGATATCCTGGTGCTGGCGAACCCCGAAATTGCACAGCTTCCCGGCTGGGTCATCGGTCTGATCGCGGCTGGCGGTCTTGCGGCGGCGCTGTCGACGGCGGCAGGTCTGTTGCTGGCAATCTCGTCGGCGGTGAGCCATGACTTGATCAAGAACATGATCAATCCGGGCATCTCGGAGAAGGGCGAGCTTCTGGCCGCGCGGATATCGATGGCCTTTGCGATTGCTTTGGCGACCTATCTGGGCCTCAACCCGCCCGGCTTTGCCGCGCAAGTGGTGGCGCTGGCCTTCGGTCTGGCGGCAAGCTCGCTCTTCCCGGCGCTCATGATGGGCATCTTCTCCAAGAAGATGAACGCTGCCGGTGCCATCACGGGGATGATCGTGGGTCTGGGCTCGACCCTGCTCTATATCTTCACCTACCTGGGCTGGTTCTTCTTCCCTGGCACCAACATGCTGCCCAACACGCCTGAATACTGGCTGTTCGGCATCTCGCCGCTGAGCTTTGGTGCAGTCGGTGCCGCGCTGAACTTCGCCGCAGCCTATCTCGTCAACAAGTTGACGGGCGATGCACCTGCGGAGATTCAGGAGCTGGTCGAAGGTATCCGCGTGCCGAAAGGCGCGGGTGCAGCCGTCGACCACTGATCTGGCGCAATGTCACTGGCCTGTCCCTGTGTTACGGGGGCAGGCCGCCTCTTTCCCGCGCGGTGCAGTCAGGACCGGACACATGACCCAGAGCGCCGAGAAGATCATCGAATTCCTGCACTCCGTGCACCCGTATGACTCCCTGCCGCAGGACGAGCTGGCGCGTGTCGCCGGTTGCTTCAGCCGCAGTGAAGTGCCCGAGGGCACTGTCATCTACACATCCGGCGATCCGATCACCTGTGTCTGGCTGATCAAGGCGGGCACGGTCGAGGTCACCGACAGCAATGGCGCGCTGGTCTCGATCCTGAGCCCGCGCAATTCCTTTGGCGAGCGTGGGCTCTTGCGCGAGGGCCGCGCTGTGACCACGGCGACTGCAACCTCGAACTCGGTGTTGTTGGCACTCCCAGGGGCCGAATTGCGTCACCTGATCGCGAATTTCCCGGCCTTCGAGCGGTTTTTCAGCCGCGGGCAGGGCAATGCCCACAAGCTCGGGCGGCAGAATGAACTGGCGACGATGAAAGTTGCCGATCTGATGGCGCGCAAGCCGCTGACCGGCACGCGCGCGACCACGGCGCAGGAAGCAGCGCTGGTGATGCGCGAGAACCGCATCTCCTGTGTCCCGGTGGTCGAGGGCGAAACGCTGGTCGGTATCGTGACCACGCGCGACCTCTCGGCGCGCGTGCTGGCCGAAGGCCGCCCGCTCGATACGCCGCTTGCCGAGATCATGACGCCCGACCCCCTCGCGCTCAACCCGCAATCGCTAGGATCGGACATCCTGCACATGATGTTGGAAAACCGTATCGGGCATTTGCCGGTAGTGCGCGATGGTAAACTTCTGGGGATGATCACCCAGACCGACCTGACCCGGTTTCAGGCGATCTCTTCGGCGCAGCTTGTCCGCGATGCCGCTGTCGCCGACAATTACGAAGGCCTCGCACACGTCACCGAGCGCATTCCGCAGCTTCTGCTGCAACTGGTCGGCGCGCATAATGCCCATGAGGTGGTCACGCGGCTGATCACCGATATCGCCGACACGGTCACGCGCCGCTTGTTGAAACTGGGTGAAGAAAAGCTGGGCGAGCCGCCCGTGCCCTATCTCTGGGCGGCCTGTGGCAGCCAGGGCCGGCAAGAGCAGACCGGCGTCAGTGATCAGGACAACTGCATCATCATCGATGACAGCGTTACGCCCGAGGATATGGACTATTTCACTCAGCTTGCGCGCTTCGTCTCGGACGGGCTGGACGCGGTCGGGTATTTCTACTGCCCCGGCGACATGATGGCCACCAACCCGCGCTGGTGCCAGCCTGTGCGGACATGGCGGCGCTATTTTCAGGGCTGGATCAACACGCCCTCTCCCGAGGCGCAGATGCTTGCTTCGGTCATGTTCGACCTGCGCCCCATCGGCGGGCAGGTCAGCCTGTTCCGGGAGTTGCAGGAGGAAACTCTGGCAGCGGCCTCGAAGAACTCGATCTTCGTCGCACATATGATCTCGAACTCGATCAAGCACACGCCGCCACTCGGCTTGCTGCGCGGCTTCGCCACCATCCGTTCGGGTGAATACAAGAATCATGTCGACATGAAACTGGGCGGTGTGGTGCCGGTGACCGACCTTGCCCGCGTTTATGCGCTGCGTGGGCGGATCGCTGCGGCCAATACTCGCAACCGGCTGCTGGCGGCCGAGGAAATGGGCATCATCTCGGTCTCGGGCGCGCGCGACCTGATCGAGGCCTATGACCTGATTGCCAATCTGCGCCTGGAGAACCAGGCCAATCTGGTGCGCATGGGCCGCAAGCCGGACAATTATCTTGCGCCCTCGGATCTGTCGGATTTCGAGCGCAGTCACCTGCGCGACGCCTTTGTTGTCGTGCGCACAATGCAGTCGGCCGTGGGCCAGCTTGCCGGAACACTGGGTTAAGGGGGCGAAACGCGAATGCTGCTGGAATTTCTCGCGGTGATCGTGGCCGGAGTGGGCGGTGGGGGCGTCGGCCACCTGCTGCGGCGGCTGAGTGCGCGGCGCCTGCCCGAATGGCTGACCCCGGCCAGCGCGGCGGCGGCAATGCTCGCAATGGTGATCTACCTGGAATATTCATGGGCGCCGCGCTATCAGGCGGGCCTGCCGGATGACATCGTGGTGGTCAGCAAGAACCAGCATGCATCGTGGTATCGGCCCTGGACCTATGTCGTGCCACTGACCAATCGCATCATCGCTGTCGATAACCGCATCCGGCAGCGCAACACCCGCAACCCGGATCTGGTGCTGACCGGGGTGATCTTGCAGGAACGCTGGGCGCTGACCATGGGCTTTCAGTCCATGTTCGACTGCGTAAATGCCCGGCGCGCGGACCTGACCGAAGGGACTCGGATGGGAGAGGATGGCCAGCTGGTCAATGCCGAATGGTATCAGCTAGCCGAGGATGACCCTTTCCTAGAGGCGGCATGTGAAGGAGGAGCACATGGAGGACAACCCCAAGAAGGCTGAGATACTGGTGGTGGAAGATGAGGACAACATCGCCGTCGCCCTGAACTACCTGCTGACGCGCGAGGGCTATACCCAGACACGGATCGCAACGGGTGCAGGGGCCGTCGAGATGATCCGCGAGCGCAAGCCCGATCTGGTGCTGCTTGATGTGATGCTGCCCGAGGTCTCGGGCTATGAGATCTGCCAGTCCGTGCGCGCGGATGAAAGCTGCGCGGATGTGCGTATCCTGATGATGACCGCGCGCGGCTCGGCCATGGAGCGGCGCAAGGGGCTTGCGATGGGGGCGGACGGGTTCATCACCAAGCCCTTCGAGTTGAAGGAGCTGCGCGAGGAGGTGCGCAAGATTCTGGCCAGCCCGCGCGGCGCCACCCCGGCACCGTCGCCCGAAGGGATTGCCGATGTTTGAACGGCTGAGCCTCAGGCTGCGTATCCTGTTGTTCTTTGCAGCGCTTGCCCTGGGCGCGATTGGCGCGATGGTGGTAGGCGGCTGGGTGGTGCTGGCGCGGTCCGAGGTGCCGGGTCTGCTTGACGCGATGGTGCAGGCGGGGCTGATGGGGGCGTTCCTGATCCTGTTTCTGGTCACGGGCATCTGGTATCTGTTCGATACGAATGTGGCCCGCGCCATCGACCGGCTGGCCAATGCGATCCGCACCCGCGCGCATAATGACGTGGATGACGATATCCGTGCCGAGCGTCAGCACGCGCGCTATCTGGGCGATCTTGCCCCGGCAGCGGCCGAGATCACCCGCTCACTGGCCGCGACGCGCTCGGCACTGGCGGAATCCGTTGCGCGAGAGACTTCGCGCCTGTCCTCGGAGAAGGCGCGGCTCGAGAAACTCCTCGCCGATGTGCCGGTAGCGGTGCTGCTCTGCACCGCGGATTATCAGCTTGTTTTCTATAATGGGCAGGCAGTGACGATCCTGGAGGCCGGCGGTGCGCCGGGGCTCGACCGCAATCTGCTTGATTATCTGCGTGAGGGCCCGGTGCGTCACGCTTATGAGCGGTTGAGCAGCCTCGACGACCCAGAGGCCGCAACCGATCTGATCTGTGCGACCACGGGCAGCGGGCGGCTATTGCAGGGCCGGATGCGCGTGCTGCGCCGCACAGATCACAACCGACGCCCTGGTTTCGTGCTGACCTTGCGTGATGTGTCGAGTGACATGGCCACCCATTCCGCGCGCGAGGCGCTCTTGGCTGAGGTGTTCGACCGCGTGCGCCGCCCGGCGGCCAATCTGCAAACTGTGATCGGCGTCATTTCCGAGGATGGCGAGGTCGCGCAGGCACCCGAGATGACCGAAGCGATGCTGTCCGAGGTTCATGCCTTGAGCGCAGCCATCACCGAACTCAGCCAGCGCTATGATGAGGGCCGCCTTGACTGGCGGCTGCAGACCGAGATCCGCGCGCGCGACCTGATGGACGGGATCAGCGCACAATTCGATGCCAAAGGGTTGAGCCTGACCACTGAGGGCCCAGACCTGATGCTGAGCTGCGACGGGTTCGAACTGGCTCTGCTGTTCCGCTGGCTGGGCATGCGCCTGTCAGAGTTGGGCCATGCGCAGAGCTTCACCCTGCGACTGGCCGAAGAAGACGGTCCCGGTGCGATCCTCGATCTGGTCTGGCAGGGGCCCGTTCTGCATGTCGGCGAGTTCGACACCTGGCTAACCGAGCCCATCGATAGCGATGTTCCCGACCTGACTCCACGTGCGGTACTCGATTCGCATGCGACTGAGGCCTGGACCGAGGCGTTGGCCGATGGAGAAAGCGCCGTGCGGCTGCCCATTCTCAAGGCCCGCCGCGCCACCCGTCGCCCCACACCGATCGAGCGCGAAGTTGTCTATGATTTCGAGTTACTGTCGAAAGAGCGTAATGCGGGTGTACTGGAAAGCCGTCTGGAAGACCTGACCTATGTGGTGTTCGACACCGAGACCACGGGGCTCACGCCATCGAACGACGAGATCGTACAGATTGCCGCGGTGCGCATCGTAAACGGTCGTCGCGTACGGCGGGAGGTTTTCGACACGCTGGTCGACCCGCAGCGCCCGATCCCGCAAAGCTCGACCGATGTGCATGGCATCACTGAGGATATGGTCAAGGGCGCACCGACCATTGCCGAAGCCGGCAAACGCTTCCACGACTTCGCCCGCGGCGCCGTGCTTGTGGCGCATAACGCGCCTTTCGACATGGAGTTCCTGCGCCGTCACGAGAAGAGCATGAATGTCCGCTTTGATCATCCGGTGCTGGATACGGTGCTGCTCTCGGCCGTGGTCTATGGCCAGTTGGAGCAGCACTCGCTCGATGCGCTGACCGCACGTCTCGGGATCACGATACCCGAAGAGGCGCGGCATACGGCCATCGGCGATACGGTGGCAACAGCGGATGCCTTCCTCAAGCTCTTGCCGATGCTGCGCACACGCGGGCACGAGACCTTTGGCGATGTGCTGGGCGAAGTGCGCCGCCATGGGCGGCTGCTGAAGGACCTCAATGCCGAGGTCGCCGATGCAAAGTAAGCTGCAGGTCGTGTGGGTCTGGGCCTTTCGGGGCAGACCCGCATGAGCTGTCCGCGCGAAGGGTCTGGGGTGGCGGCAGGCCTCATGACTGGGCGCGTTGACGGGCAGGTCGTCCGTCTGTTCAGAAGGCCGAGAAGTCGGGCAGTCGCAGAAGCCCGTCCGAGAGGGCGCGCAGAAAGAGGCAGTTTTCCGGTTGAGCGTCGAAATGGCGCCATGCCCGGCCTGTGAACAGATCCGGGTTCATCAGCTGCAGGAAGGGGGTCAGTTCCCATAACGCGACCTGTATTGTGAGCGGCATGGACGCGAGATACGCCTCGCGGGTCGACTCTGGCAGGACCTGCATCGACACCACAGAGGCGATGTATTCATGTTCGAGATACCGGTCTGCACCAAGCCCCCGGCTGTACAGGATGGCATGCGTCGCTTCATGTGCAACGATCGAAAGATAGGCTGCTGAGGGCGCCATCCGCCCGAAGAGCCCGGTTTCCGGGGCTTCTGCCGCGCAGACCCTGGGGTTGCCGAGTTCGATCTCGTTGCTGACACTGGAGCTATGACTGAGTCTGGTGTTTTGAGGATTTGAAAGCTGGCGGTGCATCTGGT
>REER01000018.1 GCA_007694945.1 Paracoccaceae bacterium | reverse complement strand
TCGTGATCAAGTCGCCATCGCGCAAAAGTGCAATCGGCCCACCATGCGCCGCTTCTGGCCCGACATGGCCCACGCAGAAGCCTCGCGTTGCCCCGGAAAAGCGTCCATCCGTGATCAGCGCGACCTTCTTGCCCATGCCCTGCCCCGAAATCGCCGCTGTCGTGGCCAGCATCTCGCGCATGCCCGGCCCACCGGCGGGGCCTTCATTACGGATCACGATCACATCGCCCGCGGCATAGGCCCGGCGGCGGACCGCGTCATAGGCATCTTCCTCGCACTCGAAAATCCGCGCCGGGCCTGTGAAAACCTGCTGTTCAAGGCTCATCCCCGCGACCTTCACAATCGCCCCGTCCGGGGCCAGATTACCGCGCAGACCCACCACGCCACCCGTGGGCGTCAGCGGCGTCGCGCCGGGATAGATCACGCGGCCATCCGCATCGCCCGTGATCTGGTCCAGTTCTTCACCGAGAGTGCGCCCCGACGCCGTGATGCAGTCCTCATGCAAGAGCCCCAGTTTGCGCAACTCTTTCAGCACGACGGGCACACCGCCGACCTCGTAGAGATCCTTCGCCACATACTTTCCGCCCGGTCGCAGGTCGCAGAACCAGGGCGTGTCGCGCATGATATCGGCTACATCGAACAGGTCGAAATCAATGCCCGCTTCATGCGCAATCGCAGGCAGATGCAGCGCCGCATTGGTGCTACCGCCAGTGCACCCCACGACCCGCGCAGCATTCTCCAGGCTCTTGCGGGAGACGACATCGCGCGCGCGGATGTTCTTCTCGATCAGGTTCAGCACCGCGGCCCCACTCGCGCGGCCATATTCATCGCGGCTTTCATACGGAGCGGGGGCCCCCGAGGAGTTCATCAGCGCAAGCCCCATAGCTTCCGACACGCAGGCCATGGTATTGGCCGTATATTGCGCCCCGCAAGCCCCCGCACCGGGACAGGCCACACGCTCGATGATCGCGAGTTCCGCATCGCTCATCTCGCCAGCCTGATGCTTGCCGACGGCCTCGAACACATCCTGCACGGTAACATCCTTGCCATCCAGCCGCCCCGGCAAGATCGAACCTCCATAGATGAAGACCGAGGGCACATTCAGTCGCACCATGGCCATCATCATCCCCGGCAGGCTTTTGTCACAGCCCGCAAGCCCCACCAACGCATCATAGCAATGCCCGCGCATGGTCAGTTCGACCGTATCGGCAATCGCATCGCGCGAAGCGAGTGACGAGCGCATACCCTCATGCCCCATCGCGATCCCGTCCGTGACTGTGATCGTGGTAAATTCCCGCGCCGTGCCGCCTGCAGCATCAACCCCGGCTTTCACCGCCTGCGCCTGCCGATTGAGCGTGATGTTGCAGGGCGCGGCCTCATTCCAGCAGGTAGCGACACCGACCCAAGGGCGGTGGATCTGTGCATCTGTCAGCCCCATCGCGTAAAAATAGCTGCGCTGGGGGGCCTTGGACGGGCCTTCGGTGACATGGCGGCTGGGGAGGCGGGATTTGTCGAAACGATCGGTCATTTATAAGAGCCTTTTTTCGGGACGGTGTTGGAAAAGATAATCAACGCCATGCCCTAGGGAATACCGCTCACGCTGGCATTTCAGAATTCGGCTGAAGCACTACACTCATACCCGATTTCTCGTGAAGCCACAGTTGACGGTTCGGCCGTGCAAAGCATAGGTGCCCTCTCAGCGACTCCCTGAGCGCAATTGCGGGCAAGGCACCATGGGGGTTGGCGAAGGTGAATTCGTCGGTCTCGGGATTGTAGTGCAGTTCTTCGCGCAGGTGCTTCTGGGTCAGCATGGTGGGGGTTTCCACGATCTGCCCGGTCTTTTCGGCGACAGCCTGCCCGATGGCTGGGGGCGGCTGCTTTGCGGGACGGAGCGGTCATTCACACTGGCCTGCCAACCGGTTAAACCGCAGGCATGAAAATACGCAATTTCAAACCCGATGACTCCGCGTCGCTTGCCTCAATCTTTCATGAGACTGTTCGTGCCGTGGGCAGAAAAGACTACAGCCAAGCTCAGGTAGAAGTGTGGAGCCCTCAGCCAGTCCCGGCCGACAAATTTCTCGCCCGTGTGTCCGATGGTCGATATGTTTTCGTCGCTGTGAGCGAAAATGATAAACCGATTGCTTTCATAGAGTTAGAAGAAAACGGTCATATTGACTGCTTCTATTGCCACCCCGATGCCGTCGGAACCGGTGTTGGGACGGCGCTTTTTGAGCGGCTCGAAAGCGCTGCGTTGGCAGCGGGGTTGTCCCGTCTTTATGTAGAGGCCAGTGAAGCGGCTTGCCGCTTTTTTCTTGGCAAGGGGTTCAGTCTCATCAAGCGACGGGATTTTGAGCGGAACAACGTCCAGATACACAATTACCTGATGGAAAAGAACTTCCGCTGAGGGCTCCCTGCGCCAACCTGCCTCACTTCACTTCCCTGCCTCGCCCATGCCATAGATGCACAAAATCATAGAGGTGCATCCATGCTCAAGCTTCTGCCCGCCATCGCCCTGCTGCTGCTCTCGCTTCAGCCTGCGAGCGCGCAGCAAATCTATACGGCCCAGCCCTCGGCGCAACAATTGCAGGAGGCCCCGGTGCTGCTGGTCGATATCCGCCGACCCGAGGAATGGGTCGAGACTGGCGTGCTGCCCAATGCGCTGCTTCTGACCTTCGAGAGCCCCGCACAATTCCTGACGGACTTGCGTCCGCATCTGCAACCCGGTCAGCCCGTGGCGCTGATCTGCCGCACCGGCAACCGAACGGCACGGGCCGCGCACCTGATCGCGGCGGATCTCGACGTGCCGGTGGTCGATGTGGCGGGGGGTATCTTTCGGCTGATGGGCGCAGGCTACCGCCCCGACCGCCCGACAAGCGCGCAAGGCTGCACCATCTGCTGAGCGTTACCGCTCACATATGCAATTTGCGCAAGGCGGCTTTGCGGCCCTGGCGGGTTGCGCTGCGCTGCAGCATCACCCATCTTGGTGGCAAGCAACCAAGATGGAGGTTTCCATGACCGATCTTCTGACCCGCATCCAGACCCGCCTGCGACAGCGCGCCGCCTATGCCCGTACCCGCAAGGCCCTGCGCGACATGCCGCTTGATGTCGCCATCGACCTCGATATCTATCCGCTCCATGCCGACCGGCTGGCGGCCGAGGCTGTCTACGGGCGCTGAGCGCCGAATTTGCGCATCAGCGCGTCGTGGATCGGGGGCGAGACGAATTTCGACACGTCTCCCCCCAATCGCGCGATTTCCTTGACCAGTTTCGACGCAATCGCCTGATGGCGCGCCTCTGCCATCAGGAACACGGTTTCGATCCGGTCATTCATCGCCCGGTTCATGCCGACCATCTGAAATTCATACTCGAAATCCGTAACCGCGCGCAGCCCGCGGATGATGATCGACGCGCCGACTTCCTCGGCACAATCGATCAGCAGGTTCTCGAACGGATGCGCGATGATCTCGGTGCCGGTGCGCGCATGCAGTTCCGCGACCTCCGACTCGATCATCGCGACACGCTCCTCCAGCGTAAAGAGCGGCCCCTTGTCGCGGTTGATCGCAACCCCGATCACCAGCCGGTCGACAAGCTGTGCCGCCCGCGTGATGATGTCGAGATGGCCCAGCGTGAGCGGGTCGAATGTTCCCGGATAAAGCCCGATGCGCATGGCGTCCCCCGTGTTTTTGTCAGGGCACGCAACAATATTGCGCCACCAGATGCAAGCCCCGGCGGTGCCTCAATAGCCCATGATCATGCCGGTGAGAGCGTCTTTTTCCAGCTCCAGCTCGGCCAGCTTGGCCGCGACCACATCGCCGATCGAGATGAAAGCGATCATCTTGCCATTCTCCATCACCGGCAGGTGACGGAAACGCTTCTGGGTCATGGTCTGCAACACGAGGTCGGTCTTGTCCTCGGGGCTGCAGCCAAACACATTGCGCGTCATCACAGCCTCGGCGGTGTCGTTCAGACAATCCGGACCGCGCCGCGCCACCTCGCGCACGATATCGCGCTCGGAGAGGATCCCTGCGACATTGGTGCCATCGGGAGAGACCACAACCGCGCCGATCCGCTTCTCTGCCAGCAATTTGGCCGTGTCAGCAATGCTTGTTTCGGGTTTCACCGTGATCACGCCCTGTTGCGGCTTGTTGCGGATGATCTGATTTACCAGCATGCTCTCTCTCCTCCCGTTCATCGCCCCGAACCCCGGGTCGGCCTGGCTCAAGGGTCCGCCACCCTGGGCCATCCTGTCAAGCCTTATCCGTGCTGGCTGGCCGCAATCGCCGTCTCAAACTCGCGGCACAGCAGTCCAATATCCTCGACCCCAACCGAGACGCGGAAAAATCCTTCGCTGATCCCCAGCGCCGCCCGCCCCTCTGCCCCCAGGCCCCGATGCGACGAGCTTGCCGGATGCGACAGCGTGGTGCCGATATCGCCCAATGTCGGCGCAAAAGCGATGTTCGGAGCGGCCCGCGTCAGTCGATTGGCGGCCTCCCGCCCGCCAGCGATCTCGAAGCTGACCATATGCCCACCGCGCGTGCCCAAGAGGTCTATGGCGCGATTGTGGTCCGGATGATCAGCGCGCGTGGGGTAAAGCACTCGCGTGACACCCGGCAGCCCGGCCAGATGCGCGGCCAGCATGGCTGCGTTCTGCTCCGACCTGTCATAGCGCAGCTCGAAGGAATAGAGCCCGCGCTCGGCCAGCCAGCAATCGAAGGGGCT
>REER01000019.1 GCA_007694945.1 Paracoccaceae bacterium | reverse complement strand
TCCGACAGCAAAGGGCCAACCACGTCAAGGCGGAACCCAACGTCGCAAGGGGCGGAGAGCCGACTGTGATCTTGCAGCATCGCATCTGCAGCATTCGGCTAAAGCTGCCGTTCGCCATGCCGACCGCGACCGCCGCAGTGCGCAAGAATCTATAGGCGCTAAGGTACAAATTTTGTAAACTTTTACTGACGTGCCCAGTCCACTCCTGCTGATCAACACGACTCTATATTTGCACGTTCGCAGATATTGAGCATAAGTATTTAGATGAGCTTTTATAGTGGCAAAAGCTTTTTCCTTGAAGCAACGCTGGCTTCCAGAGCGACACCATATTCGAATTAGCTTAGTGTCCGTCCCGGTCGTGCTCCGGTTGTGGCCTGATCACGCCACACTGCACGACCGTTGACCCATGTTCCGATGATCCCGTGTGCAGGGGTAAACGGGGCTTCGAATGTCGCGCCCTCGGCAATGCTAGCCGCGTCGAACAGCACCAAATCGGCAAACTGGCCCACGGCCAGCCGGCCCCGTCCTTTCAGCCCGAACCGTTCTGCCGTCAACCCCGTCATGCGATGAACCGCCTCTTCCAAACTGAACAGACCGACATCTCGCGTATAGTGACCCAGCACGCGCGGAAACGTGCCCCAGACTCGTGGATGCGGGTGTTTGCCGCGCGCTATACCATCAGAACAAACCATTGTATGCGGGTAGGACAGAATGCGGCGCACGTCCCCCTCATCCATGATGAAGAACGTCCCTGTCGCGGGTAGCAGGCGTTCCATGGCCTTGTCGATATCGACACACCATTCGGCGGCGATATCGGCCAGATCGCGCCCTGCCATTTCCGGATGAGGCACGGATTCCGCAACCAGAACCCGCGTTGCCTGCCGGTGTCGGCCCGAATTCAGCATGGTCGAAGACGCGATCCACGGTGTTGTGTCAAGGCCCACGTCCTGATGCTGCCTTGCCGCGTCAATCATGGCGAGCGTGATTTCCGACAGGCCATGATTGGCAAGACCGGCGCATTTATGGTGCGACACATGTACCCCGCACTCAGCCGCGCGCCCGATCTCGAGCGTCTCCTCCAGCGATTCGCGCACACGGTCGCCTTCATCGCGCATATGGGTAACGTAAAGCTTGCCATGCGCCTGAGCTACACGCGCCATTTCAATCAACTCGGACGTTGGGGCCGCGCGGGCAGGTGGGTAGAACGGCCCCGTGGACAGCCCAATTCCACCCTCGGACAGCGCCGCGTCCAGCGCCGTGCGCATTGCCGCAATCTCGGCAGCGTCTGCGGGCCGGTTCAGGTCTGTCATAGCGTTGATCCGCAATGTTCCATGCCCGATCAGGCAGGCCGTGTTCACAGCAGGCGGTTCCGCATTAAGACGTGCGCGGTAATCGCCAAAGCGGACAAACCGCGGCACATCCGGCGACAGGATTATATCAAGCGGCGCCGGAAAGGGCGGCACGGCGGTCAAGGGCGCAATTGAAAAGCCACAGTTGCCATTGATGATGGTGGTCACACCCTGACTTGTCATGCAGGCCATGTCAGGATCAGTCAGGACGATCTCATCATGGTGGACATGGGGGTCGATGAAACCGGGGGCCAGAACAAGGCCCGTACATTCATGTTCGACCCCGCCGCGCCAGTCGGGTAAATCGCCCATCGCAGCAATGCGATCTTCGATCACCGCAACATCAAGGCGCTGTCGGGTAGCGCCGGTGCCATCTATGACCTCGGCGTTGCGAAACAGGATATCGGCTTGCATAGTTGGTCTCCGAATGGGTCAGGTTCCCAGTGCGTCGCTGGCGTCTTGCGTTTCGGCGGTCTCGGCGGGCTCGAACACCCGCGCGGCCAGATGGATCAGGATAAAGATCGCCATCAAGGGCACGGCAACCGCCACGAGAAGCGTTGGAAAGCCCAGCGTTTCGGCGGTCATGCGCGAATGGCGCAAAAGAAAGCTGCGTTCCGGGTTCATGTTCGGTCCGAAAAAGCTGTGCCACAAGATCGGCAGCAGATAGATCATCACGACCAGCCCCTGAAACACCCCCGCACCTGCGGCGATAAAGGCCGCGCGCGGCCCTTTCGCCGCCGTGCCGGGCGCACGATTGACCAAAGCCGGATCGAAGCGACGCTTGAATGACAGCGTCGCCCCCATCAGCCCTGCCCAGATCATGGCGTAGCGGGCCATTTCTTCGGTCCAAGGCGGAGGCGAATTCAGCACATAGCGGGCAACCACCTGCACCATCACGGCCCCCACCAGCGCGACCAAAAAGACCATAGTCGCAGCACCGGCCAGACGGTCGATACCACGGCTCAGGCCCAGCACGAAACGTCCGACCGGCCCCGGCATCAGTTGCGCACCACGTCAAGGGCGTCGAGATAGGCCTGAAGATGCTCTGGCTCCATCACGTCATCCCATGTCGGGCGGGTTGCAGCCACCATCTTGTCACGCTCTCCGGGTTCGAGTTCGGACAGGGTGACGCCTGCTGCCCGGTGGCGCTCCTCAACGATCCCGGCCCAGTCATCAATCCACGCGCGGTTGGCGGCCAGCCCTGCCTCGATTGCTGCATCGATCTGGGCCTGCTCCTCGGTGGACAGCATGTCATACCAGTCTTCCGAGATCAGCACGATCCGGGTCGAAGGCGTGATGTCGGCTTGTGTGAAATTGCGCAGGAATTCGGTGTGGCCGGTGCGGATGGCCGAATTGGGCGGGTTCAGATAGCCGTCTGCGATCCCGGTCTGGATGGCATTCGCGACCTCGGCCCATGCGACGATCGTTCCCGCCGCGCCCAGCGCCTCGATATAGGCCAGTTGTTCGGCATTCAGCGCTCGAAAGCGCAGGCCTTGCAGGTGTTCCATTCGCGTGACCGCACGGTCGCGCGTGTGAAAGCCCAGCGGCATACCGATATAGGTGACCCCGGCAAGCCGGATGCCATTGGGGCTCAGGGGTTCGTTCATCAGCTCCATCAGGTCGGTTTCCGCCAATACGCGATCCAGCTCTTCCGGTGTCTCAAACAGGAAGGGCAGCGCGATACCGCGCATGATCGGGCTCATGCCATAAGGTGTCGAGGCTGTGGCGAGATTCACTTCCAGAAGTCCTTGCGCCACCTGATCGAACCGCTCACGCTCGCTGCCCAATGTGTCCGACGGGAAGACCGACACGGTGAACTCTGTCCCTTCCAGAGCGGCCTCGAAGCCTGAAATAAAGGCAGCTTCGGCATTGGTTTCAGGGTCGTTCACGCCGTTCAGCGCAATCTTTACTTCGGACGCGAGCGCGGGCGCTGCCGCCAGAAGGGCCGCAAGGGCGGTTCCAAGTAGTCTGTTCATCTTTCTGTCCTCTCTCTGAGTTGGTTGGTGGTTATCGCAGCCCCAGCGCACGTGGCAGCGCGAGGCTAATTTCGGGAACAAAGGTCAGCATGATCAGGATGCCGAACTCGGCCAGGAAGAAGGGCATCGTCGCGCGGATCAGCCGCCAGTAGTCCATCTTCACCACAGTGGCGAGAATCAGCAGCACACCCCCCAAGGGCGGCGACAAAAGCCCAATCGTGATGTTGAAACAGATCACGATACCCAGATGCACAGGGTCGATCCCCATAGCCAGCGCGACCGGCACGAAGATCGGCGCGAACAGCGCCACCGCCGCCTTCACATCCATCACCATCCCGGCCAAGAGGAAGATCACGTTGATCAGCATCAGGTATTGCAGCGGCCCAAGCCCCCAGCCGTCGATGGTGCGCGCAATCGCCTGTGGCCACTGCATCAGCGCCGCCAGATAGCTGAAGGTCGAAATGGCGCACAGGATGATGAAAAGTGCCCCAAGCAAAACGCCTGTGCGATGCAGGCTCGCAAGGATCTCGGCAATGCCCAGTTCGCGGTACCAAATCCCGACCGCCAGCGCGGCCACGACAGCGACCGCCGCTGCCTCGGCCGGGGTCATGAACCCAAAGAGCGTTCCCCCCAGAATAATCACCGGAAGCGACAGCGCGGGCAGCGCCTTGATGGCAGAGGGGATGACGCGTGGCAAATCGGCCCCCTTGCCACCGGGATGATCGTCGCGCCAAGCGTAATAGGCGTTCATCACCATCAACACCCCGGCCAGCAGCAGGCCAGGCACGATCCCGGCAGCGAACAAAGCAGCGATGGAAGTGTCCATGAGAGCGCCATAGAAGATCAGGATCGACGAGGGCGGAATGATTGGCCCTATGATTGAAGACGCCCCCGTAATCGCTGCTGCATAGTCTAGCGAATACCCGCGTTTACGCATTTCCGGTACAAGCGCATTGCCCAATGCTGCCGCATCCGAGACAGCAGACCCGGACACGCCCGCAAAGAACACGCTGGTCAAAATATTCACATGCCCTAGCCCGCCCTTAAGACGGCCGACCAGCGACATCGAGAAATCGATCAGTGCCCGCGCCAGCCCGCCTCGGTTCATCAGATCGCCTGCAAGGATGAACAGCGGCATCGCAAGAAACGCGAAGACATCAAGCTGACTGAACAGGCGCTGGGGCAGAACGGCCATGAAGCGCGCATTGTCCGAAACGATGAATGTCAGGATAGCTGCCGCGCCCACCGCATATGCAATGCCCACCCCCGACAGGATTGCCAACATCAGGAAACCAAGAACAAATCCAGCGGGCATAGCGTCTTCCATCCGATTGCGTGCGGTCATGGTTACAGAGGCCATATCCAAAAGAAACAGAAATTATTTGCGCCTTGCATAGCTTTTTTCTATACCCTCAAGCATGGATCGTCGCGCCATCACCTTGCAGCGGCTGCAAGCCTTCTGCGCTGTCTATGAACGGGGTTCGTTCAGCGCAGCCGCGCGCGTTCTGGCCGTTTCGCAGCCAACCATCAGCAAGC
>REER01000020.1 GCA_007694945.1 Paracoccaceae bacterium | reverse complement strand
GCTCGGCTGCACCGGCAAAGCTGCCTGCGACCATGACATCCCTCAGCATGAGGATATCGTCCGAGGTCAAACGATTGTTGCGTGTCATGTAAGGCAGTCCGTCGGCATGAGGGGGATAATCGAGCTTCTGCAGCGCGATAGGGTGTGTCGCATCGTCAACGAAAGGACAGGCCCATGTCGAAATCGCCGTTCCAGAAGCCGCCCCATATCGCGCCGGAAGAGATCGCCAACGCCATCGCCCGCGCCCATCATCTGCGTGCCCTTGCCGCCCGTGCGGTGTTGGCTGGGCTGGGGCGTGCCGTCGCGCGTGCCTTCCGCGCCGCGACCCGCGCGCCGTTCGCTGCGGGTTGCAAATTGACCTCGGCCAAGGATCGTTGCACGCGCTGCTGATCCAGAGCTGCGTTGTGCGAGTGGTGAGGCGCAAGAGGTGCGCTCACCACTTGATTCGACACACCCACAACAAGCTTGCGCTTATGTATCATTACAGAAAACCGCATAAAAGATACAATGATTGATTCGAGGGGCTGAGGCAAGTTGCAATCTAACGCGTGGATCGCAGTGGTCGCCCCGAGTCTGGTCTGGATGGTGTCATTGGAACCACCTGGTGTAGCTCGCATGTTGGCTTTTGTGCGCATATTCGGCGTCCCGGTGTATTGCGCCGCATTGAAAGATACACTAAAGGTGTGTATCTTTTAATGTCACACAATCGGATTCGCAGTATGTTTAAGCTTATGCTCTTCGATGCGGCACAGGCGTTACGCCCCGGCGCTACTGGCTTGATGCGTGGCAACGTCGCAGGGCTGAGACGGCTCCCTCTCCACACGCGGGGCGATCTCGGAGTCGCAGGTGACCTTCTGCTAGCGCGTGCGGCAGAGACCACCGAACACCAGGTTGAGACGCGTTGGCAGCAAGATGCTTCGTGGCTTCTTGCGATCCTTTCGGAGGTCGCAACCCGGCGTGGCTTCGGGCCTGTCGAGTGGGAGGATGGCGATGCTTGATGGGTGCAGCGCCCGGGTGGCGCGGCACGGTAAATCAGCTCAATCGAAGGGACAGCATGACGAAAGCTCTCTTCTTGCCGGGCGCTTATGGGAGCGCGACCTTCTGAAAACCCGTTGCCGATTGCCTTTCCCTCAATGTGCGGCTTTTGGCCTGGCCGGGCCTCGGGTGCGAACCGGCGCAGGAGGGGATCGACAGTTTCGATGACCTGATCGCCATGGTGTTAAGGCGGAAATCGATGCGCCGGTTGCGTTCGTCGCGCGATCGATGGGGGGATATATTACCCTGCAGGTTGCGCTGGCCTTGCCCGAGATGGTGACAAGGCTTGTGCTGGTCGCCACATCGGGCGGGCTGCCCTGGCAGCGTTTCGGGGGCCAAGACTGGCGTGAGGACCATTCTGGCGCATTTCCGATAGCCGCGAGATGGGTTGCGGAGCCGGTCGAAGACCTGTCCGCCAGACGCCCGCAGATGCAGGCGCCAACCCTCCTGCTTTGGGGCGATGCTGATCCCATCAGCCCCCTGGCCGTGGGGGAGCGTCTGCGCGACCTTCCACCAGCGGCGCGGCTCTGCATTTTGCCGCGGGCGGGTCACGATCTGGCGCAAACGCACACCGCGACAGTCGCCGATCAGATCAGGCGTCACCTCGACGCAGCAGGGTGAGTTTCGTGGGTCTGGCACAAACGCCTTGACGTTCGATATCGAACAATATAGTTCGATATCGAACGTCAAGGAGACAGACATGAAACTCACACGGCGGCGCACGCTCGCACTGATTGGAGGTGGCAGCATCATTGCCGCGACCGCAAGTCTTGGATACGCAGTGACGCGCCCTCCTCAAACTGCCTATCAACCCTGGAAAGACGCCGGCTCCTATCGCGATGCCCGGATGCGCGCTCTTTCCTGGGCGTTGCTGGCCCCAAGCCCGCATAACCGCCAGCCATGGCTTGCCAGGCTCGAAGGCGACGACACCGTTGTGCTGCATGTCGATCTGGAGCGGTTGCTGCCGCAGACCGACCCCTACCATCGGCAGATCCTGATCGGCATGGGCTGTTTTCTGGAACTCCTGCGCATGGCGGCTGCAGAAGATGGATATCGTGTCGAGGTGGAGTTGTTTCCAATTGGCAGCGATGCAACGCGGCTGGACGACCGGCCCGTGGCAAGGGTGGTGTTCATTCCGCAACCCCAAGAAGTCACCGACCCGTTTTTTGCGCATGTTCTGGCGCGAAGGTCGGACAAGACGCCATTCGACATCGACCGTCCCGTTTCACGCGATGTGATCGCGCAGCTTGAGGCCGCGGTCAGCACCGGCATGCGTTTCGGTGGCGCGGTCGACCCGAGCGTGGTGCAGCCGCTACGGGAACTGACGCGCGAGGCTTTGCGCATCGAGGCCGAGACGCCGCATACGCATCACGAAAGCGTCGATCTGTTCCGCATCGGCCGCGCAGAGATTGACGCCAACCCCGACGGGATCAGCTTTGGCGGGCCAGTCTTCGAGACACTGCGCATGGCGCGGCTGTTCACACGCGACGCGGCGGCAGACCCGTCGCATTTCATCTTCCGATCAGGGATGGACGCAGTGTTCGCCAACAGCGACAGCGCGATGGGCTTCGTCTGGCTGATCAGCGACGACAACACCCGGGCGACGCAGATCGCCGCCGGGGCAGACTGGTTGCGCGTGAACCTGGCGGCGACCGCCGCGGGGGTCGGCTTCCATCCGCTCAGCCAGGCGTTGCAGGAATTCCCGGAAATGGCCGGGCCATATGCCACGCTGCATTCGACATTGACCCCGGAGGGTGGCAGGGTTCAGATGCTGGCCCGGATCGGCTATGGCTCGCAGCGCGGGCTCAGTCCGCGCTGGCCGCTGGATGACAGGATCATGAATGTCTGACCCGGAACTGTCCGAGTATTTTCTGCTGTTTACTGAAATCGGGATCCTCGAGCAGTTGTCGCGCGTGCGGCTCGAGGCTTGCCTGCCTGCCGGTTTCGTGCAGTCACAATTCGCTGTGCTCAATCATCTTGCGCGCATCGGCGCGGGCCAGACACCGGGCGCGCTGGCCCGCGCCTTTCAGGTGCCAAAGACGTCGATGACCCATTCGCTGAGCATTCTGGAACGCCACGGTCTGATCGAGCGTGCCCCCCACCCTGCGGATCGGCGCTCTGCGCTGATTCACCTGACCGATCGCGGACAACAGTTCCGGGTGGAGGTTCTGGAGCGGTTGGCACGCGATATGGCGCGCCTTGCACACAGCTTCCCGGTCGAAGAAATCACCCGACTTCGGGCCGAACTGGAGGACCTTCGAAGGTTTCTTGATCAAGATCGGAGTGCGAACCCCACGCAGGGTGAATAACGGTTGCTTCAGGCTCTGGTGATAAGAAGAGCAGCATCGCTGCTGTGAAATGCGCCTCAAGATCGAGCCTGGATCTGGACGGTTTGGGGGCGCAGCAGAATGTTGTACGCCGCTTCCAAGGGCTTCGAACCCTTTAGTCGGCACGAGAGAAGGAAAGCGCCTGATGCGCGTGTTGATATTCGGTGCCACTGGACACATCGGCAGCGCGGTTATGCGCGCTGCCATTGCGGCGGGCCATGAGACTGTCGCGGTCACGCGCAACGCCCAGCGCGCCAAAACGCTTCGGGTAGCCGGCGCACAGCCAGTTGTCGGCGACATGACCAGGCCTGAGACATGGGATGAAGCAGTGGCGGCATCCGATGCCGTGATACATTTGGCGGCTGCCTTCGAGGGGGACCTCGCTGCCGCTGACGACATCTGGACTGGTGCAATGGAGGCCCTCGCAAGGGACGGGCGGGCGCCGAAACGGATTGTCTACACTGGCGGATGCTGGCTCTATCCCGAGCGCAGCGATCCGCCGATCACCGAGGCGGACGCCTTCAATCCCCTGCCGCCCTTCGCATATATGATAGCACATCGCGACCGGTTGCGCGCCGCAGATCTGGATGTGGTCACCCTCCATCCGGGCCTTGTCTGGAGCGATAAGGCCGGCTGCACCGCTGAGATCGGCTCGGCCGTCGCCGGGCAACAGCCGGTCGAGGTCATTGGCTCGCCCGAGACCCTGTGGCCGCTTGTCCATGCCGAGGACCTCGCGACTCTCTATATCAACGCATTGCGCCCGGACGCGGCTTGCACTGACATCCTTGCAGTGAGTGACCCGGCCGTTTCGGTGACGACCATCATCGCGGCCGCCGAACAGGCGCATGGAATGCAGGCCAGCCTACAACCCCTGCCCGTTGCGGAGGCCGTACGGCGCCATGGACCCTGGGTCGCAGGGAAGGCTCGCTCGCAGCGCATCGAGGGCGCGCGAGCAGGGCAACTCTTGGGCTGGCGCCCGGAGCACCACTTTCCGGCGCAGGGGGTCGGGGAGATCGCCTCGCCTCGCCGCGGTGCTTGCGAACCCGCAGCAGCCAGTCCGGACCGGGCCGGCGGAGTCTTGGAGCCTCACATGAGCGATCCGGGTCGGCGATACCGGGTTTGATGCGCGACAACCAAGCTGGCCGGCACCGTCAACCGAGTTGGCCGGTGGCTCCAACCGGATGGAGGGCGTAGCCCGACCGTAGGTTTTGGGCCACCGACGCGGTCCTCTTCGAGGGGGTGGGTGCTGGTCGCTGCGGGCCGGTAGGGTCGAGATCTCTGCAACCAAACGGAGATCAGACCGTGCCGGGCAAATCCGCCACCGACCAGCAAGTGAGATTATACATGACTGACCGCCTTCATCATAGCCAGCGTGCTGCTGCCGCCCGTGCAGGGTTCAGCGAACGCACCGCCCGTCGTATCGATGCCGATCCACGTCTCCCGTCGCAACGCAAGGCCACTCGGGGCCGTACAGTGCCCGACCCGCTCGAGGCGGTGTGGGAAACAGCGCTGGTGCCAATCCTCGAGCGCGATCCCGCAGTTCAGGCCGTGACCCTGTTGCGGCACCTGCAGTTATCCGATCCGGAGGCCTTCCCGGATGACCGCGTGCGTCGA
>REER01000120.1 GCA_007694945.1 Paracoccaceae bacterium | reverse complement strand
GCGGCAGGCCTGGCGGCGGCGTGAAGACCCGGTTCTCTACATGGCCATCGGCGAAAACCAGCACAACCAGCGCCCGGTCAGCGGCGAGCGAGACGAACTCGATATGCTTGAGAGGCGCTTCGTGCTTGGGCGAGAGCACCTGGCTGGCGCCCTGGGTGATGGATGATAGCGCATTGCCGACATTGTCGAGCATCGTGGCCAGATCACGTTCGTTCGAGGCGCGCGTGGCGTCAAGCTTCTCGCGGTCGGCGGTGGCAACCGGATCGACCTCGAGCAGACTGTCGACGAACAGGCGCAACCCTGTCTGGCTGGGGATACGTCCGGCAGAGACATGAGGGCTTTCAAGCAGGCCGAGATACTCGAGATCCTGCATCACGTTGCGGATCGTTGCCGCCGAAACCTTTTCGCTGAAATCCCGTGTCAGGCTGCGTGACCCGACCGGCTGACCGCTCTGCAGATAGCCTTCGACCACACGGCGAAACACCTCACGCGAGCGGTCGTTCAGCGCTTCGATGATCGGGTTGGGCTGGTTCATGGATAATGCGGCCAGGTTTTCGCTCTTGCTCTGATGCGATGATGATCAGCGATCGATGCGGGTTGCGCAAGGGGTTGGGGCGGCGTATCGGGAGCGACTGAAAAGCTGGAGTAAGTGACGATGCGCCCTTCGGGAAGAAACCTAGACGAGCTGCGACCGGTTGCAATTGAAACCGGCGTGATGCGCCATGCCGAGGGCTCATGCATGATCAGGATCGGCGATACGCAGGTGATCTGCTCCGCGTCGCTCGAGGAGCGGGCGCCACCTTTCCTTCGCAATACCGGTCAGGGCTGGGTGACAGCGGAATACGGCATGCTGCCGCGCGCCACGACTACGCGTAATCGGCGAGAGGCATCTAGCGGCAAGCAGACGGGAAGAACCGTTGAGATTCAGAGGCTTATTGGTCGTTCATTGCGCGCTTGCGTGGATCGGCAGGCGCTGGGCGAGCGTCAGATCACGGTCGATTGCGATGTCATTTCAGCTGATGGCGGGACGCGCTGCGCGGCGATAACCGGCGGCTGGGTGGCACTCAGACTGGCGGCGAACAGCTTGCTCTCGGCCGGGTTGATCAGCAGCGATCCCGTGCTTGATCATGTGGCTGGGGTTTCCTGTGGTCTTTATGCGGGGCAGCCGGTGCTCGACCTGGATTACGCCGAAGACAGCGAGGCCGGCGCTGATGGCAATTTCATCATGCGCGGCGATGGGCGACTGGTCGAGGTGCAGCTTTCGGCCGAGGGGGCAGTGTTTTCGCGTGCGCAGCTCGATGGGTTGATGGACCTCGCGCAGAGGGGGATCGAGCAACTGGTTGCGGCGCAGAAGGCAGCCTTGTGATGGAAAAGACAGCGCTCGTCGCCGGCGAGCATTTGCTCGTCGCATCGCATAACGAGGGCAAGCTTGAGGAAATGCGTGCACTGCTTGCGCCGCTGGGTGTTCAGGTTGTTTCCGCCCGCGACATGGGGCTCGGCGAACCTGAAGAGACCGAGGACAGTTTCCTGGGCAATGCACGGATCAAGGCGCATGCAGCGGCGAGCGCCACGGGCTTGCCCGCGCTGGCCGATGACAGCGGTCTGGAGGTGGAGGCGCTCGATGGCGCGCCCGGCGTGCGAACAGCGGATTGGGCTGAAACGTCCTTCGGGCGTGACTTCGGACTGGCGATGAAGCGAACGCATGAGGCATTGCTTGCCTGCGGCGCAGCCCAGCCATGGAGGGCGCGTTTTTGCTGCACGCTGGTGCTGGCGTGGCCGGATGGGCGTGAAGCGGCATTCGAGGGCCAGATCGAGGGCCGGTTGGTATGGCCGATCAGAGGGGCAGAGGGGCATGGATATGACCCCATGTTTCTGGCCGATGGTGAAGAATTGACCTTTGCAGAAATGAGTGCCGAGCAGAAGAACGCGATCAGCCATCGCTCAAGGGCATTGGCGCAACTGGTGACGAGCGGTCTGTTCGGGGGTGGAGACGCGCGGACAGGTGGCTGAAAGACAGGCAGATCTGGAGAACTGGCGTGAGGCTGGCTTCGGCCTCTATCTGCACTGGCCGTTTTGCGCGGCCAAATGCCCCTATTGCGATTTCAACAGTCATGTTGTTGATAACATTGATATTGATCGCTGGTCGGCGGCCTATTTGAGCGAAATAGCGCGGCTGGGAGCGGCGCTTGGCGATCGGGTGCTTGGTAGCGTGTTCATTGGCGGCGGCACGCCTTCGATGATGCCGCCCCGGCTGGTTGAGACCTTGCTTGAAGCGGTGGTCAGGCATTGGCGGGTGGCGAATGCACTGGAGGTCACGATGGAGGCTAATCCGACGTCGTCTGATGCCAGGAAATTCCGTGATTTTGCCGCAGCCGGGGTGACCCGTTTATCGGTCGGGTTGCAGGCAATCGACGACAATGCGCTGCGAAATCTCGGGCGGTTGCATGATGCCCGGGAAGGATTGGCGGCTTATGAAGCGGCATGCCGGGCGGTTGAGCGCGTCAGTTTCGATCTGATCTATGCACGACAGGATCAGACTTTGTGCGCCTGGCAGGAGGAACTGGCGCAAGCCCTGGCGCTGGAACCGTCGCATCTGTCTCTGTATCAGCTAACTATAGAAGAAGGAACGGTTTTTCACGAGAGACTCAAGCGTGGCCGGCTCCGGGGCCTGCCCGGTGAAGATTTGTCTGTGGCGCTATACGAACAAACGCTCGCCGCCTGTGCCGAGGCCGGGCTTCGAAATTACGAAATCTCGAACTTCGCACGCGAGGGAGCTGAATCGCAGCATAATCTGGTCTACTGGCGGGGCGGCGATTATGGCGGGATCGGGCCGGGCGCGCATGGGCGGCTGACATTTGATGGTCAGCGTTGGGCGACCCGCAGCGCGATGATGCCGGGGGAATGGCTGCGCCGCGTCGAGGAATCGGGCGACGGCGACGACATTCGCGAGGCGCTGGGTGAGGGTGAGGCAGCGGAAGAGTATTTGCTGATGGGTTTGAGGCTGTCGGAAGGAATTGATCAGACTCGCTATCGGCGGCTCGGCGGTAGCGGCTTGCAGCCGGAAATTGTGGACACGCTTGTGACAGATGATTTGTGCTGGAAAAAGGACGGCCGGGTAGGCCTGACTGGCAAGGGTCGTATGCTGATGGACTCGCTCCTTCCGCACCTTTCTTGAGCCCCGCCCACCGTTGGGTGCGCGCCGCTCAGCGAACTGAGAGAATCTGGCAAAGCTGATCAAGCTGATCCAGTGTCTTGTAACGGATGATGATTCGGCCCTCGCCACCAGGCCGATGATCGATGACCACGCCCATGCCAAGGCTGGCAGAGAGATCGGATTCGAGAACGCGCGTATCAGCGTCCTTGGCGGGTTTTGTTGTGGTCTTGCCCGCGCGCGCGCCATCGGCGTTTCCGTTCGGCTTGTCTCGGGCCAGCGCTTCTGCTTGACGCACCGACATCCCCTCGGCCACGACGCGCCGAGCCAGCGACACGGGATCGGCAGCAGTGATCAGGGCGCGTGCATGGCCAACCGAGAGGTCTCGCTCGATGAGCATGGTCTGGATTTCGCCGGGCAATTGCAGCAAACGCAACAGGTTGGCGATATAACTGCGGCTCTTGCCTAGGGCGCCGGCGAGTTTTTCCTGCGTGTGGCCAAAGGTATCGATCAGCTGGCGATAGCCTTGTGCCTCTTCGATCGGATCCAGGTCTTCGCGCTGGATGTTTTCGATGATGCCAATTTCAAGGACTTCAGTGTCGGTCAGATCGCGCAGGATCACCGGCACCTCGTGCAATGGTACTTGCTGCGCTGCGCGCCATCGCCTTTCCCCGGCAACGATCTGATACTGGTTTTCCAGCTCAGGCAACGGCCTTGCGATCAATGGTTGCAGCACGCCGCGTTCGCTGATCGAGGAGACAAGCTCGCGCATTGCATCCGGAGCGAAGTGGCGCCTGGGCTGATTCGGGTTCGGATGGAGGGCATCGATGGATAACATGCGCACTGACAGGGTGCTGGCCGATTCCCCGGATGCGGCGCTCTCGGGCGCGATCTCGGCGCCAACATCGGCCATCAGGGCCGACAAACCCCTACCAAGCCCGCGTCGTTTCGTTGGGCGATCCGTCATGCCTGGGCCCTTTTCCTCTGTTCTTCATTGTTTTCGAGAAACTCGTTTGCCAACGCTCTATAGGCGCGTGCACCGGTCGAACCAGAGTCATAGGTGATGATCGGAACCGCATGCGAGGGCGCTTCGCTAAGTCGAACATTGCGAGGGATGACGGTCTGATAGATGACTTCGCCCAAGGTCTCGCGCGCGTCATTCTCGACTTGCTGTGACAGATTGTTGCGTTGGTCGTGCATGGTAAGCACGACGCCTTCGATGCGCAGCCCGGGATTCGCACTCTGGCGGATTTCCCTGATCGTCAGGAGAAGATGCGACAGGCCCTCGAGCGCGAAAAATTCGCTTTGTAACGGGACGAGCACAGAATCGGCGGCGACCAGCGCATTGACCGTGAGCAGGTTCAACGATGGCGGGCAGTCGATGAGACAATAGTCAAATCCTGCTTTTGCCTCAGTGTCATGGCGCAACCTGTCGCGTAGAAGATGTCCCCGCCGGTTCACGCCCTGCAGTTCGATATCGGATGACGAAAGGTCGGTCGTTGATGGAATGATCCAGATGCCGGCGGTTGCCGTTTCGGTCGTCACATCCGCTACCGTCGAATCGCCAAGAAGAAGGTCGTAGACCGTTCGTGCGCGCGCGTCCGGGTCGATGCCCAGGCCGGTAGATGCGTTGCCTTGCGGATCCATGTCTATCAGCAGGATGCGCCGGCCATGCTCCGCAAGTGCGGCAGCGAGATTGATCGCCGTGGTGGTCTTGGCGACGCCGCCCTTCTGGTTGGCGATGGCAATGATTTTCATTCGCGCGGTGTTCCCGTTTTCTCTATATTGCTTATCTGCAGGATACTGGCCCGGCTGTCCAGTTTGCTTGGGTGGTGTTTTGCGTTGAAGTGCCAGGAATCCC
>REER01000106.1 GCA_007694945.1 Paracoccaceae bacterium | reverse complement strand
TTGCTGGCGCGGCGCGCGCTGGGGCAGGTGCCCGATTTCTTCGAGGTCAAGCGCTACCGCGTCACGGTCGAACGGCGCAAGAACAAGTATAACCAGATGGTCACGCTCTCGGAGGCCGTGGTGGTGGTCAAGATCGGCGATGAGAAGAAGCTCTCGGTCTCGGAATCGATGGATGTTGAGGGGCATGATCGCGGGCCGGTCAATGCGCTCTCGAAAGCGCTGGCGAAGGACCTCGGGCCCTATCAGGCCGCGATTGATGACATGAAGCTCGTGGATTTCAAGGTGCGGATCACGCAGGGCGGTACCGAGGCGGTGACGCGGGTCATCATCGACAGCGAGGACGGGCAGGGGCGGCGCTGGTCCACGGTCGGGGTCTCGCCCAACATAGTCGACGCGAGTTTCGAGGCGCTGCTTGATGCCGTGATCTGGAAATTTCTGCGCGACGGGGTGGTGCCATGCCGGAGCTGACCCGCGAAGAGGCTTTCCTGACGCTCTACACGGACCTTGCGCGCGAGGGGCCGGGGGCAGCGGCTGACGTAGGCTGGGCGCTTTCTGTGGCGGCCACGCCCGATGAGGCCCGCATCTGCGATGCGGGTTGTGGGTCGGGGGCGGATACGGTGGCGCTCGCCAAGGAACGGCCCAAGGCGCAGATCGAGGCTGTGGACAAGATCACCCAATTCGTCGAGGCCGCGCGCAAGCGCACGGCTCGGTTCGGGCCGCGCGTGCAGGTGCGCGAGGGGGATATGGCGGGACTGACCGGACCCTATGATCTGATCTGGTGTGCGGGTGCGATCTATTATCTCGGCGTGACCGAGGGCTTGCGGCTCTGGCGCCGCGCCTTGGCTCCCGCGGGTGTGGTGGCCTTTTCCGAACCCTGCCTGCTACCGCGCCCGTCCGAGGCCGCGCGGGCCTTCTGGGCGGCGGAATATCCGCAGATCACCGATGTCGCGGGAATCCGCGCGCGGGTCGAGGCGGCAGGCTATCGGGTTCTGGGCGAACAGATGCAGATCGGCGCGGCATGGGAGGCATATTACCTGCCGATGGAGCGGCGGATTGCATCATTGCGTGAGGGTGCCACCGGCACCCTGGCCGCGGCACTGGACGAGGCCGAGCGCGAAATTGCCCGCTGGAAGGCTGCGCCCTCCGAGATTGCCTATGCGCTGATGGTAGTGGCGCCAAAGTGAGCGCACTGGCCGAGATCGTGCGTGCGGGCGACCCGGACCGCTTTACCGCCACATTGGCCGCGCCCGAGGCGGCGCGCGAGAAGCTCTGGACGCTTTACGCTTTTAACCTCGAGATCGCGCGCGCGCCTTATGTGACGCAAGAGCCGCTGATCGCCGAAATGCGCTTGCAGTTCTGGTCCGATGTGATGGCAGAGATCGCGCGGGGCGCAACACCGCGTGCGCATGAAGTGGCGCAGCCGCTGGCGGCGCTCTGGCAGACCGAGGGGCTGCCGATTGCTCTGGGCAAGGAGATGATCTCAGCGCGGCGCTGGGATGTCGCGCGCGAGCCTTTCGCGGATGAGGCCGCGATGGTTGGGCACCTGAATGCGACTGCAGGGCATCTGATGTGGCTTTCGGCGCGTCTGCTTGGTGCGTCTGCGGAGAATGAGCCTGTCGTGCGCGACATGGCCTATGCGAGCGGGCTGGCCAACTGGCTGGTGGCCGTGCCTGCGCTGCGCGCGGCAGGGCGCGCACCATTGGTGGATGAGAGCGACGGTCCGATCCGGGCTTTGGCCGATGACGGCTTGCGGCGGCTCGGGCAGGCGCGCGCGGAACGCGCGCACCTGCCGGCCTCAGTCCTGCCGGCGCTGCTGACCGGATGGCAGGCGGGACCCATCCTGCGCCGCGCGGTACGAAGCCCCGCGCGCGTGCGGGAAGGGAGGTTGCAAAGCACTGAATTCGCCCGGCGCGGCGGGCTGTTGTTGCGCGCCCTGTCCGGGCGCTGGTAGGCTGAGGGCGCGCGCTTCGAGGACAGGTCCTGCGCGCATTCGTTCCGCGCCGCCTTGCCAAGCGCTCGGGCTGACAGTAGGGTGCGCGCCAAATCACGCCCCGCCTGCCGGGGTCATAAACATGCCCGGTAATAAGCCGGTCCTATCGACAGGAGCTTTCATGTTCGTTTCGCCTGCCCATGCGCAAGATGCCGGTGCCGCCGCCGGCCTTGTTTCGATCATTCCCTTCATCCTGATTTTCGTGATCATGTATTTCCTGCTGATCCGTCCGCAGCAGAAGAAGATGAAAGAACATCAGGCCATGGTCTCGGCCCTGCGGCGCGGTGATCAGGTGGTCACGCAGGGCGGCATCATCGGAAAGGTGGTCAAGGTAAAGGAAGACGGTGAGGCCGAGGTTGAGATTTCGGATGGTGTCAAGGTGCGCGTGCTCAAGCAGACCATCGCGAATGTGATCTCCAAGACCGAGCCCGCCGGGAAAGAGTGATCGCCCCCGTGACTGGACTTTATCGGACGGGCCCGGCATACCGGCCCGTGGCCCCCGGCCCCCCCTCTGGACCGCCGGGGTGCCCCACCCACCCACCCTTGCACCCCGCCGGACCAGTGCGGGCGCGGACGGGTGTCAGGCGCGTGGCAGCACGCTGCGCCAATTCAGGAGCCTTGGGCTGATGCTGCAAATACCAATGTGGAAACGCATCCTGATCTGGTCGACCTGCGCACTTGCGCTGCTCTTCGCCATGCCCAATCTGTTCTATGACCGGGTCGAGAGGCATAATGACGCGGTTGCAGCGCTGGAGATCGGGGAGCGCTCTGACGCGCTTGAGGCTGAAAAGGCAGGGTGGCCTGGCTTCCTGCCTTCGTTCCTCGTCAATCTCGGGCTTGACCTGCGCGGTGGTGCGCATCTGCTGGCCGAGGTCAGGGTGTCGGATGTGTATGCCGATCGGATCGACGGCATGTGGCCCTCGGTGCGCGACCGTTTGGCGAGCGAACGCGGTATCGTCGGGGCAGTGCGCCGCATGCCCTCGGATGACCCGGGTGAGCTAAGGGTTCGGATCGCGAATACTGAGGCGATCGACCAAGCCGCGAGTTTCGTGCGCGAACTGGCCCAGCCCACACAATCGTTCACCGGCTTCACACAGGCACAGGATCTGGACGTCCGCGTCGATGGTGAGGAGATCGTCGTCACCTTGTCCGAGGCCGAGCGGCAGGCGACCGATGAGCGCACCATGCGCCTCTCGCTCGAAATCATCCGGCGCCGCGTCGATGAAGCCGGCACGCGCGAGCCGACGATTCAGCGCCAGGGCGCAGACCGTATCCTGATTCAGGTACCCGGGATCGGCTCGGCGGAGGAACTCAAGGCGCTGATCGGCACCACGGCGCGGCTGACCTTTCACCCGGTGGTCAATGTCACCTCTGACCCCGACGAAGTGCCCGGCCCGCGGCAGGTGATCTACCCGTCGATTGACGAGCCCGGACGGTATTACATCCTCGAACAGACCCCGGTCGTGACGGGTGATCAGCTTGTAGATGCGCAGCCAGGAACAGACCAGAACAATCGACCCGCCGTGAATTTCCGCTTCAACCCGGCGGGTGGCCGCGCCTTCGGCCTCTACACAGCCGAGAATATCGGCAATCCCTTTGCCATCGTGCTCGATGGTGAGGTGATCTCGGCGCCTGTGATCCAGAGCCATATTCCGGGCGGATCGGGCATCATCACCGGGCGCTTCACGGTCGAGGAGACCAGCCAGCTTGCCGTGCTGCTCCGCTCGGGTGCATTGCCCGCCGAGATGGATTTCCTCGAAGAACGCACGGTCGGCCCCGAACTGGGGCAGGACAGTATCGAGGCCGGGCAGATTGCGGCGATTGTCGCCATGATCGCGGTACTCGCCTTCATGCTGGCGAGTTACGGGATATTCGGGGTCATCGCCAATATTGCGCTGCTCTTGAACCTGTCGATGATCTTTGCGCTGCTGTCGCTGATCGGGGCAACGCTGACGCTGCCGGGGATCGCCGGGATCGTGCTGACCATCGGCATGGCCGTCGATGCGACGGTGCTGATCTTCGAGCGCATACGCGAAGAGATGCGCACGGCGAAGGGCCCCGCCCGCGCCATTGAGCTGGGCTACGAGAAGGCGCTTTCGGCGATTCTCGACGCCAATATCACCACCTTCATCACGGCGCTGATCCTGTTTGCGATGGGGTCGGGCCCAGTGCGCGGGTTTGCCGTCACGCTGGGGCTGGGGATCATCACCTCGGTCTTTACCGCGCTGATGATCACGCGCTTGATGATGGTCATGTATTTCGAGCGCAAGCGCCCGAAAACACTCGCGATCTGAGGAGGTTGCCATGCGCCTGAAACTGGTCCCGCAAGACACCTCGATCCAGTTCTTCAAACACTGGAAGGTCACGTTCGGTCTGTCCGCGGTCGCGATGATCGTGTCGATCCTCGCCTTCTTCATCATGGGGCTCAATTTCGGCATCGACTTCCGCGGCGGCACCTCGGTCCGCACCGAGGCACAGGCCCCGGTCGATGTCGGCGCCTATCGCGATGCAATCGCACCGCTGGGGCTGGGCGATGTGGCGATCACCGAGGTTTTCGATCCGGGCTTCGGACCTGACCGCAATGTGGCCATGGTCCGCATCCAGACGCAGGAAGGCACCGAGGCGATCACGCCCGAACAGATCAACGCTGTGCGCGATGCACTGGTGGCGGTGGACCCGACACTGACTTTCGCTGCTGTCGAATCGGTCGGGCCGAAGGTCTCGGGCGAGTTGATCCGCTCGGCCATCATTTCGATCGTGCTCGCGCTGGCGGCGGTGCTGTTCTACATCTGGCTGCGCTTCGAGTGGCAGTTTTCTGTTGGGGCGGTCGTCGCGCTGGTGCATGACGTGGTCCTGACCATCGGCATTTTCAGTCTGCTGCAAATCCGCTTCGACCTTGCGATTATCGCCGCTCTGCTGACCATCGTGGGCTATTCGCTCAATGACACGGTGGTTGTTTTCGACCGGGTGCGCGAGAACCTGATCAAATACAAGAAACGCCCGCTGGAGGAAGTGCTGACGCTGTCGATCAACGAGACGCTGTCGCGCACGGTGATGACCTCGGTCACGACGCTGCTCGCACTTCTGGCACTGTTCACGCTGGGGGGTGACGTGATCCGGGGCTTTGTCTTTGCGATGATCTGGGGCGTTCTGGTGGGCACCTATTCGTCGGTCTTTGTGGCCTCGAAAGTGCTGCTGCAGATTGGTGTGAAACGGGACTGGTCAAAATCCTCGGGTGACACTGCGGGCACGCAATTCGGGGTCAAGGAGGGTTGAGATGCGCCTGTCCGAGATCGATTTTGGTGCCGCGCAACCAGTTGAAGGCTATGGGCCAGATTTCTTCCGTATCGGTGGGGCAGCGCATGCGGCACCTCTGCTGATCGTGCCGGGTCAGGTGCAGCCCTGGGGCGGCTATGAGGATGCCGAGGCTCTGCTGGCGCTGGTCGGTAAGGTCGATGTGCTCTTCGTGGGTACCGGCCCCGTGATTGCGCATCTGCCCTCCGGGCTGCGGGCGCGACTGGAAGAGGCCGGACTCGGGGTCGAAATCATGGACAGCCCTGCGGCTTGCCGCACCTATAACGTGTTGCTGTCCGAACAGCGCCGGGTAGCGCTGGCGCTCTTGCCGGTGCAGCCCGAAGAGTGATGGCGCCAACCGGTGTTGTCTCGCGATCCGGCATCAAGGCCGCAACAGGTGCTTTTGCTCATGCTGCTTTCACGCTAAGAGCCAAGCATGACATTGCATGTTCACGATCTGACCTGCGCCCGTGGCGGGCTGCCCGTGCTGGAAGGGGTGTCCTTCACGCTCGCACCGGGCGAGGCGCTGATCCTGCGCGGCCCGAATGGCTGCGGCAAGACCACGCTGTTGCGCACCATTGCCGGGTTGCAGCCCAGCATCGCGGGCGAGATCGAAGCGCCCTCGGACTCTATCGCCTATGCGGCCCATGCCGATGGTATCAAGGCGGTGCTGAGCGTGACCGAAAACCTGCAATTCTGGGCGGAAACCTTCGGCACGGCGTCGGTTGAGGCCGCGATTGATCAGATGAACCTGCGCGCGCTTGCCACGCGCCCCGCGCAAACGCTCTCTGCGGGGCAGAAACGACGGCTGGGGCTGGCGCGGCTTCTGGTCACGGGTCGCCCGATCTGGGCGCTGGATGAACCGACAGTCTCGCTCGACACGGATTCGGTTGCGCTTTTCGCTGGGGTTGTGCGCGCGCATCTGGAGCAAGGCGGCATGGCGCTGATCGCGACGCATATCAACCTCGGCCTGCCCGAGGCGCATGTTCTTGACCTCAGCGCCTACAAGGCCCGCCTGCCCGAAGAGGGTGCGGGCGGGTTCGATGAGGCTTTCCTGTGAGGGCGCTGTTGCTGCGCGACCTGCGGCTGGCACTGCGCGCAGGTGGGGGCTTTGGGCTTGGGCTCGCGTTCTTTCTCATCCTGGCGGTGCTGGTGCCGCTGGGTGTGGGACCGGAACCCGACACGCTCGCACTGATCGCGCCGGGCATTCTCTGGGTTGGGGCGCTGCTGGCGTGCCTCTTGTCGCTCGACCGCATCTTCGCGCTCGATTTCGAGGATGGCTCGCTCGATCTGCTGGCCACGGCTCCGGTGCCGTTGGAGGCCGTTGTCAGCATCAAGGCGCTCGCGCATTGGATCACCACGGGCCTGCCGCTGGTGCTGGTCTCGCCGGTGCTCGGCCTGCTGTTGTTCCTGCCCGCCGAGGCTTACGGCTGGCTGATCCTCTCGCTGCTGCTGGGCACGCCGGCACTCTCGGTGATCGGCAGCTTTGGCGCGGCGCTGACGGTGGGGCTGAAACGCGGTGGGCTCTTGCTATCGCTTCTGGTATTGCCGCTCTATATTCCCACGCTGGTCTTTGGCGCCGAAGTGGTCAGCCGGGGTACGCAGGGGCTGACGGTGGGCACGCCCTTGGCGCTGCTGGCCGGGATCACGGCGGGGGCTGTGGCATTGTTGCCCTTTGCATCGGCCCTCGTGTTGCGGATAAACCTTCGGTGAAGCAACCGCGCGAGGCTTGAGGGCGCATAGGCAGCGAGATAATTGAAAGACATGGCATCATTCTGGGAATATGCAAACCCGCTGAAATTCATGCGCACCACGGATTGGCTGTTGCCGGTCGTGGCATGGGCGGCGGTCATCGTCACCGCCGTGGGGCTCATTTGGGGGTTCTTCTTCACGCCCGATGACTTCCGGCAGGGCTCGACGGTCAAGATCATCTTTCTGCACGTGCCCTCGGCACTGATGGCGATCAATGCCTGGATCATGATGCTGGTTGCCTCGCTCATCTGGTTGATCCGTCGCCATCATGTCAGTGCCTTGGCGGCCAAGGCCGCTGCCCCGGTGGGCGTGATCATGACACTGATCGGGCTGATCACGGGTGCGGTCTGGGGTCAGCCGATGTGGGGGACATGGTGGGCCTGGGATCCGCGCCTGACATCGTTCCTGATCCTGTTCCTGTTTTATCTGGGATATATAGCGCTCTGGGCCGCGATCGATGACCCGGACACTGCTGCCGACCTGACGGCTGTTCTCTGTCTGGTCGGATCGGTCTTTGCGCTCCTGTCGCGCTATGCGGCGTTCTTCTGGAGCCAGGGCCTGCATCAGGGGGCCTCGCTCTCGCTCGCGCCGGGCACCCGGATCGACTGGGCTTACAAGGCGCCACTCTATATCAGCATGACCGGGTTCGGCCTGATATTTCTGGCGCTTGTCATCGCCGGGACGCGCACGGAAATCCGGGCGCGGCGCATGAAGGCGTTGGTGGCGCGGGAGCGGATGGCATGATGCCGGATCTCGGTAGGTATTTTCTGGAAGTGACACTGGCTTATGGCGTATCGCTGGGCCTCTTGGCAGTACTGGCGCTCTGGGTCTGGTTGAGAGGTCGCGCGGTGCGCCGCGCTCTGGATGAATTCGAGAACAGTCGAGGAAAAAATGGGTAAGATCCGGATCTTCATGCTGCTGCCGCCGCTCATCTTTGCAGCGATTGCAGCGTTGTTTTTCTTCGGAAATATCCGCGAGGACCGCGACGCGCTGCCTTCGGCGCGCGAGGGTCAGCCGGCGCCGCCGGTGGTGGTGACGCAATTGGGCGACAAGGCGGTTTTCGACGATGACAGCCTGCGCAGTGGCGAGGTGAAGCTGGTGAACTTCTGGGCATCATGGTGCGCGCCCTGCCGGGCCGAGCATCCGCTGCTGGAAGAGCTCGCGGAAGAAGTGCCGGTATTCGGGGTGAATTACCGCGACCAACCTGACCGGGCGCTGGATTTCCTCGACGAACTGGGTGACCCCTTCGCCGGGATCGGGGCCGATACGGCGGGCCGGATGGGGCTCGACTGGGGGCTCTACGGGGTGCCGGAAACCTATGTCGTGGCCGGGGATGGCACCGTTATCCTGCGTTTTGCCGGGCCTATCACGCGCGAGATTGTCGCCAATCGTATCCGCCCTGCGATGGAACGTGCGGCGGCGCATTGATCCGCTATGCACAGGAACCCGCACTTGCGGCGGCGGATTTCGCCGACTTGTTGCTGCGGTCTGGGCTCGCCCCGCGCCGCCCTGCCGAGCCCGAGCGGCTCGCGGCTATGTTACGCAACGCGCAACTGGTGATCGCGGCGCGGGCGGACGGAGAGCTTGTCGGCCTCGCGCGCTCCATCACGGACTGGAGCTATTGCCTCTATTGCTCTGACCTTTGTGTCGACGCTGGATGGCAGGGGCAAGGGATCGGCATGGCGCTGTTGGCGGAAACCGCCGATGCCGCGCCCGAGGTTCAGACCTGCCTCCTACTCTCGGCCCCCGGCACGGTCAGTTTCTACGAGGCCGCGGGCTATCCGCGCCATGACGGCGCCTTTGTCTTCAAGCGTCGGTGATCATTCGCGCGTGATGAACTGCAGCACCTCGCGCGTGTTGCCCTCGGTCAGCACCAGTTCCCAGCGTCCCGGGCGGGTGAGTTGCCCGCTGCCGGACCAGGCGCCACGGCTGTCAGTGCCGGTATCCAGCGGAATAGGCTGACCACCCGAGGGGCGCAACTGGACATCGGGGGACTGTTCGAGGGCATGCTCGACGGTCAGATCCACCCGGTAGCTACCATCGATCGCGACGGAAGAGCGGATCTGGGGGGTGATGTCGGTGCTGTGCAAAAGCAGGGTCTGGTTCGCGCCGACAATAGGCAGGGGCTCACGCACGAAGAAGGTGACCGAGGCCATCAGGACGATGAACCCCAAGGTCAGGCCAAGGATCGTCAGGGCGATGATGCGGGTCGGCATGGCGGATCCCCTCCTTCGTGGCTCTTGGGGGTAAGTGACACGAAGGGGGTGGGGGTGCAAGGTGAGTGAGAGAAAGATAGAGCACCGCAACACAAGAACACAAGCGAGTCGGGTCTTCCCTGGCGTCTACGTAACTCGCGCCAGTCTATAGCTGCCTCACGCGGCATTGAAGACGTTCCTGAGGACATAGCGCAGCACACCGCTATGCTTGCCAGACAGATTCCGTTGCGATGGCGGTATCGATGGGGCACGTGAGCATGATCGGCTTCGCGGTACCACCTGAATGGGTGTTGGTGCAGATGAGGACCGGGCTGCCGCGCGCCCATCGCGTTACGGAGTGGCCCAAGCGCGGCTGCTTTGTCTCAGAAATCGCGAATATCGGCGTCGGCGATCAGTTCCTGCAATTTTAGGTCGGCCATGGCACTGATCCGGCGATCGAAGACGATGTCGCGGGTCTGGTCATCGCTCGGCGGCTCGTCAAATTGAAGCTCGCGTGCGCAGAGCATGAGCACCACAAGATTGTTGCCCTCGGTCGTGTTGGCAGAAATCTCGAAGCGGTCCAGCCGCGCCAGTTCGACGGCATCCGAGGCTGGGATTTCCTGCATCAGCGCCTCGCGCTGGGTCAGGAACTCCTCGGGCAGATCGCGCGCGAACGGGCCGAGGCCCTCGCAGTGGCGCACCTGCGCGCGAATATCAGTGACGCGGGCGAGGTTCTCTTCGCTGCGTCCGCCCGGCAGCAACAACCGCGCATAGGTGAGTTGCACACGGTCCGCCGGGATGTCACGGGTGCTTTCGGTCGCCCGAAGTTGGAAATAGGCAATCGCCCCACTGATTTCCAGCGGTCCGAGAATCTGACCGGGGCGAAGCTGCGCGATAGGTCGGATCTGGCCCGGCAGGTTCTCGAGTGGCACCCAGTCCAGCCGACCACCCTGATCGCGCGAGCCGGCCAATGAGAATTCGCGCGCGATTCTCGAGAATTCATCAATTGTGCGGACCGATTCGATCATGTTCATGATCTGCGCGACCGGATCGGCGAATTGCGGGTCTGTGGGCAGGAAGATTTCGGAGATAAGCACGCGCTGTCGCCCCAGAATAGCCGCTGTGTCGCGCGCGCGGAGCAGATCGGTGTCCGACACGGCCACAAGCGGCCGCAAGGTCCCGGCGACGACCTGTCGCCATAGAAGCCCCGCTTCGACAAAGCTCTCGAAAGTCTCTTGCCCGACCCCGTTCTCTGCCAGCAGCGCAATGAACTCATCCGCGCTCAACTCGGCACGCGCGGCGAACTCGGTCATGCCTTCGCGCAGGTCGTCGCGATTGATACGCAGGTTCAGCCGGCGCGCATGATCGCGCTGCACGGCCTCTTCGGTCAGGCGGCGCAGGGCTTCAGCGCGCAAGTCTGCCGAACCGGGATTGAGCGCCTCCAGAAAGGCCGTACGCTGATCGATATCGTAATTGGTGATCACCCGGTCATTGACCTTGCGGGTGGCAGAAAACAGACCCTGTGCCGCGACCGGGGAGGCGGCGAGCGTCACCGCGACCACTAGTGCCAGCCCGGCCCGGAACAGCGAGGACATGTCGAATAAGCGCATCAGTTCGGATCCGTTTCTTGTGCTGGCCAGCGCACTGGCCGTCTCCTGCTTCGGGCTTACACGCTTCGCCCGCTCTTGTCATCATGACCGGCGCGCTTTCCCGTCGCTGCGCGCTCTGCTGCCGATTTTGCCACGCGCCCGCTGCATTGCAAGAGCGGTCGCGCTCACAAAGTGCCACAGGCGCGCCGCGCCCGCGAGGGGTTGCCGCCGATCCCGAGAATATCGATATTCAGCCCGAGAGACGTCTGCGGCGTGGGGGACGTGGCCGAGGCGAATTGCCGCTCGACCTCCATTGACACGCGAAGGCATTCATTCTCGTAATTCAATCCCAGCGAGGCCCGCGCTGCGCGCTGCAGCGCCAGATCATAGCGCCAGCCGACGCGGGCGCTCCATTGGTCGTCGATTTGGCGTTCGCCATCGAAACTCCATTCCGAGGCCGTAGCGGCGCGGTCCTCGAACGGGTTGGAACGGATACGCAGGTAGCTGGTCGAGATCGCGTAGCGCTCGGTCGTCCAGTCCAGCTCGAACGCGGTGCGCTCCAGCCGCATGTCAGAGGTGAAGAGCGAACGATTGCTCAGCGTCAAGCCATCGACCGTGTCGAAACTGCCTGACACCAGCCAATGCGAATTGCGCCCCGCAAGCGGTGTGTCCACCGAGAACTGGCCGAGGTCGCGCGCGCGCAGTATCCGCCCCAGTGTCAGGGTGCTCGACCAGCCGTCCGGGTCGTGCCGGGTCCAGCTGACCCCCAGATTGGCGCGCAGCCCTGCCTCGCGCGCATCGCGCCCGGCAAAGCGGTCATAGGTGAAGAGATTGCCCTCATCCAATTCGGGCATCCGGCTGGTCTCCTGCGGTAGCCCGATCACGCGGTCGCGGCTCCAGATCACCTGCGCGACCGGCTCGATCAGATGGGTGGCGCCGCTGGCATCGGCGCCGCGGACCAGCGGCCAGCGCAATTCGCCCATCAGATTGGGCGTGAGCCGCGTCTGCTGGGTCGGAAACGCGCCGCCTGTCTCGCTCAGCCGAACATGGTCGAGCCCCATATGCACGCCCAGCGCGCCGAGCACTCCGCCCGGCAGGACAGCGTCGCGACGCCAGTCCAGATCCAGGCTGAGACGCCCCACAGCCCGTGGACGAGGCCCCGGCCCCGTGCCCGGCAGCGGTGGTGGCAGTGCGACGCCCGTGGCTTGGCGGCGCCGGTGGGTATGTGCCTCCAGCCGCACAGTGCTCACACCCCCCAGGCCCGGCATGTCGAAGCGCCGCTCGATCACGGCCTGCCCGACCTGATTGGGCAGGGTGGCATTGACATCACCAAGCCGCAGCGAGCGGAATTGCAGCAATTGCAGCCGGATACGCTCATCGCTGCGGATGCGTTCGATAGTGATGTCACTGGTCAGGCGTGGCTCGGAACGGCCATAATCCTCCAACACCTGCCGATCCGTAGGCTGGACCAGGTTGAAGCGCAGCTCATACCCCCGGCCCAGTGCGAATTGTCCCTCGGCATAGGCCATGCCGCGCGTCGTCCCTGGCCGAATCGAGTCGCGCGCGACCAGTCCGCCCAGTTCCAGCATTCCGGTGGCAAAGGCCTGCCGGTAACGAAACTCCAGCGCGCGCGTGCCCTGTGTTGCCGCAAAAGGTGTCAGCGTCAGGTCGCGGTTGGTGCCGAGCACGATGAAATAGGAGGTGCGCAACCCGACACCATGCCCGGTATCCAGCGTGAATCGCGGGCCGAGAAAGCCCGTCGCGCGCTCCAGCCGCGGGTCGGGCACGCGCAGGCGTGGGATATAGGCCACGGGCAGGCCGAAGAGGCGAAACTGCGCCGCCTCGAAATAGACCTGCTGTTCCGCATCGTCATGCACCACGCGGCGCGCGCGGATTTCCCACAAGGGGGTCGGGCGATCAGCGCAGATTTCACAGGACGACGCTACGACGTTGGTCATTTCGGTAAAGCGCGGCCCCAGTCGCTCGACCGACCCCGCCGCGATCTGCAACTGCTCGTCAAAGACGACCCGTGCCGACCGGATCAGCCCGCGTTCAAGGTCCTGCGACAATTCGGCCTGATCCGCGAGTATCAGCACGTCGCTGCCGTCGTAGAGCACCAGCGGCCCGTCGATCGCGATCTGCTCGCTGGAGCGGTCATAGCGGATCCGTCTGGCGCGCAACCGTGTGGTCCCAAAAAGCGCCTCGACATTGCCTTCCGCCACCAGCAGCGAGGGGCCATCGATGAACAGCGTGTCCGCCACCAGAGTCGCGAATTGCGGTTCGGCACTGATGTCCTGCGCCACACCCGCACGCGGCACACCCAGCAGCACCACCAAGAGCAGGACCGCCGCGAGGCGCCGCTTGCCCTCTGCTGCCGGGCGGTGCCGCCGCATCAGCCCTCCTCCAGATTCAACATCACACCCACGGCCAGCAGCAGCGTCGCAACCGGCAGCCCCCAGGCCGCGAGGATCACGGGGATCTGCCCCGTCTCGCCGAGTACCTGTGCAAAGTTACGCAGAAAGAACAGCGCGAATCCAGCCAGAATCGTGACCAGCGCCCGCAACCCGGCCCCGCCTGCGCGCATGTGGTGAATACTTGTCGCCAGCGCAAGCAGCATCATGCCGACGAGCAGCACCGGAAGCGCAAGCTCCATCTGCAACCGCATCCGGTGCTCCAGCGCGGCGAAGCCCGCGCGTTCAAGCGTGGCTATGAATGCAGGCAGTTGAAACAGCGGGATAGCGCGGACCTGAGCGAAACTGTCGCGGATCTGCTCGGGCGTCAGTTCCGTGGGCAGGGCGAGGCTCGCCTCGCGGCGGGCAGCGGCTTCGGGGTTCAGCTCGCTCAAATCCCAGCGCTTGACCTCCGTGAGTTCCCATAGACCGGGGCGCAACTCCGCGCGCGCGGCGCGTAGGCGCTGCGAGACCCCTTCGGTCGGGTGAAACACCAGAAAGGTCACGTCATGCAGGAGCGTGCCGGTCTCCTCGGCGCGCGCCGCATGAATCACGGTCTGCCCCTGCAGATCGGCTTGCCGCAGCCACAGCCCCTCTGCGCTGAGGGCGACGGCTGCAACCGGCTCGCCGCGCAACTGCGCCAGCGCGCGGGAATATTCGCGCGACGTGCTGGCCACCAGCGGATTCATCACCGCGACCAGCGCCATGCCAAGCACCAGCACCACCAGCGCGGGCACAATCAACAGTCGCGGCACCGACCGGCCCGAGGCCCGGATCACTACCATCTCGGAGGAGCGCGACAGCGATAGCCCGACCCACATGGCCGATAGCAACAGCACCAGCGGCGCGATCTCGTAGAAGCCCTCGGGCGCGCTTAGCAGCGACAGGCGCAGAAGCTGAACGAAGGGAACTTGTTGGTCCCCAAGCCGCCGCAACTGCTCGACCATGTCCAGAAGCAGCAGCATGCCGACAAAGATGCCAGCGACCATAAGAAAGCTTTGCACCAGCCGCTTGGTCAGATAGCGTTCGAGGATCATGACGCGCCCCCGTTGGGCCGTCGCCGACCGAAGCCGCTTGCGACCATTAGCATCGCGCCCACCACCAGCGCGCCCAGGCCCACCGGCACGAAGGCCAGCCCTGCGCGCGCCACATCACGTAGTGCCGCGCCTGCCGTGGCATTGCCGACAAGCTGGATCACCGCCAGAACTGCAATCGCACCCAGCACCTGCCGCCAGGCACCCAGCCGGCTGAATTGCCCCAGAAAGATCACCGCAAACCCGATCAGCGAGGTCATCACGGCCAGAAGCGGCTGAGCATGGCGCGACATCAACTCGAAACGCGCCTCGGCCAATGTGATCCCCAGATCGGCCAGAACTTCGGCATCGGCCTCGGTCAGCACCGGTGTCGGCAATTCACGCACATCCGTGCCACGCCCGGCCGGCCCGATCAGCGCGCCCACATCATAGGTCAGATCGTCAAAGGCGATAGTGCTCAGCCGCCCGGTCTCTTCGGAATAGACCATCGCCACCCCGTCAAGCAGCACCAGCACCGGGCCCTGCGGGCCCGGTGCCAGCAGCGCTGAAGCCGCGTTATACTCGACGCGCAGCCCGCTCTGGCGCGCGTCCGAGAGCAGCACATCCAGCATCTTGCCTTCGGGCGTGATCTCGCGCAGATAGACAACAACCCCGTCAGCAGGTTCCAGAAACTCGCCTGCGCGCAACAGCCGCGCAGTAATGTTCTCGGCAATCTCGACCTGGCGCTCGGCAAGCTGCGCACGCGAGAGCGGCATCAGCACATGCATCAGGGCGGCCATCATCAGCGCAACGATCAACCCGAACAGCGCCACCGGTCTGAGCAGACGCGCGGGCGTGAGCCCGGTGCTCTGCATTACCACCATCTCGTTGTCGCGCATGAGCCGGATCGCGACATAGACCGCCGCCGCAAAGGCTGAAAGCGGAAGGACGACGCGGATTACAATCGGCAGCGTCAGTGCCGAGAGTTCGAGGAAGACCCAGAAGCTCTGCCCGTCGCCGACAATGGTATCGAACAGCCGCGCTGCGCGATTGACCCAATAGACCGAAACCAGCACCAGCGAGAAGAAGGCAAAGACCGTCAGAAGCTGTGTCAGCAGGTATCGGTCGATCTGGCGCAAACCTGCACCCCTCTTCTGGAATGTCCGCAAGATATGGAGTTGGGGCCGGGATGAAAAGCGATTCTGCTCTTGCCGCGCGCGCGCGGCTCGCGCAGTCTGGCCCCAAAGGGCCGCATCTGGGAGGGGGGGACAACCCATGCAGTTTGATCTTGCCAATCTGCCGGAGCGGTTCCGAGACGACCCGTTTCCGCATTACGCTGAGCTTCTGGCCCGCGCGCCTGTGCTGCGCCAGCCTGATGGCTCGGTGCTGATCTGCCGCCATGCTGACCTCGACCGCATCTATCGCGACACGGCGCGCTTTTCCTCGGACAAGACCCGGGTTTTCGCGCCGGTCTTTGGCCGTGAGAGCCCGCTTTACGCACATCACACCAGCTCGCTGGTGTTCAATGACCCGCCGCTGCACACCCGCGTGCGCCGCATCATGACCTCGGCGCTCACCCCGCGCGCGATTGCGCGGATGGAGCCGGGGCTGGTGGTGGCAGTCGATGCGCTGCTCGACGCGATGGCGGGGCGGGCGGAGGTTGATCTGATCGCGAATTTCGCCGCAGCGATCCCGATCCAGATCATCGGCAATCTGCTTGATGTGCCGGTCGAAGAGCGCGGCCCGCTGCGCGACTGGTCGCTCGCGATCCTCGGCGCGCTGGAGCCTGCATTGTCAGAGGCCGAGTTGGCGCGTGGCAACCGCGCCGTGGAGGAGTTTCTGGAATACCTGCGCGACCTCGTCGCCCGTCGCCGCGCGACGCCGGGAGACCCGGAAACCGATGTGCTGACTCGCCTGATCCAGGGCACGCCCGAGGGCGAACAGCTCACCGAAGCAGAGCTATTGCATAACTGCATCTTCATCCTGAATGCCGGGCATGAGACGACGACAAACCTGATCGGCAACACGCTCGCGCTGTTGCACGACCATCAAGAGGCGCGCACGCAGCTACTGGAACAGCCCGAGCTGATGGCGGGTGCCATCGAGGAAAGCCTGCGGTTTCTCTCGCCCAACCAGTTCGGCAATCGCGAAACGGTCGAGGCGGTGGAGATCGGCGGGGTGGAGATCGCGCCGGGGACGAATCTGCATCTTTGCATCGGCGCGGCCAATCGCGACCCGGATGTGTTCGCTGACCCCGACCATTTCGACATCACCCGCAAGCCCAACCGCCACCTCGCCTTTGCCGGGGGGCCGCATGTCTGCGTGGGGCTCAGTCTGGCGCGGCTGGAGGGGCGGATTGCGGTGGAGCGCCTGCTGGTGCGGTATCCGGGCTATGCGCTGGCCCCCGGTCGCGTGCCGGGCGGGCGGATCCGCTTTCGCGGCTATGCCGCGCTGCCCGCGCGGATTTGAGGGGGGCGCGCAGGCTTCGCCTGCGCGTCCGGCGTGATGGTGAAGGCGGGAATGATGGGTGGCCAGATTGCAGTCATCACCCGGGTTCGGGGTCGCGAGCGGTGGCTCTTGTCGCACTGTGGCATGAGTATTTTTGGCAAGAAAAATCTGGATTTGGGCGGCCGTATTATTGGTGCAGGCTCGCGTGGAAGATGCGCGCGCATGGCCGCAGCGCGGAATGAGTATTTTGGGCAAGATGAACCGGATAGGCGGGTTTGAGGACGGGCGCTGAGTAGTGCAGGGCGGCGCGGGCGAAGCCCCCGCCGCCCCGAAGGGATTGGGTTGCGCCGGTGTCAGACGAGGAACTCTGCATGATTCTGCAACGGCAGGCTGCGGACGCGCTCTCCTGTCAGGTCGAACAGCGCATTGGCAAGTGCCGGCATCGCGGGCGGGGTGCCGGGTTCGCCGACGCCGCCCATATGCGGATTGTTCTGCAGGATCGCGACCTCAATCTGTGGTGTGTTATGCATGCGTAGCGCGTCATAGTCGGGGAAATTACCCTGATCGGCGCGCCCGTCGGTGAAGGTGATTTCGCCCATCAGCGCGGCCGAGAGCCCGTAGATCAGCCCCGACTCCATCTGCGCGCGCACGATGGCGTGGTCGAGCACCAGCCCCGGGTCGCAGGCCATGTAGGCGCGGGCCGTCCGGATCTGACCGTCCTCGCGCTCAAGGTCGATCACCACGGCCGTAGGGGTGCCGAAGGACCAGGTCATCGCCACACCGCGCCCGGTGCCCGCGCGCAGGCGCTCGCCCCAGCCCGAAAGGTCGCGCACTGCCTCGAGCACGCCGGCGGCGACCGGGCTTTCAGGCGCGATATGGTCTAGACGGAATTGCAGCGGGTCGGCCTCGGCGGCATGGGCCAACTCATCAATGAAGCTTTCATGGAAGAAGCCGTTGAAGGAATTACCCACGGCGCGCCAGAAGCCGATCGGTACATCGAGATCGGCGAGATGGCCGGCGACGCGGTAATGGGGGATGGCGTAGGGCTGGTCGAACGCCCCTTCGACATGGCCCTTGTCCGGCCCGCCCATGCTGCGGCCTGTGAGACGACCGATGGCCTGCTGTGTGACGGAAGGGGCGGCGATCTTTGCGTCGAAGAGCGTGGCGCGGCCATTCTCGACCGCGCCGCGCATCCTTGCGATGGCTGCGGGGCGGTAGAAATCGTGGCGCATGTCTTCTTCGCGCGACCAGGTCAGGCGGATCGGGGTGCCGGGCAGCATCGCCGCGATCCGTGCGGCCTGCCGGGTCACATCGGTCTCCACCCGACGCCCGAAGCCGCCGCCGAGAAAGACTGTGTGCAGGGTGACATGCTCGCGCGCGACACCTGCGGCCTCGGCAGCCACTTTCTCATGCTCGCGCGGGGCCTGATTGCCAACCCAGAGGGTCAGATGACCGTCCTTGAGCCAGGCCGTGGCGCCCATCGGCTCCATGGTGGAATGGGCGAGGAAGGGGACGCGGTATTCTACCTCGATCTGGGCGGTCTGGTCTTCGGGGCGGCCATCATTGCGCATCCGCGAATTGCGCCGCGCGTCAAACGCTTGGGCGATCTGGTCATACATCGCCTCGGTTGTGGCGGGCAGAGGTGAGGGGGTCCAGTCGATCTCGACTGCTTCAGCGCCATGCATCGCGGCCCATGTGTTGCGGGCGATCACGGCCACGCCGTTGCCCAGATCAAGCACCTGCTCGACGCCGGGGACCTCCAGTGCCGGGGCCGGGTCGAAGCTGGCCATGCCGCCACCATGGTGGGGGCAGATGCGGACTGTGGCGAATTTCATCCCCTCGAGCACGATATCGGTCGAGAATTGCGCCGAGCCCGTGGCCTTGGCGCGCATGTCACTGCGCGGCAGCGACCGGCCCAGAAGCTTCCATTCCGAAGCTGGGCGCAATTCCACGCGTGGTACAGGCCGGGTGGCGGCCTCCTCTGCCAACTCGCGATAGTCGATCTCGGTGCCGTCGGGGGCGATGACGCGGCCTGCCTCGGTGCGCAGCCGCTCCACGTCCACGCCCAGCCGCCCGGAGGCCACGGTCTTGAGCGCCTCGCGCGCGCCCGCGCCTGCGAGCCGCATCCGCTCGAAGGCATCGACGGTCGAAGTCGAACCGCCCGTCACCTGCAGGCCCAGAAGCTTGGTCGCCGCCCCGATCCCCTCGGTCAGGTTGCGCTGCCAGTCGCGCATCGCGTAATCGGCCACCGGCAGCGCCCCATGCGCCAGCGCGCCGTTGAAATAGGCCGCGGCCGGGGGGCCATGCAGCACGCGCACGGACTCCCACTCGGCATCCAGTTCCTCGGCAACCAGCGCGGCGAGCGTGGTATGCACGCCCTGACCCATCTCGGCGCGTGGCGCGATGATCCTGATGCCCGCTTGGTCGATGATAACATAGGGATTGAGCGTCGCGCCCTCTTCTGGACGGAGCGGATTCTCCACCGGGCGGCGCACTTGATAAACGCCAAAGGCCGCGCCCCCCGCCACGGCGACAGCGCCCACCAACAGAGTGCGGCGGGTGATCTTGCCCAGACGGCTCATCCTGCACCTCCCCCGTTCATGGCCCGCGCCGCGTCATGGATGGCGGCGCGAATGGCGGAATAGGTGCCGCAGCGGCAGAGATTGCCCGCCATCGCGGCGTCGATATCGTCATCGCTGGGGTCGGAATTCACGGCCAGGAGATCCGCTGCCTGCATGATCTGGCCAGACTGGCAGAAGCCGCATTGCGCGACCTGATGGTGGACCCAGGCTTTCTGCAGAGGGGTCAGCACTCCGTTCTCGGACATTCCCTCGATGGTGGTCACATCGCCCCAGACAGTATCCAGCGGCACCTGACAGGATCGCACCGCCTCGCCCCCGACATGCACTGTGCAGGCCCCGCAAGAGGCCACGCCGCAGCCGTATTTCGTGCCGGTCAGGCCGAGTTCGTCGCGCAAGACCCACAGTAGCGGGGTTTCAGGCGGGGCATCACTCTTGTAGCTTGTGCCGTTGACTGTAAGCGATATCGACATGAACCCATCCTTGCTGGCTGTCCTGTTGCATCGGTTATACGCAAAATGTGGGCGTTTCGGTTAAGAAATCCACTCCACAGACACTGCGTCAGCGCTCAGCGCCGTCGTGCAGCGGCGAGCACCGGCCCGTGACCCTGCTCCTGGATCACCACTACCACCGCTTCATCGCCCTCCGCTTTTGCGCTGAGCTTGAGCCTGTCGACCCCGTCCCATGCGCCGAGTTTGCGCCATGACGTGACGATATTGCGATAGAGCAGGGTGCGGCCATTATTCTCGCCTGCCAGAATCTCGACCCTCCCGCTGTCAATATAGCGCACGAGCTGGATATCCACGGCATAGGGCAAAGGCTGGCGGGCTATCGCCTCGATCACGATCTCGCCACCGGGCTCGCCGGTGAGTGTCAGTTGTACCAGGTCTCGAAGTCCCGTGTTTGACAGGTGCTCGCGAATAGCGTCCATCACCGAGTGCTCGGACGAGCCCTTGACCTCATCCATACCGCCAATGATCATCTGCGGGGTATAGACCGATGCGCGACCGCGAGCGCGAGCATAGGCTTTCTGCCGTTTGGAGAACTGGGCCTGACCGAAACTGTCAACCCAGCCGATATAATCCCAGTAATCGACATGCAGGCCAAGGGCGATGACATCCTCGCGGTCGGCCAGTTGCTCGAACAACTTGTCGGCGGGTGGACAGGCCGCGCAGCCTTGCGATGTAAACAGCTCGACCAGCACCGGTGAATTCTGCGCCACGGCAGGAGTTGCAAAGCCGAGCATCGCACAAAGCAACAGCCGAAAGCGATGACCCAGACGCATGAGATTTCCCTGTTTACAGTCGCAAAAGCGATCTAACCACGCGCAGTTGGGCAAGCCAATCAAGGTTTTGCGAGTTGAAATGAACGCGGCAAGAAGGCCACACTGTTGTCATGAAGTCTCTACGAACTCAAAATTTTTTGTGCACAATTGTATACCGAAGGCTGATTTTCCCTTGATCGACTCCCTGCGATGCGGGTAATGCAAGTGTCAGCAAGCGACCCCTTTCAACCTTGAGGAGGCCATAGCCCCATGACCATTATTGTCGGACAAGACAGCGCGAAGACCCGCAAGACCCTGAGCGCAGGCGGCAGCAGCGTTGCCTATTACTCGATCCCGGCTGCCGAGGCCGCTGGTCTGGGTGACTTCGCGCAACTTCCTGCGGCGTTGAAGGTGGTGCTCGAAAACATGCTGCGGTTTGAAGATGGCAAGACCGTCACGGTCGAGGACATCAAGGCCTTTTCCGACTGGGGCAAGCATGGCGGCAAGAACCCGCGTGAGATCGCCTATCGCCCGGCCCGCGTCCTCATGCAGGATTTCACCGGCGTTCCGGCCGTGGTGGACCTGGCGGCGATGCGCGACGGGATCAAGGCGCTGGGGGGCGACGCGCAGAAGATCAACCCGCTGAATCCGGTCGATCTGGTCATCGACCACTCGGTGATGATCGACGAATTCGGCAACCCGCGCGCCTTCCAGATGAATGTGGACCGCGAGTACGAGCGCAACATGGAGCGCTACACCTTCCTCAAATGGGGTCAGGGCGCGTTCAACAATTTCCGCGTGGTGCCGCCGGGCACCGGTATCTGCCACCAGGTCAATCTTGAATATCTGGCGCAGACCGTCTGGTCCGACGAGGACCAGAATGGCGAGACTGTCGCCTATCCGGACACGCTGGTCGGCACTGACAGCCACACCACCATGGTCAACGGCATGGCCGTGCTGGGCTGGGGCGTGGGCGGGATCGAGGCCGAAGCCGCGATGCTGGGTCAGCCGATCTCGATGCTCATCCCAGAAGTTGTGGGTTTCAAACTGACCGGCCAGATGCTCGAGGGCACCACCGGCACCGACCTCGTGCTGCGCGTCGTGCAGATGCTGCGCGAAAAGGGTGTTGTCGGCAAATTCGTCGAATTCTATGGGGAAGGTCTCGACCACTTGCCGCTTGCCGACCGTGCCACCATCGCCAACATGGCCCCCGAATACGGCGCGACCTGCGGCTTCTTCCCGATTGATGACGAGACCCTGCGTTACCTTCGCGGCACTGGCCGGGATGAGGCACGTGTGGCGCTGGTCGAGGCTTACGCCAAGGAAAACGGCATGTGGCGCGGGCCAGACTATGCACCGATCTACACCGACACGCTGGAATTGGACATGTGTACGGTCGTCCCTGCCATTTCCGGCCCGAAGCGTCCGCAGGATCACACGCCGCTCGACAAGGCCGCCGAGAACTTCCTCAAGGTGGTGCATGAATATCGCGGCACCGACGCCGATCTTGAAGCCGCCGACATGGCCGCCGAAGGTCCGGTCCCAACTGCCGCGCCCGATCCGCGCAAATCCGCAAAAGTCGAGGGCGAGGATTACACGCTGCGCGACGGCTCGGTCGTGATCGCCTCGATCACCTCCTGCACCAATACCTCGAATCCCTATGTCATGATCGGCGCCGGGCTGGTGGCGCGCAAGGCGCGTGCGCTGGGTCTGAACCGCAAGCCATGGGTCAAGACCTCGCTCGCGCCCGGCTCTCAGGTGGTTTCGGCCTATCTGGAAGCAGCGGAACTGCAGGAGGATCTGGACGCCATCGGCTTCAACCTCGTGGGCTACGGCTGCACCACCTGCATCGGCAATTCGGGCCCGTTGCAGGAGGAAATCTCCAAGGCGATTAACGAGAATGACCTGATCGCGACGTCTGTCCTTTCGGGCAACCGCAATTTCGAGGGCCGCATTTCACCGGACGTGCGGGCCAACTACCTCGCCTCGCCGCCGCTGGTAGTGATTTATGCGCTGGCGGGTGATATGAATATCGATGTCAGCAAGGACCCGATCGCGCAGACCCCCGATGGCAAGGATGTCTATCTCAAGGACCTCTGGCCCTCGCAGAAGGAAATCACCGAGCTGGTGGAAAAGACCGTCACGCGCGACGCCTTCCAGTCCAAATACGCGGATGTGTTCAAGGGCGACGAGAAATGGCAGGGGGTCGAGATCCCCGAAGCCGAGACCTATGACTGGCCTGCAAGCTCGACCTACATCCAGAATCCGCCATATTTCCAGGGTATGGACAAGGAGCCGGGCGTGATCAGCGACCTGAAAGGCGCGCGCATTCTCGCCATTCTGGGTGACATGATCACTACGGACCACATCAGCCCCGCCGGCAGCTTCAAGCAGACCACGCCAGCCGGCCAGTATCTGACTGACCGTCAGGTCCCGGTGCGCGAGTTCAACTCCTATGGCTCGCGCCGTGGCAACCATGAGGTGATGATGCGCGGCACCTTCGCCAATATCCGTATCAAGAACGAGATGCTCCAGGGCGTCGAGGGCGGCTATACCAAAGGGCCGGACGGAGAACAGACCTCAATCTATGATGCTGCCATGGCCTATCAGGAGGCCGGCGTGTCCCTCGTCATCTTCGGCGGCAAGGAATACGGCGCAGGCTCTTCGCGCGACTGGGCGGCCAAGGGCACCAACCTGCTGGGCGTCAAGGCCGTGATCGCCGAGAGCTTCGAGCGCATCCACCGCTCGAACCTCGTCGGCATGGGCGTGATTCCCTTCGAGTTCACTGGCGGCGACACCCGCAAATCGCTGGGTCTGACCGGCGATGAGACAGTCTCGATCACCGGACTCGAGGGCGACCTGAAACCCCTCTCCGAAGTGCCCTGCACGATCACCTATGCCGATGGGACCGAAAAGACGATCATGCTCAAATGCCGGATCGATACCGCCATCGAGAAGGAATATGTCGAGCATGGCGGCGTGCTGCACTATGTGTTGCGGAACCTCACCAAGGCGGCGTGAGGCTGCGATACATTCAAAACTGCTAGACCCCGGCCTCTCTGTGCCGGGGTTGCTCTATTTGATTAGTTCCGCGATATGCTTCTGAGCGTGCGCAAATCTTGCACGGATCGGGCGAAACCATGACTTACAAGGGCTATTCCGCTCTGCATCGCCTATGACGACGAGGACGGGATTTTCACCCGTCATATCGCGGGTATTCGCGACCATGTCGGCTTTCATGCCGACAGCGTAGATGGTCTGCGCGCGGCCTTTCACGAGGCGGTCCAGGATTACATCGAGACTTGGGCGCAGATCGGCAAGGAGCCGCAGAAGAGCTATTCCGGGCAGGTCATGTTCCGTGTCAGCCCCGAGGTTCAACGCCGCGCGGCCGTCGCACCTGAACTTGCGGGCAAGAGCCTGAACCAATGGGCCGAGGATGTGCTGGATCGGGCGGCGCGGTGATCGGCTTTGCCGCCGAAGCGAGCAAGGCGGCAGTGGATATCCATGACCGTCGGTGTTGATGCAGGCCACTCTTGGGGCGGCGCGGCGGGTTGCGCTGGTGTGAAGGAGGTATCGGCGCGAAGTCTTGGT
>REER01000040.1 GCA_007694945.1 Paracoccaceae bacterium | reverse complement strand
CCTATGCGGTCAGCGGGCTGATCGAGGATACCTCGATCGACGACTGGCACATCTATCTGTCGGTGGCAAACGCGCCCATGGTCAGCGTGCCCTCCGACAGCGAGTTCGAGGATTTCGGCGCGCTTCTCGAAGCCTTCCGCGAGCGCGGCGAGGATATCACCGTGGCCACCGCCGGGGTGACGTCCTCGGGCGGGACGGCGATTTCCAGCCTGGCCACGGCGGGGGACTTCGACTTCCGCATGATCACCTATGACGGCGGCGCACCGGCCGCAACCGCCACGGCGGCGGGCGAAGCGATGGTAACGACGCAGCTTGCGGTGGAGCAGATCGAGCTTGCGCGCGGCGGCCGGTTGCGCCCGCTGGCGATCCTTTCCGACACGCCGTTGGTTGTCGAAGGCATGGACCCGGTCCCGCCAATCACCGACTGGCTCGACATGCCGCTGGCGCCTGACTATTTCGGTATCTTCATCCCGCGCGGCGTGCCCGACGAGGTGATCGAAACCATGGACTACGTCTGGGAGAACCATGTCGCCACCTCGGATGCACTGCGCGATTATGCCGAAGGCTTCGGTGCCGTGCTGGACCCGTCATGGGGCGAATTGGCGCGCGAACGCTCGATCCCGGTGGCCATCGCCGATGCCTGCGGCAAGGCTTCTCGCGGCGAGGCGGTGATGGATCCGATCGAACTGGGCTTCGATTGTGAAACCATGACCGAGGTCGGCAGACAGTGAGCCGCGAGACCCAGGACCCGTCCGCCCCGCCCTCGGGCGCGGGCGGAGCGGTGCCGGACCTGCCTCCCGACGACGGGCCAGAAACCGGGGATGACGGCGCGCACCTGGTTCGCGCCGATCTGCTGACCGGGCTGATCCTGCTGGTGCTTGGCATCGCGGTGGTCTGGATGTCGTGGGAAATGCCGCGGCTCGAGGCGCGGCGCATCCATCCGGCCACAGTGCCGGGGCTGGTGCCCGGGCTGCTGGGCATTGCGTTGGCAATCTGCGGTATGATCCTGGCCGCGCGCTCGGTTCGGGTGGCGGACGATGGTGCGGGCTGGCGCCGCTTCGGCGCGGCCTTCCTGAGCACATCGGCGGCGCGGGTAGTGGTGGCGATGGTGCTGGCGCTGGGCTATGCGCTGGTGCTGGTCGGGCGGCTTCCGTTCTGGGCCGCGTCGGCCGTATTCGTGCTCGTCTTCATATTGGTGTTCGAACGGGTCTTTTCGGCTTCGCCGCATCCGCTCTGGCGCACGGTGCTGACTGCCGGACTGCAGGCGGTCATCGTGGGCGTGGCGGTGTCGGTGGTGTTCGAGGCCGGGTTTCTGGTGCGCTTGCCATGAGGGCCGCACGCGGCCCCCGGGCAAGGTAGCGATTGAGGCAAAATGCTCGAGGGTCTGGCCCTTCTTGGCGATGGTTTGGCGCATTTCATGACGCTGGGATCGCTGTTCAACGTGCTTTGGGCCACGTTGCTGGGCATCGTTATCGGACTGTTGCCGGGGCTGACTGCGACGATGGGCGTGGCGCTGCTGGTCACACTGACCTATCCGATGGCACCCGATCAGGCAATCCTGAGCCTGATGTGCCTTTATGTCGGGGCCATCTATGGTGGCAGCCGCACCGCGATCCTGCTAGCCATTCCCGGCACGCCCGCCAGTGCGGCGACCACGCTGGACGGGCACCCGCTGGCGCTGTCGGGCAAGGGTGGGCTGGCGATGGGGCTGGCCACAACCTCTTCGGCGCTGGGCACAATGGTCGGAATTCTCTGTCTGGTGCTGCTGGCACCACTGCTGACCGAGGTGGCGCTGAATTTCGGCTCTTATGAATTCTTCTGGCTGGCATTGTTCGGTGTGGTGATCTCGGGGCGGCTGACGGCATTTGATGACCCGGTCAAGGGCTATGTCGCAGGGATCCTCGGGTTGCTGGTGGCGATGATCGGCATGGAAGGGCTGCACGGTTTTCGCCGATTTACCTTCGGAATGCCGGCACTGGGCGGCGGGATCGACCTGATCCCTGCGATGGTCGGTGCCTTCGGGCTGGCCGAGATCCTCGTGGTTATGAAGCGCAAGGTCGCGGGCCGGGTGGTGGATGCCTCGGACCGGGTGGTGCCGCGTATCAGGGACGTATGGAGATACCGCCGGACCACGGTGCGCTCGGGGGTGATCGGTACCTTTGTCGGGATCGTGCCGGGCGTGGGCGAGGATATCGGCGCCTGGGGTTCCTATGCCGCCGCCAAGCGCAAAAGCGCCGAGGCTGACCGCTTCGGCAAGGGCTCGCTTGAAGGGCTGATCGCGGCTGAGACCGGCAACAGTGCCGCGATCCCCGGCTCCATGATCCCCACGCTGACGCTGGCCCTGCCGGGCTCGGCGGCAGCGGCGGTGCTGATTGCCGCCATGTATATCCACGGGATCCGCCCCGGCCCGATGCTGCTGGTGGAGAACGCGCCCTTCCTCTATCAGGTGGTGGCTATGCTGCTGCTGGCAACGCTGGCGATCCTTGTCCTCGGGCTCATGCTGACGCGGGTGCTTCTGCGGGTGATGACAATCCCCCGCGAAAGGCTGATGCCTGTGGTCTATGTGCTCTGCGTGGTGGGTTCCTTCGCCATCGCGCAGCGGATGTTCGATATCTATGTGATGCTGGCCTTTGGCATCATCGGCTTCTTCCTGCGCGAGATGCGCTACCCGATGGCGCCGCTGGTCATGGGCATCATTCTCGGCACGCTGCTGGACGTGAACCTGCGCCGCGGACTGGCGCTGTCCAACGGCGATCTGACCCCGTTCTTTACCCGGCCCGTCTCTGCGGTTATCTGCGGGCTGGTAGTCCTGTCGATCCTGTTCAGCATTCCGGTGATCCAACGCTTTGTCACACGTCTCTTCATCAAGGACCGCGGCGCGCCGACAGGGGGCGGTTGATCCCCCGCGACGGACGCGCAATTCGGAACGCACGAAGGAAGCGATTCTCGCCGCCGCGCGCGCCGAGTTCTGCGAGCACGGGCTGGGAGGCGCGCGCGTGGATGCGATTGCCGATCGCGCGGGCGCAAACAAGCGGTTACTCTACCACCATTTCGGCAACAAGGAGGATCTTTATCGCGCGGTCCTGCTGGATGCTTATGCCGAGATTAGGGCGGGCGAGCGGGAGTTGAACTTGGAAGCGCTCGGCCCGGACGAGGCGATGGACCGGCTGGTCCGCTTCACCTTTCGCCACTTCCTCGACAACCCCTGGTTCACCAGCCTCTTGTCCACCGAGAACGTGCAGAACGCGGCCTATCTGAAGTCCCTGCCTGACATTCCCGCGCTGCATTCGCCGCTGGTCGGCCAGATCGAGAAGATCCTGGGGCAGGGGCGGGAGGAAGGTATCTTCCGCGATGGGATCGACCCGATCCAGCTTTACATCTCCATCGCCGCGCTCGGGTATTTCTATGTCTCGAACATGAAGACCCTGTCGGTGATTTTCGAGCGCGATCTGGGCGCCACCCCCATGATCCAGGAGCGCGAGGCGCAGGCGGTGCAGATGGTGCTGCGCTACCTGTGGAAACCTGGTGTCCAGCAGATGCGCGAGGTCTGAACTCTATCATCCACATTATAAATCATCAGCTTATATGACTTTCTGGCACCTAGCAATCGGCCAAGGATATAGGGAATTTATCCCTTGGGCATAGTGCGGGGCAAGGATGCGCAATGGGGGCGAATCACATGCAGCAGGAAGGCACTTGGTCCTTGGTCGGCAGACACATAGCCCTGGCCCGTTCTTGCACGGTGAGCTCGGCCTTGACGCGACGCGGGGTGTGCCGCGACGAAATGTAATATGCATTCGTAGCAGCCGGCACGAGGACGCGATGATCCAGACGAAGATCCGAAAGGTCGGCAATTGGGCTGTCGTGACCTTCACCACTGAACTGATGCGGTGGATGCCCCCACCCGCCGGCATCGGATACCATGACGGTTCATAGAGGCAGCGCTGGATCAGTTCCGTGCGGTGAGCAATGAACTGGCACCGAGTGCAGATTGACCAGGCAGGATGTCGAAATATTCGAACCCGCAGCCTTCAATCGGTGTGGGCGCACCATCGGCCCTCCGACACTTGACTCGCGAAATTGGTGGCATTGATCACCGACGTTCAGGCCTACTTGGGATGCCGCTGTAGTTCCCTGAGTCCCGTTCGACCTGGCGCTTGAGTAACTCGATCTCGGCGTGCAGCAGATGGTGGCAGAGCTGTCGATACTCCTTGCTCTCAGGGTCCAGCACGAAGGAGTGCCGCGCGAGGAACGCATCGGCAGCATGGCTGATCAGGGCGTGTTCATTGTCGGCCAGGTGCCTCTCGAGTTCCCGCAGCCGAATCCTCCGAGACATGCGCTCGCAGGCCTGTTGGTCGACCAAGGCCGGGTAGTCCAGCTCGGCAATGAGTTCCGCGATTCGGTCGTCGGCCTTGATCTCGCCGGCCCGCTTGCGTTGCTGGATCTCGTGCTTCGCCTTCCAGGCGGATTTGGCGCGCATCGAGGCTGATGGCACCGACGACCGCTCGATCAGGTCGCGGTCGAGTCCTTCACGGTAGTATTGCGCAGCAGCAGCCTTCATGTCCTAGAAGGTCAGGCTCTGGCGAGAACGCAGAGCGAGGTATTTCCGATCCCACTCCGCCAGCGTCTTGCGTGCAAAAAGCTCGGCCTGCCGGCGGTCCGAAGTGCCTGTCGAGCATGAGCGCTCTCTCTTTCCGACGATCGCGACCAGGTCGCTGGGCACGCGCATCCGCAGCCAGAGCGTGCCGACCTTGCCGCGTGGCTTGAGATAGGGAGAACTTTCGCGCATCTGGCTCTCTGTAGCAAGCGGCGTAGCGACAGCCCTATGCTTCGTCAACATAAATGGGATATTGTGAGGTATCACGCTGTTATGCGGCAGGCCACCGAGATTTTGAGTCTCTCATCGCCCACCATCCTGCCGGTCACGACCTTCGCTTCTGCCTTGTCTGGCGCGGCAAGCTGACGCACAAGACAAGAACGAGAACCGGGGGACAGGGGCATGATTCCAGTTCTGGGCTATGAGGGCAGGCGCGTCGCGGTGCTGGGGCTGGGGCGCTCGGGGTTGGCCGCTTGCGCCGCGCTGCGCGCAGGCGGGGCCGAGGTTCTGGCCTGGGATGAAAGCCATGAGGCACGCACAAAGGCCGAGGCCGCCGGTTATACGCTGACGGACCTCGCCCGCGTTGACTGGCCCAGCGTGACCGCGCTCATCGTGAGCCCCGGGATCCAGCATCTCTATCCGGCACCGAACAAGATCATCGCCGCGGCGCTGGTTGCCGGGGTCCCCGTGGATAACGATATCGGCCTGTTCTTCCGCAGCTTTGCGACCGCGCGCACCATGGCCTTTGACCGGCCACCCAAGGTGGTCGCGGTCACGGGCTCGAACGGAAAATCGACCACGACAGCGCTCATTCACCACATCCTGCAAGAGGCCGGGCGGCCCGTGCAGATGGCGGGCAATATCGGCAAAGGTGTGCTCTCGATCGACCCGCCGAACGAGGGCGAGGTCGTGGTGCTGGAACTCTCCAGTTACCAGACTGAGTTGGCGCGTGCGCTGACGCCGGACATAGCCGTCTTTACCAATCTCTCACCCGACCATCTGGACCGGCATGGTGGCATGGGGGGCTATTTCGCGGCCAAACGTCGGCTCTTTGCCGAAGGCGGGCCCGATCGGGCGGTGATTGGCGTGGATGAAGTGGAAGGGCAATATCTCGCGGGCCAACTTGCGCAGGCTCCTGAGGATGCGCGCGTGATCCGCATTTCCTCGGGGCAGAAACTGGCAGGGCCGGGCTGGAATGTCTTTGCACGCAAGGGATTTTTGTCGGAATACCGCCAGGGGCGGCAGCTCGCCTCGATTGACCTGCGCGCACTCAAGGGACTGCCGGGCGCGCATAACCACCAGAACGCCTGCGCCGCCTATGCGGTGGTGCGCGCACTGGGGCTTGCACCGCGCCTGATCGAGGATGCGCTGGAGAGCTTCACCGGCCTGCCGCATCGCAGCCAGTTGGTCGGCGAGGCGGGCGGGGTGCGCTTTATCAACGACTCCAAAGCCACCAATGCCGAATCGGCGGCAAAGGCGCTGCAGGCATTCGAGCGCATCCGCTGGATTGCCGGGGGGCTGGGCAAGGAGGGCGGCATCACCACCCTTGCGCCGCAACTTGGCCATGTCGCCAAAGCCTATCTGATCGGTCATTCCGCCCGCGACTTCGCGCTGCAACTGGGCGAGACTCCGCATGAGATCTGCGAGACGATGGAGCGCGCGGTCACCCGCGCCATGGCCGAAGCCCAGCCCGGAGAGGTGGTGCTGCTGGCCCCTGCAGCGGCGAGTTTTGACCAGTACCCCGATTTCGAGAAACGCGGTGAGGCCTTCATGGCGGCTGTCCAAGCGGGGCTGAATGACGCAGGATGATACGCCGCGCGGCTTTGCCTTTGCGGGAAGCGCCTTCTTTCTATGGGGCTTGTTGCCGTTCTACTTCAAGGCATTGGAGCATGTTCCTACAGTAGAAGTGATCGCGCATCGCATCATCTGGGCAGTGCCGGTGGCGTTGGGCGTGCTGATCTGGCTGGGGCGCACGGCAGACCTGCGCACGGCGCTGCACACACCGCGCATGCTGGTGATGGGCTTTGTCACGGCGGCGCTCATCTCGGTCAACTGGGGCATCTACGTCTGGCTGATCCAGTCCGGGCAGGCGATGGAAGCCGCGCTCGGCTACTACATCATGCCGATTTTCAGCGTCTTCCTTGGCGCGACGCTCCTGCGCGAACGCCTCTCAGCGCGGCAATGGGGGGCGGTGGCGCTAGCGGCTGCGGCGGTGATGGTGCTGACATGGGAGGGCGGGCAATTGCCGCTGGGCGCGCTGGGGCTGACCTTCAGCTGGGGGTTCTACGCCTATTTCAAGCGCGCCCTGCCGATCGGCCCCAATCAGGGCTTCACGCTGGAAGCCGTGATCCTGACCCCTTTCGCGCTCGGCTTTCTGGTCTGGGGCTGGCAAGGGGGCACGCTGTTTTCAGCCCAGGCAGGCGCGCTGGAATGGGCACTTTTTCTGGGCTGCGGCGTGATCACTGCCGTGCCGCTCATGCTTTATGCCAATGGTGCCAAAGGGTTACGTCTCTCGACCATCGCGATATCCAGCTATGTGATTCCGACCCTGATCTTTTTCATCTCGGTCACCTTCTTCGCAGAACCCTTCGAGGGCGCGCGCAGGATCGCCTTTCCGATGATCTGGACGGCGATGGGGCTCTATATCTGGGAAGTGCTGCGCCAGCGTCGCGCGACGCCCTTGCCGTCGCGCTTGAGTTGAGGGGCTGCGCACTAGGTTGAGCCTCATGAACTGGATAAAGGAAAGGCTCGTGCTGACTCTGTCGTTGGTCGTTATCTTGCTGGCTGCGTGGATCATCGTGACCCGCGCGCCCTTCTATCTGCCGAGCTATGATCAGAATGCACCGCCGCTGCCGGAGGAAGAGAGCTATGTCTTTGGCTTCGCCACGCTGCGCAACCCCATCGTGCGTTTCATGGTGGTGGGCCGCCTGGTGCCTGCTGAACCTGCGCGGCTGGGGGGATTCTCGCGCTATCGGCGTGACTTGCGCGACACGCCCGATATGACGCTGGAGGGTGTGCGCTTTCGTGTAACGCCTGCCGAGATGAAGCGGCTTGACCGCTATGAGCAGACTGGGCGAAAATACCGGCGCGACCTGCTGCCGCTCGAAGATGGCTCGCTGACCTGGGTTTATCGGCTGATGGGCGAGACCGGGGTTGAGGCCCTGCAGGACTGACCACAGGAGAGGCCCGTGCCGCAACTGCACTCCAACCTGCCGCGCGAGAGGTTTATGACGCTGCCCGATCATGGCGCGACGTCCAGCGCGAGGCGGCGGGTCGGGGTCGAGATCGAATTCGCCGGGCTGGATGTCGCGCGGGCGGCGGCTGTTATTCAGCAACACTGGGGCGGCGCGATCAAACACGCAGATGCACGCGAGTTGCATCTGCAGAACTCGGCGCTGGGCACGATCAAGGTCGAACTCGACATCGAGTTGAAACAGCAATGGACCGAGGATCTGGCCGAGCAGGTATTGGGTGACCTGATTCCGGTCGAGGTGATTACTGAACCGCTGCCCCAGACGGCCCTGCCGCAGGTTGCGGCCATGGCTACGCAATTGCGCAGTGCAGGTGCGATGGGCACGCGAGAGAAACTGGCCTATGGGTTCGGCATTCATTTCAATGTCGAACTGCCCGAGGATGATGGCGCAGCGCTCATCGCCACCGCGCGGGCCTATGGCCTGTGCGAGGACTGGCTGCGTGCGGCGGATCCGCTGGACCCTGCGCGCCGGGTCTTGCCCTTCGTCGCGCCCTGGCCTCGCCCCTTTGTCTCAGCGCTGGCCGGGGGCGCTGACTGGGACTTGCGCGATCTGGCGCGCGCCTGCGCGGAGCTTGCCCCCTCGCGCCATTACGGTCTCGACCTCTTGCCGGCGCTCCAGCATCTCTGCCCGGATGAGTTGACAGGTGTGCATCCCGACCATCTGAAGGGCGGGCGGCCGGTGTTCCATTATCGCTTGCCCGAAACCCGGCTCGGCGAGGCGGGCTGGTCATTGGCCTACGAATGGAACCGCTGGTGCGTGGTCGAATATGTCGCGACCGACCCTGCGCTGCTTGCGCGTCTGTCGCAGGATTGGGCCATGTTCAACGGCCCGCTGTCACGTCTGAGCGGGGCCTGGGCCGAGCATGTGGCCGAGGTGATCCGGTCCTCGTCTCTGACCCAGCGGATGGGGTTGGAGACTATGGCGTAGCTGCGCTCACTCCCGCGCCGGAACTTTGCGCAGAAGCGGCATCAGCGCGCTCATGTCGGGGCCGTGCGACTGGCCGGTCAGCGCCTTGCGCAGCGGCATGAACAGGCTCTTGCCCTTGCGCCCGGTCTCGGCCTTGACCGCATCGGTCCAGTCTTTCCAGGCTGTCGGCCCATAGGGCGGCGGCGGCAGCAGGCGCAGCGCCTCGGCCACGAAATCGGCATCCTCCGGGTCGATGACGGGCTCGGCTCCATCGCGGCAGAGCGCCCACCACTGGCCAAGATCGGCCATCCGGGTGATGTTCTCGCGCGCCACCTCCCAGAATTGCGGCGCGATATCCGAGGGAACTCCCAGAGCGGCAATCTCATCGGCCACGGCCCCATAGGGGCGCGACTGCAGATCGGCGCGGGTCAGTGGCCAGAGATCCTCGGCGTCGAACTTGGTGGGCGCGGCGCCGAATTGCGCAAGGTCGAATCCGTCGGCGATCTCGCTCAGCGTCAGGTGCAATTCCACAGGTGCGCTGGAGCCCAGCCGCGCCATCAGCGACAGAAGTGCGGCGGGCGTCACACCATGTTCGCGCAGATCGCGCAGCGACAGCACACCCAGCCGTTTCGACAGCGCCTCGCCCTGCGCCCCCGTCAGCAGCGAGTGATGCGCGAAGCTGGGCGGCGTGCCGCCCAGCGCCTCGATGATCTGGATCTGGGTCGCAGTATTGGTCACATGGTCCGAGCCGCGCACGACATGGGTGATCTCCATATCGATATCATCCACCACCGAGGCGAGCGTATAGAGCACCTGCCCATCCGCCCGGATCAGCACCGGGTCGGACACGCTGGCCGCATCGATCGAGAGCGGCCCGAGAATGCCGTCATTCCACTCGATCCGCGTCTGCTCGAGCAGGAAGCGCCAATACCCCTCGCGCTCGGCGCGCAGCCTAACCTTCTCGGCATCTCCAAGCGCGAGTGCAGAGCGGTCATAGACTGGCGGGCGGCCCATATTGAGCTGTTTCTTGCGCTTGAGGTCCAACTCGGTCGGAGTCTCGAAACATTCATAGAAACGCCCGTCCGCGCGCAGCTTGTCGGCGGCCTCGGCATAGCGTTCGAGCCGCTTCGATTGTTGCTCGATCCGGTCCCAGCGCAGCCCCAGCCACTCCAGATCGCGCTGGATCGCGTCGATATATTCCTGTTTTGAGCGCTCGGCATCGGTATCGTCAAGCCGCAGCACGAATTCCCCGCCTGCTTTGCGCGCAATCAGGTAATTGAACAACGCTGTGCGCAGATTGCCGATATGCAGGAAACCTGTCGGGGAGGGGGCAAAACGGGTGACGATCTTGGACATGGCGCGGACCTCGTGCTTGGGCCTTCTCTCTTTCACATGGCCCTTGGCTGCGCAAGCCTGCCGCGCCCATCACAAGTTTGCGCGGAAACCTGCCGGTTTCCATTTTGGCGCAGACAGGCGCAGCGGGTGGCGCTAGTCTCGAAGCTGAGCAGGTTGCGGAGGGAAAAATGCGTCTGATCAAGGCCCTTGTTGCAATGGTCCTCGGTCTGGTGGTGCTGATCGGCGCGGTGTTGCTGCTGATGCCGACCGAGCGGATTGCCAATATCGCCGCACAACAATTCGAAGGCACGACGGGGCGCAGCATCAGCTTTGGTCGGTCGGTCCGGCCCAGTTTCTACCCGGTGATCGGTGCGCGCGCGCAGAATGTCGCCATTGGCAACCCCGACTGGGCCGGGCCAGAGCCCATGCTCACGGCAGAGGAGATGGATATCGGGCTTGATGTGGTGGCGCTGATCCGGGGCGATATCCAGATCGAACGGATCGTGCTGCAGTCGCCGGTGCTGCATCTGATCCGCGATGCCAGCGGGCGCGGGAATTGGGAATTGGGCCGTGAGGCTGCAGAGCCAAGTGCCGGCACAGAGGCGACCCGCACCCGTCAGGTATCACTGAGCGAAGCGGTGATCCGCAACGGGCGCTTGCGGTTCGAGGATGCCCAGGCGGGGATCGATCTGCATGTCGAGGCGCTCGAGGCGGGGTTACGCCTGCCCGCACTCGACGGTCCGGCGGATTTGAGCGCATCGGGCCGGCTCAACGGCCAGGCGGTCGCGGTGAACCTGACTACCAACCACGCCGCGCGCTTTCTGGCGGGGAATGTGACGGCGCTGGCGCTCGATCTTGAGGCTGCCGGGGCGACCATCACCTATGCCGGACGCGCGGGGTTGGACGGGCTGGTAGCGGAAGGACAGATGCAAGCCGATATCCCGCGGCCCAGCGCGCTTATGGCCATGCTGGGCCAGCAGGGCGGCGATGTGTCGGAGGACTTCCTGCCGCTCGGGCTGACCGGGCAGTTAACGCGCACACAGGATGGACGCCTCTTTGCGCGTGACGCGCAGTTTCGCGCGGGCGCAGTGCGGCTGGCAGGCGCCGTGGATCTGGACCCGACGGGCGCGCGCCCGCGCCTGACCGGGCAGTTGGCAGGCGATGTGCTGGACCTGCGCAGCGCGGATGGTGGCGGAAACGGACAGGCAGCAACGCCGGGCTGGTCGCGTGAGCGTATCGATGCCAGCGCGCTGGACATGCTCGATGCGGAACTGTCGCTGCGCCTCGCCGGTCTGCGCACGGACGCCACTACGCTGGGCCGCAGTGTCGTCGGGATCAGCATCGACCGGTCGCGCGCGGTGTTCGACCTGCGCGAGGTGGCGGTGTTTGGCGGTACGCTGGCGGGTGAATTTGTGATGAATAACCGCTCGGGCCTGTCGGTGGGTGGCAATCTGCGCGCCCGCGGCATCGAGCTATTGCCGCTGCTCAGCGAATTGGCGGATTATCGTCGCCTGCAAGGCGTGGCCAATGCCGATCTGCAGTTTCTGGGCGTAGGCAACAGCGTGCATGACATCATGAACAGCCTGCGCGGCGAAGGCGCGCTGCGCTTGTCCGAGGGCGAGATTATCGGCTTCGATCTTGCGGGCATGTTGCGCAATCTCGACATGTCCTACATGGGCGAACAGAATCGGACGGTTTATCAGTCGGTTACAGGCACGTTCACGATCACGGACGGGGTTCTGCGCAATGAGGACATGCGCTTGGAAGCCAGCCGTTTCTCGGTAACGGGGCAAGGGCGCGTCGGGTTGGGACAGCGCAATCTCGATTACCGGGTCGTACCCGCGGCGCTGCAAGGTCCCGATGGCGAGACGCTGCGCGTGCCACTGATGATCACCGGACCCTGGGAGGCGCCACGATTCCGGCTCGATCTGGAGGCGCTGGCGCAAGAGCGTCTGCGCGCCGAACAGGAGCGGCTTGAAGAGATTGCCCGCGAAGAGGCGCAACGTCTGGAAGAACGCGCTCGACGCGAGGCCGAAGAGCGGCTCCAGCGCGAGCTCGGTGTCTCGCGAGAGGAGGGTGAACGGCTCGAGGACGCGCTGCGCCGCGGTGTAGAGGAGGAAATCGGCAGCCGCCTGCGCGGGTTGTTGGGGCGCGATTGAGCCTCTTTTCAGATTTGACGAGGGTGGGGCGGCGAAGCCGCCTCGCCCTCGACCCGTTTGCACTTTGTCGGTATTACCGGGCGCTCTATTCCCTCGAGTCGAACATTTTCGCGGATGTCAGCAGCATCTGCAATGCATGATCCACGGCAGCCGCGCGGACATTCGAGCGGCCAAGCGCGCCGAAATCGACGGTCTGGGTGAGGCAACCGTGAGGGCCTGACAGGCCAAAACAGACCCGCCCCTCGGGTTTATGCTCAGACCCACCCGGACCTGCGATTCCCGTCACTGAAATGGACAGTTCCGCCTCTACGCGGGCGCGGGCCCCAACAGCCATTTCCCATGCCACCTCCTCCGAGACAGCACCAAAACGCGCGAGCGTCGTGGACTTGACCCCGAGCAGGGTCTGTTTCGCGCCATTGGAATAGGTGATGAACCCGCAATCCACCACATCCGAGGAGCCCGGTATCTCGGTCAAGGCGCCCGCGATCAGCCCGCCCGTGCAGCTTTCGGCGGTCACGATCCGCAGGCCGGCACGCCGCGCCGCTTCGAGCACAGCGCGCGCGCTCATAGCCCCAGCATTCCATGCGCGGCCACGGCCATCAATGCCACCACCATGGCGGCCAGCGCTCCGGCGACGATGTCGTCCAGCATCACACCGAGCGGGTTGTGCATTCGGTCTGCCAGGCCCACCGGCCCGGGTTTCCAGATATCGAACGCCCGAAAGGCCAGAAAGGCCGCGATCCAGCCGGGCCAAAGCGCGGTGATCGGCACCCCCTGGATCATCGCACCAAGCGAAACCGGCCAGAGTGCGAGCCACATCCCGGCGACCTCGTCGATGACAATCTCCGACGGATCAGGGTCATCTGAGCCCGCTGTCTCGATTATTGTGACCCACCAACCGAGCAGGAAGACCACCAGCGTCGCTGCGACAAGCGCCCAGAAACTGCCAGCCAGATGCAACAGCCAGGCCACGGGCAAAGCCGCGAGGCTCCCCCAGGTTCCGGGCCCGGGGCGGATCAACCCGGCGCCGAAAAATGTTGCGATCAGACGAGTGGGTCGCATCCTGTTCCTCTTTGTTTGTTCTACCTCCGTTATCAGGTCAGCTAAACACAGTGTGTGCGCTTTACCAGAGCTGTCCTGCCGTCAGCCAGGGCTTCGGGCCATCAGGTCGCGGCCTGCGCAGTGCCGGAACCATGCGCCATATCCTCAACTTTTGTTACCGCATGATGCTGATTTCCACGAGTTGCCAGATGCTTCGGGACAGGTGGGTCTCGTCATTGAATCTGGGTTCCTGATCGAAAGGGTAGACGACCCAGTAACGGCCCTTGTCGCGTACAGACATCGGGGCGCCATTTCGCATATAGGCGATGATCGGATAGTCGTCAGAGACCTCCTCCGCGGGCATGGTGATGAAATAGTCATTCGCTGCGCGCATGTGCAGCTCGCGATCCTCGGATTGCAGATCGAGAATACTTGCCAGCGGAACCCCGCGGAAAAGCTGCACACCGTCGGTCCAAGGCGTCGTTGTGGCGATTTCAACGAAAGGCAGTTGCTGCAGGGCTTCGAATGTCAGCACCCGACTCAGCGACGGTTCAACACGCGTGATGTGCAATGCGTCTGGTTGCTGGTCCTGCGCCTGTGCGCCACCTGCAAGCAAAGGGAACGCTGCGAGAAGAAGAAGGACAAGTTTTGACAGACATTGTTTGAGAGCCGTCATGATTGATTTCCGCGATGCTTGTACTTGTACATACCCAAACAGCTTAAAGCGCAAGCATTAAGAACAGGTGAAGCCAATCTTCTCGCGGCTCCATATCGGAACGAAGAGCCACTGAATTTTCACACACTCATAGTGTCGGACGTCGTGTCCTCTTAAGCGCATCTTAAGGGTCGCCTGCTAACGATACGGAAACTGCGGCTTGCGCGAAGAGGGTCCCATGCAGTGGAAAAGAGATTTCAATGACGCTGGCCTTGACGGTCTCCGATTGGTCTTGTGGGTGGTCACTGTAGTGTTTGTTGGCATGTCGATGCAGGCAAGCCGTGCCGACACGCATGATCTGACGATCGTGATTGGTCCGCTGCCGGATGGAAGCACGCAAACCCACGTGTATTCGATTCAGTCTCTCACTGAACTTTCCAAGACGGAATACACGACTTCAACGGTCTGGACTGAGAGTCTTGACCGGTTCTCGGGGGTCTTGCTATGGGACATGCTCGCGCATCTCGGGGTCGATCCGGAGGGGTGGAACGGGCAGATCACGCTTGAGGCCATCGATGGATACAGCGCGACGCTTGGCCCTGCGCATGTCGATCAGACTGCGCCGCTGCTGGCGATACTCCGCAATGGGCGCCCCATGCCACTGCGGGAGCGCGGTCCGTTCTGGCTTATCTTCCCTTATGACGCTGAGCCTGCCTTTCGTAATGAAACCATCTATGCGCTGAGCGTCTGGCAGATCGCGCAGATGAGCATTACACCTTGAGGCACGATCAGCGCCAGCGTTTCGACATTAGGGCGCGCGCCGCTCTTTGGACGGTCGCTGCAACGACAATCGCTATCCTATTGTTCCTGCTTGTTTCTCTCGGGATAGAGCTTGATCGCAAATTCAATGAACTGCGTGCTGATGGGCAGGATAATGCCTATTGGACAGCCAGTCAGCTCGAGGTGGATGTTCATCGGCTGAGATTTGCGGTGCTGCATGCCTTGTCCGAGCCTGGGCAAGAGCAATTGGACCAGGTGCGCACGCGCTTCGACATCCTCTACAGCCGTCGCGATGCCATTGCGAATGGCGTGGTCGGGCGGGCGATGCAACAGGGGCGGCATCTTTCCATGGCGGAAATTGGGCGCCTCGAAGCGGTGCGGGCGTTTCTGTACGATCATATCGAGGCTATAGATGCCGAAGACGAGACTCTGAACGCTGCGCTTGGCGACATGAAATCGGATCTCGTTTCGCTGTCGGATGAGGCGCGGCGCAAAGTGTTGGCCATCATGCGGTTTTTTGCATCCGAGGCCGACAGCGACCGTTTGGCTTTGGGCGATCTTCAAGCAAGGGTCGCAGTGACCGGCTATGCGATCCTCGCCGTCTTTGCGATGATCAGCCTGATCCTCGCCCTGCAGCGACATCGTCAGAACGTGACAGAGGTCAAGCTGCGCGAGGCGAACCGGATGTTTGAAGCGTCCGAGGCCGACGCCAAACGCGCACAGGCCCAGCTTGAGGCCGCGGTCGAAGCGATGCAGGATGGCTTCCTGCTGTTCGATGCCGATGAGCGCCTGATCCTTGCCAACAAACAATACCGGTCGCTGTTCTCGGACATTGCCGATGTGATCCGGCCAGGCGTTTCCTTCGAGACCCTGCTGGATGCGATGATCGCGGCTGGTGCAAGTCTCGGAAGCGGCACCACACCGGCCTCGTGGAAAGCCGAACGGCTCGCGCAGTTTCGGCGTGCAGACAGTATCGGGGAGCAGCGCCTGCCTTCGGGTCGCATCATCCGGTTCTATGAGAAGGCAACGCCGGATGGGGGCCGCGTCGGTGTGCGGATGGATATTACCGAATTGCATGAAGCGCGGTTGCGTGCAGAGGCTGCGAATCGGTCGAAATCCGCGTTTCTGGCCAATATGAGCCATGAAATCCGCACGCCCATGAATGGTATTTTGGGCATGGCGGAAATCCTGACGCGCACCTCCCTCACTCCCGAGCAGCGCGAGATGGTCGAGACCATCTGCAATTCCGGGGACGCGCTGCTCAGTATCATCAATGACATCCTGGACCTCGCCCGGATCGAGGCTGGGAAGCTTGTGCTCGATGTCAAACCTTTTGTGCCAGCCAACTTGGCGCGCAAGCTTGAGCGGCTGCATGCCGTGACAGCAGAGCGTAAGGGGCTGGATCTGCGCCTGGAGATCGATGCGGAGATGGAACTGCCGCATCTGGGTGACCCGGTTCGGATCAGCCAGATCGTGAACAACCTGCTCGGCAATGCCCTGAAATTCACGCCAAGCGGGCAGGTCACGCTGACCCTTGGCCATGATGCAGCGAATCGATTTGTGATGCGCGTTATCGATACCGGGATAGGGATGTCAGCGGAGCAGATTGAGCGGGTCTTCGATGAATTCGAACAGGCTGACAATTCCATCACCCGTCAGTTCGGCGGCTCGGGTCTGGGCCTGAGCATTACCCGAAACCTCGTAAGCCTGATGGACGGAGAAATCCGGATAAGCTCGGAGACGGGGCAGGGCACCACGGTCGAGCTGCGACTGGATCTGCCCATCTGTCGGCAGGACAGCGCACCCACGACAGAGACGCCCGGTATCGATGCAGAGCGATTGCGAGGCCTGTCGGTTCTCGTGGCGGAGGATAACGCGACGAATGCGACCATCCTTCGGACTTTGCTGCGCGATCTCGGCATGCAGGGCGAATTCGTTCATAATGGGCGCGAGGTCTGCGACGCTTGGGCGCGATCAGGCCCGGATCTGCTGCTGCTCGATATTTCGATGCCCGTGATGGGCGGGATGGAAGCGCTGGGTGAAATCCGCGCCCATGCCGGTCGTGACGCCCGCCCGATGCCGCCTGCCATAGCTGTGACGGCAAATGTGATGGGAGAGCAGATCAGCGTCTATCACGATGCAGGCTTCGATGCAGTCCTCGGTAAACCTTATCGCAAGGTCGATCTGGTCGCCACGATCTTGCGTGTCCTGCCTCCTGTCGCGAAACAGAACGAGACTTGCAGTGCATCGCTGCGCATGGAGTGCGACTCGTCGCGAAAGATGTCTGTTTGGCCAGCAGACCGACCGTGTCCAGAGCGTGCGGAGAGTCGCGCAAGGCAGCGGCAACCTGCGCAGGCTGTGATCTCCCGAGGGGAATCCGTCTCCGAGCGGGTGCGATGAACGTGGATTGGCAGGGTTGCGGTTTCCGGCCGGGATGCGCAGAGGACAACTCCGCGCAGGCTCTGTCGTCTGCTTGGCATCGGCCTCGTAGAATGGCCCGTGACGCCCCTCCTTCTGCGTGCTAGGTCTCCGCGTATGCTGACCCGTTTCTACGACCATAATTCGCCTTGCCCTTCGCACCGCCCTGTCACGGGCTGGTCGTCATTTCCCGCAATATTGGGACTTGAAGCCGTGCCCGCGAGGCGGCAGGTCGCATGAAACCCTTGCCAAGTCTCAAGGAGTTGCGCGACTGGCTGGCCGATAACCCGGCGGCGACCAAGCGCGACATTGCCCGCGCCTTCGGGGTGAAGGGCGGGGCGCGGATCGACCTGAAGGCCATGCTGCGCGAATTGCAGGCCGAGGGGGTGCTCGCTCGGCGCAACCCGCGCGGCACGGGCAAGCTGCCGCCGGTCACGGTGCTGGAGGTGCTGGCTCCCGATTCCGAGGGCGATCTTTTCGCGCGCCCGGTCGAGTGGCGCGGCGAGGGCGCGGCCCCGCGCATCCAGTTGCAGGAACAGCCCGGCGACCCGGCGCTGGGCGACGGCGACCGAGTGCTCGCGCGGCTGGCGCCGGTTCGGGGCCCGGATTATGACTATCTCGGCCGGATCATCCGCAAACTGGGCACCGGGCCGCAGCGCATCCTTGGCATTTTCCGGCGCGAGGCGCAGGGCGGGCGGATTGTGCCGATCGATAAGGGTTCGGACCGTTTCTGGCAGGTAAGTGACACGGGCGGGGCAGAGGATGGCGAGCTTGTCCATGCCGAACCCATCTCCAAGGGCCGCTTCGGGCCCGCGCGCGCCAAAGTGGTCGAGCGGTTGGGTGATCCGACGGCTCCAAAAGCGGTCTCGCTTATCGCGATCCATGAACATGGCATCCGCGACAGTTTCCCCGAGGCGGTGCTGGCCGAGGCAGACAGCGCGCAGCCGCTACCGCCCGGTAAGCGGCGCGATCTGCGCGATCTGCCTCTGATGACCATCGACCCCTGGGATGCGCGCGACCACGACGATGCGATCTGCGCCATGCCCGACCCAGACCGTGACAACCCGGGCGGGTTTATCCTATGGGTCGCGATTGCCGATGTGGCGGCCTATGTCACGTCTGGCTCCGAGCTTGACCGCGAGGCACGCAGGCGCGGCAACTCGACCTATTTCCCCGACCGCGTGGTGCCGATGCTACCGGACATCCTGTCGGGCGACCTGTGCTCGCTGCATGAAAGGGTGGACCGGCCCTGTATCGCGCTGCGCATGGTCATTGGCGAAGATGGCAGCAAGCGCAGCCACGAATTCTGCCGTGCGATGATGCGCTCGGTCGCCTCGCTGACTTATGAACAGGCGCAGGCCAGCGATGAGGGGCGCCATGATGAAGCGACCGTGCCACTGGCGAATGACCTGGCCGCGCTGTTCGGGGTCTATCGTGCGTTGAAATCGGCGCGTGCGCGTCGTCAGCCGCTGGACCTTGACCTGCCGGAGCGTCAGATCGTTCTGTCCGAAGAGGGGCGCGTGGTCTCGGTCGCCTTCAAGGACCGGTTCGACGCGCATAAGCTGGTCGAGGAATGCATGGTGCTGGCCAATGTCGCCGCTGCCGAGACGCTGCGCGAAAAGGGCTCAGCACTACTGTACCGTGTCCACGAAGAGCCCAGCCCCGAGAAATTGGAGACGCTGCGCGATCTGGCGCAGGAGTCGGGCTTCACGCTTGCCAAGGGGCAGGTGCTCAAGACGCGGCATTTCAATGCGCTTCTGGCACAGGCCGAGGGGACCGAGTTCGACGAGTTGATCAACATGGCGACGCTGCGCACGATGACACAGGCCTTTTACGCGCCGCAGAATTTCGGCCATTTTGGGCTTGCCCTGCGCGAATACGCGCATTTCACCTCGCCGATCCGGCGCTATGCAGACCTGATCGTGCATCGGGCGCTGATCGCGGCGCATGGTTGGGGCGAGGATGGGCTTGGGTCGTGGGATATCGAGCATCTGGACGAGACGGCCAAGCAGATATCCGAGGCCGAGCGGCGTTCTATGGCGGCCGAGCGTGACACGGCGGATCGCTATCTGGCCGCCTATCTGGCCGAGCGGGTGGGCGCGGAGTTCGAAGGCCGTGTCTCGGGTGTCGCGCGCTTTGGCGTATTCGTGAAGCTCGATGAGACCGGCGCTGACGGGCTGGTGCCCGTGCGCGCGCTGGGCGACGAGTATTTCCGCCATGATGCTGATGCGCAGGCGCTTGAGGGTGAGCGCAGCGGGTTTCGCATCGGGTTGGGGCAGCGTGTGCGGGTGAAACTTGCAGAGGCCGAGCCGTTGACGGGCGGGCTTGCGCTGGAATTGCTCGAAGTCGAGGGCGATGCGCCCCCGCGCCGCCCCGGCGGACGCCGAAAAACTGGCGCGCGGCGCGCGGTTTCTCGCGCGCACAAGGCCAAGGCCAAGAGCCGCAAGAAGCTCAAACGGACGCGCGGCTGAGCCGAATGATGTGGTTTCCGGGTGTTGGCTCAGCCATAGGCGCGCGGGTCCGAACGCAGGGCTTTGTGTCTTTTTATATCTTAAACATAGGCTTCTGCTGCGACTTGCTTGCTCAGAGATCTGTCTCCTGGTCTCCGAGGGCTTTGTTACAGAGGGTCACAATCTGTGAGTTGCCCCTATCTTTGCCAAAAGGTTAAAATCCCGCCACTGCGCTGCGAATGCGCGAAGTGTTACGAGGATCAATGCAGTATACTCTTTCATCAAGGCGGACGGTCGTCGGGACCGGCCTGCACAGCGGCGCCCTGGTGCGTATGGCGTTGCTTCCAGGGCCTGCCGACACGGGTCTCGTTTTCCGCCGGGTGGACTGCGCCCCCGGTACCAACGAGATCCGCGTCTGCCCTGAGAACTGGGTGGAAGCACAGCTCTGCACGCAATTGCGGAACGCGCATGGCGTGCGTGTCTCGACGGTGGAGCATTTGCTGGCGGCCCTGCATGGCTGCGGCATCCATAATGCCGTGATCGAACTTGATGGTCCGGAAGTGCCGATCCTCGATGGCAGTGCTGCGCCTTTTGTCGCGCATATTCTTGCCGCCGGGCTGCGGATGCAGCAGGCCCCATTGCAGGTCTATCGCGTACGCGAGGCTGTGGAGGTAGAGCGCGATGGCGCTATTGCCCACCTGTCACCCGCCGACACGCTGGAAATTGCCTTCGAGATCAGCTTTGACGAGGCGGCCATCGGGCACCAGAGCCAAGCAATGCGCATGAGCAATGGCACCTTTCTGCGCGAGTTGAGCGATTGTCGTACCTTCTGCCGCCGTGCGGATGTCGAGTTTATGCAAAGCCACGGGCTGGCGCTGGGCGGGACGCTCGACAATGCGGTCGTTTTCGACCAAGGCCGCGTGCTCAGCCCTGGCGGCTTGCGTCGCCCGGACGAGCCCGTACGCCACAAGATGCTCGATGTGATGGGCGATCTTTACGTGCTGGGACGTCCGATCATCGGGCGCTACGAGGGTGTGCGCGCGGGCCATGCGCTGACCGGGCTCTTGCTCAGGAAACTGCTGGCGACGCCGGGCGCACTGGAGCTGACGCCGTGCAGCCATGCCACGCGGGCGCGGATGCCCGGGGTCGGGATCACACAGCGCGATCTACCACTCTCGGCCTGACGGCGCTTCCCAAGCGCGCTATTCCCGCAAAAGGCGTTTTGCGCCCGGATTCTTTCTGTGCTAGGACAATCGCAAAGGCTAGGCGCGATGGGTGGCAGGACATGATTTCAAGGGCTGGGGTCAGGCGTTTGGGGGCAGTCCTCGCTATTGCAGCCGTGCTCTCGGCCTGTGACAGGGGCCGCGGCCCGGATGAGTCGCTTGCCACTTTCTCGGCCGAGGAAATTTTCCAGCGTGGTGAATATGAGTTGGAAACCTCGCGCCGCGCGACATCATCCTTGCGCTATTTCAAGGAGATAGAGCGGCTTTACCCCTATACCGAATGGTCGCGCCGGGCGCTGATCATGCAGGCCTATGCGCATCACCGCGCGCGCGAATACGAGGAGAGCCGTGCCGCTGCGCAGCGGTTCCTCGACACATATCCGCGCGACGAAGATGCGCCCTATGCGGCTTATCTTCTGGCGCTGTCCTTCTATGATCAGGTCGATGAAGTGGGCCGCGACCAAGGTGTGACCTTCCAGGCGCTGCAGCATCTACGCAGGTTGATCGAGGAATATCCTGACAGTGATTACACGCGGTCGGCGATCCTGAAATTCGAACTGGCCTTCGACCATCTGGCCGGCAAGGAGATGGAAATCGGACGGTTCTATTTACAACGCGGCAATTACAACGCCGCAGTGAATCGCTTCCGCGTTGTGGTCGAAGACTTCCAGACCTCGACCCACACGCCCGAGGCGCTGCACCGGTTGGTCGAATCCTATCTGCGGTTGGGCCTGCGCGACGAGGCGCAGACCGCAGCGGCGATCCTTGGCTATAATTTCGAGGCCAACCCTTTCTATCAGGACAGTTTCCGCCTGTTGACGCGGCAGGGTCTGGAGCCGGAGGCACAGGGCGAGAGTTGGCTGCGCACGATTTACCGTCAGGCCCTGCGTGGCGACTGGGTCTAGAGCGCGGGTCAGCAGACGGGCAAAGGGTTGAGCGCAGACATGCTGCTGTCGCTGGACATCCGGGACATTCTGATCATCGACCGTCTGGAATTGCAGTTCCAGCCGGGGCTGAATGTGTTGACAGGCGAAACCGGCGCGGGAAAGTCGATCCTGCTCGATTGTCTGGGGCTTGTGCTGGGCTGGCGTGGTCGCGCCGATCTCGTGCGGGCAGGGGCGGCACAGGGCGAAGTGGTGGCGGAATTTGCGCTGAGCGTCGATCACCCGGCGCAAGAGGTCTTGCGCGAGGCTGGGTTTGAGCCTGCGGAGAGCCTGCTGCTGCGCCGCATCAACAGCGCGGACGGGCGCAAGACGGCCTTTGTCAATGACCGCCGCGCCTCGGGGGAGTTGCTGCGTGCACTCTCTGAGCGCTTGGTCGAGTTGCACGGCCAGCAGGATGACCGAGGGCTGTTGAACCCGCGCGGGCATCGCTCGCTGCTTGACGCCTATGGCGGCCATGACGACCTGCTCGCGGCCTGTCGCAGGGCGTGGCGCGGCCTGCGTGAGGCGCGCGCCGCGCATGCCGAAGAGCAGGCGCGGCTCGCCGAGATGGCAGCAGAAGAGGATTTCCTGCGCCACGCGGTCGCCGAGTTGGACCGGCTTGCGCCCGAACCGGGCGAAGAGGCCGCGCTCGATGCGCAGCGCCGCCGGATGCAGGCGGCCGAGCGGCTGCGCGGCGATGTCGCCCGCGCCCATGCGGCGCTCTCGGAAGAGGGGGCCGAGCGGCTGCTGCAAGATGCCTCGCGCTGGCTGGACGGGGCCGCCGAGGGGCTGGAGGGCGCGCTGGTGGAACCGCTCGACGCGCTGGGCCGCGCGCTCGATGCGCTGGGTGAGGCGCAGCAGGGTATCGAGGCGGCGCTGGTCGATCTCGAATTTCACCCCGGTGCGCTGGAGGCAGCCGAGGAGCGGCTGTTTGCGCTGCGTGGTCTGGCGCGCAAGCATGGGGTCCTTGCCGATGATCTGGGCGGGTTCGCCGATGAGTTGCGCGCGCGGCTGGCGCGGCTTGACAATGGCGCGCAGGCGCTGGCGGAGTTCGGCCGCGCCGAAGCAGATGCAAAGGCGGCCTATGATGCGGCGGCTTACGCCTTGTCGGACGCCCGCCGACAGGCGGGCGCCCGGCTCGATGACGAGATGGCGCGTGAATTGGCGCCGCTGAAACTGGAGCGCGCGCTGTTTCGTACCGTGACCACCCCCGCCGAGCCGGGACCGGAGGGAGCGGACTCGGTCAGTTTCGAAGTCGCAACCAACCCGGGAGCGCCGTCAGGGCCCTTGTCGCGGATCGCCTCGGGAGGTGAATTGTCCCGCTTTCTGCTGGCGCTCAAGGTCTGTCTGGCGCGGGGCAATGAAGGTGCGACCATGATCTTCGACGAAATTGACCGCGGTGTCGGAGGTGCGACGGCTGATGCTGTCGGCCGTCGTCTGCGCGCGCTGGCCGATGGCGCGCAGGTGCTGGTCGTGACGCATTCTCCACAGGTGGCGGCGCTTGGTCAGCATCACTGGCGTGTGGCCAAAGAGATACGCGATGGGGCAACACTGTCACATGTTGCGCCGCTTTCCGCCGATTCGCGTGTGGAAGAGATTGCAAGAATGCTTTCTGGTGATACGATAACGATGGCAGCACGTGCTGCTGCGCGGGACCTACTGCGCAATAGTCCCGCGAGGTAAGTGGCAAGCGGAGGGTGAAGCATGTTGCGCATCGGGTCATTGACAGGGAGCCAGTTGGTCGCTTCCGGCCTGATCGCCGTGTTCACCCTCTCTGCCTGCAATCTGTCGCCACTGCGCCCATTACCGCCACGCGTCGAGTCCCCCGTGGCGGTCGTGCCCCCGCCCTCCGGCGAGATGCCGGAAATCGAGACCGAGGGCCTGCCTGCGGATCTGTCGGCATCGGGCGCCGAACGGGCCTGCATCGCTGCCGGTCGCGAGCGGGGTCTGGATGTGGTTGGCGTGGTCGGTTCTTCAACCATCACGGGCAGCAATGGTGAAGCCGCACGTGATGTGATGCTGCGCGTGCGCCGTGGTGGCGCGGAAATCGAGGTGCGTTGCAATTACGTCGCGGAAACGCGCATGGCGCGGATCATGCTGATCTGATCCACTCTGACCGCGCGCTGCATCGCGGGCGTTGAATTCGAATAATTCTGGCAAGATGAAGCAGAGGGCGCCCGCTTCGCGCCCAGTTCCGATGCGCGCCTTTGCTCAGCGGGGTTTGCGTCCGGGCTTCTTTGGTTGGCTGCGCGTTGTAGCGGAGTGAGCGAGTTTGCGCGCTGCTTGCGCGGCGCCGATCAGCTCCTGCGCGATTTCTTCGGCCTCTTCCGGTTCAAAATCCAGCGGCAGGTCCACCCCGTCGCCGGCTACATAGATCCGCACCATCCCCAGCGTTGTCGGCCCGATCTGCAGATTCGCTGCCATATCGCTTTCCGAATTAATCCCCATCGTGGCGCTTCCTGTCATGAGTGAACTATCATCTGCTCCGCCAGCGATAGGGCCTGACGGCGTCGGAATCAAGCATCCGCCCTCTTGCAATCGCAGGCCGTGACGGCTAAATCGCGATCAGTGCCGCCTTAGCTCAGTTGGTTAGAGCGCTGGATTGTGGATCCAGAGGTCCCC
>REER01000022.1 GCA_007694945.1 Paracoccaceae bacterium | reverse complement strand
CCGATGTCTCGCCGCTGCAATTGCAGGGGCCGAAATCGGGCGAGATCATGCGGGTGCTGTTCGGCGAGGAGATCATGGATCTGCGCTACTACTGGTTCCGCGAGATGGAACTGGACGGCATTCCGCTGATCGTCTCGCGCACGGGCTGGTCAAGCGAGTTGGGCTACGAGATCTACCTGCGTGATTCCGCCTATGGCAATGCGCTGTGGGAGCGGATCATGGCTGTGGGCCTGCCGATGGGGCTCAAGCCCGGGCACACCTCGACCATCCGCCGGATCGAGGGCGGGATGCTGTCCTATCACGCCGATGCCGATATCCACACCAACCCGTTCGAGCTGGGGCTGGACCGACTGGTCAATCTGGACATGGAGGCTGATTTCATCGGCAAATTCGCGCTGCAGCGCATCCGCTCCAATGGCGTCACCCGCAAGCAGGTCGGCCTGATTGTCGAAGGCGATCCGCTGCAGGGGCCGAACACGGCCTTCTGGGCGGTCACGCAGGACGGCGAGACAGTAGGCAAAGTGACCTCGGCCGTTTATTCGCCGCGTCTGAAGAAGAACATCGCGCTCGCCATGGTGGCGGTTGAAGCCGCCGAGCTTGGCACCGAGTTGGAAGTCTGGACCCAGTCCGGGCCGGCAGAGGCGACTGTGGTGGAGCGTCCGTTTTTTGACCCGCGCAAGAGCCTCGCGGCGGCTTCCGCACCAAAGCTCGCCCAGGTCAACGCGTAAGGGGCCACCATCATGTCCGCTCTTGCAATCAATCTGCACTGGCAGCGTGCGGAGCCCGCTCTGAAGGCCGGGCAGTTCTCGAACGCGCACTCCGTTCAGTATAACCGCAGCCACGAAATGCAGGTGGACGCCGCCCCCGATTGGGGCGGCGATCCCGACCATACCAACCCCGAACAGGCGCTGGCGGCCGCACTCTCCAGTTGCCACATGATGACCTTCCTCGCACTCTGCGCCAAGGCCGGCTGGCCGGTCGCAAGCTATCACGACCATGCCGAGGCGCATCTGGGCAAGAATGCGAAAGGGCAGATGTCGGTCACGCGGATCGACCTGAACCCAGTGGTGCGCTTCGATACCGGGTTCGACATTGACGCGGACAAGCTCGCAGAGATGCAGCACCGCGCGCATCGCTATTGTTTCATTGCCAATTCCCTTGCCGAGAGTGTCGAGATCCATGTCAATTGAAGCCGGCACAGCCACCCCGCTCATGAGCCGAGGCGCAGATATCCTGCTGCGCGATCTTTCGTCTGACGGCATCCTGCGCCTGACGCTCAACGATGTGGCGCGGCGCAATGCCCTGTCCGAGGCGATGCTTTCGGAACTGGGCGCTGCGATTGCAGAGGCGGGACAGGACAGTGCAGTGCGAGTGATCGTGCTGGCGGCCAGGGGTCCGGCCTTCTGCGCCGGTCACGACCTCAAGGAAATGACTGCGGTACGCAAGGCGCCTGACCGGGGGCGCGCCTATTTCACCAAGGTGATGGTGCAATGCTCCGGCGTCATGCGGGGCATCGTCAACTGCCCCAAGCCGGTCATCGCGGAAGTGACCGGGGTCGCCACGGCGGCAGGTTGCCAGTTGGTCGCCAGTTGCGATCTGGCGCTTGCCGCCGAGAGCGCGAAATTCAGCACGCCCGGTGTGCATATCGGGCTGTTCTGCTCGACCCCCATGGTCGCGCTGTCGCGCAACACCGCCAACAAGCATGCCATGGAGATGCTCTTGACCGGCGACATGCTCCCGGCTGCGCGCGCGGCCGAGATCGGCCTTGTCAACTACGCGGTCCCCGAGGTCGAGTTGACCACCGCGACCATGGACATGGCGGGCAAGATCGCGTCGAAATCCAGCATGACCCTGGCGACGGGGAAGCGCGCCTTCTATGCGCAGCGCGAAATGCCCTTGGTCGAGGCGTATGACTATGCCAGTCAGGTCATGGTCGAGAACATGCTGGCCGAGGACGCCGAAGAGGGTATCGGCGCCTTCATCGAAAAACGCGCGCCCCGCTGGCAGGACCGGTAATCGCGGCGTCACACCTCTCCAGCAAGCCTCCGCATCCGTCAATCGACTTCCCGCCATCTGGATAGTGGCGACCGGTCTGCGGCTTTCGGAGCGCTTACATCGCGCCGATGGGGTGCGTGGCGATCCAGATCAGGGCGTCGAGATATCTGGACAGGAGCCAGAGGATTGCCGGGGCGCTGAGCGCCCAGAGCGCCCAGATTATGGCGACCAGAAGGAGCAGGGGCACCGTCCAGACCATGCCCAGCGCAAGGCTCGCGCGGAATGTCTGGAGGGCTGAGGCATCTGCGCTCTCGACCCAGATCGCGACGCGACGCCTCGGCGCGCGCGGCCAGATGCCTTGCAGCCCGAGCAGGCTGAGCGCGGCGTGCAGGGCGGTGGGCAGGATGGTCGAGAAGAGCATCGCATAGAGCCAGAAATAGGCGCCGGGGGTGGATGTGACGCCGTCGAACAGGGCGACCAAGTCGAGGAGCAGCACCCCCGCGAGCAGGTTCAGCCCGTGGATGGCGGCAACGAGCGTCGCGCCGAGGGCGAGGAACAGGAGGCAGGCGAGGGCAAGATCGGCCACCCCCCACAGGAGCGGCAGCCGCGATTGCAGCCCGCGCCGGGTGAGCGAGAGCGTGGCGGCGTAGGAGACCACGTCGAACAGCGCGTTGAGGAGGGGAAGGACCGCGAGGAAGAGGAAGACGGTGCGAAAGTCCCCGGGGATCGTGGACCAGTCGACGGTGAAGGCGAGGACTGGGGCGAAGAGCACGACACCCCCGGTGACCAATGCCCGCGCAGCGCGTGGGCGTGCACTCTTGTCGAGATATTTGACTACGACTGCGAGTGCGACTGCGCCCGCGAATACGCCTGCAAATGCGGCTGCGCCGACGCCTGCGACTGCGAGTGCGGCTGCAATCACGAATGCGATTGCCATCGCGATTGCGCCTGTGGCTGCAGCCCCGACCGCCAGGACGATTGCGCCTGCGAGTGCAAATGTGCCTGCGCCTGCCCCTGCGAATGTCACGGCGCCTGTGCCCGCGATTGCGGCTGCAAGAAGAGGCAGCCAGTCAGCAAGCTTTGCCACCGCCGGTCGCTGACTGGCTGACGCCAGTTTTCGCCCGAGAAATCCGGCTGACACGATCAACAGCATCAGGATCACGACCGTGCGCTCTGGCCAGAAAACCGCCTCTGGCAGCACGACAAAACTGCCCACGCGCCCCTCCGCCCCGGTCACCACCCATTGCCCGACCAGCAGCAGAATCGGATAGACCACCGCGATCAGCAGGGCGCGGTCATAGAGCCGCCATGTCAGCGCCGCGCGGAATTGGGTGGGCCAGGGCGCCTTGTCCGGGGCGGGGTCGCAGAAGCGGGTCCAGAGGGGGGTGAGCAGGCGGCGGATGAGGGTGGTGTAGATTTGCGTATAGGTCGACCGACGCAGGGTGCCCGCCAGCCATTTGCGGCTGGCTGCGTCGCCCATCCCCAGCGCGGCAGTGACCCACAGCGCGCTCCAGATCAGACAGGCCACCCACGCCCGCCACCCGGCGCCGAGCCCGGTGAGTGCGGCCGCGACCACCGCAAGCAGCACCCCGATCGCTGCGAGATTTGCGCCCAGCCGGGCGGACTCACCCTGCATGATTGCGGTGCCTTAGTCCTCCCACCACCAGACATCGGGCTGAAAGCCGATCCAGTCGCCATAGATCGGCAGCCGCTCCGAGAAGCGCAGCTCGCGCGCATGAGCGATGCGGGCGCGGTCGGTGAACCAGAAGGGCACGACAAACCGCCCTGAGGTCAGCACCCGATCCAGCGCGCGGGTGGTGGCGATGAACTCATCCTGCGAATCGGTCTGCAGCAGCCCCTCGATCAGCGTGTCGATGGCTTCACTCTCGACCCCCATCCAGTTGCGCGTGCCGGGGGTATTGGCGGCCTCGGAGCCCCAGTAGAGCCGCTGTTCCGTGCCGGGTGAGAGCGACAGGCCGCGTAGGTAATAGGCCATGTCGAAATCGAACTCGGTGGTGCGCTCGGTATATTGCGCCGAATCGACGACCGAGACCGAGACATCCATGCCCAGCCGCTTGATCGCCTCGACATAGATATCGGTGATCGCCTGCACCTCGCCCGAGCCCTGGCGCAACACGATGCTGAAGCGGAACGGCTCGCCTTCGGCGTTGCGCAATACGCCACCGTCATCGGCCTCCCACCCGGCTTCGGCCAGCAGCGCTGTGGCGGCGCGGATATTCGCGCGATTGGCGCTGGTGCCGTCCGAGACCGGCAGCGTGTAGCCTTCGAGCGCACCGGGAAGCAGCTCATCGGCGAAGGGCGCCAGTAATTCGGCCACGCGCTCCTCGGCGGGTCCGGGGCGCATGCCGAGCACCGAGTTGGAGAAATAGGAGGTGATGCGCGGGTCCACGCGGTCATTCACGATCTGGCTGATCTGCTCGAAATTGAAGGCATGGATCATCGCCTCGCGCACGCGCCAATCGGCGAAGAGCGGGTTGCGCATATTCATGACAAAGCCGGAAATCCCCGAGGGTCGCTGATGCGGGATCTCGGATTTGACGATCTCGCCCGCCTGAACCGCAGGGAAGTTGTAGCGGGTGTTCCAGGCATTGGCGTTTGTCTCGCGCATGGTGTTCAGGAGGCCGGAGGTGAAACCCTCGAACATGGCGGTAGCATCGCCGAAGAACTCCATCCGGATCTCGTCAAGATTGGCTTGCCCGCGCATGAAGGGCAGGTCATTGCCCCAGTAATCGGGGTTGCGCTTCAGATAGACGTAGCGCCCGGCCTCGAAGCGGTCGATGACGTAAGGAGCCGTCGCAATTGGAATGACCGAAGTGCCCGACTCGGCGAAATCCAGTCCTTCCCATTGTTCCTTTTTCAGAATCGGGCGCATTCCCATGATCAGCGGCAATTCGCGGTCGGGTTCGGTGAATGTAAAGCGCACCGAGCGCGGCCCGGTGGCCTCGGCACGCTCGACACGCGCCCAGGAGCCGTGAAAGCGCGGGTGGCCGACGGTGCCGAGCGTCTCATAGGACCAGAGCACATCCTGCACCGTGACGGGGCTGCCGTCAGAGAATCGGGCCTCCTCACGCAGGGTAAATTCTACGTAACTGCGGGCCTCGTCCGTCTCGACCGATTCGGCAAGAAGGCCATACAGCGTGAACGGTTCGTCCCAGTTGCGGCCCATCAGGCTCTCATAGGCCAGGAACTGCAACTGCCA
>REER01000090.1 GCA_007694945.1 Paracoccaceae bacterium | reverse complement strand
TGGGTCTCCCCGGCGGAGTTACAGTCCGCTGCCGCACCTTGCAGCTCGTCGCCCTCTGGCGGCCGGAATACCCAAGCGATCCGAAACCGTCAAGGCCGGAAACGGGTGGCTTCGCGATTATCGCGCAGCGTAGCCGCGCGCCCCGAATAATCCAGTCCAGACTGCGCGATGCAATCCAGTTTTCGCTCTTGCACCCTGCTAGGCGATGCGCATGCTGGGCTCGGTGCAACTAGGGACCGACAGATGAAGAAACCCGCCTGGGTGATCGACAAGGAGAAGGCGCGCAAGGCCGAGCGGTCCGAGACCCTGTGGCTCTTCGGTCTGCATGCAGTGCGCGATGCGCTTATGAACCCGGCCCGCGACAAGCTTCGCCTTGTTGTCACGCGCAACGCCGCAGACCGGCTGTCCGAGTCGATTGCCGCCTCGGGGCTGGCGCCAGAGATCGCTGATCCGCGCAAATTCGACGTGCCGCTCGACCGGTCCTCGGTGCATCAGGGCGCCGCGTTGGAAGTGCGCCCGCTGGGCTGGGGCGAGACGCGCGAGCGATGTGCGCCCGAGGAGGGCGCCGGACTTGTGGTGTTGCTCGACCGGGTGAGCGATCCGCATAATGTAGGCGCGATCCTGCGCTCGGCCGAGGTGTTCGGCGCACAGGCCGTCATCGCGACCCAGCGCCATGCCGCGCCCGAGACCGGCGCGCTGGCCAAGACGGCAAGCGGCGCGCTGGAGCGGCAGCCCTATCTGCGCGTGCGCAACCTCGCCGAAGAAATGGAGTTGCTGAAGACGCTTGGCTATCTGTTGATCGGGCTTGATGGCGAGGCTGAGCAGGATCTCGATCAGGTGCTGGCCTCGGTGCCGCCGGGGCCGGTCGGTCTGGTGCTTGGGGCCGAGGGGCCTGGGCTGCGCGACAAGACGCGCGAGACCTGCGATCTGATCGCGCGCATCCCGGCAGCGGGTGGGTTCGGTTCGCTCAATGTATCGAATGCCGCCGCAGTCGCGCTTTATGCCGCGCGGCAGTCGCAGCGGGCGGGGGGCAGATGACAGGCGCGCAGGTCTCGGCTTTCGGCACCATGCCGGATGGGCGGCGTGTGGACCGCATCACCCTGCGGACGGAACGCCTGACGGTCCATCTGCTCACTCTCGGCGCGATCCTGCAGGGCTGCCACCTAGGCGCAGGCCCCTCGCTGGTCGTGGGCTTCCCCGACCTTGCGCCCTATCTCGGCGACATGCGCTTTTCCGGGCCGGTTGTCGGGCCTGTCGCCGGGCGGCTGAGCGGCGCTGAGGCGATGATCGGCGAGATGCTCTGGCGGTTTGTGCCCAATGAGGGGCGGCAGCTTCTGCATGGGGGCGCGAAGGGGCTGCACGGGCGGCTGTGGCAGATTGCCGATCTGGGGCCGTCGCATGTCACGCTGCGGTGCAGGCTCGCGCATTGTGAAGACGGCTTTCCCGGGACGCGCCTCTTCGAGGCGCGCTACTGGCTGGAGGATAACCACCTGGCGCTCGATCTGGTCAGCCACACTGACCGCCCGACGCTGGCCAACCTTGCGCCGCATGCGTTCTGGAACCTGCGCGGCGAAGGGTCGCTTGCGGGTCATGAGCTGCGTATTGCGGCAGACCATGTGCTGCCGCTGGGGCCGGATCTCTGCCCGCGCGGGCCGCCCGAGCCGGTCGCGGGGCGGCTTGATCTGCGGCAGGGGCAGGCCCTGGAGCAGGGCGCGGGCTATGACCATTGTTTCTGCCTCGCCCCGGCGCGCGGACCGCTGCGCTCGGTCGCGTGGCTGACCCGGCCCGATGCGCCGAGGCTGGAAATGGCGACGACCGAGCCTGGGCTGCAGGTCTATGATGCCTCGCGCAACCGCGAGCGGCCCTTTTTCGGCGTCGCGCTGGAAAGCCAGTGCTGGCCCGATGCGCCGCGCCATGCGGATTACCCTTCGATCCTGCTGTCCCCCGAGGACGGTGCGCGCACCCAGAGCACGGTCTGGACAATCCATCTGCCAGCGAAGGTCACTGCATGAGAGTGCTCATAATGGCATCCCTTGCCACGCTCACCCTTGGCTGCGCACCGATCACGCAGGAGGAATGCCTTGCGGGCGACTGGCAGAGCATTGGTCAGCGGGACGGGCAGGCCGGGCGCGTGGCGAAGCAGGTCTTTGCCCGGTATGTCGAGATCTGCGCGCGGGCGGGGGTGGTGCCGGATCGTGACCTCTGGCAGCAGGGCTACGCTGCGGGGCTTGTGCGCTATTGCACGCCGCTGTCCGGGCTGGAGGAAGGGCGGCGTAAAACGCGCTATCGTGATGTCTGCCCCGCCGAGAGTGAGCCGGGCTTCCTGATGGGCTATGAGCTGGGCCAGCTTGCCCATGCGCAGGAACGCGAAATCCGCGAGATCGAACGGGAAATCAGCGCGTTGGAGCGGGGCAATGCCGCGCTTCGACCCAGTGACCCTGACGCGGATAATTCCGCCGCGCTGCAGAAGATTGCGGCGAATCGCAGCCGGATATCCTTCCTGCGTCTTGATCTGCTTCGCGCACGCACTGAACTCTCGCGGATCGAGCGCGAGATACGCGCCTTCAGGGCAAGGTTATGAGCCCGCGCTCGCCCTTCACAACGCGGCGCAGGACCAGCGGATAGAGGCGGTGCTCCATCGGCAGGATGCGCGCGGCGAGTGTCTCGGGCGTGTCACCGGGCAGAATTGGGACGCGTGCCTGCCCTAGGACGGGGCCGTCATCCAGCTCGGGGTTGACTTCATGGACAGTGCAGCCTGCCTCGGAATCGCCCGCAGCTATGGCGCGGGCATGGGTGTCGAGGCCGCGATATTTCGGCAAGAGCGAGGGGTGTATATTGAGGATGCGCCCCGCATAGGGGTGCACGAACTCGGCGGTCAGGATACGCATGAACCCCGCCAGTGCGATCAGGTCGGGGCGGGCTGTGTCAAGCACGTCGCGCAAGGCGGCCTCGAAAGCCGCGCGGTCGCGACCATAGGGGCGATGATCGACCACGGCGGTCGGTATGCCCATCGCTTTGGCCTTGGCGAGCCCGCCTGCATCGGGCCGGTTTGACAGCACGAGGCAGGGCCGCGCCGGGTGGTCGCCTTGCATCGACTGCGCGAGCGCCACCATGTTCGAGCCTGACCCCGAGATCAGGATCGCGACGCGCGTGTGGCTCATGCGAGCGTGCCGGAATAGCGGATGCCCGCGCCTGCGCACACCCTGCCCAGAGCGTGCACGGTTTCGCCCACCTGCTCAAGGTGTGCAGTCAGAGCGTCAGCGGCTTCGGGCGAGACGACCAGCACCATGCCGATGCCGGAGTTGAAGGTCTTGAGCATCTCGGGCGCGTCGAGGCCGCCTTCGCGCATCAGCCAGTCGAAGATCGGGGGCAGGGTCCAGGCGTCGAGGTCGATCTCGGCCCCCAGCCCCTCGGGCAGCACGCGCGGCAGATTTTCGGTCAGCCCGCCGCCGGTGATATGGGCGGCAGCCTGCAGGCCACCGGCCCGCAGCGCGGTGAGAACGGGGGCCACATAAAGTCGGGTCGGGGTGAGCAGCGCCGTGCCAAGGGTTCCAGCGCCGAAAGGCGCGGCTGAGTCCCAGCCGAGACCAGAGCGCTCAACGATCTTGCGCACCAGCGAATAGCCGTTCGAATGCACCCCGTCCGAGGCGAGCCCCAAGAGCACATCGCCCTCGGCCACGCCTGCAGGCAGCGCCGCGCCGCGCTCCATCGCGCCCACGGCAAAGCCTGCAAGGTCGAAATCCTCGGCGGCATACATGCCCGGCATCTCGGCCGTCTCGCCGCCGATCAGCGCGCAACCCGAACCACGGCAGCCCTCGGCAATGCCGTTGATGATGCGCGTCGCCGCAGTCACATCCAGTTTGCCGGTCGCGAAATAGTCGAGGAAAAACAGAGGCTCTGCACCCTGACAGACCAGGTCATTGACGCACATGGCGACAAGGTCGATACCGATCGTATCCAGATGGCCTGTGTCGATGGCGATCCGCAGCTTGGTGCCGACACCATCGGTTGCGGCCACAAGAATCGGGTCGCTATAGCCTGCCGCCTTCAGGTCAAAAAACGCGCCGAACCCACCCAGCCCGGACATGACGCCTGCCCGCGCAGTGGCCTTTGCCGCGGGCTTGATCGCCTCGATCAGCGCATTGCCCGCGTCGATATCGACCCCCGCGTCCGAATAGCTCAACCCGTTTCTGCGCTCTGACATGCGTCCAGCCCCTTGCCGCGATATGTCGCCTGCCGCGCGATAGCGGATCAGGGCAGACAGGGCAAGTCGACGGGTCTTGACCTCTGGAGCACAGTTCATAAATCATATTCATAACTGTTTATATGAAAGGTTCCATCATGTCGTCTGACACCCTACCATCACCCATCGTCCGGGCTTTCTTCGATCGCCCCACCGGCAGCCTGCAATATGTCTTCCACGATCCCGAGACGCGCGAAGGCGCAGTGATCGATCCAGTATGGAATTATTACCCCGAAGCAGGCGCAGTTACCACGGAAAGCGCAGACGAGATCCTCGACTATATCGCACAGGAGGACCTGAAGATCGCCTGGGTGCTCGACACCCATCCGCATGCTGATCATTTCAGTTCTGGTCCGTATCTGGCTGAGAAACTCGGGGTGCCGCATGGGATCGGCGAGAAGGTGAAAGAAGTACAAAAGCTCTGGAAAGACTTGTATCACTTGCGGCAGGATTTCCCGACGGATGGTCGGCAGTGGGATCGTCTCTTCGCAGACGGCGAGGTTTTTCAGGTGGGCACAATCCCGGTCAAGGTCATGTTCTCGCCCGGGCACACGCTCGCGTCGATCACCTATGTCGCGGGTAATGCGGCGTTCGTCCACGATACGCTGATGATGCCCGCCTCTGGCACGAGCCGCGCTGATTTTCCGGGTGGCAGCACCGATGATTTGTGGAACTCGATCCGTGCGATCCTTGATCTGCCACCGCAGACCCGGCTTTATATCGGGCATGATTACCCTGCCGAGGGCGAGGCGCCGCAATACATGGCAACGGTTGCAGAACACCGGTTGAGCAACCGGCATGTCAAGGATGGGATAGGTAAGGCCGAATTCGTTGCAATGCGTGACACGCGAGACAAAACGCTGAAACTGCCCGCGCGGATGCTCGAAGCGCTCCAGGTGAATATTCGCGGCGGGCGTCTGCCGGAACCCGAAGTCGATGGGCATAGCTATTTGCGAAAACCTATCGGCAAATTCGAACCACGCTAGGCTGCGTGGGGGCGGTGGACTCTTGACCGACCTGCGCTTTGCGCATAGCACCAGCGCCGGGCGGGCCTGTAGCTCAATTGGTTAGAGCAGAGCGCTCATAACGCTTTGGTTGGGGGTTCGAGTCCCTCCGGGCCTACCAAACCCCATGTTATTTTCCTTTCTTTTCCGCTACTTGGGTGTCATTTT
>REER01000081.1 GCA_007694945.1 Paracoccaceae bacterium | reverse complement strand
ATGACGCTGCAGGCGCAGGAAGCGCATGAGCGCAACGAGCGCGTGCATCGCGACGATTGAGGACGCGGCTTGCGCGGATTGATTGACAGATCCGCAAGGCACCGGGCTTCGCCCGGTGTTTTGTATTAGGGGCAGTCCATGACGCTGGAGGGGCTGGACGTTCTGGTCGTGGGCGGTGGTGTGGCCGGGTTGGCCTCGGCGGCGGTACTCGCGCAGCGAGGCGCCTCTGTGCGGCTGCTGGAACAGGCCGACGGGTTTCGGGAAGTGGGCGCTGGGCTGCAGATCAGCCCCAATGGCGCGCGCGTCATCACAGCATTGGGGCAGGGCGCGGCGCTGGCAGAGGCCGCGCAGCGCAGCTGCACCGTGGTGCTGCGCGAGGGCGCGCATGGGGGGGAGGTGCTGCGCATGGCGCTGCCCGGGGACGGGCCGGGGTTTCACCTGATCCACCGCGCGGATCTGATTGCGGTGCTGGAAGGGGCGCTGCGCGGGGTCGAGATTCAGTTCGGGGCGGTAGTTAAATCTGTGTCGCTCGAGGGGGCGCGACCTTCGGTCGCGTTAGGCTGTGGCGCGCGGGAAAGTGCGGATCTCATCGTCGGAGCAGATGGGCTGCACTCAGCGCTGCGTCCTGCCGTTCTGGGGGCGGCGCCTGCGGCGCCGTTTTTCACTGGTCAGGTCGCCTGGCGCGCGCTCATCCCGGCCGAGGAAGGGGCCGCGCCCGAGGCGCAGGTCTTCATGGGGCCGGGGCGGCATCTGGTCAGTTACCCCCTGCGCGGCGGGACTCTGCGCAATATCGTTGCGGTGGAAGAGCGACGCGACTGGGCGCAGGAAGGCTGGAACCATCGCGATGACCCGGCGCATCTGTGTGCGGCGTTCGCGGGGTTCGGCGGGCCTGTTCCGGGATGGCTGGGGCGGGTGAAGGAAGTCTGGCTCTGGGGCCTGTTTCGGCATGAGGTCGCGGCGCGCTGGCACCGGGGCGGCGTGGCGATCGTCGGTGATGCAGCGCATCCCACACTGCCTTTCATGGCGCAGGGGGCCAATCTGGCGCTGGAGGATGCCTTTGCGCTGGCCCGCGCGCTGGAACAGGCCAAGGGGCTGCAGGCCGGGCTGGCTGCATGGCAGGCCGCGCGCCTGCCGCGTACAAAGCGCGTCATTCAGGCCGCCAATCGCAACGCGCGCAACTATCATCTGCGCCCGCCCCTGGCGCCAGTCGCGCATCTGGCGCTGCGCCTCTCGAGCCGGGTGGCGCCGGATGCGGCCTTGCGGAAATTCCGCTGGATTTATGACCATGATGTCACGGCGGCGTGAATTGTGATGGTTTTCACGCATCCGACTCCCAGATACATCAGACAGAACACGAGGAGTACCGGGAAACATCATGGATAGTGATCAGGTCATGCGGCTGGTCTATCTGGGCATCTGGGGAACCGTGCTGATCAGCTATTTCCTGATCGCGCGGACCCAGGGGCTGGGCCAGAGCCTGCGTCAGCTTGTGCTCTGGGGGCTGATCTTCGTGGGTGTCGCGGCGGGCTATGGCCTGTGGCAGGATATCACGCGCCAGCAGTCGGCGATCAGCGTCGTGGGCGATGGCGCGGTCGAATTGCGCGCGGGCCGCGACGGGCACTTCCGGCTTACGCTGGGCGTGAACGGCACCCCGATCGAGTTCATCATCGACACCGGCGCCACCGAACTGGTGCTCTCGCGCGACGATGCTGCGCGCGTGGGGTTTGATCCTGATGCGCTCGCCTATCTGGGGCAGGCGCGCACGGCCAATGGTGTTGTAGGCATTGCCCGCGTCTCGCTGGATGAGGTGGTGCTGGCGCAGGACGGGCTGGAGATCCGCGACACCGATGTGTCGGCCTTCGTCAACGAGGGAGAGCTCGATGTGTCGCTTCTGGGGATGGGATATCTGCGCCGTTTCGCACGTATTGCCATCGAAGGGGATCGGCTGATCCTCGAGCGGTGAGCGCGCCGCCGGCGCCCCCGCCCGCAACCGGCCCGCCCACAATTCGCTGCGCGCCCCTTGGCAGGGGCGCTTGCTTGCCGGTTGCGGGCGGGGGCGCTCGTGATGGGCCAGGCGCGCATTCCCCTTGCCCGGATGGTCCTTGCGCGCTAGGACCAGGGGCACCCAGCCAGAGGACATGACATGCCCGAAGACCTGATCAATTCCTTTCTCACCGGCCCTGACGAGCAGGGTCGGTTCGGCATCTATGGTGGGCGGTTCGTTTCCGAGACGCTGATGCCGCTGATCCTCGAGTTGGAAGCCGAGTATGAGCGCGCGAAGGACGATCCGGGGTTCTGGGCGCAGATGGACGATCTGTGGACGCATTATGTCGGTCGCCCCTCGCCGCTTTATTTCGCCGAGCGGCTGACAGAGCATTGCGGCGGCGCGAAGATCTACCTCAAGCGCGACGAGTTGAACCACACCGGCGCGCACAAGATCAACAACGTGCTGGGCCAGATCCTGCTGGCGATGCGCATGGGCAAGACCCGGATCATCGCCGAGACCGGCGCGGGCCAGCATGGTGTTGCCACGGCCACGGTCTGCGCGCGGTTTGGCCTCAAATGCGTCGTCTATATGGGCGCGCATGATGTCGAGCGGCAAGCACCGAATGTCTTCCGCATGAAACTGCTGGGGGCTGAAGTGGTACCGGTCAGTTCCGGGCGCGGCACGCTCAAGGATGCGATGAATGACGCGTTGCGCGACTGGGTGACCAATGTGCGCGACACCTTCTATTGTATCGGCACCGTGGCCGGGCCGCACCCCTATCCGGCCATGGTGCGCGATTTTCAGTCCATCATCGGCAAGGAGGTCCGCGTCCAGATCATGGAGCGCGAGGGGCGCTTGCCGGACACGATCATTGCGGCAATTGGCGGCGGTTCGAATGCGATGGGGCTGTTCTACCCCTTCCTTGATGACAAGGAAGTCGGGATCATCGGCGTTGAGGCCGGCGGCAAGGGTGTCGATGATCGCATGGAGCATTGCGCCTCGCTGACTGGCGGGCGGCCCGGCGTGCTGCATGGCAACCGCACCTATCTTTTGCAGGATGACGATGGGCAGATTCTTGAGGGACATTCGATCTCGGCAGGGCTCGATTATCCCGGTATCGGCCCCGAGCACGCCTGGCTCAAGGATGTGCGTCGCGCCGACTATGTCTGGATCACCGATGACGAGGCGCTGGCCGCATTCCAGACCTGCTGCGCGCAGGAGGGAATCATTCCAGCACTGGAGCCAAGCCATGCGCTTGCGCATGTGCTCAAGATCGCGCCGGACCTGCCGCGCGACCATCTGATCGTGATGAACATGTGTGGGCGGGGCGACAAGGATATCTTCACAGTCGCGCGGCATTTGGGTGTGGAAATGAGCGCGTAAACCAAGGTTTATGCACAGAATATAAACCCCTCTCAGATAGATTCGCTTTGATTTCGGCGCTAGGCGTTGCCTCGGCCAAGACGCGCGCTCTGCAGCCTTGGCTGGTTTTGTCGAGTAATCTGAGTGACCTGCCCGTCATGAGGGCAGCACCGGTCCGCTTGGACTGGGGCTGTTCAGGCGTGGCTCGAGCGGCTCGGTCTCATGAACGAGACTTTGTCGACCGTTTGCACCGTTGCGTGAAATGCGAGTGCGTAACGAGTATCATCAGTACGGCCGTGCGTCGCGCCCAGCGCGGGGCACGGCCACTTGTCAGCATGCAACCAAACATGTCAGCCACCGCTCGATGACCCGAAAACCCAGATCAGCCTTTGCGCTATGCCTCGTGGCCTTTCTGGCCACCGTAACGGCGCATGCCGATGAGCAGCGGATTACCCCCGAAATGGTGGTCGAGGCGCTTGCGGAACAGCAATACGATGTCGCCTCGGTGACACGCACGCTTCTCGGCAGGGCGCGCATTGTCGCGTCAAAGGGCCTGATCTGGCGCGAGGTCGTGCTCGATCTCTCCACCGGTCAGATCCTGCGCGACTACGCTGTCGAGTTCAGCCCGGAAGAGGCACCGGCAGCAAGCCAGACCACCATGCCGCGCGGCGGCAGACTGATTGCCGGTACCAAACCGGATTTAATGGACGATTAGATGCAAGTGATTTCCCGGACACTCGAAAATCTACTCCGCCCCTGCTGTCTGTGGGAGGTGCCATGCGCCTGAAGCTCATCATCCTTGCCATGGTGCTGGTACAGACCGTCGGCGCTCTGTTCTTCATCAGCGATATCCTGATTTCGGTGCTGGGGATCGAGCGGCAACCGATGGACTGGCAGTTGCGCGAGCTGGTCGAGATACTGGCGGCGGTCGCGCTCTTGATCGGCCTGACCATGTCAGGGCTGTTGCTGATGCAGTCACAGCGCAGGTTGGGGCAGGCGGAGGCACAATTGCAGCGTGCCTCAAGTGCCTTCATGGAAGTAGTCGAGCAGCACTTTTCACAATGGGGTCTGACTGCGGCTGAGCGTGATGTGGCGTTTTTCGTGCTCAAGGGCTTCTCGACTCACGAAATCGCAGGATTTCGCAAGACTTCCGAGGGCACGATCAAGGCGCAGACCAATGCGATCTATCGGAAGGCAGGCGTTAGCGGGCGGGGGCAGTTGATGAGTATCTTCATCGATGACCTGATTACCGACAAGCTGAATAACGGAAAGCGTGATTGAGGGGCGCTGGAGCGTTGGGCGCGAGGCGCCCAGCCGCCAAGAAATACAAATATCGCAGCGCCTTGCGGTCGTGTCTTGAAGCGCTGCGAGCGCGGGTTGGGCGCCTAGGCGCCGCGATCGAGTGCGTATTGGCGCAGGACCTCCAGCGGCACGACATCGAGGGTGCGCAAATGTGTGCTCTTGAGATATACCCTCGGGGCAACTTCTTCCTCATGCGCCTGCAGGAACCGCCCTGCGCAGAGGCACCATTGATCACCGGGTTTCAGTCCGGGAAAGCCGAATTCCGGGCGCGGTGTGCTGAGGTCATTGCCGAGATATTTGGAATGGGCGAGGAATTCGGCGGTCATGACGGCGCAGACCGTATGGCTGCCGCGATCCTCGGCGCAGGTGTCGCAGGCGCCATTGCGCAGAAACCCGGTCTTGGGTTCGTGCGAACAGGGGGCGAGCGTGCCGCCGAGGACATTGACGGATGGTGCGATGCGTATGGCCATGATTGTATTCTCCCTCTGGACCCTTGGGTGAGGTAATTCGGACTGCACATCTGTCCAAAGAAAATGACAGGTGCCGCGATTCGGGGTGCTGTCCATTCCACCCAGCGGCCCTGGAAGTCCGCCCGTTCAAGCGCGACTACTTCATTTTCCGGCCAGAGATGTAAACGCAATCCAGTACCGGGGCGCTGGCGCCCCTTCGGCGCGAAGCTGCGCGGCCAGATCAAGCGCAGCGACGCTGCGCGCGTTTCGCGCGTGCTGATCCGCTCAGATATAGGCCAGCATCCCCAAGCGGTCGCCCACCGGGTCGAGCGGGTTCAGGTCCACATCCGCGCGGGACTGAATCACGGGCGCCGCTTGCGGAGGCAGGGGACCGCACCAGTCTGGCCGGAGCATCAAGACCGGGTCCTTCGGGCCGTAATGCTGCCTGCCTCCAGCGCGTGATGATCCCAGAGCAGGTTCAGCCCGGCGCTGGCGCCGAGTTGCGACAGCACCAGTGGCAGCTTCGTGCGCGCGATGATCCAATGCGCTGCGGCGATCAGTACGGCCGAGCGGGCGACCTCATTTGTCTGCAGGGCGCTGTCGAGCGTGGCAAGGATAGCGGCCTCATGCGTGTGCAATGTCTCTTCGATCACCTGACAGAACAGGCATCGCACGCGGGTGGGTCGGCATAGAGGCGCGGCAGCGTCGGGGCGGCTTGGGTGAGCGCTAGATAGTGCAGCGCACCGGCAAGGCGCAGGGCGGTCGCATCGGGCCGCATCCGCGCTTCGGGCCAGAGAAGGAGCTGCCGGAGACCACGCCGCCCGGTGTCAGGTATTCGGCGGCAAGGTGCAGCAGCCGTGCCATGAAGGGCGAGCCCAGCGCGGCGCAGGCCCCGGCCTGTGTACGGGCATGGGCGGAAAAGCTCACCGGAAATGGTCCATCAGCTTTTGCAGGGGGCTGCGCGTGTCGGGCTCAGCGGGTTCGGGCGGTACCGCCTGAGACGCGTCGGACTTGGGCGCCCGGGTCTTGCGCGGCGGGCTGGTGCGCAGCGCCACGGCATTCGCGAAACGCGCATTATCGCCTGCGGCCAGCGCCTCGGCCCCGTCCGAGAGGCCACGCAAGAGCGCCTCCAGCCAATCCGCATCAGATTTTGCGAAATCCGAGAGTACATAGCCCGACACACGGTTCTTCTGCCCCGGATGCCCGATCCCCAGTCGCACGCGGGCATAGTCGGGGCCGATATGGTCATGGATCGAACGCAGCCCGTTATGGCCCGCATGCCCGCCCCCATTCTTGAGCCGCATCTTGCCGGGCATGAGGTCCAGTTCGTCATGAAATACGACCAGATCCTCGGGGGAGAGCTTGAAGAAGCGCATGGCTTCGCCCACAGGCTGGCCCGAGCGGTTCATGAAGCTCTGCGGCTTGAGCAGCACCACCTTTTCCGAGCCGAGCCGCCCTTCGCTGATCTCGGCCGAGAATTTCGACCGCCATGGCGCGAAGCCGTGATCGGCGGCGATCCGGTCTAGCGCCATAAAGCCGATATTGTGCCGGTTGGCGGCATAGCGCGCGCCCGGATTGCCCAGACCTGCAAAGAGTTTCATGGCATTGCCCTCATCTTTTGCGCTGCAGCATAACGGCGCGCGCGGGGTGTGAAAAGCGCCGGCTTGCATGCGCAGGCCCCCTGGTTATGTTACCGGCAACAGACTGGAGGATGCATGTATCTGACCATCAACCGTTTCAAGGTGCGCCCGGGGCAGGAAGCCGCCTTTGAGGAGATCTGGACCTCGCGCGAGAGCAAGCTGCCCGAGATAGAGGGTTTCGTCGAATTTCATCTATTCCGGGGCGAGAGCAGCGAGGATCACACGCTCTATCTCTCGCACACGCTCTGGCGAGACAAGGCGGCTTTTGACGGCTGGGCACGGTCGCAGAATTTCCGCGGATCGCACAAGGGCGTGCGCGATCACGGCAGCATCTATCTGGGCCCGCCGGAACTCGAGGTGTTCACCTCGGTCCAGACGATCCGAGGCTGAGGCAGGTGCCGGTCTTCCAGCTTGGCGAGATCTCGCTAGATATTCCGCCCGAGAACCTTGGCACGCGCGTACAATTGGCACTGGAGCGTGGCAGTTTCGAGCGTGACGAGGCCCGCGCGCTGGCGCGCCATTTCACGCCTCACGATCGGCTGCTCGATCTGGGTTCTGGCACAGGTTACATGGCCTGCGTCGCCGGACACATCGCCGGGGGCAAGGCCGTCACCGGGGTGGAGGCGCTGCCCGATATGGTCGAGGTCGCCCGCGCCAATCTGCTACGCAACGGGATCGAAGGCGCGCGGGTGCATTGGGGTGCGGTCGTGCCGGAGAGCCACGGCAGTGCGCATGTGCGTTTCGGCGCGCGGAAGCAGTTCTGGGCCTCGGCGATCCTGCGCGAGGGCGATTCGCGTTACCGCGCCGCGCTGGAGGTGCCCGCGCTGCGCCTGTCCAATCTGCTGCGTGAGACAGGGGCCACTGTTCTGAGCTGCGATATCGAGGGCGGAGAGCTTGCGCTGTTCGAGATCGATTTGCCGGATCAGCTGCGGCTTGTGATCATCGAGATCCATCCAAAAGTCTACGGCGATGCCGGAGTCGCGCAGGTGCTCGACGGCTTGAGGCGCAATGACATGGTCTATTGTGCGAAAGGATCAGCCGGCACGACACTGGTATTCCGACGCATTGGCACGGAAGCCTGAAAGGCAAAGGGACGCCCTTGCGGGCGTCCCTTTGGATAACATGACCGTTGCGGGGATTATTCCTCGGCGGCCTCGGTGACCTCGGTCGCTTCGGTATCTTCATCATCGGCTGCAGCCAGCGCGCGCGGTGCGGCGATATTGGCAATGACGAAATTCCGGTCGATCGTGGGTTTCGTACCTGCAGGCAGCGCGATATCGGAAATCGTGATCGTGTCACCGATCACGCGGCCTTCGAGATCAGCCACGAGCTTTTCGGGAATCTCACCTGCGACCACGTTCAACTCGACCTCGGCGCGCACCACAGTGAGCGTGCCGCCGCGCTTGAGGCCGACGCATTTCTCGGCATTGATGAATTCGACCGGGATGAACAGGTTGATACGCGAGGTGCGGCGCAGGCGCATCAGGTCGACATGGGTCGGCAGCCCCGTGACCACATCGCGTTGAACGTTGCGGCAGATCACGCGGACATCCTCTTGCCCCTCGAGCTTGAGGTTGAACAGTGTGGACATGAACCGACCCGCCTTGAGTTTGGCGATCAGGTAGTTGTACTTGAAGTTCACGGGCTGAGGGTCAGCGCCCCCGCCATAGACGATACCGGGTACGCGAAACTCTCGACGAGCTTGACGGGCGGCCCCCTTGCCTGTCCCCGTGCGTACCTCGGCTACAAGATCCGGGATCTCACCAGCCATTGGATGTTCCTTTACATACAAGTTGAACAGCCCGCCTCCAAGGGTGCGGGCTGCGAGTGGGGGCGCTTTAGGCCAGGCTTGGGGGGATGGCAAGGGGAAAAGGGCGCCATCGCAGCCGTGGGCTTTCGCGCGGGCGGTGGATTTGAGTATTTGGGGCAAGAAAATGGGGGCGATCAGCTCTCGAGCGCCTGCGAGAGGAACCGCTCCAGCCAGTGGATGGTGTAGTCACCCCTGAGGATATCGGGCTCGTCCAGCAGGGCGCGGAACAGCGGCACCGAACTGTCCACCCCGTCGATGATCAACTCGCCCAAGGCGCGATTGAGCCGCGCCAGCGCCTCGGGACGGTCGCGGCCATGGACGATGAGTTTCGCGATCAGGCTGTCGTAATAGGGCGGGATGCGATAGCCCGAATAGAGCGCCGAATCCATCCGCACACCGAGGCCACCGGGGGCGTGATAGGTTGCGACCGTGCCGGGGCAGGGGGTGAAATTGGGCAGGCGTTCGGCATTGATGCGCACTTCGATCGCATGGCCGTTGAGAAGCAGATCGTCTTGCGCAAAGGAAAGCGGCTGCTTTGCGGCGACACGGATCTGTTCGCGCACCAGATCGACGCCGAAGATGGCTTCGGTCACCGGATGCTCGACCTGCAGGCGGGTGTTCATCTCGATGAAGTAGAATTCGCCATTCTCATAGAGGAACTCGATCGTGCCAGCGCCACGATAGCCGATCCGGGCCACGGCCTCGGCGCAGGTCTGCCCGATGCGGGCGCGAATCTCGGGGTCGATGGCGGGGCTGGGCGCCTCTTCGAGCACTTTCTGGTGGCGACGCTGGAGCGAGCAGTCGCGTTCACCCAGATGGACGGCATTGCCTTCCCCATCGCCGAAGACCTGAATCTCGATATGGCGCGGCGCGCCGAGATATTTCTCGAGATAGACCTCGTCATTGCCGAAGGCGGCCTTGGCCTCGGACCGTGCCGTGCGAAAGGCGGTTTCAAGATCCTCGGCGCTGCGCGCGAGTTTCATGCCGCGCCCGCCACCGCCCGCAGTGGCCTTGACGATCACCGGAAAGCCGATCCCCTCTGCGACGCGGCTGGCGGTCTCGAGATCGGGCACCCCCCCGTCCGAGCCGGGCACGCAGGGCACGCCAAGCGCCTTCATCGTCTCCTTGGCGGTGATCTTGTCGCCCATCATGCGGATATGCTCGGATGATGGGCCAATGAAGGTGATGCCATGATCCTCGACCACCTGCACGAAGGCCGCATTCTCGGACAGGAAGCCATAGCCCGGATGGATTGCGTCGGCGCCCGAGATCTCGCAGGCTGAGATTATGGCCGGGACATGCAGATAGCTTTGCGCCGAAGGCGGCGGGCCGATGCAGATCGCTTCATCGGCCATCCGCACATGCATCGCGTCCGAATCGGCCGTGGAATGCACCGCGACCGAGGCGATACCCATCTCGCGGCAGGCGCGGATCACGCGAAGCGCGATCTCGCCGCGATTGGCAATCAGGATCTTCTGGAACATCACGCGCGCCTTATTCGATGATCATCAGCGGGGCGCCGAATTCGACCGGGCTGCCATCGCTGACGAGGATGCGCCTGACTGTCCCCGTGCTCGGTGCGGGGATGTGGTTCATGGTCTTCATCGCCTCGATGATCATCAACGTGTCACCTTCCGAGACCTGCGTCCCGATGGTGACGAAGGGTGATGCCCCGGGCTCGGAGGCGAGATAGGCCGTTCCCACCATAGGCGAGGTCACGGCACCCGGATGCTGTGCTGGATCGGCAGGCAGATCAGGGCGCGGGGCGGCGGACTGGGCCGGGGCTGCTGCGGGAGCCGCTTGCGCTGGTGCCGGTGCCTGGGCCTGAGCCGGGGCGACGGCCTGAACCGTGGCGGGCGCAAGCTGGCGCGCAACGCGCACATTGAGGCTGTCCTTCTCGCCATATTCGCGCTTGACGCTCAGTTCAGCGAGGTCGTTTTCCTGCAACAGCTCCGCAAGAGCTCGGACAAAAGCAACATCGGCGTCATTGCGGCTTTGGGTCATATCTCTCCTCGGAGTATCTGGATGCAGGCTTGCGCGCCTGCTCTGGCACGTCGCATGGTTGGCGGAGCTTATACTTGAGCGATCCGCCCCTGTGAAGCCGCGTTTTTCCCGGCCAACCAGCCCGTGATTTCCATGCGAGATAAAGGCTTCACCTGCGAGTCAATTCCTGTAAATTGCCCGTGGGAGGAATTTTCACATGCCCCGTACTGCCCTGACCGGTACACGCATCCGGGCGCGACGTAACCTGCGCGGTTTACGGCAGGCAGAGCTGGCGCGCGAGGTGGGTATCTCGCCGTCCTTTCTCAATCTGATCGAGCATAACCGGCGCAAGGTAAACCCGCAGTTGCTCGAAGCCTTGGCCGAGGCGCTTGGCGTGTCGGCGGATGCGCTGATCGAGGATCAGGACGGGCGGCTGATCGAGGGCGCGCGCGCGGCCGCACAGCGCAGCGACGCCGCAGGAACGGAGCTGGAGCGGATCGACGAATTCACAAGCCGCTTTCCGGGCTGGGCCAAGGTGTTGGCCGAAACCCAGGCGCGGGTCGAGCGGCTGGAGCGCGTGATCGAGAGCCTGAATGACCGCATGACCCATGATCCCTATCTGGGTGAGGCCCTGCACGAGATCATTTCGGCAGTCACGTCGGTGCAATCGACTGCCAGTATCCTGACGGATGCCGAGGAGATCGACGCGGATTGGCAGGCGCGGTTTCACCGCAATATACTGCAGGATTCCGCGCGGCTTGCCGAGGGGGCGGTGGCGCTGGTCAATTATCTCGATACGGTGCAAACCGATGAAGCGGGTTTGGCCGCGCCGCTTGAAGAAGTCGAAGCCTGGTTGACGCGGCAGGGGTTTCATCTGCCCGAGATCGAGCAGGGTCTGACCGACATGGATGTGCTCGTGCGCGGGCAGGTGGAGTTGTCCTCGGAAGCCTCTCGGGTGCTGGCGCAGTCATGGCTGGCGCAGTTCGCCGCGGATGCTGCGGTGCTGCCGCTGGAGGCACTGAGTGATGCGCTGAGTGACACAGGCCTTGCGCCCGAGGCGCTTGCGGCGCGCTTCGGTGTGCCCTTCGATCAGGTGCTACGCAGGCTCGCGCTGATGCCGGAAAAGGTGTTGCAGGCGGTGGGTCTGCCGCCGCTGGGGCTGGTGATCTGCGACAGTTCCGGGACGATGGTCTTTCGCCGCGCGGTCGAGGGGTTTCGGCTGCCGCGTTTTGGCGGTGGCTGCCCGCTCTGGCCGCTCTATCAGGCGCTGCAACGTCCGCATGTCCCGTTGCGTCAGTCGCTGCTGACCGCCGGGCGGCTCGGGCGGCGCTATCTGGCCTATGCGGTCGCGGTACCCATCACCCCGCCCGCCTTCGAGGCGCCCAGCGTGTTGCGCGCCACGATGCTGATTGTGCCGCAACCTGCGGGTGCGGCGCAGGCGGAGCCCGCACCGGTGCCGGTGGGCTCCAGTTGTCGGACCTGCGCGCAGCTTGAGTGCATCGCGCGGCGCGAGCCCTCGATCCTAGTGACGGGGGCGTGAGCAGTGACGACAGAATCTTGCGCTTTGACAGGTGCCATCGAATGCTTGATACAGGACTGAGGGAGTGCAGGGCAGCGAGGGAGGAGCCTGCCTGCCCGGCGGTCTCTGACAGGGGCGCGTGGCAAGCGCGATATGCCGCATACCCGCGCCCCTGCGCGTAAGCCTTGGGAGGAGCCTTGCGATGGGAAAGCGTGTGCTGGTCATCGAGGATGAGCCCAATATCTCCGAAGCCTTGCGCTTCATCCTCAGCCGCAATGGTTGGCGGGTCGAGGTGACGGCGGATGGACAAGCCGCGCTCGGCAGCCTCAGCCAGGACCCGCCCGATCTGCTGATCCTCGACCTGATGCTGCCGGGCGTGAGTGGCTTCGATATCCTTCGTGATCTGCGCGCTCGCGAGGATACACAGTCGCTGCCAGTGCTGATGCTGACCGCCAAGGGGCAGGCGGCGGATCGGATCGAGGCAGAGCGCTTGGGCGTGACACGCTTCATGACCAAGCCTTTCGCCAATGCCGACGTGCTGGCCGCTGTTCATGAAATGGCGCAGACATGAAGCCGCCGCGGACACAGCAGTTTCTGGGGCGCGACAGCTACCGGATGCGGCGGGTGATGGATGCCGCGCGGGTATTGCCGCTCTTTGGCCTGATCCTTCTCCTGTTGCCCTTGATGCGCCACAGCCCCGAGTTCGAGGCCCCGCCCACCGCGACCGAGACAGTCTATCTCTTCGCGGTCTGGGCCGCCTTGATCCTTGCGGCCTTTCTGTTTTCTCTCTGGCTGCGCCGGGCGCTTGATCAGCCGGAGCGCCGTGCGGACCCCCCAGATCCGATAGCTGATACCAGCGGGAAGGAGGATTAGCGCCCATGTCCTTCAATCTGCTGGTTCTGACCTGCTTGGGATATGTCGTGCTGCTTTTCGTGGTTGCTTCTGCAGCCGAGCGCGCGGCCGAAGCAGGGCGGGCCGGCTGGTTGCGCTCGCCGCTGGTCTATACACTGTCGCTCTCGGTTTATTGCACGGCCTGGACCTTCTATGGTGCCGTGGGCTACGCGGCGCGCTCCGGGTTAGAGTTCATGACCATATATCTCGGCCCGACACTGGTCTTTGTGGGCTGGTGGGTGATCCTGCGCAAACTGGTGCGGATAGGGCGCGAGAACCGTGTGACCTCGATTGCCGACATGATCTCTGCGCGCTACGGCAAGTCGAACCTGCTGGGCGTGATCGTAACCATCCTTTGTATCATGGCAGGCACTCCCTATATCGCACTGCAACTGCAATCCATCGCGCAATCCTTCACTGTCTTCGTGACCGATCCTGCAGGCTCCTCCTTGGCCACCGACACCACGCTGATCGCCTTCTGGGTGGCAGCGGGGCTCGCGTTCTTCACCATCGCTTTCGGCACCCGCTCGCTCGATGCCAATGAACAGCACCCCGGGGTAGTCACGGCTATCGCGGTTGAAGCGGTGGTCAAACTGCTGGCGCTTCTGGCGGTGGGCGTCTTCGTCGTCTGGTTCGTGGCGACGGGCCCTGCCGATATCCTGACCCGCATCGACGCGCAGGCGTTGCCGGAATGGGAGATCCAGCCTGGGCGATGGACCGGGCTGATCCTGCTCTCGGCGATTGCCATCATCTGCCTGCCACGCATGTTTCAGGTCACGGTGGTCGAAAACACCGATGATCAGCATCTTGCCACCGCAAGCTGGGCCTTTCCGGTATATCTGTTCCTGATCAGCCTCTTCGTGCTACCCATCGCCGTGATCGGCATGGAACTGATGCCAGCGGGCAGCAATCCCGACATGTTCGTGCTGACCCTGCCTCTGCATCTGGGCCAGGACGGACTGGCGCTGTTTTCCTTCCTCGGCGGATTCTCGGCGGCGACCTCGATGGTGATCGTGGCCTCGCTGGCGTTGGCCACGATGGTGTCGAACCATATCGTCGTGCCGCTCTGGTTGCGCGCGCGCTCGGCGCGCCAGCAGGATACGGGCGACATGCGGCTTCTGGTGCTGAGTGTGCGGCGGCTGTCGATCACGCTCGTGCTGGCTCTGGGCTATATCTATTACGTCATCACGGGTGGCTCGGCCGCGCTTGCCGCTATCGGGCTGATCGCCTTTGTGGGTGTCGCGCAATGCTTGCCCGCCCTTATCGGCGCGCTCTACTGGCGCGGGGCCAGCCGCAATGGGGCGGCGCTAGGCCTGGTCGCGGGCATGCTGATCTGGCTTTATACACTGCTTCTGCCCAGCTTCGGGCCCGATGTCTTCCTTTCGGCGCGGCTCATGGAGAGCGGGCTTTTCGATATCGCCTGGCTGCGCCCCTACAGTCTCTTCGGTCTGACCACGCTCGACCCGCTCCTGCATTCGCTGTTCTGGTCGTTGATGGTCAACGTCATGGCCTTTTGCGCTGGCTCGATCCTGTCCTTCCCGAGTCCGATCGAGCGCGTGCAGGGCGCGCTCTTCGTCGACATCTTCAACCGCCCCGGCACGGCTCGAAGCTGGACCCGTCCGATCGCCGAGGCCGAGGATCTGCTGCCCATGGCGCAGCGCATCTTCGGTCTGACCGAGGCGCAATCCTTCTTCAGGGCGCAAGCCAAGTTGCAAGGCAAGGATAGCTATTTGCCCGACATCACACCCGAATTCGTCGAAGCGCTGGAATTGAAATTGGCCGGTTCGGTCGGCTCGGCTACGGCCCATGCGATGCTGGCGCAGACGGTCGGCACGTCGATTGTGTCGGTCGATGACCTGATGGCCGTGGCCTCGGAAACCGCGCAGATAATGGAGTATTCTGCCCAGCTTGAGGCGAAATCGGAAGAGCTGAGCCGAACCGCCCGCCAGCTGCGCGAGGCCAATGAGAAGCTGCAGACGCTTTCGGTGCAGAAGGACGCCTTCCTGAGCCAGATCAGCCATGAATTGCGCACGCCTATGACCTCGATCCGGGCGTTTTCCGAAATCCTGATGGATACCGAAGGCATGGCGGATGAAGAGCGCACGCATTTCGCGCAGATCATCCATGACGAGTCGATCCGTCTGACGCGGCTGCTGGACGATCTGCTCGACCTCAGCGTTCTGGAACACGGACAGGTGCAGCTCAATATCGCGCCGGCAAAGTTGCGCAACATGATCGACAAGGCGATTTCGGCCTCGAACTCGGTGCAGGCGGACCGGAAATTTACGCTGCACCGCAGCCGCGACCGCGAGGATATCGAGATCGTCACCGATGCCGGGCGCCTGACGCAGGTCTTCATAAATGTGCTGTCGAACTCGCGGAAATATTGCGACGCGGCAGAGCCGCAGATGCGGATCAATGTCCGCCGCCGCGGCGAGATGGTCGAGGTGGATTTCGTTGACAATGGCTCGGGCATCCCGCGCGATCAGGAAGCGCTGATCTTCGAGAAATTCTCGCGCCTGACCGACTCGCTGCAGGCAGGCGGGGCCGGGCTGGGGCTCGCCATCTGTCGCGAGATCATGCTGAACCTCAAGGGCGATATTACCTATGTGCCGGGGCAGGGCGGTGCGGCCTTTCGCGTGAGCTTCCCGATCCGACTGCAGGCGCGCGACAGCGCGCAACCTGCTTCTGCGGACTCCGCCGAAGCCGCCGAATAGGTGGCGGTTGCCTGCACGTTGAGCAGAAGAGCGGAAAAAGGAGTAATTTTTGGGAGAAGCGATAGGGGCAGAATTTTTACTAATTGATAAAAATTTTGAACCGTGGTTTCCTCCTTGCAAAAGCCAGCAAGGAGATGACGCTCGCCATGTCCAATTCCGTGATCACGCCCGGCATTCAGCCTGGCCGCCTCGCAACCGAACACTATGCCAGCCATTTTGACGATCTCTACCCCAACTATGACCCGCATGAAGCGATGGTTGCTGCGGATCGGTGCTATTTCTGCCATGATGCGCCCTGCATCACTGCCTGCCCGACCGAGATCGACATCCCGCTCTTCATCCGCCAGATTCAGGCCGGCCAACCCGAGGCAGCGGGCAAGACGATCATGGATCAGAATATCTTTGGCGGCTCCTGTGCCCGCGTCTGCCCGACCGAAACGCTTTGCGAAGGTGCCTGTGTGCGCGAGATGGCCGAGGGCAAGCCGGTCGAGATAGGGCGGTTGCAGCGCTATGCGACCGACAGCCTGATGGCGCGGCAGGGCCACCCATATGCCCGCGCCGCCAGCACCGGCAAGCGCGTCGCCGTGGTGGGGGCAGGGCCTGCGGGACTAGCTTGCGCGCACAGGCTGGCGATGTATGGCCATGACGTTATTGTCTATGAAGCGCAGGACAAGCCCGGGGGCCTCAATGAATACGGCATCGCCGCCTACAAGATGGCGGGTGGCTTCGCTGCGCGCGAGGTCGAGTGGCTGCTGGGCATCGGCGGTATCACCATCGAGACCGGTCGTGCGTTGGGCCGCGACATCAGCCTCGACGCGCTGCGCGGGGAGTTCGACGCTGTGTTTCTGGGCGTTGGGCTGGGCGATGTGAACGCGCTCGGCATTCCGGGGGAGGATCTCGACGGCGTGCGTGATGCGGTCGATTTCATCGCGGAGCTGCGCCAGACTGATGACCTCTCGCGCCTGCCCATCGGGCGCGATGTGGTGGTGATCGGGGGCGGCATGACGGCAGTCGATGCCGCCGTGCAGTCGAAACTGCTTGGGGCCGAGCGTGTCAGCATGGTCTACCGCCGCGATCGCGCCGCGATGAGCGCCTCCGATTACGAGATCGAGCACGCCGCCACCGAAGGCGTGACCATCATCACCGGGGCGACCCCGGTGGCGATCCATGGTCAGGGGGCGGTCGAGGAGATCGAATTCGCCTATACCGGCGGTAATGAGAGTTTCCGCCTCAAGGCCGATCAGGTGTTCAAGGCCATCGGACAGAAACTTGTCCCCCTCGACGGTTTGGCGACGGCGGGCCGCAAACTCGCCGCGCAACCCATGCCCGGGGTCTGGGCCGGGGGCGATTGCACCGACGGCGGCGAAGATCTGACCGTGACGGCGGTCGCGCAGGGCCGCGACGCGGCCGAGGACATCCACGCGCATCTGACCAGCGCCTGAGCGCGAACAGGGAGAACGGATATGGCTGAACTGACCTCGAATTTCATCGGCATCAAATCGCCCAACCCCTATTGGCTGGCCTCGGCCCCGCCGACGGACAAGGAATACAATGTCGTGCGCGCCTTCAAGGCGGGCTGGGGCGGGGTGGTCTGGAAGACGCTCGGCGCTGAAGGCCCGCCCATCGTCAATGTGAACGGCCCGCGATATGGCGCGGTCTGGGGCGCGGATCGGCGGCTGCTGGGGATGAACAATATCGAGCTGATCACCGACCGCCCGCTGGAGGTGAACCTGCGCGAGATCAAGCAGGTCAAGCGCGACTGGCCCGACCGGGCGATGGTCGTGTCGCTGATGGTGCCCTGCGACGAGGAGAGCTGGAAGGCGATCCTGAAGCATGTCGAGGACACCGAGGCCGATGGGGTGGAACTCAATTTCGGCTGCCCGCATGGCATGTCCGAGCGCGGCATGGGCTCGGCCGTGGGGCAGGTGCCCGAATACATCGAAATGGTCACGCGCTGGGTGAAAAAGCACTCGCGCATGCCCTGTATCGTCAAGCTGACACCCAATATCGCCGATATCCGCAAACCCGCCGAGGCCGCGAAGCGCGGGGGCGCGGATGCGGTCAGCCTGATCAACACGATCAATTCGATCACTTCGGTCAATCTCGATGATTTCAGCCCCGAGCCGATGATCGACGGCAAGGGCGCGCATGGCGGCTATTGCGGCCCGGCAGTCAAGCCTATTGCGCTCAACATGGTGGCCGAGATCGCGCGCTCGCCCGAGACTGCGGGCCTGCCCATCAGCGGCATCGGTGGCGTGACGACTTGGCGCGATGCGGCGGAGTTTCTGGCACTCGGCGCAGGCAATGTGCAGGTCTGCACGGCTGCCATGACCTACGGTTTCGGGATCATCAAGGAGCTGACCGCCGGATTGTCGCAATACCTCGACGACAAGGGCATGACGCTTGACGAATTACAGGGCCGCGCCGTGCCCAACACCACCGACTGGCAGTATCTGAACCTGAATTACGTCACCAAGGCGCGGATCAATCAGGAGCTCTGCATCCAGTGCGGGCGCTGCTATGCCGCCTGTGAGGATACCAGCCATCAGGCGATTTCCATGTCGCCGGATCGAAAATTCGAGGTGATCGACGAAGGATGCGTCGCCTGCAATCTCTGCGTCAATGTCTGCCCGGTGCAGGACTGCATCACCATGGAGGAATTGCCCCTTGGGGCCGTGGACGAGCGCACAGGCGAGCCGGTGCGCGAATACGCCAACTGGACGACGCATCCCAATAATCCGATGGCCAAGGCCGCCGAATAATCAGCGCGCCAGCATCCGGGTATAGAGATGGCTCAGAAAGGCCTCGGCCCCGTCCTGCGGGTCATGCTCCGCACCGCGGATCATGCGAATCTGGGCTGCGAAATCGGCGTAATGCTGCGTCAGCGCCCAGATCGAGAAGATAAGGTGATGCGGATCGACTTCGGCGATCCGCCCCTCGCGCCCCCAGCGCGCGATCACCTGCGCCTTCTGGTCGACCAGCGCGCGCAGCTCGGTCGATATAAAGCGCTCCAGCCGTGGCGCACCCTGCAGGATCTCATTCGCGAAGAGTCGGCTCTCGCGCGGATAGGTTCGCGACATCGCGAGCTTGCGGCGCATGTAGGAGAGGATTTCGGTCTCCGGGTCGCCCGCAGCATCCAGCTGGCGCAGGGGCTCCAGCCAGTCATCCAGCAAGCGGCTCAGAAGCGCGCTGTGCACCGCATCCTTGCTGTCGAAATAATACAGCAGATTGGGTTTCGACAACCCGGCCTCGGTCGCGATCTGGTCGATGGTGGCGCCCCGAAACCCGTGATTGGAGAACACCTCCAGCGCGGCATCGAGAATGCGTGCGCGGTTGCGCTCCTGAATACGCGAGCGCGGTGCCGCGCCAGACGCGCCGGGTTTTTCGGCAGGGGGCATGGACGGCGTGGGCATCGACAGGTTTGCTTCTTGACTGGATGGTCAAACTTGGTAGCGTCTCGATGGGACGAGTGCAAGCCGGTCGCGCGCCTGGCTCTGCTGCCGTACCCGAAACATAGTTACAGAGCCGTCGCCAAAGGTGGCCAGCACAGGGGGTGAAACATGTCGGCACCAGCGGCCAATCTCAAGATCAGCGACGAGCGGCTGTGGGACAGCCTGATGGAGATGGCCAGGATCGGACCCGGCATCGCGGGCGGCAACAACCGTCAGACCGTGACAGATGAGGATGGCGAAGCCAGGCATCTGTTCCAGCGCTGGTGCGAAGAGGTCGGGGGCACAGTGGCGGTGGACGAGATGGGCACCATGTTCGCCCGCTTTGAGGGCACCGACCCCGACGCGCTGCCGGTCTATGTCGGTAGTCATCTCGACACCCAGCCCACGGGCGGCAAGTATGACGGTGTTCTGGGCGTGCTGGCAGGGCTGGAGATCATCCGCACGCTGCGCGACACGGGCATCAAGACCCGCCGCCCCATCGTCGTGACCAACTGGACCAATGAAGAAGGCACGCGCTTTGCGCCCGCCATGCTGGCCTCGGGGGTCTTCGCGGGTGTTCTCGACCGTGACTGGGCTTACGACCGCACCGACGCCAGGGGGTTGCGCTTCGGTGACGAATTGGAGCGTATCGGCTGGAAGGGCGATGAGCCCGTCGGCGCGCGCAAGATGCACGCGTTCTTCGAGTTGCACATCGAACAGGGGCCGATCCTGGAGACCGAGGGCAAGCAGGTCGGCGTGGTGACTCATGGGCAGGGGCTGCGCTGGATTGAATGCACCGTGACCGGCAAGGGCCAGCACACAGGCTCGACACCCATGTATATGCGCCGAAACGCAGGCCGGGGCCTCGCGCGCGTTACCGAGCTTGTGCATGAGATCGCGATGAAGCATCAGCCCAATGCCGTGGGGGCCATCGGGCATGTCGATGTCTACCCCAACAGCCGCAACATCATCCCGGAAAAGGTTGTTTTCACAATCGATTTCCGCAGCCACAAGCTCGATATCCTGCAAGCGATGGAGGCCGAATTGCTGGCCCGCGCACCGGGCATCTGTGCTGATATCGGGGTCAAGTTCACGGCGCAATCCGTCGGCCAGTTCGATCCGCCCGCCTTTGACGAGACGCTTCTGGGCAGCATCCGCGACGCCGCCGACCGGCTGGGCTATTCCCATATGGATATCGTCTCGGGCGCGGGCCATGATGCCTGCTGGATCAACCGGCTCTATCCGACCGCGATGATCTTCTGCCCCTGTGTCGATGGGCTAAGCCATAACGAGGCCGAAGAGATCAGCCCTGAATGGGCCGCAGCGGGGACGAATGTCCTGCTGCATGCCGTGCTGGAGACGGCGGAGATTGTCGGATGACGGCATTAACGCGATATTCAATGCAAGTGTGGCACAGTGGTGCCGCGCCAGTATCAAGGATCGCATGGCAGAACACGACGAAGTCACAAACGAAATGTTGTTCGAGACGCCCAAGACGATGCAGGGAACGCCTGCACGGCTGTCTGACGACATGCGCGAGGTCAAGGAGCGGATTGGGGGCGTCGAGGTGCATGTGGGCGCACTCGCCACGCAATACGCCAACCTCTCGGTCCGTGTTGATCGTATCGACGCGCGTCTCGAGCGTGTCGAACGTCGCCTCGATCTGGTCGAGGGCTGACCCCAGCCCCATCGCATCTTCATTACCGTCCTACACCTGCGCAACGCGGGCCAACGCCCATGCGCCCACTCCCCTTTGGTCAAGGAGCCTCATCCGATGAGCACAACGGTTATCAAGAACGGCACCATCGTCACTCATGACCTGACCTTCAAGGCCGATATCCGCGTCGAGGGCGGCAAGATCATCGAAATCGGCCCGGATCTGACGGGCGACAAGGTGCTCGACGCCACTGGCTGCTATGTGATGCCTGGCGGCATCGACCCGCATACGCATCTGGAAATGCCCTTCATGGGCACGTATTCCAGCGATGATTTCGAGTCCGGCACCCGCGCGGCGCTGTCCGGCGGGACCACCATGGTGATTGATTTCGCGATCCCCGCGCCTGGTCAGGGCCTGCATGACGCGCTCAAGATGTGGGATAACAAATCGGGCCGCGCGCATTGCGATTACTCCTATCACATGGCGGTCACATGGTGGGGCGAGCAGGTCTTTGATGAGATGCCCGAGGTCGTCAAGCGCGGGATTCCCAGCTTCAAGCATTTCCTTGCCTACAAAGGCGCGCTGATGGTGAATGACGACGAGCTTTTCGCGTCCTTCCAGCGCCTGCGCGAGTTGGGCGCGATTGCCATGGTCCATGCCGAGAATGGCGATGTCGTGGCCGAGTTGTCGGCAAAACTCCTGGCCGAAGGCAATACCGGCCCCGAGGCGCATGCCTATTCGCGCCCCAGTCAGGTCGAGGGCGAAGCCACCAACCGCGCCATCATGATCGCCGATATGGCGGGCGTGCCGCTTTACGTCGTCCATACCTCCTGCGAGGAGGCGCACGAGGCCATCCGCCGAGCCAAACAGGGGGGCAAACGCGTCTGGGGCGAGCCGCTGATCCAGCATCTGACCCTGGACGAATCCGAGTATTTCCACCCCGACTGGGACCATGCCGCGCGCCGTGTCATGTCGCCGCCATTCCGCAACAAGAAGCATCAGGACAGCCTTTGGGCCGGGCTCGCTTCGGGCTCGCTCTCGGTCGTGGCAACCGATCATTGCGCCTTCACCACCGATCAGAAACGCTATGGGGTGGGCGATTTCACCAAGATCCCCAATGGCACGGGGGGGCTCGAGGACCGGATGCCGATGCTCTGGACCCAGGGCGTGCGCACGGGCCGGATCACCATGAACGAGTTCGTTGCCGTAACCTCCACCAATGTCGCCAAGATCTTCGGCATGTATCCGAAGAAAGGCGCCGTGGCCGTGGGGGCAGATGCCGATCTGGTGGTGTGGGACCCCGAGCGGTCGAAAACCATCACCGCCAGCAGCCAGCAATCGGCCATCGATTATAATGTCTTCGAGGGCCATGAGGTCACCGGCCTGCCGCGCTATGTGCTCTCGCGCGGGCGGGTAATGGTGAAGGACGGCGCATTCGACGGGCAGGAAGGCCATGGCACATTCGTCGCCCGCGACGCGAATGGCCCGGTCAATCAGGCGCTCTCGACCTGGAAAGACCTGACCGCCCCGCGACCCGTTCAACGCAGTGGCATCCCGGCGACAGGGGTGTAACCAGCGTGATTACAGGCGTGCTGGAAGCGGCGGTTTACGCAGAGGACCTGGAGGCCGCACGCGGCTTCTATACCGGGATGCTGGACTTGCCCGAGATCGCAGCAGTGGAGGGGCGGCATGTATTCTTTCGCTGTGGCGAGAGTGTGTTGCTGGTCTTCCGCGCCGCGGCCAGCCGCCAGCCGCCCGGCCCCGACGCCCTGCCGGTCCCGCCCCATGGTGCCGAAGGGGCCGGCCATGTCTGTTTGCGCGTGGCCAAGGAGCATCTGGACCCGCTCGCGACCCGGCTGGAAAGTGCCGGGGTCGCGATCGAATCCGATTTCCGCTGGCCGCATGGGCCGCGCTCCATCTATGTGCGCGACCCAGCAGGCAATTCCGTCGAATTCGCGGCCGGCGAACTTTGGGGGCTGGATGGATGAAGGACACGAGAAGCTCTCAGACCACCGCGCCGGTGATCGAGGCGCAGGGCCTCAACCTGACGTTTGAAACCGCCGACGGCCCGGTCCAGGCGCTAAAGGACGTTGAGCTGAGCATCCACAAGGGTGAGTTCGTCAGCTTCATCGGCCCCTCGGGCTGCGGCAAGACAACCTTTCTGCGCGTGATCGCCGATCTCGAACAGCCCACAGCGGGTACGATCACCGTCAATGGCATGACCCCCGCCGAGGCCCGCAAGGCGCGCGCCTATGGCTATGTGTTTCAGGCCGCTGGGCTCTATCCGTGGCGCACGATTGCCGGGAATGTCAAATTGCCGCTCGAGATCATGGGATACGCGAAATCCGAACAGGAAAAGCGCGTTAAGAACGTCCTTGAACTCGTTGAGCTATCAGGGTTTGAGCGTAAATTCCCGTGGCAGCTCTCAGGCGGCATGCAACAGCGCGCTTCAATCGCCCGTGCGCTCGCGTTCGACGCCGATATCCTCCTGATGGACGAGCCCTTCGGCGCGCTTGATGAGATCGTGCGCGACCGTCTCAACGAACAATTGCTGGACCTCTGGGCGCGCACCGAAAAGACCATCGGCTTCGTCACCCATTCCATCCCCGAGGCGGTCTATCTCTCAACGAAAATCGTCGTCATGTCGCCGCGCCCGGGTCGCATCACCGATATCATCGACAGCCCGCTGCCGCGCACCCGCCCGCTCGAAATCCGCGACAGCCCCGAATTCATCGAGATCGCCCACCGCGTGCGCGACGGGCTCAGGGCGGGGCATCTTGATGACTGATATTTCGTTTTCTTGCTTCAAATACTCCGGGGGGGATAGGGGCGCAGTGCCCCCCATACGCGGGCAGCGGTCATGCGCAACGTAATACCTGTTCTCACCATCGTCGCGGCGCTGATCGCGCTCTGGTATATCGCGGTCGTGCCGATGAATGGCCAATGGACGCAGGATCAGGCCCGCCGCGCGGGGCAGGACCTCTCTTTCTCCGAACTCGTCGCCGACACCATGTCGCAATCGCGCCCGCGCCTGCCCGCGCCGCATCAGGTCGCTGCCGAGTTGTGGAACTCGACCATTGTCGAGGAAATGACCGGGCGGCGCGGTTTCATGAATACCGGCAGCCTGTCCAATCGTAGCCTGATCTATCATGGCTGGGTAACGCTTTCGGCCACGCTCCTGGGCTTTGCCATCGGCTCGGGCTTGGGTATCGCGCTGGCGGTGGGGATCGTCCATAACCGTGCCATGGATGCCTCGGTCATGCCCTGGGCGATTGCCAGCCAGACCATACCGATCCTTGCCATCGCGCCGATGATCATCGTGGTGCTGAATGCGGTCGGCATCACCGGGCTGATCCCCAAGGCGATCATCTCGACCTATCTGAGTTTTTTCCCGGTGGTGGTCGGCATGGTCAAGGGCTTGCGCGCGCCGGATCAGATGCAGCTTGACCTGATGAAGACCTATAGCGCCTCCGGCCCGCAGGTCTTTGCGAAGCTGCGCTGGCCCTCGGCCATGCCCTATCTCTTCGCCTCGCTCAAGGTCGGGATCGCTGCCGCGCTGGTGGGTGCGATTGTCGCCGAACTGCCTACCGGCGCCTCTGCCGGGCTGGGCGCGCGACTCTTGTCAGGCAGCTATTTCGGCCAGACCCTGCAAATCTGGTCCGCCCTGTTTGCCGCCGCAATACTCGCCGCCAGCATGGTCGCCTTGATCGGGCTGATCCAGCGGGTCACGCTCAAGCGTATGGGGATGGCGGCATGAGGGTGCTGCAGCAAACCGGTGGGCTGCAATGGGCCGGCATGGCGTTGGCTGTGCTTGTGGCACTCACATTCGGCGGCGTGACTGCGCTGGGTCTCACCACGGTCTTAGTCTTGCTGGCCGCGGTGGTGCTGGGAATCGTGCCGCAAGAGCGCAAGGGTTGGCTCTGGCTGCTGGCCGTTGCCGCAGCGCTGGCGGGGGGCGGGCAAGCGCTCTTGCCCTTTGCGGCCTCCAGCCTGCCTGTGATGGCTGCAATCGTCGCGATCTGGCTGGGGGCCTGGATGCTCGTGGCGCAACTGGCGGACCGTCCGCGCGTGGCAAAGGGGCCAGGCCGGTTGCAGGGCCTGCTCGCGCCCCTGACCTTTGGCGTGACACTGCTGTGGCTTTGGGAGGTGACCGTGCGCGCACTCGAAGTGCCGCGCGTGATCCTGCCCGCGCCCTCGGCGATCTGGGAGCGCATCCTGCGCTCGACCGATATCCTCTGGGTCGATTTCGTGCAGACCTTCGTCAAGGGCGCGCTGTCGGGATTCGCCATCGGAGTGGGCGCGGCGATTGTCTTTGCGCTTCTGGTGGACCGCTCCGATTTCCTGCGCCGGGGCCTCTTGCCGGTCGGCAACTTCCTTGCTGCCCTGCCGATCATCGGCACCGCCCCGATCATGGTCATGTGGTTCGGCTTCGACTGGCCCTCGAAAGCGGCGGTTGTCGTGGCGATGGTGTTCTTTCCGATGCTGGTCAACACTGTGCAGGGGCTGGCCGCGACCGAGGCGATGCAGCGCGACCTGATGCGCACTTACAACGCGAGTTGGGCGCAGGCGCTGCTGAAACTGCGCCTGCCGGCCGCGATGCCCTTCATCTTCAACGGGCTCAAGATTTCATCGACTTTGGCGCTGATCGGGGCGATTGTTGCTGAATTCTTCGGCTCACCGACGCGTGGCATGGGCTTTCGCATCTCGACCGAGGTGGGGCGCTTGCAACTCGATATGGTCTGGG
>REER01000127.1 GCA_007694945.1 Paracoccaceae bacterium | reverse complement strand
GCACAGTCAATCAGGCCAATGGCATGGGCCATTCCGCCGCCATCTGGGCTATGCTGCGGGTCATTCGCACAGCACGAGGCTGAGCGACGACGCGCAGCGATCAGTTCACGGCAGCACCAGAACCGCCGCCATGCCGAAGATCACGATATCCTGCACGAAATGGATACCCCAGGGCAGCAGGAAGCCGCGCGTCTCGATCATGGCGCGGCACAGGAACCAGCCCAGCACCGAGGCCAGCATCACACCCGCGACGCCGCTTGGGGCGCCGTAGTAATGGGCGATGCCGAAATAGATGCCCGCGAACAAAGCCAGCGTGCCGGTCGGCAGTACACCGCGCAGTGGACCGCAGATCGCGTTACGGTAAATAACGCCTTCCAGAAAGGCATTTAGCGCGGCCAGTAGCAGGATTGCGGGCAGCATCGGCAACAGATACTGCATCCGTGGCGCACTGCCCCCGTCGAACACTGTCACCAGCACCCCGGCAAAGGTTCCCAATGCGATCAGCAGCGCCGCCACCGGGGCCAGCACATGCCAGCGTATGCCGTCGCCACCCAGCCGCAAGAGCGCCATACGCCCGACCGGCGCTGACAGCCTGCCGAAAGCGAAATAGGCATTGGCGGGCCCGCGGCAGACAAGCAGCAGCACGGCAGCCACCGGAACCGCAATGAGCGCCTTCTGCGCAATGCCCAAGCCAACGACATCGAACAGACCGCCATCCATGGCGATCAGCCCCCCAAGCGCGCCGCGAAGCCCCGCTGTGCCGACCGCGGACTGCGCAAACACGATTACCAGAAGCACAAGCGCAAGCCCTGCGAAAACGCGCAACTGCTCCCACCGCCACAACACCAGCGCGGCCAGCCCCAAGAGAACCGAACGTGCGATGGCCAGCCAGACCGGCACCGCCCCGACCCATTCGTGCGTAAGGATCGTGGCAACGTCCGATCCGACCAACAGCAACCCCGCCGAAAGGATCAGCTTACCGGCCGTTGGCAACGACATCACGTTCATGGCCTCTACGCAGAAGGTTTCCGACAATCAGACTTGCCGCCGTGACCAGCAGGATATCGATGCCGACCCGCAGGATCGAATCGAGCACTGCGTCGGGAAAGACCATCGGCACGAAAGCCATGAACAGCACCCAGTTGGCCCCGAAAATACCGACCCCAAAAGCCAGCGCCGCCACTGCCCGCGACATCCCGCGCATCGCATCCGTCACGGCGAGATAGAGCACTCCGACAGCGACACCCATCGCAAAGGGCCAGAGAAGGCTCGGCAGCAGCCGCTCGACCAGTCCTGAGTCGATAATCCCCAGCACCTGCACCAAGGTACGGCCCAGCCCGTGGCTCAATGCGAAGACGATCAGGGCAGGCCAGACGGAGAGACCCGCCCGCCTCGGCGCACCCTCGCTGTCCGCTGCCAGCGTCCAGCCGAGAAGCACGATCATCAGGGCAATCGGAACCGCATCTGCCAGCCCCATGACGGCCTCGCCAATCAGCGGCGTTCCCAGAAGGCCCACGCCTTCGAACATCGCGAAAAGGATCACCAGCCCCAGCGCCAGCCCGTAGCGCAGTCCCTTGTTCCGCCCCGTGCCAGCCATGCGCCGCGCCCAGAACAGGAACAACAAACCCATGCCGGTGAACGCCAGCGCAATCCAGACACTGACGACCGGCCCGAAACCGAAGCGATTCACAAGCGCGCTAAACTCGGGCGGCAACGGCATCAGATCGCCAGCGGCCATGTGCATGACGATATCCAGCGCGCCACACAGTACGACGATCAGCAGGAAGACCATGATACGGAGCATGCGCATTCACTCCTTGGACACAGGATTTGGATGGTTGCGTCTTCAGATATGCCATCAACACTCAGCATAGAAACACGCAGCCAGCGCGGACATGACGCAGATCATTGCCAGATCGCCGGTCGAGGGTCATGCTTGTGGCATTCACATCGCCACAGGGTGCCACCATGCTGCTCTTCCTCGCAGTGCTTGCCGTCCAGATCGTGCTGCCGATCCTGCTGATCACCGGCCATGCGTTCCTGCGCCCGGCCACAGCGCCAGGACTCTGGCTTCGGACGGCATCGCTCTTGGGTCTGTGCGGATTGCTGCTAATGATCGGCTTCTGGGCCTTCCCGCCGTGGTGGACGCCTTATGTGCTGGTGGTGCTTGCGGCGCTGACGACGTGGCGCGCCGCCCGGCTCTTGCGGCGCCTCGGGCCGCATCCCGGTCGCTGGCGGCGATGGGGCGAGTATGCGCTCTCGAGCGTACTGCTGGTGCTGGTGCTGCTGTCGCTACCGGGGGTCATTGGCGGGCGCAAGGCGCCGGCTGACGCAGTGGATATCGCCTTTCCGCTGGAGCCGGCGCGCTATCTGGTGATGAATGGCGGCCATCATCCGCTGCTGAATGCCCATTTCATGACACTCAATGACCCGGACCTTGCGGAGTATCGCGGGCAGAGCTTTGCCGTCGATCTGATCGGCATCGACCGGATCGGCTGGCGCGCAACCACTCCGGTGGGCACCGAAGACCCCGCTGACTACCTGATCTTCGGCAAGCGGGTGCTGGCCCCCTGCGATGGCACCGTGATCCATGCTGTCGGCGACATGCCCGATCTGCCGGTGCCGGAGGTCGACCTTGTGGACCGGGGCGGCAACGCGCTGATGATCGACTGCGGCGAGGTCAAGGTCTATCTGGCGCATCTGCGGCAGGACTCGCTGCAGGTGGATGTGGGCGACGTCGTGACAACCGGCATGACTCTAGCCGAAGTCGGCAATTCCGGCCATTCGGGCGAGCCGCATTTGCACGTCCATGCCCAACGCGGCACCGACCCGGAGGCGCCGTTGCGCGGCGAACCGCTGCCTGTCACATTTGACGGGCGGTTTCCGGTAAAGAATGCGCGGCTTGTCGGAAGTATTCGGGAGTAGTGCCGTGCCCCCCTCGCCAGTCGCGACGGGTGCTATGAACGGGTCAGGCGCAGCGTGTTGACTGACATCCCTGCTGCCGATGACACCCTCGTCAAGCCTGTAGCCCTTTTCGGCTATCGGACCCTGAGCCTCTGCACACCAGGTTATCTCTGGCTGCTTGGCGCTTGCCATGCCCTGACGTCGTGCCAGACTTGACCTGCATCATGGCTGAACCAGCCCCGATATGGGACAAATGAGTCCCGAAAAAGATGAAGGATTGCATGCGACGACAAGACCAAGAGCTGAATTCGATATTGGTTTTCGGCGCTGGCGTTCTGGGCAGCCTCTATGCGGCTTGGCTGCATAAGGCCGGGTTCGCGGTGACGCTGCTGGCGCGGGGGCAACGTTATCGTGATCTGCAGGAACATGGCGTGGAGCTGGAAGATTTCTTCACTGGAGAAAAAAGCGCTACGCCGGTGCGCGTGGTCAATGTCATCCCCGAGGATGAGGCCTTCGATCTGTGCCTTGTGCTGGTGCAAAAGACCCAGCTTGAAAGCGCGTTGGAGACGCTCGCTGCCAAGCCTGGCATCGGGGCCTTTGTCTTCATGAACAACACTGCCGAAGGGCCGGATGCACTGGTGCAGGCGCTGGGTGCTGACAGGGTGCTCTTCGGGCATGCCAATGCCGGTGGCGAGCGGCGCGGCCATAAGGTGCTTTATATCGTCACCCAGAAGATGATGCTCGGCGAAATCGACGGCGAGGGAACACCGCGCGTCAGGGCCATTGCGGCAAAGATGAACAAGGCGGGTTTTGACAGCGGTATCAGTCGCAATCCCGATGCGTGGAAGCGTTATCATGTGGCTCTGGCCGTGCCTTTTGCGCTGGCAATGCAGCGTAACAGCACCGACCGACTGCTACTGGCGCGCAACCGGGGCGATCTGGTGCTCAGCCTGCGCGGCATGCGCGAGTGCTTTGCCGCACTTCAGGCGCTGGGCTATCCGATTGAGCCCGCGAAACTGCGCGTCGTGTTCTGGCTGCCGGACTGGCTGCTGGCATGGTTGTTCGGCATGATGCTGCGTGGCAAGACTGCCGATATCGGCATGGAGCGCCATCTGCGCAACGCGGCCGAAGAAATGGCGGAACTGGCGGACGAGATGCAGGTCCTGATCGATCGCGCAGGCCTGCCCACGCCCGCGCTGGATGCGTTGCGCGCCACCTGAATGCGATTCAGGCAACCGCGCGCTTGCTCAGGCCCCAGAACACTCCAATATCAAGCCTGCGGCGCAATGCAAGTTACACAGGTTGACTGATCAAGGAGCTTTCTTTTCAGACCTGCCAAACCGCTGAAAAGATGCTCGAAACCTTTCTTCCCCGACAGCCAGCCGGTTCAAGCGCTTTCCAGATACGGGTGCTATGGTGCGATCAAAAACTGTAAATGTTATGATCACGCTTTCAGGTTATCCAAAGCGCCCAGTCACATAATCATTGGTGCGCGGTCGCTGCGGGTTGGTAAAGATCGTGTCGGTGTCGCCATATTCGATCAGCCGACCCAGATACATGAAGGCGGTATTGTCCGATACGCGTGCCGCCTGCGCCATCGAGTGCGTGACCATCACGATCGAGTAGGTGCCCTTCAGTTCTTCGATCAACTCTTCGATCCGGGCGGTGGCGATGGGGTCGAGCGCCGAGCAGGGCTCGTCCATCAGCAGCACCTCGGGGTCCGAGGCGACGGCGCGGGCGATGCACAGCCGCTGCTGCTGCCCGCCCGAAAGGCCCAGCGCGCTGTCATGCAGCCGGTCCTTGGCCTCTTTCCACAGTGCGGCTTGCTGCAGTGCACGCTCGACGGTCTCATCGAGGATGGATTTCTTCGTCACCCCGTCGACCCGCAGCGGATAGGTGATGTTGTCGTAGATGGACATTGCAAAGGGGTTGGGCTTTTGGAACACCATCCCCATGCGTTTGCGCAGCGCGATCACGTCGACGCCGCGGCCATAGATGTCGAACCCGTCCACGGTGATCTGCCCTTCGATGCGCAGCCCATCGACAAGGTCGTTCATCCGGTTCAGACAACGCAGCAAGGTGGACTTGCCGCAACCCGACGGGCCGATCAGCGCCGTGACCTGGCCCTTCTGGATCTCGAGGTTGTTGTCATACAGCGCCTGCGTTTCGCCATACCACAGGTTGAAATCCCGGATATCCAGCGCCGGGCCCTGGTTGCTTTTCTTGACGTGATAGGCGGTCGGTTCGAATTCTATCGTGTCGTTCATGGTCTCTGCCTCAGAACTGGCCGGTTGCGTATTTGCGCTTCAGGCGATTTCGGATGAGGATCGCCGTCGCGTTCATGGTCACGATCAGCGCCAGCAGCAACAGCGTGGTGACAAACACCATCGGCTTGCCGGCCTCGGAATTACGCGACTGAAAGCCCACATCGAAGATATGAAAGCCCAGATGCATGAAGCTGCGGTCAAGGTGGATAAAGGGCGCGAAACCATCGATGGGCAGGGCGGGGGCAAGCTTCACCACGCCCACCAGCATCAGCGGCGCCACCTCGCCCGCACCGCGCGCCATGGCCAGGATCATGCCGGTCATGATGCCCGGCAGCGCCTTGGGCAGCACCACGTAGCGGATCGTCTGCCATTTCGACGCCCCGCAGGCCAGCGAGCCCTCGCGCATCG
>REER01000044.1 GCA_007694945.1 Paracoccaceae bacterium | reverse complement strand
ATCTTCCCCGGCATTCAGGGTGGCCCGCTGATGCATGTGATCGCGGCCAAGGCCGTGGCCTTTGCCGAGGCGCTGCGCCCCGGCTTCCGCGACTATCAGAAACAGGTCATCGCCAATGCGCAGGCCATGGCCGATCAGTTGGAGAATGGCGGGCTCGCCACGGTGACGGGCGGCACCGATACGCATCTCTTGCTGGTGGACCTGCGCCCCAAGGGCGTGAAGGGCAACGCGACCGAGAAGGCGCTGGGCCGCGCGCATATCACCTGCAACAAGAACGGCATCCCGTTTGATACCGAAAGCCCGATGGTCACAAGCGGCATCCGTCTCGGCACACCGGCAGGCACCACGCGCGGCTTTGGCGAGGCCGAGTTCCGCCAGATCGCCGACTGGATCGTGCGGGTGGTGGATGGTCTTGCAGCCAATGGCGAAGATGGTAATGCCGAAGTCGAGGAGGCAGTCAAAGCCGAGATCGCCGAACTTTGCGCGCGCTTCCCGATCTATCCTGAACTCTGAGCACGTCTGACGAGCGGGCAGGGGCGCGCCCGAGCGTTCTGGCCCGCTCGTCAGCATCACTTGGCAAGGAAGACCCGCCAGTGACAAACACATCCGAGCCCACGCGCTTGCTTAATTGCCTGCGCCACGGAGAGTGGAACGACAAGCCGAAGCTGCTGATCGTGCACGGGCTTTTTGGTTCGGCGCGCAATTGGGGGGCGATTGCCAAACGCCTCTCAGATACGCGTGAAGTGGTCAGCGTGGATATGCGCAACCATGGCGAGAGCTTCCGCGACCCGCGCCATGGTTATTCTGATCTTGCCGAGGATCTGGCCCATGTGATCGCCGCCGAGGGCGCCCCGATGGATGTTCTGGGCCATTCGATGGGAGGCAAGGCCGCAATGGTGCTGGCGCTGACCCAGCCCGAGCTTGTGCGCAGGCTGCTGATCGCCGATATCGCGCCTGTGGAATATGGCCATAGTCAGAACCACCTGATCAGGGCCTTGCGCGATCTGCCGCTTGAGGGGCTGCAAAGCCGCTCAGAGGCCGATGCCGCGCTGGCGCATACGGTCGAAGACCCTTCTGTGCGCGCTTTCCTGCTGCAATCGCTTGACCTCAAAGCATCACCGCCGCGCTGGCGGCTGAACCTTGATGTGCTCGAGGCCGAGATGGACCGCATCACAGGCTGGCCCGCCGAGATCACCGGGCCATTCGAGGGGCCAGCGCTGTTTTTCAGCGGGGCGCAATCAGATTACGTGCGACCTGAGCATCGCCCCGGGATCAAGGCGCTGTTTCCCGAAGCAAGGTTCGCCAAGCTGCCCGATGCCGGCCATTGGCTGCATGCCGAGGCGCCGCGCCCGTTCGAGGCAACGGCGCGCATGTGGTTCGACCTCGACTGAGGGCCTCAGGCATCCATCACCTTGCGGGCGATGATCCAGCTTGCGACCACGCCCACAACAGCGCCGCCTGCGGACCAGGCGATAATCGGCTGCAGCGTGTCTTGTCCGAGGGTCAGACCTACTACCATGCCGATCCCGGCGCAGGTGACACCGACGATGATGAAGATGAGTGGCAGGACTCTGGACATATTGCACTCCATTCTTGCGTTTCTGTTGCAGCCTAGAAAACAGAAATCGCCGCTCGGCGCCTTGATCTGACGCAAACCCCGCCCGAGTGCGTCGTTATTCGCAGCCAAGCCGGGCGCGCAGCACGCCGGTATCGCCCTCGGCGCTGCCGGGCTGCAGGCGACACCCCGTTGTCTGCTGCGCGGCCTGCACCATGAGCCCGCGCAGTTTCGGCTGGTCGGCGCTGGGGGCATAGCCGTGGCGAATGATCTCGACCTGATCGCCCTTCTGCCAGATGGTGAAGCGATAGCTCTCGAGCACAGCCTCATGCCGCATGGCCCCCTGCATCGAGGGCGACGGGGAATCGCAGCTGGCAAGCAGCGAGGCATAGAGCAGGACAAGGATGAATAGACGCAAACGCATGTCCTCAATATTGCAGATCCTGGTTAAAGGAGCCTTAAGCGCAGGACGCCGCGAAGGTGCCTTGAACCGACCCACGAAACCGACTAAAGGCATGCGCAAGGGTGATTAGCTCAGTTGGTAGAGCGCTTCGTTTACACCGAAGATGTCGGGAGTTCGAGTCTCTCATCACCCACCACCTTTTCATGTAAAATCAGATACTTGGAAGATGCCACCAGCGTCACTGTGTAGCAAGCTGTGTCGCGCAACGTGTAGCATATCTCTCACCGAACGAGGTATATTGCCCACATGCTCACCCGTTGATCTGTGCGAATCGCACAGCCAGCATGGCACCGCCTGGCGCGATCTCATCAGACTTCCCTCTTCCGCTATAAAGCAGGGGCAGGCCGCACGTTGCCGTCGTTATCCTATTGCGTGAAGCGGATCGATTCTCCAGCTCAAGCGCAGGAACGGCTGTCTTTCGGGGGCCGGAGCGGCCTCGTCGTCGGCGTCCAGCAACGTCAGGCATCAGTGTCGCAGTTAGTGACTGGACCGCTTGCGCGATGCTGCCCCGTCTGCCCCGCCCCTTGGAGAAGGTTGACCCGCCCTCCGAGCGCGCCTCAGCCGCCGCCTCGTCCCGCGCCTTTCCGTTCCACATCGAACGCCTCGCGTAGCGCGCAGATCCTCCCGTGCGTGATGCGCCATTGGTCATCCTGCGGTCGGGCTGCTGGGCAGCGGTGGTCGACCTGCCTGGCAAACGCGCTCGAAACGTTCCTGACACGTGGCCAGAACCTCGTCGCCAGGGCGTTGCCACCAGTCCTCGGCCGAGAATATCTCGACCTCCTGCGGGCCGTTCCAGCCCGCAGCTTCGATCATTGCGCGGATACCGGGCAGGTCGATCACCCCGTCGCCCATCATGCCCCGGTCAAGTAGCAGGTCGCGCGTGGGCACGCGCCAGTCGCAGATATGATGCGCCATGATCGCGCCCAAGCGCCCCGCCCGCGCAATCGCCTGCGCCAGCCCCGGATCCCACCAGACGTGATAGACATCGATGGCCACGCCGAGCCCCGGCCCCAGCGCCTCGCACAGGTCCAGCGCCTGATCGAGCGTGTTCACGCAGGCGCGGTCGGCGGCATACATCGGGTGCAGGGGTTCGATCGCCAGCGGCACATTCGCGGCGCGCGCGTGGGGCAGCAGCGCGGCAATCCCCTCGGCTACCTGCGCGCGTGCGCCCGTGATGTCGCGCGAGCCTTCGGGCAGGCCGCCCACTACCAGTACCAGACAATCGGCGGCCAGTTCCGCCGCCTCGTCCACCGCGCGGCGATTGTCATCGAGCGCCGCCTGCCTCCCTTCGGCATCCGGAGCGGGGAACATGCCGCCCCGGCATACGCCCGTCAGCCGCAGTCCGTTGGCGCGGACGATCCGCGCGGCCTCGGCGAGGCCGATGGCGGCGATCTGGTCGCGCCAGGGCGAGATTGCCGTGATCCCGCGAGCAAGGCAGCCATCCACGGCCTCGGCAAAGCCCCATTGCTTGCGGGTGGTGGCGAGGTTGATGGACAGGATGTTGTCGCTCATGGGGCGGGTCCTTGCTTGAGGGCGTCCAGCGCGCCCGTGTCGGGCGTCTCGGCGCAGCCCAGCCCCGGTGCGGCGAGCGTGCTGGCGATTGCGATCTGCCCTGCATCGATACGCAGCCGGGTTTGCCCGTAGCGGACCGTGTAGAGATCGGGATGCGCCTGCGCGAAGCGGGCCTGTTCGGGCGCGGGCGCGACGCCCATCCCGCCTGCGAAGTGATGGCCGTTGCGCTCCACATGCGTATTGCCGGTCACTGTTGCCAGCACCAGATCCTGTTGCAGCGCGAGGCCCGGCTGCACGGTCAGGTCCTCGGCCGACACGAACAGCCGCGCGCCGTTGGCATTCCCCTGCGCCACCCGCGCCGCGTTCAGGAGTGCGCGATAGACCCCCTTGCAGGATTTCGACGAAACGCCGGTATAGCCCAGGCGGCGCGCGTGCGGGAAAGAGGTCAGATCGGCGTCGGACTCGTCGATCTCCAGCGCCACGCGGGCGGCAAGGGCGGACACGTCGGTCCCCAGCGTCACGGCGCGCGCCATGGGCTGTTCCACGAACAACAGCCCCGCGCGCAGGCCCGTCAGCGCCGGGTGCGCGTCGATCCGGTCCAGCAGGTCAGCGAGCGTTGCAGGGCCGACGTATTGCTCATTTCCGTCGAGCGTGGCCTGCCAGCCGGGGGTGCTGGTGTCCAGCACCGCCGCGATGCGCGCCAGCCGATCGGTATCGGCCACCGGGTCGCCGGAGAGCTTGAGCTTGAAATACTGCGGCGCGTAAGCGGCGATCACCTGATCGAGGCTTTGCGGCAAGCCGTCCCCCAGCTGCGTTTCGATCTCGTCCGCGTGCAGTGCGTCACCCAGCCCCACGGTATGGCGCAGCGCGATCCGGTCGGGCGCCGGGCGGGCGGCGAGGAAGGCGGCCAAGTCGAACCCCTCCAAGTCCGGGGTAAGCCGCACATCTAGCCCCGGCAGGTTGGCGCGCAGCGCCGCCAACGCCGGAACGCCGTGCATCCGGCACAGCGCATCCAGCACCGCCCGGTCCGGCAGCGCCATCCCGAAGGAGGCGATCAGCCCGCCCATGTCCTGCGCCGCGCAGGCCTTCGCATGACCCGGTGCGGAAGCGGCGTGCAAGTCGAACGCGGTGCCGGTGCCCGCCTCGGCCAGCGCCTGCAGCCCCAGCCGCAATGCGCGGCGCAACTGGTCGATGTTGTCCTCCACGCTCAGATCGGGCGACTTGTCAAACCAGCGCGGCATCATCATCTCGGCGGCCCAGCCGGTGGCGCGGCGGCCTTGCGCATCCTCTACCACCAGCCGCACGAACGCCTGCGGCGCGGCTGCAACCGAGGCCGCGCCGAAGCGGAACGGGAAGCGGAAGGTCACGGGCCGCTCGAACGCAGCCCAGTCCACCACCCGCAGGCGCGGCGCTTCAGTCACGGGGTCACACCATGGACTGCCAACACGCGGGCCATGCGGTCGGCGGCAAGCTCGGAGTCGGCCAGGCACCCGGCGGCATCGGCCAGCCGGAAGAGTTCCGCCAGATGCTGCAGCGAGCGCGCGCTCTGCTGCCCGCCGACCATGATGAAATGATCCTGCAACCCGTTCAGATAGGCCATGAACACCACCCCGGTCTTGTAGAACCGCGTCGGCGCCGCGAAGATGTGGCGCGACAGCGGCACCGTGGGGGCAAGCAGTCTGTGGAAACTGTCGTCGTCCCCTTGCCCCAACGCTTCCAGCGACGCCGAGGCCACCGGTGCGATGGCATCGAAGATGCCCAGCAGCGCGTCGGAATGGCCCGCATCGTCTCCGGCAATCAGTTCGGCATAGTTGAAGTCATCGCCAGTATACATGCGCACGCCCATCGGAAGGCGGCGGCGCATGGCGATTTCCTTCTCCTTGGACAGAAGCGAGATCTTGATCCCGTCGACCTTGTCCGCGTGTGCGGCGATCACATCCAGCGCGACCCCCATCGCGGCCATGTGGTCGGCGTGGCCCCAGTAGCCTGCAAGCGCCGGATCGAACATCTCGCCCAGCCAGTGGATGATGACGGGCTCCCTGCTGTTGCTCAGAACATGGTCATAGACGCGGGCGTAATCATCGGGCCCGCGCGC
>REER01000064.1 GCA_007694945.1 Paracoccaceae bacterium | reverse complement strand
TATTTCAGCAAAGCGGCCGCTCAGGCGTGGCGCAGCGACCGAGTGCCGTCGGTCTCAATGGGATGCAGATTTTGCGCAGATATCCGGCGCAAGACCGACGTGGAGGGCGGAAAGCGGTCATCTATTGATCGGGGAGACTCATATAGAAATTCCGAAAGCCGCCCTTGGAGCTTGCACTCAGTAGATTCCTCAAGGAGCCATGTGCGCGGAAATCGCATGCGCCAAAGCTTCAGCGGCACGTCCGAGAGCAATTGGTGGCTGCCCTGCCGAAACACAAACGATTTTCAAATCGATTGCGAGCATAGGATCAAGGAAGCGATGACACAGGCCTGAAGTTCCCAGATCCGATAACGTCAGCCAGTCCACTACCCCCGCTGCCACACCGGCACGGGCTAATGCAAGCACACCCCGACTACTACGTAGTTCGACAACAGGCGGCATCGCTTTTCGTCCACCCCAGCTTGATAGCAACCGCCCTATAGGGTCGGTTGGGCGCATCGTGGCGAGCGGCATCTTCGCAAGTTGCGCGGGCGTCACGCAGTCAATGTCAGACAGCACCTCTGACGGCCCCACGCACACAAGTGGTATGGAAGTATTGAACAGTGTCTGGAGCGGTGGCCCGTGATCATCGCCAAACACGCAGGCGAGGTCAATCCGACCACCAATCAGGCGGTTTACCAAATCGTGCGAGTTCAGGACATCGACTGACAAAACCAAATCCGGTGCGTGTGACCGGATCTGGGATATGGCCTGCGCAAGTATTCCCTCGCTCACAGCGGGGACCACACCAAGCCGCAGCGTCCCAGCCTTGCCTTCGGCCAGTAACCGCGCGAGCCGTCGAAGGCTGCCCACATCTTCCTGGATCGCATGTGCTTGCGCGAACAGAGCCCGCGCTTCCGGTGTCGGGATCAGACGGCCTGATGAACTGATGAACAGCGCCAGACCCAAATCATCCTGCATACGCTTCAGGGTGGTGCTGATAGCAGGCTGCGTGACATTCAACATCTCGGCTGCCGCGACGGTTGAGCCGGTGATCATCACCGCGTGGAAAACCTCGATCTGCCTTAGCTTCATATTAGACCACGTTATGCCTGAATGCTTATTCGCAATTTGTCATAATGTGTTTTTCGCTGCAATCCTGATCGTACTTGTTCAGCGGACAGGTCTGACCAGACAGGGAGAAACGAATATGATGGCACTCAAAACCACAGCCAGCGCATTGGCGCTTGGCCTAGCCGCCTCGATCTTGATCGCGCCCGCCAGCGCCCAGGACGCGATTGTGATCGGAACCGGCAGCACCGGCGGAGCCTATTACCCCATCGGTGTGGGGATGGCCCGCATCGTATCCGGCGCCGACCCCAGCCTGCGCGTCGATGCCGTCAGTTCGGGCGGCAGCACCGAGAATGTGCAACTGATCGCGCGCGGCGAGATCGAGTTCGGGATCACCAACGGGGTCGTCGCGACCCTCGCCGCTCGTGGCGAAGATGTGTTCGAGGGCGACGCGCGCACCGGACTTCGGGCGCTATTCGCCCTCTATGGCAACACCGAGCACCATGTGGCTCTGGCAGATGCCGTGACCACCGGAACGGTCGATGATCTGGCCAGCCTGCCGGGGCTCTATAATATCGGTGGGCGGCAAAGCGGCGCGCGCACGGCGGCCAACCTGATGCTGCAGGCGCTGGGGCATGATCCTGACGCCATCGCGATGGAATTCATCGGCAGCTATTCCGAGGCTGGCGCCGCCCTGCAGGACCGCCGGATTTCAGCCGCAAACCTTGGCGCAGGTATTCCCGTGCCCGCAATCACCGAATTGTTTGCAGCCCTTGGCGCTGACCGCGTGCGCATCCTGTCCTTCACCCCCGATCAACTGGCCCGCATCGATGCTGCGCATCCGGGGCTGTACTATGGTGTGACGATCCCGGCTGACAGTTATCCGGGCCAGACCGAGGCTGTCGCGACGGCAGAATATGCCAACCTGATGGTCGTCGAAGCGGACATGGATGCGGATGCCGTCTATCGCTTCACTCGCGCCGTGTTCGAAAACCTGGACGCCATCCACGCGATTCACCCCTCGGCAGCAGGGATCCGGCTGGAAACTGCGCTCAGCGGTCTGCCGGTTCCGCTGCACGAAGGTGCTGCGCGCTATTTCGAAGAAGCAGGCCTGACCATTCCTGAGGCCCTGCGGTGACAGCGGACACACCCACCGCGATGGCACGATCCACGGGTCGTGCCATCGCCAGTGCCATCATCGCTTTGGCCGCTTTGGCCTATGCTGCGTTTCACCTGTGGTTTGCGACATTCGGCACGCTCGCCGACAGCTGGCGCAATGCCATCCATGTCGGCGGTGCAATCGCTATGTTTTTTGCCCTGCGCGGCATGGAAAGCGGGCGCAGGATGCTACCATGGCTGATCATTGCGGCGCTATGCGCTGCGATCCCGGTTTATGCCGTGGTGATGGAGCAGGCGCTGTATGCCCGCAACGACCGGATGATCCCCGCCGACATGTGGGTATCAGGGGCGGTTTTGCTAATTGTGCTTTGGGCGGCGGGTCTGGCAGGTGGCTGGGTGCTGACAGGCTTGGGCCTTTTGGCTGCTGCCTATGCGTTGTGGCTTGGCCCCTACCTGCCGGGCGGCTGGGGGTTTCGGGGAATTTCGACCTATACGTTCACCTACCGGATGCTGTGGGGCGGCGAAGGGTATTTCGGATTTCTGGCGTCAATTTCGGCGACCTACATCTACCTGTTCGTGCTGTTGGGCGTGACCCTGCTGGCAGCCGGCAGCGGCAATTTCCTGGTCCAGGCGTCCTTGCGTCTTGGTGCACGACTGCCCGGTGGGCCTGCGCAGGCGGCGGTCATGGGCAGCGCGGCAATGGGTTCGGTCAGCGGCACATCAATCGGTAATGTCATGGCAACCGGATCGGTGACTATCCCGATGATGATTCGCGCGGGCTATCGCCGCCCCTTCGCCGCCGGGGTCGAGGCATCAGCATCCAATATTGGACAGATCGCCCCACCGGTCATGGGCGCGGGCGCCTTCATTCTGGCCGCATGGACACAGACGCCCTATGCAACAGTCGCTTTGCTGTCGATCCTGCCGGCAATGCTGTATTTCTATTCGGTCTTCATTGGTGTCGCCCTCGATGCGCGCAAGCAGGACTGGAAGCCTGTCGAGATGCCTGCCCGCATTGTCTGGCGCGACGGACTACCCTTTGCCATGGCCATGGCAGCGTTGATCAGCCTGCTGGTGATTGGCTACACCCCTGTCTTTGCGTGCTGCGGCGCCATTCTTGCTGCCCTTCTGGCCAGTTGGGTGACGCCCGCGAACCGCATTGGCCCGAGGGCATTGGTCACCATCGCGGTTGAGGCCGCGCGCGGTGCAGCCGTCACCGCCATCATGCTGGCCTCTGCCAACATCGTCGTTGGCGTGCTGACCATGACCGGCAAGGGCATCACCTTTGCGGCCCTGATCTTCGATGCAGCGCAAGGCAACCTCTATCTGATGGTGCTGGCCGTTCTGCTGATCTCATTGATCCTCGGTATGGGCCTGCCGATCACTGCAAGTTACGTGATCGTCGCCGTTGTCGTCGGCACCGGGTTTCAGGAATTTGGCCTCCCGCTGCTGGCAATTCATCTCATGATCTACTGGTATTCTCAAGACAGCACAGTCACCCCGCCCGTGGCCCTTTCTGCCTTTGCAGCAGCAGGAATTGCGCGCACGCCACCCTTCCCCGCCAGCCTGATCGCATTCCGCCTGTCCAAGGGGCTGTATGCGATCCCGCTTTTGTTCCTGTCCGGCGACATCCTGTTCCAGAATGGCCCGATGGCGGCGGCGCTGGCCTTCGCAGGTGCTGTCGTGGGACTGACCGGGATTGCGATGGCGCTGTCCCTGCGGTGTCTGAGTGGACGGGTTCCTGTCTGGATGGCCGTCCCGCTGTTCTTGTCCTCTGCCGCGACCTTTTTGCTGGAACGTGATATCGCCGTGCCGGCGATCGCGGTGACGATGGGCCTGATTGCACTCGTTGAGCTCGGTGCCCGGCGCAAACACCGGGTGGAATCGGTGTGATGAACCAGCACGATCTGGCAATCATCGGCGCGCAAATCATCGATGGCACGGGGGCACCTGCATACACCGCAGAGGTCTATGTGCGCGGTGATCGCATCAGCGCGATCCGCCCGCCCGGCACCGCCGAGGCCGCAGTGGAAGTGGTCAGAGCCGATGGGCAGACGCTGACGCCCGGCTTTATCGACGTTCACACCCATGACGACATGGCGCTGATCCACACCCCGGACATGCGCGCAAAAGTGTCTCAGGGGGTGACGACTGTCATCACCGGTCTTTGCGGATACAGCCCGGCCCCGCTGCCCTTGCACGCAGTCTTGCCCGAGGAATATGGCATCCTGATCCCGGAAGGCGGCCAGACCTTCAAGCGCTTCGCCGATTACCTCAATGCGGTCGATGCGGCAGGCCCGGCCGTCAATTCACTGGCGCTTGTCGGACACTCGACATTGCGTGTCGCAACGATGGCGGATTTGACCAGACCTGCAAGCCCTGACGAACTGGCCGGGATGTGCCGTCTGCTTGATCAGGCGCTTGCGGATGGTGCTGCGGGCCTCAGCTCTGGCCTTGCCTATGCGATGGCCAGTGCCGCCCCGACCGAGGAGCTGGTAACCCTGTGCAAGCGTCTTGTCCCGTATGGCGCTCCCTATGTCACCCATGTTCGGGACGAGGCCGACGGCCTGATGGATGCCGTGGCCGAAGCGCTGGAAATTGGTCGCCTCGCGGGCGTGCCGGTGATCCTGTCACACCACAAGGCATTGGGAGCACGCAACCATGGAAACGTGGCGAAAACGCTGAATATGGTCGATGCGGCGTGTGACTGCCAGAAGGTTGGCCTTGACGTCTATCCCTACACTTATTCTTCTACCTCGCTGACGCCCGAGCGTGCAGCGCGGGGCGGCGAGATCGTGGTGACACGTTCGGCCACCATACCAGGAATGGTCGGTCGAACCCTGACCGAGATTGCGGCCGAGCTGCAATGCGACACGGTAGAAGCGGCGCGCCGCCTGCAACCTGCAGGTGCGTTGTTTCACCTGATGTCCGAGGATGATGTGCGCAGTGTGCTGATCCATCCACTGACGATGATCGGTTCCGATGGCCTTCCCTTCGACCCGATGCCGCATCCACGGCTTTGGGGGACTTTTCCGCGCGTGCTTGGCCACTACGCCCGTGATCTCGGACTGCTGAGCATGGAAACGGCGGTCCACAAGATGACCGGCCTGCCAGCCCGTTTCTTTGGATTGCAGGACCGGGGCTTTATCACCGAGGGCGGCTTTGCCGATCTCGTGCTTTTCGACAGGATGAGCGTATCCGATCAAGCACTGCCTTCAGAGCCGACCATGGGATGCAACGGAGTTCATCATGTCTGGGTCAACGGCGTGGCGGCTCTTACAGGTGCGGGCAGGCGGCTTGTGGCGATGTGATGCGACACCGCATGACTGACTGCTTCGACAAGCTTGCCAAACAACAGCGGCCGCTTTCACGACTACGGCGTTAACGTTCGGCGCAGCCGACCGACCGCTTTGGGCCGGCCACGATGCTGAACCCGCGAACGGGGTAACCTTACTGCGGGATGTCCGGCTGACCGCTTTGGGCTCAACTGACCACTGCCCTAACCGCACCAAGATGCTGCGCCAGCGCCCGGCA
>REER01000023.1 GCA_007694945.1 Paracoccaceae bacterium | reverse complement strand
TGGCTGATCTGAAAGCACTTGCAGAGCAAATCGTGAACCTCACGCTGCTCGAAGCCCAGGAACTGAAAACCATCCTGAAAGACGAATATGGCATCGAGCCCGCTGCTGGCGGCGCTGTGATGATGGCAGGCCCCGCCGGCGATGCCGGCGCCCCGGCCGAAGAGCAGACCGAATTTGACGTGATCCTCGTTGAAGCTGGCGCCAACAAGATTGCGGTCATCAAGGAAGTCCGCGGCATCACCGGTCTGGGCCTGAAAGAGGCCAAGGACCTGGTCGAAGCTGGCGGCAAGCCTGTGAAGGAAGGCGCTCCGAAAGAGGAAGCCGAGGAGCTCAAGAAAAAGCTCGAAGAAGCTGGCGCGAAGGTCGAGCTCAAGTAATCGGGCGGGATGCGCGGCATCTCGACCCTCTGAAAACCGAACTGGGGCCGGATTCATCCGGTCCCAGTTTATCACTGTTTCTGGACAGCGCTTTGCGTCGGTTTATCTGACCAAAGCTTTGCCCAGGGAAAGTGACCGGCTCGGGAGCGCACTGTTGGGAAGGTGCGCGGGAATAGAGCCCACACCCGTTTCGCAAGCGGCCGGCGGCTGAGGCCCGACAGCACGCCCGCCCGCGAAGACCAGGAAAGGTGACGACGCGCATGGCATCCTATGTTGGCCAGAAACGTATCCGCAAGATGTTCGGCAAAATCCGCGAAGTGCTGGAAATGCCGAATCTGATTGAAATCCAGAAATCTTCCTATGATTTGTTCCTCCGTTCTGGCGACGCGGAAGCGCCGCAGGATGGTGAAGGTATCATGGGCGTGTTCCAGTCGGTCTTTCCGATAAAGGATTTCAACGAGACCGCGACACTGGAATTCGTCAAATACGATCTCGAAAAGCCGAAATACGATATCGACGAGTGCATGCAGCGCGACATGACCTATGCTGCGCCGCTGAAGGTCACGCTGCGGCTGATCGTGTTCGATGTCGATGAAGATACCGGCGCGAAATCTGTCAAGGACATCAAGGAACAGGATGTGTTCATGGGCGACATGCCCTTGATGACCCCGGTCGGCACCTTTGTCGTCAACGGCACCGAGCGCGTGGTCGTCAGCCAGATGCATCGCTCGCCAGGTGTGTTCTTCGACCATGATCAGGGCAAGACGCATTCCTCGGGCAAGCTGCTGTTCCAGTGCCGTATCATTCCCTATCGCGGCTCCTGGCTCGATTTCGAGTTCGACGCCAAGGATCTCGTCTTCGCCCGCATCGACCGTCGCCGCAAGCTGCCGGTGACGACGCTGCTCTATGCGCTGGGCATGGATCAGAATGCGATCATGAAGGCCTATTACAACTCGGTCGGCTACGCGCTGAAGAAGAACAAGGGCTGGGTGACCAAATTCTTCCCCGAGCGCGTGCGCGGCACTCGTCCGACCATGGACCTCATCGACGCGGCCACGGGTGACGTGATCTGCAAGGCCGGTGACAAGATGACCCCGCGCGCGGTCAAGAAGCTGATCGACGAAGGCAGGGTCACGGACCTGCTGGTGCCGTTCGAGAGCATCGTTGGCCGCTATGTTGCCCATGACATCATCAACGAAGAGACCGGCGAAATCTATGTCGAGGCTGGGGATGAGTTGACCTGGGATCTTGACAAGGACGGCGAGGTCAAGGGCGGCACGCTCAAGGTGCTACTCGACAACGGCATCACTGACATCGAGGTGCTTGATATCGATGGCGTCAATGTCGGCCCCTATATCCGCAACACCATGGCCGCTGACAAGAACTGGAACCGCGAAACGGCGCTGATGGATATCTATCGCGTCATGCGCCCAGGTGAGCCGCCCACGGTTGATACCGCGTCGGCCCTGTTCGACCAGCTCTTCTTCGATGCCGAGCGCTACGACCTTTCGGCTGTTGGTCGGGTCAAAATGAACATGCGGCTGGAGCTGGATGCGCCCGACACGCTCCGCACCCTGCGTCCTGAAGACATTGTGGCCTGTGTGCGCGCGCTGGTCGATCTGCGCGACGGCAGGGGCGAGGTCGATGATATCGACCACCTCGGCAATCGCCGCGTCCGCTCGGTTGGCGAGTTGATGGAGAACCAGTATCGCGTCGGCCTGCTGCGCATGGAGCGTGCGATCCGCGAACGCATGTCCTCGGTCGAGATCGACACAGTAATGCCACAGGACCTGATCAATGCGAAACCCGCTGCTGCCGCGGTGCGCGAATTCTTCGGCTCGAGTCAGCTTTCGCAATTCATGGACCAGACCAACCCGCTGTCGGAAGTGACGCACAAGCGTCGTCTCTCGGCGCTTGGGCCGGGCGGTCTGACCCGTGAGCGTGCAGGTTTCGAGGTGCGCGACGTGCACCCGACGCATTATGGACGCATGTGCCCGATTGAAACACCCGAAGGTCAGAATATCGGTCTGATCAACTCGCTCGCCACGTTCGCTCGGGTGAACAAATACGGCTTCATCGAAACGCCCTATCGCAGGGTTGAAAACGGGCAGGTCACGGATGAGGTCGTCTATCTCTCGGCCACAGAAGAGCAGCGCCATACAGTTGCGCAGGCCAATGCGCAGCTTGATGAGAATGGGCGCTTCATCAATGATCTGGTCTCGACCCGGACCGGCGGCGACTTCATGCTCAACCCCTCCGACACGGTCGATCTGATCGACGTGTCGCCGAAGCAGCTCGTTTCGGTTGCGGCCTCGCTCATTCCCTTTCTCGAGAATGATGACGCCAACCGCGCGCTGATGGGCTCGAACATGATGCGTCAGGCCGTGCCGCTCTTGCAGGCGGATTCGCCGCTTGTCGGAACCGGCATCGAGAGTGTGGTGGCGCGCGACTCAGGCGCGGCGATCATGGCGCGGCGCGCAGGTGTCGTGGATCAGGTCGATGCGCAGCGGATCGTTGTGCGTGCGACTGAGATGCTCGAAGCGGGTGAGCCGGGCGTGGACATCTACCGCCTGCGCAAGTTCAAGCGCTCGAACCAGTCTTCCTGCATCAACCAGCGCCCGCTGGTGAAGGTGGGCGATCAGGTGACGCAAGGCGAAGTGATCGCCGATGGCCCCTGCACGGACATGGGCGAGTTGGCCGTGGGCCGCAATGTGGTCGTGGCCTTCATGCCGTGGAATGGCTACAATTACGAGGACTCGATCCTCATCTCCGAGCGCATTCTGAAGGACGACGTGTTCACCTCGATCCATATTGATGAATATGAGGTCGCGGCGCGCGATACAAAGCTCGGGCCAGAAGAGATCACCCGCGATATCCCGAATGTCGGCGAAGAAGCCCTGCGCAACCTCGACGAGGCCGGGATCGTCTATGTTGGTGCCGAGGTGCAGGCCGGTGATATTCTGGTCGGCAAGGTCACGCCCAAGGGCGAGAGCCCGATGACGCCGGAAGAGAAGCTCCTGCGCGCCATCTTCGGTGAGAAGGCATCGGATGTCCGTGACACCTCGCTGCGTCTGCCGCCAGGGGCTTATGGCACTATCGTTGAGGTCCGCGTCTTCAACCGTCACGGCGTCGAGAAGGACGAGCGTGCGCTGCAGATCGAGCGCGAGGAAATCGAGCGCCTGTCGCGCGACCGCGATGACGAGCTTGAGATTCTCGAGCGCAACATCTACGGCCGCCTGAAGCAGTTGATCCTCGGCAAGGTCGCCGTGAAAGGCCCTAAGGGCGTCAAGGCGAATTCCGAGATCACCGAAAACCTGCTCGAAACCCTCTCGCGCGGTCAATGGTGGCAGCTTGCGCTGGCCGATGAGGCCGAAGCGCAAGAGGTCGAGGCGCTCAATGCGCTCTATGACCAGCAGAAGCGCCAGTTGCAGGCTCGGTTCGATGACAAGGTCGAAAAGGTCCGCCGCGGCGACGACCTGCCGCCGGGCGTGATGAAGATGGTCAAGGTCTTTGTCGCCGTGAAGCGCAAGCTGCAAGCGGGCGACAAGATGGCCGGGCGTCACGGCAACAAGGGTGTGATCTCGAAAGTGGTGCCGGAAGAGGACATGCCGTTCCTTGGCGATGGCACCACGGTCGATCTGGTTCTGAACCCGCTCGGCGTGCCCTCGCGCATGAATGTCGGCCAGATCCTCGAGACCCATATGGGCTGGGCGCTGCGCGGCCTTGGGGTGCAGATCGACGAGGCACTGCAGGAGTATCGCCGCTCGGGTGACATGAACCCTGTCCGTGAGGCGATGCGTATCGGCTACGGCGATGATTTCTATACAGAGGTCTTCGATCCGATGGGCGAGGAAAGCTTGGTCGAGGCAGCCTCGACAGTGACGCGCGGGGTTCCGATTGGCACGCCGGTCTTTGACGGTGCCAAGGAGCCTGACGTGAATGACGCGCTTGCACGCGCTGGCTTCGACACTTCCGGTCAGTCGGTCGTGTTCGATGGTCGCACGGGCGAGCAGTTTGCGCGGCCTGTCACTGTGGGCGTGAAATACATGCTCAAGCTGCACCATCTGGTCGATGACAAGCTGCACGCACGTTCGACCGGGCCTTACAGCCTTGTCACGCAGCAACCGCTGGGCGGCAAGGCCCAGTTCGGTGGCCAGCGTCTGGGTGAGATGGAGGTCTGGGCCCTCGAAGCCTATGGTGCGGCCTATACGCTGCAGGAAATGCTGACCGTGAAGTCGGATGACGTGGCGGGCCGGACCAAGGTCTATGAGAGCATCGTCAAGGGCGAAGACAATTTCGAGGCCGGCGTGCCCGAATCCTTCAACGTTCTGGTGAAGGAAGTCCGTGGCCTCGGCCTGAACATGGAACTCCTGGATTCGGAGGAAGAGGTCTGACGGACGGGTGTTCTGCACCCGCCGCCCCATTTCCCCGAGCCTTTCAAGGATAGACAGATGAACCAGGAACTGACCACCAACCCGTTCAATCCCTTGGCCCAGCCCAAGACCTTCGACCAGATCCGCGTCTCGCTGGCGTCGCCAGAGCGTATCCTGTCGTGGTCCTATGGCGAGATCAAGAAGCCCGAGACCATCAACTACCGTACCTTCAAGCCAGAGCGTGACGGGCTGTTCTGCGCGCGCATCTTTGGCCCGATCAAGGATTACGAGTGTCTGTGCGGTAAATACAAGCGCATGAAGTATCGCGGCGTCGTCTGCGAGAAATGTGGTGTCGAGGTCACGCTGCAAAAGGTTCGGCGCGAGCGCATGGGCCACATCGAGCTTGCGGCCCCTGTGGCGCATATCTGGTTCCTTAAGTCGCTGCCCTCGCGCATCGGCCTGATGCTGGACATGACGCTCCGTGATCTCGAGCGCATCCTCTATTTCGAGAATTACGTCGTGATCGAGCCCGGCCTGACCGATCTGACCTATGGGCAATTGCTGTCAGAGGACGAGTTTCTAGACGCACAGGACCAGTATGGTGCCGATGCCTTCACCGCAAATATCGGCGCCGAGGCGATCCGCGAGATGCTGGCCAATATCGATCTCGAGGATGAGGCGACGCGTCTGCGCGAGGAGCTGAAAGTGGCCAAGGGCGAGCTGAAGCCCAAGAAGATCATCAAGCGGCTGAAAGTGGTCGAGCATTTCATCGAATCCGGCAACCGCCCGGAATGGATGATCCTGACTGTGTTGCCGGTGATCCCGCCGGAGCTGCGCCCACTGGTGCCGCTGGATGGTGGCCGCTTCGCGACTTCGGACCTGAACGATCTCTATCGTCGGGTCATCAACCGCAACAACCGCCTCAAGCGGCTGATCGAGCTGCGCGCGCCCGACATCATCGTGCGCAACGAAAAGCGGATGCTGC
>REER01000024.1 GCA_007694945.1 Paracoccaceae bacterium | reverse complement strand
CAGCCCCGCGTCGGCCCAGGTCGCGGGCACGTCCCCTGGCTGCATGTCCATATAGCTTCGGATGGCCTTGCGCCCCAGACACGCCTCGATGGCATCGACGAAATCCAGAAGCCGCACCTTGTCGGAATTTCCGATATTGACCACCCGATACGGCGCGACGGGCGAGAGGCTGTCGCCCTCGGGCACCACGCCATCCACAGGCCGCACCGGCACGGCGTCGATCAACAGCCGGATGGCACGCACCAGATCGTCGATATAGGTGAAATCGCGATACATCTCGCCGTGATTGTAGATATCGATGGGCCGGTCCTCAAGGATCGCATCGACGAATTTGTAGAGCGCGAGATCGGGCCGTCCCCAGGGGCCATAGACGGTGAAGAAGCGGAACATCGTCGTCGGCAGGCCCCACAGATGCGCGTAGGAATGGGCCATCGCCTCATTGGCCTTTTTCGTCGCGGCGTAGATGGTCAGCTGGGTGTCGGCCTTTTGCGCCTCGGAAAACGGCATATCGGTATTGGCGCCATAGACCGAAGAGGTCGAGGCCATCAGCAGATGCGCGACCCCCAGCCGCCGTGCCGCTTCCATCACGTTGAAGGTGCCGATGATGTTCGCGTCGATATAGGCGCGCGGGTTCTCGAGGCTGTAGCGCACCCCGGCCTGGGCGGCGAGATGGATGATGGTATCGGGCGCGAAATCGTCGATCTCGGCATCGAGCCGCGCCTGATCCTCCAGCATCGCCTCGGTCGCGGAAAAGCCCGGGTTCTGCAGGAGCATGGCATGGCGGCGCTGCTTGAGGGTGACATCGTAGTAATCGGTCATCCCGTCATAGCCATGAACGCGGAAGCCTTCGTCCAGCAATATCCTTGCCAGATGAAAGCCGATGAACCCGGCCGTTCCGGTTATGAAAACGCGCTTCACTCCGCCGCGGCCCGTGTCTGCGCAGCGCCTTTCGATTGACCCCGGCCCACCGCTTCATAGGCGGCGAATCCTGCGGCCAACACATCGTCACGCTCGTAGATATTGCGCAGATCGGCCATGCGTGGCTCTTGCATTGCTTCGGCTAACCGCGCGAGATCGAGCGCGCGGAACTGGTTCCATTCGGTCAGGATGATCAGACACTCGGCTCCTTGCGCCGCGGCATAAGGATCAAGCCCCCAGGACACGCCGGGCAGAAGCGCCTCACCTTCCTTGCGGCCATGTGGATCGACCACGCGCACCTTCGCGCCCCCGCCGATCAGCGCCGGGACAAGGGTCAGCGCCGGCGCCTCGCGCATATCATCGGTTTCCGGCTTGAAGGTAACGCCCAGAACGGCGATTGTCCTGCCATTGACCGAGCCGCCGCAGAGGTCGAGCACCTTGTCGATCATGCGTCGTTTGGTGAGATCATTGACCGCGATCACAGTCTCGGTGATCCTCTGCGGTATGCCGTGTTCCTGACCTATCCGCGCGAGCGCGCTGGTATCCTTGGGGAAACACGAGCCACCATAGCCCGGCCCGGCATGGAGGAACTTGTTGCCGATGCGGCCGTCCAGCCCCATGCCCTTGGCAACAGCCTTTACATCGGCACCTAAACGCTCGCACAGCGCAGCGATCTCGTTGATGAAACTGATCTTGGTGGCGAGAAACGCATTGGCGGCGTATTTGATCATCTCGGCCGTTTCGAGATCAGTATAGACGATGGGAAAGTCGCGAAGGAAAAGCGGGCGATAGATGTCGCCCATGACCTCTTTCGCTCGGTCGCTTTCGACACCAATCACTACGCGATCGGGTTTCATGAAGTCATCGATCGCCGCCCCTTCGCGCAGGAATTCGGGGTTCGAGGCAACGTCATAATCGGCATCAGACCGCGTGGCGCGGATAACCTCTGCCACCTTGCGATTGGTACCGACAGGCACGGTCGATTTCGTCACCACCACTGCATAGCCCGTCAGCGCTTGGGCAACGTCCCGTGCTGCGCTCATCACATAGCTCAGATCGGCATGCCCGTCACCGCGCCGTGTCGGTGTGCCGACTGCGATGAACACAGCATCCGCACCATCGACGGCCTGTGCAATATCCGTGGTAAAGCGCAGCCGTCCAGCCACGACATTGCGCGCCATCACCACATCAAGGCCCGGTTCGTAGATCGGAACCTCGCCGTGTTCCAGCGCGCTGATCTTTTCCGGCACGTTATCGACACAGACCACATCATGACCGAAATCGGAGAAACAAACACCCGATACAAGGCCTACATAGCCGGCGCCGATCATGGCGATTTTCATCGCGTCGTCCTCGTGGTCGAACCGGGGCTCGTGATCGCGCCAGTAGCGTCGGCCTCCACTTCGAGATCAGCTCTCACTTGCGCGATCTCGTCTTTCAAAGCCTCATATTCAGCCATTTTCCGCGCCAGGAACTTGCGTGCAAGCTCAGCCTTTGCCGTGATCCCTTTCGGAGTCAGTACATAAGCATAGCGTCGCTTGTCCTCTGAGGCGGCAAAGTTGCCCAGCTTTATGATCCCCTTGTCAATGAAGGCCTTGAGAACGTAATGGATGCTTCCTGTGCTGACCCCAACGGCAAGTGCCAGCTCACGCTGTGACATTTCGGGGTTCGCCTGCAACAGGCGGAGTATGCGAAACTGCACGTCTTCGCGTAAGCGGTCACGACCGGTCGTCATGCTTTGCCGATACTCTCATGGCTACCGCACAAGGACAACCTGAGGGTGCCTTGGGAGCAACGAGTTGGCGATGGAAAATGCGACAGGCACATCGTTCAGTTTTGATCAGTATAATAGTGAATCATGCCGTGCAAGCCCGAACAACGATGTTCCGAGAAATTGCAACGATCTGCACAAGGCCTTGGGCTTACCTGCATTTTTCCTGCGCCCGAAGACATGAAGATCTGACGCCACAAAATGTAGTTCCCATTTGCAGATATGGTCAGCCGGCAAAGAAAAATCGACAACATATTGTGGAATTTCCGCAGTCGTTACAGAGCGCCCTTCCCGCGATTTACGGGAATCGGACTGTATGCGAACACGAAAGGACCACGCGATCGCCCTCAGACCAGTTGACGCGCCCAGGGGCCCCAGTCCAGCGTGGAAAGAGACTGAATGAGACATCCCGTTCACACGCTTTGCGTGTGTAGCTGGCAAGATCTCGGCGGTTGCAATCCTGTAAAAACCAATGGCTCCCCAAAGCAAACTCAGCCAGCGCACAAAAGCCGAAAGGATAAAGCCTTCACGCTGTCATTCTCTGCTTGAAGTGGCGTTCACGCCGGCAGCCTGAAGGGCACAAAGCGAGCCACTTCGCCACCGGTGATGACCATGTCCCCGCATGTCAGCCAAGCATGTGCGGTGAATGACCCATCGCGGGCAACGCCAATGTGCACCTGTGTCTGCAGCCCCTCCGCATGAAGCCAGTTTTGCGCCGCCAGGGCCTGCACCAGACAGTCGGACCGCCATGGCACCCGAGACGCTGCAGCAGGCACAGCCCACGCAACCCTGTCGAGCATTGTGGTGTTTATATCAGTGTGCTTTGCTTGCTGTGCCGATACCAGCATCCGGGGATCAATTCTGTGTATCAAGAACCGGGCGCGAGCCAACTCAACAGTGGCACGGAGAATGTCGCGCCACTCTCGGCGGGTCAGTGAACGAATTCTCATGAGAAGGTGGCATGCCATGTCGCGGTCAAATCTCATGAATTAGCTTGTTGTCGATCAATTCCCGAAGAAACCCGAGAATATCCGCTTCAAGGCTCTCCCCGGCATCTGCATATTCCCGCCGTAGTGTTTCGCAAAGGCCATCGGCATTCGCGCCTTCGTGCAAAAGCTCCCAGACACGTGTTCCAACGGCATCCATGCCGAAATATACTCCGCTATCGAGGTGGAGCAGCACAGTCTCGTCGCCCAGCCTACTTTCGACAGCGTTATCCGAGACAATATAACGTGTTCCGGTATTTATCTGAAATTCCACACCACCCTCGCTGTGAAGCTGCGATTCCGAATATCTTTCAAATTATGTGCCCAGCTACCGTGAAGCATGCTTTACAGGCAAAGTCCTATACTCGTTCTCCTTGCGTCGCCGCATAGCGTGCGCTGAGTGCAGACACATGATCCAGTGCGGCCTTATGGGTTGGAAAATTCTGTGGAAAGGCTGCGCGCAGGGCGCTGGCGACCGTTTGAAGGTCCGTTTTTCCGTCAAAGCGTTTGAGGATGAAGCAGTCGATAGCATGAACATCACGGTGCGGCGGGCGATAGCTTGCCGCGCGCGGTGCCAGACGGTCGGGCGTGAAGAGATTGGCCTGAAAGGAGGACTGCCGGAAACTGGCCACCGCTGCCTCAGCCCCGACCGGGGTGATCCGCGTGTTCCATGTCCAGATATACTGCCTGTCCGAGAGGGTCGCCGCGATATCCGCTTCGATCAGGTCCCCCTCAGCCAGTGCGAGCGGGGTCTGAAGCGGAAAAAAGGCCTGACCGTAGATGAGTTCGGGCTGGCCAGGCGCGTTGGAAAAGCCAATTCCATCGGCAAGTTCGGCGTCAAACCACAGGATCAGACCATGCGCGGTGCCCGGGCGCGCGGCACGCCAGCGCAGCGTGGCTCGCTGGTTGGGCTCGGTGACAGTGCGATAGTCAAGGACCGCGAACACCTCTGGTTCGGTCAGCAACGCCTCGGGTTTCAGGTTGACCTTGCGCCAGCTGCCTACAACGTAGCGATGGCCCGATGTCAGGTCCAGTTCATAGGGGTTTTCGATCCAGGGTTCGAGATAGCGGCGCGCGGTCTCGGCACTCTCGACGACGGCGGCGCGGATGGTATCGGCGCGGGGGATCTGGATCGCGCCGGGGGCGAGCAGGCGGGCGCGGGCATCGGTGACAGTGGCGATGTGATGCTCGAAAAGCGGCATGACACCGCGAATATCCGAGACCATGACATCGGCCTTGCGCTCGGGTGTGAAGGCGGTGGAGAGGTCTTTCACGAAACTGATCCGGTCGGCGCAGCCATTGTCGCGCGCGGCCTGCCGGGCAAGCTCGATCGCAGCGTCGGGCTCGATCGCATAGACATGCCCGGCCCCGTATTTGCAGGCGAGAAGCGAGAAGATGCCCGTGCCTGCGCCGATATCGAGCACCGTGCAGCCCGGAGTAATGGCGGCGCAGAGCGCAGCGTCATAGGCGGGCATGCGCGGGGCGCAGGTGATCATGTCGCCATAGGCAGCAACAGAATAGCCAGTGGGGCGGGTCATGGATCGGTTGCCATTGTGGCCGCTTCACGCGGTTGTGCCGTGCTGACAGTGTCGAGGGTTTGCAAGATAGTCTCGGTCACTGCGGGAAGGCACTCGTAGCGGCGCGGGTAGGACAGCGCGAAGGCCGGCACGGCAGCGGCAAGGGCGCTGGCCTGGGCCAGCCGTCTGGCCGCGCGGGGCCGGTCGGTCGGGTCCAGCGCGAAGCTGTTGGCGATCAGGCCCATGCAGGCCTCGGCCTGCGACATGGGACGCAAGGCGATCTTCTCCTCCGCGTTCGGTGGATCGAGGAAGATCATCAGCCTGAGGGGGTGTGCACCGGGATCGCCGGTTGCATCGACGGGCAGGCGCCGCTTGGGGCTGTACTCTGCCATGGGTGTGGTTGTGACTGTATCCGGGTAGAGCGCCTGCAGCGAGTCGGGCATGAGCCGCAATCCCGGATACACGGCCTTGACGGTGGCTTTGGGAGGGGGGGTCACAATCAGCGCATCGTCCGACAAGAGGCTAAGCCCGTGCTGCGCAAGGCTCGCGGTCAGTGTGGATTTCCCGTGGCCGGATTGACCGATCAGCGC
>REER01000025.1 GCA_007694945.1 Paracoccaceae bacterium | reverse complement strand
GTTGACGCCAGCAATACGTGCCACGCGGGTTTTCCTTTCGTTGCGGTTCCGTAATTCCAGAACCTTTTTTCACAACACGGGGAGGATCATCCCCCGCGTGCCTCTCCAAAACGAAACACGCCCCGAAGACGAGGCGCGATTCGCGATCTGAGCGTTCCGCGTAGGGCCTTTTCCCGGGCGCGTCAAGAGCGTGCCTGTCACCTGCGCGAGAGGGGCGTTTCAGTGGTCAACAACCGCCAAAATCTGTTGTGCGACAATGTCCATTTCGCCCATCCCATCAACCACGCTCAACTGCCCCTTGGCATGATAATAGCCCAGCAGCGGCGACGTTTGCTTGTAATAGGCCATGAGCCGGGCGCGCAGCGCCTCCTCGTTGTCATCCGCGCGGCGGGTGAACTCGGTGCTGCCGCATACATCGCAAATGCCGTGCTGCCGGGTCGGTCGGGTGACGTCGTGATACACCTCGCCACAGCTCGCGCAGGAAAAGCGGCCCGAGACCCGTGCGACCAGCGCCTCGTCATTCACTCGCATCTCGATCACATGCGCGATCGGAGTGCCCCGCTTTTGCAGCAACGCGTCCAGAGCGTCGGCCTGCGCAAGCGTGCGTGGGAAGCCGTCAAAAATAGCGCCAGCGTCTCCGAGCGAGTCGAGCTTTTCGGCAATCAGACCTATGACGATCTCATCGGTAACCAGCGCGCCTTTGCTCATGACCTCGGCCACGCGTTGCCCCATCTCAGTGCCCGAGACCTTCGCCTCGCGTAGCATATCGCCAGTCGAGAGCTGCACCATGCCACGTTCGGCGACCAGCCGCTTCGCCTGAGTGCCTTTTCCCGCGCCTGGCGGACCAATCAGAATGATATTCATCGCCGCGACGGAGCCTTGGGTCTGCTACCAGAAGGACGCTTGCGGTTCTTGCCGCGAAGCTGAGATTTCTCCAGCAAACCCTCATACTGGTGCGCAACAAGATGCGACTGCACGCGGTTGATCGTGTCCATTGTCACCGACACCACAATGAGCACCGATGTGCCCCCGAAATAGAACGGGATGGCAAGCTGGCCGCGCAGAATCTCAGGCAACAGACAGACCGCCGCCAGATAGATCGCACCCACGGTCACAAGACGGACGACCACATAGTCCAGATATTCTTCGGTCCGCTTGCCCGGACGGATACCCGGAATGAAACCGTTCTGGTTCTTGAGGTTCTCGGCCACATCCTCGGTCTTGAAGGACACGTTCTGCGTGTAGAAGAAGGTGAAGAAGATAATCATCGCCGTGAAGAAGGCGAGATAAGCAGGCTGGCCGGGACCAAAATAAGCCAGAACCGTCGCCATGAACTCGCTCTGCGCATTGCCCGAAAAGGTTGCGACAGTTGTCGGCAAAAGCAATAGTGACGACGCGAAGATCGCAGGGATCACGTTGGCCGGGTTAACCTTGATCGGCAGGTGCGAGGCGCCACCGTCGAAAACTTTCATCCCGACCTGGCGCCGCGGATACTGAATCGTGATCTTTCGGATCGCCCGCTCCATGAACACCACGAAGGTGATCACCGCAACTACCATGATGATCACACCTACCACGACAGCTGGTGCCAGATCACCTGTCCGACCCTGGCTAAGGAATTGCGCCAGAGCAGCCGGAATCTCAGCGATGATGCCCACGAAGATGATCAGCGAGATGCCGTTGCCAATGCCCCGCTCGGTGATCTGTTCCCCCAGCCACATCAGGAACATCGTGCCGCCGACCAGTGTGATGACCACGGCTGCGCGGAAGAACCAGCCCGGATCGGTTGCCAGATCACCCGCTTCGAGAGAGACCGCGAGCCCGTAGGATTGCCCGGTTGCCAGCAACACAGTCAGATAGCGGGTATACTGGTTCAGCTTGCGCCGCCCCATCTCGCCCTCTTTCTTGAGCTGCTTCCAGGGCTCATACATCGCACCAATCAACTGCACGATGATGGCCGCCGAAATATAGGGCATGATGCCCAGCGCGAAGATCCCCATGCGGCTGATCGCACCGCCAGTGAACATGTCAAGCATGCCGCCGATACCCGATGCGGCGTCATCCATGAATTCACGCAGTGCAATCCCATCAATGCCGGGTACCGGAATATAGGTACCGATGCGGTATACGATCAGAAGTCCCAGCGCAAAGAAGATCCGGCGACGAAGATCACTGGCCTTTGCCAGCGCACCCCAACTTGTATTGGCCGCAAGTGAGTCTGTCGCAGATGCCATGCGTATCTCTCTTCTCTCAAGTCAGCGCCGCCGGACCGGGGCTCCGGTCGGCGGCGCAAGATCCCTGTGGGCAGTGATGTAAGACGCGCAAGCGCCCCTCACAACCTTTATTCCGCGACCGCCACCTCGTTTTTCGGCGCAGGCGCGATGATTTCGACGCTTCCTCCGGCTTTCTCGACAGCCTCGACAGCTGATTTCGAGGCGCCAGAGACCTGCAGCGTGACCTTGGACGAGATGTCTCCCTTGGCAAGGACGCGAACACCGTCCAGTTTGCGGCGCACGAGGCCCGAGGCCACCAGCGTATCTTCGGTTATGGCATTGGCAGCATCAAGCTTGCCCTCGCCGATGAATCTCTCGATCAGGCCGAGATTTACCACGGCGAAACGCTTGCGGTTAGGCTTGTTGAAGCCGCGCTTCGGCAGGCGCTGATACAGCGGCATCTGGCCACCCTCATAGGCGCTGATTGCCACACCCGAACGCGATTTCTGACCTTTGATCCCGCGACCAGCTGTCTTGCCCTTGCCTGATCCAGGCCCACGGGCAACGCGTTTCTTTGTCTTGATTGCGCCGGGGTTGTCGCGCAGTTCATTCAGTTTCATGTCGCTTCTCCTCTTTGCCGGAAGACCCTGCCAGCGACGGACTGGGGCCACACGGCTTCATGTGAAAGCCCGGCCTTGGCTGAGGCCGGACATGTCTGTTTTGCTTGGGTTGCGATGCACCCAAGCTCCTTCAGCCGCGCTCTTCGATGATCGTCACCAGATGCGGGATCGAGTTCACCATGCCACGCACGGCTGGAGTGTCCTCAAGTTCGCGGGTGCGATGCATCTTGTTCAGGCCCAGCCCCATGAGGGTTGCGCGCTGAACAGCAGGGCGGCGGATCGGCGAGCCGATCTGCTTGACGACGATGGTTTTTGCCATTGCATCCACTCCTTACGCGTCGGCCGTTTCGGCTTCGGGTTTGCGCAGGATCTCTGCCACCTTCTTGCCGCGGCGCTGCGCCACCTGACGGGGGCTGGCCGAGTTCTTCAACCCGTCGAAGGCTGCCCGAACCATGTTATACGGGTTCTGGCTGCCAAGCGACTTGGCCACAACATCCTGCAAGCCCAGCATCTCGAACACGGCCCGCATCGGGCCACCCGCAATGATCCCGGTCCCCGGCACGGCCTGACGCATGACGACCTTGCCGGCCCCATGACGGCCTTCGATGTCGTGATGCAAAGTGCGGCCATCTTTAAGCGGCACGCGAATCATGCCGCGCTTCGCCTGCTCAGTTGCCTTGCGGATCGCCTCGGGCACTTCCTTCGCCTTGCCCTTACCGAAGCCTACGCGACCGCGCTGGTCACCGACCACGACGAGAGCTGCAAAGCCGAAGCGCTTGCCGCCCTTGACGGTTTTCGACACGCGGTTGATCGCAACCAGACGATCGGCGAATTCCGGGGTTTCGTCGCGGTCGCGGCGGTCCCGGCGGTTATCTTCTCTTGCCATAATCGTCTCCTCAGAACTTCAGGCCGCCTTCACGCGCAGCGTCGGCCAAAGCCTTCACCTTGCCGTGAAAGATGAACCCGCCACGGTCGAAAAAGCACTCCTCGATGCCCGCCGCTTTCGCGCGCTCGGCAATCGCGGTGCCAATCTTGGCAGCAGCGTCCTTGTTGTTGACACCCACGACACCGAAATCCTTTTCCAGCGTCGAGGCCGAGGCCAGCGTTACACCGTTCACATCGTCGATCAGCTGTGCACTGATGTTCTTGTTCGAACGGTGAACCGACAGGCGCGGGCGCCCGTTTGCCGTTTTCTTGATCTTGTTCCGAACGCGCAGGCGGCGTTTCTGGAACAGCTTTTGTTTCGTGTTCGCCATCTGATGCGCCCTTACTTCTTTTTGCCTTCCTTACGGAAGATATACTCATCCTTGTAGCGGATTCCCTTGCCCTTGTAGGGCTCGGGCTTGCGCCATTCACGGATCTTTGCGGCGGTTTCGCCAACCAGTTGCTGGTCGATGCCTTCCACCACAATCTCGGTCTGCTTGGGTGTGCTGACGTTGATCCCTTCGGGCACCTTGAAGACCACTTCATGGCTGTAGCCGAGCGACAATTTCAGGTCCCTGCCCTGCATCGCGGCGCGGTAACCAACGCCGACCAGCTCTAGTTCTTTCTTGAACCCATCAGTCACACCTTGCGCGAGGTTTGCCACCATCGAACGGGTCATGCCCCATTGCTGGCGCGCGCGCTTGGAACCGCCGCGCGGCTTCACTGTGATCGTGTTGCCATCGAGTACGATGTCAACATCATCGCCCGCAGTGAAAGCGCGGGTGCCCTTTGGGCCCTTGACCTGGATGGTCTGGCCTTTCACCTCGGCGCTGACGCCCGAGGGCAGTTCAACAGGCTTCTTGCCGATACGAGACATCTCAGCCCTCCTCAGAACACACGGCAGAGCACTTCGCCACCAACATTGGCGGAGCGTGCAGCTGCGTCGGACATGACACCCTTGGGTGTCGAGACCACGGAAATCCCGAGGCCATTGCGGACCTGCGGAATTTCGCTCACGCCAGAATAGACGCGGCGACCGGGTGTGGAAATACGCTTGAGTTCGCGAATGACCGGCTGTCCGTCAGCATATTTCAGGCTGATCTCCAGCTCTTCATGCCCGGAGGCACTTGTCACGCGCTCGTAGCCACGGATGTAGCCCTCATCCTTGAGCACATCCAGCACCCAGGCGCGAAGCTTGGAGGCCGGTGACCGGACGGTGGATCTTCCGCGCAGCTGCGCATTGCGGATACGGGTCAGCATATCGCCGAGAGGATCGTTCATCGACATGGTGCGATCTCCTTACCAGCTCGACTTGACCATGCCCGGAATCTGCCCTTTCGAGGCCAGGTCCCGCAGCGCGATCCGCGACAGTTTCAGTTTGCGATAGTAGGCTTTCGGGCGACCCGTCAGCTGACAGCGGTTGTGCAGGCGCGTCTCGGAGGAGTTGCGCGGCAGTTGTGCCAGTTTCAGGTTCGCCTTGAAACGCTCTTCCATTGGGCGTTCGGGGTCGGCAGCGATGGCTTTCAGCTCAGCCCGCTTGGCAGCATATTTCGCCACCAGCCGCTGACGCTTCTTTTCGCGCTCGACCATTGCTTTTTTGGCCATGAATAATCTCCCTCTCGCGTCAGCTATTGAAGGGCATGTTGAAAGCTTTCAACAGCGCCTTGGCTTCCGCGTCGGTTTTCGCGGTGGTGCAGATGATGACATCCATCCCCCAGACCTCGTCGATCTGATCGAAGTTGATCTCGGGGAAGACGATATGTTCCTTGATACCCATGGCATAGTTGCCACGGCCGTCGAATGAGGTGCCCTTGACGCCGCGGAAGTCGCGGACGCGTGGCAGGGCAATCGTGATCAGACGATCAAGGAATTCGTACATCCGATCACCGCGCAGGGTGACCTTCACGCCCAGCGGCATCTCTTCGCGGACCCGGAAGCCAGCAATCGAGTTGCGCGCCTTGGTGATGACGGCTTTCTGGCCAGCAATCGCCGACAGGTCAGCCTGCGCCGACTTGATCTTCTTGCTGTCCTTGACGGCCTCACCGATGCCCATGTTCAGCACGATCTTGTCGAGCTTCGGGATCATCA
>REER01000093.1 GCA_007694945.1 Paracoccaceae bacterium | reverse complement strand
CTCAATGGCTTGAAAGGGGCGCCACCAGCGGCGTGAGCCAAACGCGATTGCCCTGCCCCGGATGAGGTCCATGCCAACCAAACTGAACCCATGAGAATGGCAGCCTGATAGGAAATCCTGATCCACCTTAACTGGGCTGCAATCTGGTCGAAAAAGCAGGACCACCTCTCTGAAAAACGTGCGAAACGTGTCGAACGCTTGGGCCAGCTTCGCGCAGGCCGAGAATGCCGTTGTGTGATGCGTGGCGGTCGTTTCGGTCACAGCGGCCGCGAGCTCCAAGATGAGGACGGTCCGGCCCGTCGTCATGGCCTTGACTCCCATAGAGGTTTCGCCCAGCCTTTTGCATTGGGTGGCGGTTCTGGGCAGTCGCGTCCCAACACCAGAGAGGGGCACGCACCAATGTCGGAGAACCCCAGTGGACAGAGGAGAAGATCATGAAAAGCAAAGCGATTGGGCTGGGAGCGAGCCTCGCAGCCACGGCTGCGCTGACGGTACCAGTAGTGGCGCAAGAGCGAATTCCGCCGGTCGAGATTTACACAACCACCGAATCCTATGATCCGATCCGCTATGAGGGCGCGTTCATCATCGCCGACGCCTGGCGCGAACTGGGGCTGGATGTCACCGTCACTCCGCTGGAATTCCGCACCCTTCTGGACCGCTTCTATTCTGAGCAGGATTTTGATGCCACAATCCTGGGCTGGTCGGGCAGGGTAGACAGGCTGGACCCTCAATTCTTCCTCGGCACGCTGGACAGTCGCCAGGCCGGGCTGGGTGCCAATAACCCCGGCGGCTATTCCAACCCCGACTATGACGCACTCTTCGATGCACAAGGCGCCGAATTCGACGTCAACGCGCGCCAAGCCATCGTCCATGAGATGCAGGAGCTTTACGTGCCTGACGTGCCGGTGGTCGTGCTGTTCAACCGCGACGAAGTGGTGGCCTACAACAACACCACTTTTGCCAACATGAACGCCATGGCGGGTGAGGCGCTTTATTCCGAGTGGGTGCCGATGGAGGCAGAGCCGTTGACCGACCGCGCCACCCTGCGCATCGGCGGCCCGCAAGAGCCGGACAACGTGAACCCGTTGGCCTCGACCTCTGTCTGGGGCTGGAAATGGATGCGGCTTTACTATGATCGGCTGGTGCGCCTGTCGCCCGATGTGGAGCCGGTTCCGTGGGCCGCCTCCGAGGTGACACCCGTCGATGACGTGACTATCGACGTGACCCTGCGCGAGGGCATGAGTTTCCACGACGGCGAGCTGCTGACCGCCGAGGATGTGGTGTTCACTTTCGAGTACTACATGAACAGCGATTACAGCTACTTTGACAGCTACCTGGCGGCCATCGACACGGTGGAGCAGACCGGCGATCTGAGCGTGCGCTTCAACCTGCGCGAACCCTCGGCGCCCTTCGCCACTATCACGCTGAGCCAGATCCCGATCCTGCCGCAGCACCTGTGGGAAGGGATCGAGGATCCGGGCGAGCTGACACCGGACGAGATACCGACCGTGGGCTCGGGGCCGTTCGTCTTCAACCGCTATGATCGAGGCGAATTCATGTCGATCACCACCAACGCGGACCACTTCCACGCTGACGAGATCGCCGTGGATGCGGTGGAGTTCGTCATCTATGCCGATGCCGAAGGCGTGTTCACCGCCCTGCAGACCGGTCAGATCGACATGACCGCCTGGCGGCTGGAGCCGGGTCAGATCCCGCTGGCCGAGGAAAACGAGGAACTGACCGTCGTCTCGGTACCGGATTTCGGTTATTATCACATGACCTTCAACACCCGCCGCGCGCCCTTTGACGATGTTGCCGTGCGCCGCGCGCTGACCATGGCCATGGACCGCGAGCGGATGGTCAATGTGCTGCTGGATGGGCGCGGTGAGGTGGGCACCTCGATCATTGCGCCGGTCAATGCCTTCTGGCACGCGCCGTTCATCGAACGCTTCGAGTTCGACATGGAGGCAGCCCGCGCCGAGCTTGAAGGCGCAGGCTACAGTTGGGACGCGGACGGTCGGCTGCAACGCTGATCTCCCCGATCTTGCGCCCGTCGCAGCATCGCTGCGGCGGGCCCCTTTTTCGAATATTTCTGGCAAGATGAAGACAGGGCAGGGCGCGCGCGCCTGCCAGAGGGTTTAGGGCGATGTCGCGACGAGGCTATCTGTTCAAGCGCGTGCTACAGGCGATCTTTTCGCTCTGGATCATCGCCACGATCCTGTTCTTTCTGTTCCGCATGGGTCTGCCGGACCCCACCGCGGCATTGGTCACCGAAGGGCTGAATGCCGAGCAGCGCGCGGCCATTCGCGCTCAGTTCGGGCTGGAGGAGCCCCTCTGGCGACAATATGTGCTGTTCCTGACCAACGCCGTGCAGGGCGAGTTCGGGACCTCCTTCAGCTATCGTGCGCCGGTGTCCGAGATCGTCTGGGAACGGCTGGCCAATACCATGGTGCTGATGCTGGCGGCGATCGTGCTGGCCTATGCGATCGGGGTGCCGTTGGGGGCGTGGCTGTCCTGGCGGCGCGGCTCCCGGGCGGATACGGCGGGGATCTTCTTCGGGCTGATGTTCCGCTCGGCGCCGATGTTCTGGACGGGCATGATTGCGATCCTGTTCTTTGGGGTTGGTCTGTCGATCCTGCCGACCTCGGGCATGCGCACGCTGCCCTATGATGCCGATGGCTGGTGGGACAAGATCCTGACACTGGATTTCATGTGGCACGCGGCGCTGCCGGTTTTGATCGTGGCCCTCTATTACCTCGGCTCACCCTTACTGATCATGCGCAACACCATGCTCGAGGTCTATGGGGAGGATTTCATCGAGATGGCCCGCGCCAAGGGGCTGCCCGAGCGGAATATCCTCTACAAGCACGCCGCGCGCAACGCGCTGTTGCCGGTGGTGACGCAACTGGCCGTCACCATCGGGCTGGCGGCCGGCGGGCAGGTGGTGGTCGAGGTGGTGTTCTCGTGGCCCGGGCTGGGGCGCGAGATCCTGAACGCGGTGCGCACCTCGGACTTCCCGCTGGCACAGGCGTCCTTTCTCATCATGGCGGCTTTCGTGATCACGCTGAACCTGCTGGTCGATATCCTTTACACAACGCTAGACCCGAGGGTGAGCTTCCGATGACGTTTCACCCGTTTCTGCGCGCGGCCGCAGGCCCGCTGAAAATCATGATGCAGGACCGGCTGGCCGTGATCGGCCTCTGCGTGCTCGGCGTGATCATCGCCATGGCCTTGTTCGCGCCGCTGCTGTCGACCCATGACCCGCGCCATATCAACGAGATTGAGGACGGCTCGGTCCTGCAACGCGGGGCCGAGGGGTGGGAGTTGCAGGACAGCTTTGGGCCGCTGGCGCTGAATGACGCGGATCACCACGGGGGCGAGGCGATCATCGTCGGGCGCGGCGGCATGGGCTGGGCGCGCGGGGGGGCTGGCGACTGGGTTGCGCTGGACCTGCCGACCGATGTCGACCTGCATGCCCTGGCGCTCTCGCCTGAGGGGCGCGCGCTGGTCGTGGGTGATGAAAGCGTGATCCTGCTCCGCGAGGGTGCGACGTGGATGCAGGTGCCTGCGCCAGAAGATGTGCGCCTGCGCGGGGTGGTCTGGCTGGATGCGGCCAGCGCGCTGATGGTGGGCACGGGTGAGGAAATCTGGCGGCTGGATACGGCCACCGGCGCGATCACCGAAATCGACAGTCCGGTGGGCCGGGGCTTCCCGTTGCACTCCGTGGCGCTGGATGTGGACGGCACCGCGCTGATCGTGGGTGAGCGCGGGCTGGCAGTGCGCTATGACCCTGAGGACGGCAGCGCCACGCTGGAGCGGCTGGGCTCGTCGCGCGACCTGAACCATATTCATATCGCCGAAGGCGGCGCGGCGCTGGTTGTGGGCGAGCGCGGCACGCTCTTGCGCCGCGAGAGTTTCGAGAGCGGCTGGTCAGCGGACCCCGCCCCCGACACGCGCGCGATGCGCGCGGGCTGGATCGGTGATGACGGGCAGGGCATCGCGGTGGGGCGCAACGGGCTGATCATGGAATGGGATGGCGCGGAATGGCAGCTCGTGCCGACCGAGAGCGAGCGCCACCTTCGCGCGCTTCTGGTCATGGGCGACGAGATGCTGGCGCTGGGGTCGGATCGGTTTGTCAGTCGGCTTTTGCCGCCCTCGCGCGAGCATTGGTTCGGCACCGACCATCTGGGCCGGGACCTGTTCAGCCAGAACGTCCACGGCAGCCAGATCGCGCTGCTGGTGGGCTTTCTGGGTGCCACACTGGTGGTGCTGATCGGCACCAATGTCGGCCTGATCGCAGGCTACTATCGCGGGCGGACCGAAACAGTGCTGATGCGCACGGTGGATGTGATGTATGGCATCCCGTTCGAACCCTTCGCGCTGATCCTGGTGCTGCTGTTCCAGCCATCGCTGACCATCGTGATCCTGGCCGTTTCCTTGCTGACATGGCGCACCGTGGCGCGGCTGATCCGGTCGCAGGTGCTCAGCTTGCGCGAACGTCCCTTCGTCAAGGCCGCGCGGGTGGCGGGCGCCTCGGACCTGCGGATCATGTATCTGCATATTTTCCCGAACGTCCTGCCGCTGGTGTTCCTGGAACTTGCGATCATCGTGGGCGTCAGCATCATCGCCGAGGCGACGCTCTCCTTCCTCGGCCTCGGCCCACCGCAGGCGATTTCCTGGGGCGGCATCCTGCATGACGCGCGGCTTTCGGGGGCGTGGCGGACCGCGTGGTGGTGGAACCTGCCGCCGGGGATCCTGATCATGACCACGGTGCTGTCGGTCTTCTTCATCTCGCGGTCGCTGGAAGTGGTGGCCAACCCACGGCTGAGGGCGCGGCAATGAAGGATATGGTTACAAAGACCCTGCTGGATGTGCGCGATCTGGCGATCCATTACCGCACGGGCGCCGGGCCGGTGCAGGCGGTGGACGGGATCAATTTCGCCATCGCCCCCGGCGAGGCGCTGGGGCTGGTGGGCGAGTCCGGCTGCGGCAAGACCACCGCCGCCAAGGCGATGCTGAAACTGCTGCCCCCCAATGGCGAGATCCCGCGCGGTGCCATTGATTTCGCGGGCCGCGATCTGGTGCCTCTGCAGGGCGAGGATATGCGCCGCGTGCGCTGGAAGGAAATCGCCTGGATCAGCCAGGCCGCGATGAATGCGCTCGACCCGGTTTACCGCGTGGGCGATCAGATCCTTGAGGCGATGCAGGCGCATATCCAGATCGACCGAGCGACCGGCTGGGCGCAGGCCGAGGATCTGTTTCGCGCCGTGGGGCTGGACCCCTCGCGCCTGCGCGCCTATCCGCACGAGATGTCGGGCGGCATGAAGCAGCGCGCGGTGATCGCGATGGCCATGGCCCTGCAACCGCAACTGCTGATCGCGGATGAGCCGACCACCGCGCTGGATGTGGTCACGCAGGCGCAGATCCTGTCGCGCCTTGCCCGGCTGCGGCGCGAACGCGGCATGGCGCTGATGTTCATCACGCATGACATCTCGGTCGTAGTGCAGACCTGCGACCGGGTGGCGGTGATGTATGGCGGCAAGATCATGGAAACGGGGCCAGTGCGGCAGGTCTTTGGCCAGCCCTTCCACCCCTACACGATGGGGCTGACCAATGCCTTTCCCACGCTGGAAGGCGCGCAGCGCGAGCTGATTTCCATTCCCGGCACGCCGCCCAATCTGCTGAACCCGCCACAGGGCTGTCGCTTTGCCGAACGCTGCCCCTTTGCGACCGACCGTTGCCGGGTCGAGGACCCCGCCCAGCACCCGGTCGGCGAGGGGCGCTTTGCCGCCTGCCACTATCCCGACCGGGTCGAGGAATTCCGCCGCGTGGCCGCAACGAACAAGGCCTGGGCCGAGGTCGGGCGTCGCCTGAATGAAGAGGTCGTCACCACCCCCCTGCGCGAGCGCACGGAAAGCGACGAGGTGCTGAAGGTCGAGGGGCTGGTGAAACACTTCCCCATCGCGGGCGGGTTCTTCGGGCGCTCGGACGCCAAGGTGCACGCGGTGGACAGGATCGATCTGGACCTGCAGGCCGGAGAAATCCTCGGGCTGGCGGGGGAATCGGGGTCGGGCAAGACCACCACGGGCGAGATGCTGGTACGGCTGCAGGAGCCGACCGACGGGCGCATCCTGTCCGAGGGCGACGACATTGCGCATTTGAGGAAGGGCGATCTGAAAGCCTTTCGCCGCCGCGCGCAGATGATGTTTCAGGACCCTTATCAGACCCTCAATCCGCGCTTCACGATTCAGGATATCGTGGGCGAGCCGCTGACCATCCACGGGCTGGCGCGCGGGGCGGAAAAGCGCGCCCGCGTGGTGCAGGCGCTGGAACGCGCGGGGCTGAAACCGGCCGCGACCTATATGGAGCGCTTCCCGCATGAGTTGTCAGGCGGGCAGCGCCAGCGCGTCGCCATCGCCCGCGCCATCGTGCTGGAGCCGCGCTTTATCGTGGCGGATGAGCCTGTCTCGATGCTGGATGTGTCCATCCGCGCGGGTGTTCTGAACCTGATGCGCCATTTCCGCGACGAGATGGGCATTTCCTTCGTCTATGTCAGCCATGACCTGCCGACGATCCGCTATGTGGCCGACCGCACGGCGATCATGTATCTGGGCGAAATCGTCGAGGTCGGCCCCACGGAAAAGGTCATCGCCGAGCGCAAGCACCCCTATACGCAGCTTCTGCTCGACGCCTCGCCCGAGCCGGACCCCAGCGTGGAAAAGCCACCGCTGGAATCGGCGGGCGAGATCCCCTCGGCGGTTGACCTGCCGAATGGCTGCCGCTTCCACAACCGTTGCCCGCTGGCGACCGTGAATTGCGGCTGGGAGGGGCGTGATGTGGTCGCGGCGCTGGCGGAGTGGGACCTGCTGGAAAAGCCGCGCGAGGCGCTCGGGGAGCCAGAGCACGATGGACTGGACCTGCGCATCCCGGCGCCCAAAGGCGTGGCGGAGGCGCGGGCGCAACTGGCCGAGGTCATGGCCTCGCGCCCGGCCTCGCTGGCCAAGGCGGCGGAAGTGTCCGAGGATGGCGGCGCGCTGCGGTTGCGCTTCGCACCCCAGCCATCGCCCCATCGGCGCAAGATCGCCAAGGGGCACGAGGTCGCCTGCGTGCTCTATCCCGAAACGGGTGCACCGGGCTGAGCCCGCACAATCCGCGTGGGGTCAAATTCAGCCGTTCAGCGCTCCTGTAGCGCGGACTGGATGCGTAGATATTCGGTGATGTTCTCCATGTCGATCACGCCGATCAGTTCGCCACGGTGAAGGATGCAGACGAAAAGCGCCTCGGGCGTCTGCTGCAGGGCTTCAAGCAATGTGGCAAGATCGTCGCTGCTGTCGGCGGTCAGGGGCGCGGACATGATGTCGCCCACGCGCCCCTCGAGTCCGTGATCGCGCAGCCCGCGCAGGATGGCGGTGTGGCTGGCCACCCCCACCACCCTTGGCCCGTCCATCACCGGGAAATCCTTTTGCTTGCCGCCCAGTGTGAGGTTGACAGCGCGCGACAGTCGGCTGTCAGGCGAGAGTACGCGGAAATCGGTAATCATGGCCCGGGAGGCGGGCTTGCGGTGCAGCTGGGTTTCGATCTCTGTGGCGCTTGCTTCAGACGCAGCGCCGATCCAGATGAACACCGCGATCAGGATCAGAAACGGATTGCCAAACAGCCCCAGCACCCCGAAGCCGAGCGCCAGCGTCTGGCCGATGCGCGCCGCCAGGGCCGTGGCCCCTACGCGCCCCATACTCAGGCTGAGCGTCGCCCGCAGGACCCGCCCACCATCCATGGGAAATGCCGGGATCATGTTGAACACCACCAGGAAGATATTGGCGAAGAGCACCGCCTGAAGAAAGCTTGCGGGCATCATCAGCGGCGTCTCCGGGTCGATGCGCGTCCAGCCGCCGGTCAGGGTCAGCACCAGCGCCAACGCAATGGCAATCGCAACATTCACCGCCGGGCCCATCAGCGCCACGATGATCTCCTGCCGCGGCTCTTTCGGCATCCGCTCCAGCATGGCCAGCCCGCCGATCGGCAGTAAGGTGATATGACGCGTGCCGATCCCGTAGCGTCGCGCAGTCAGCGCATGGCCGTATTCATGCAGGACCACGCAGAGAAACAGCACCGCGATAAAGGCCAGCCCGAAGGCCACCCCCGCCAGCGTTCCCGTCTGCATCCAGTAGATGAACCCCACCCACAGGAATAGCAGCGGAAACGTGGCGTGCATCCGCAGCTCTATCCCCGCCAGCCGTCCCAGCCGCAGGGACCATCCGGCCCATTGCATCGCGCGCTCCTGTCTCTTGCTCTGCTCTTTCAGGTGGCACCGGGTGCGCGTGGTTCAAGAGGGCTTATCGTCCCAGCGCATACGCCTGCATCAGCCGAGGCGAGGCTCCCGCCCGCAGCAACCCGTCTGCATCGCGCGCGGCCGCAGTCAGCCTCCCGATGCTCATCGGTGGCGCAGTCTGCACGTGATGGCCGCGCGCGCGCAGTTCCGCAATCACGCCTTCGCCATAGCTGTCCTCGACCAGAATCTGACCGGGACTGCGCGAGCGCGGGTAGAAACTGGCCGGGAAATGGGTGCTGTGAAACAGCGGCGCGTCCAGCGCCTGCTGCAGCCCCATGCCGAATTCCGCGACATAGAGGAAGAACAGCAATTGCCATTGATCCTGCTGGTCGCCGCCCGGTGTTCCGAACACCATCGCCGGTCGGCCCTCATGCATTGCCAGCGACGGTGATAGCGTGGTGCGGGGTCGCTTGTGCGGGGCCAGTGAGCCCGGCAAGCCCTCTTCCAGCCAGAACATCTGCGCCCGTGTGTTCAGGCAAAAACCCAGCCCGGGAATGGTAGGCGCGCTTTGCAGCCAGCCGCCCGAGGGGGTGGCGGAGACCATATTGCCCTCGGCGTCGATGACATCCAGATGTACGGTATCGCCCCGCTTCCGCGCGAGATGGGCCATGGTGGGTTCATAGACCGCGCCATCGGTGCGGCTGAGCCGGGCCAGTGCGTCCTGCATCCGCGCCACTTGGACCTCATGGCCCGGCACGACACCGGGGCGCAGGTCCAGATCGGCCTGCGGGCCGATCAGCGCTTGGCGCTCGGCGGCATAGTTTTGTGACAGCAGCGCATCCAGCGGCACAGAGGCGAAATCGGGATCGGCGTAATAGACCTCGCGGTCGGCATAGGCCAGTTTCATCGCCTCGGTGACAGTATGGATGAACTCCGCACTGTGCGGGTCCATCCCGGCCAGACGCGTGCCGCGCAGCAGGGAGAGCGACTGCAACAGCACAGGCCCCTGACTCCAGGGGCCGCATTTGGCCAGCTGCCAGTCGCCAAATGTCGCGCTGACCGGCGCCTCGATCCGGGCGGCATATGCGGCCATGTCGTCGGCGCACAGCACGCCGCGCTGCAGGCGCCCCTCGCTGTCGGGCAGTGCCGTATGCGCCAGCCAGTCGCCGATCTTCTCGGCCACGAAGCCGCGATAGAAAGTGTCGCGGGCGGCCTCGATCTGCGCCTCGCGCCCGCGCCGCGCCTCGGCCTCGGCCAGAAGCCTGCGCCAGGTCGCGGCCAGCACCGGGTTGCGCAGGCTGCCGCGCGGGGCGGGCGGCAGGCCCTCCGGCAGCCAGGTTTCATATGATGTCGGCCAGGCCGTGCGGAAGAAGTCGCCGAGCCCCGCGATTGTATCGGCGACGCGCGGCAGGCAGGGGTGCCCGGCCTCGGCATAATGGATCGCGGGTTCCATCACGTCACGCAGCGGCAGCCGTCCGTAATCGCGCAGCATCAGCATCCAGCCATCCCATGCGCCGGGAACGACTGTGGCCAGCAAGCCGTCGCCCGGCACGGCCTCCAGCCCCTGATCGCGATAATGCGCGATGGTCGCGGCAGCCGGGGCACCGCCATGACCGCAGATGACCTCGATCCGCTGGCGCGCGGCTGACCACAGGATCGCCGGCATCTCGCCGCCCGGACCGTTCAGATGCGGCTCGACCACCTGCAACACCAGCCCCGCCGCAACGGCGGCATCAAACGCATTGCCGCCGCGTTCCAGCATAGCCATGCCGACTGCCGAGGCAATCCAATGCGTTGTGGTGACCACGCCGAAACGCCCCGCGATTTCGGGACGCGTCGTGAACCCTGACCAACTCATAACCCGCCCCCTTCGCCACGGGACCGAGTCGCTCTCAAACACGGAGAATAGCGGGGCCGCTGCGGTGTCACGGTATAAGCCTCCTTCACGCGACAGATAGCCCGGGAAGGTTACCGGGAATCAGTCGTCGGTTCGATGGGCGAAAGGCGCGGTACTGATCGGGAGGCCGTTCTGGCAAGCTGAACACCCGGTACAAGAGAAACCTCTGTGTTTTAACCATATGAGTTGCCAGTGGCTATGCCATATTTCGACTTAGGTCACGCGACAGGCGCCGCGCGCGTCTCGCTCAACCCGAAGCGTTATAGCGCTGGCGCGAACTCGACACAGGGCCGCGCCGACTGTCGGCATTTCGTAAACTCATCCGCGTTTTCTGGCTCATGTAGGCGACCGTCATGGTCCAGCTGGAATGCTTCTGTTTGCTTTGGCGTAAGGCTGGCAGCGCGACTGCCACAAAACTTGTGCAAATGCGCTGGAAGCGCACGAATATTGAGCATGTATCCGGGAATCGCAACGCAGCACAAGTTACAGCCTTTCTTCAATGCATCTTGCTGGAGATGCTTATCGCGTCTTCACAAGAAGGATGATTTTCATGCGCTTGTCCTGCCTTGCCAGCTCTGCCGTACTGGCCCTCTCCACCCCCGCCTTCGCCCTGACCGAGGTGACCTTCGGCACCAACTGGTTGCCACAGGCCGAACATGGCGGCTTCTATCAATCCGTCGCTGACGGCACCTATGCCGAGTGCGGGCTGGACGTGTCCATCGTTTCCGGCGGGCCGCAAGTCAACAATCGCGCTCTGCTGATGGCCGACCGGATCCAGTTCCATATGGGGGGCGATCTGTTGCAGGCGTTCAATGCGGTGGCCGAGAATATCCCTGTGGTCGCCGTGATGGCCAGTTTCCAGAAACACCCGCAAGTGATCATCTCGCATCCGGGCGAGGCTGATACATGGGAAGAGCTTAAGGACCTCACTTTGTTCATCGGGGATAATGGCTTTACGTCCTATTATCAGTGGATGATCGCAGCGCATGGCTTCACCGCCGAACAACGCCAGCCCTACACATTCAATCCCGCACCTTTCTTGGCTGACAAGCGCACGGGCATGCAGGGTTTCCTGTCCTCTGAACCCTATGCGATCCTGACCGAAGCGGGCTTCATGCCCAATGTCTTCCTGATCGCAGATGCGGGCTATTCCACCTATGCGACCACGGTCGAGGTGATGCAGTCCACCATCGATAACAGCCCCGAAGTGGTTGAGTGTTTCGTCAATGGCTCGATCCTTGGCTGGTACAACTTCCTGTATGGCGACAATGAAGACGCTATCGCGATGATCCTTGAAGCCAATCCCGACATGACCCGTGACAAGGTCGATTTCGCTATCGAGATGATGATCGACAACGGCATTGTCGACAGCGGGCCATCGCTTGAGCTTGGCATCGGTGCGATGACACCCGAGGCGGTCGCAGAGTTCTACACCTCCATGGTGGAGGCCGCCGTCGTCGAGGCCGGACTGGACTGGAGTACCGCGGTCAATTTCGATTTCGTCAATCAGGGTCTGGGTCTGGAGCTGCGCCCCGAATAAGCGCCCTGCCATCACAAGGGAATGTCATGATGACGACTCCTCCGCTCGGCCACCGGCCGCCCGTGCTGGACATGAGCAACGTTACCAAAACCTTCAACGGTGATGTTGTGGCGTTGCGTGACATGAACCTTGGCGTTAACAGCGGCGACTTCATCTCGCTGTTGGGGCCGTCGGGCTGTGGCAAATCGACAGCCCTGCGTCTGATCGCAGGGCTGTCCACCCCAAGTGCAGGGCGCATCACATGGGCGGGGGGGCAGTCCGAGAATGATCTCGGTGTGGTGTTCCAGGAACCCACGCTCATGCCATGGGCGACAGTTGCGCAGAATGTCTGGCTGCCCTTTCGGCTGAAAGGGCAAAGCTATGCCTCGGTCAAGGATGAGATCCTTGATGCGCTTCGCCTTGTGGGGCTGGAAAAGTTCCTCGAGGCCTATCCGCGCGAATTGTCTGGCGGGATGAAGATGCGCGTGTCGATTGCCCGCGCGATGGTGACGAAACCGCGCCTTATCCTGATGGATGAACCTTTCGCCGCACTGGATGAGATCACGCGATTTCGGTTGAATGATGACCTCTTGCGACTCAAGGCGAAGATTGGCTGCACTGTGATTTTCGTCACCCATTCGGTGTTCGAATCGGTCTTTCTGTCTGACCGTATCGTGATCATGGCCGCGCGTCCGGGCCGGGTGATCCGCGAAGTGACTGTCGATGCACCCTACCCGCGCGATGAGGCGTTCCGCACTTCTGCTGATTATGCGGCGCTGTGCCGCCAGGCGTCGGAAGCTTTGCATGAAGCGATGGGAGAGCACGCATGAGCATTGCCGAGAACCAGCCGCTCTATGATGCCGATGACCTGAAACGCTTTCGCGCTGAACGTTTCGAGCGCTTCGGCAAATGGCTCCTGCCTGTTGCAGTGCTGATCGCGATGATCTGGCTCTGGGACCGCATCGTGGTCTGGAACGAGATCCCGCATTTCATCCTGCCGCGACCGGGGCTGGTTCTGGAGACCTTGATCAAAGACTGGCCGATGCTTTTCAACGCGCTGCTGGTGACGTTGCAGATCACTCTGTTGGCACTGGCGGTGGCTGTGATTGGCGGTGTCGGTCTGGCGGTACTGTTCACGCAATCGCGCTTGATCGAGATGTCTTTCTACCCCTATGCGGTGATCATGCAGGTCACACCTGTCGTCGCTATCGCGCCCCTCATCTTCATCTATGTCGACAGCCGTACGGCGGGACTGTTGATCTGCGCCTGGCTGGTCGCCTTCTTTCCGGTGTTGGCCAATACCACATTGGGGCTGAATTCGGCGGATCACAATCTGCGCGATCTGTTTCGCATCTATGGGGCGAGTCGGTGGCAGACTCTGCGCTATCTGCGACTGCCCGCGGCGCTGCCCTATTTTCTCGGAGGCTTGCGGATCGCGGGCGGGCTGGCGTTGATCGGGGCGGTAGTTGCGGAATATGTTGCTGGCACGGGCGGCATCGGCTCCGGTCTTGCCTTCCGAATCCTCGAGGCGGGCTACAGACTGAACATCCCGCGCATGTTCGCGGCGCTGATCCTGATTGCTGTTACTGGCGTTGTCATCTTCGCGGGTCTCTCCTTCCTCAGCCATATGCTTTTGCGTAAATGGCACGAAAGCGCCGTGAAGCGAGAGACCTGATGGATTTCAAGACGCTGCCTGCCTCTGGCCCGTTCCGGCTGGACAATATTACTGTGCCCGCCTGCCTTCTGGGGCGGGAGGGCGGATTGACCCGACATGCACTGACGGTTGACAGTGGCAAATTGTCCGAAATGACCGAGGGGCCCGTTATCGACATGGGTGGGGCGATGGTGCTGCCCTGCCTGATCGACATGCACACGCATCTCGACAAGGGCCATATCTGGCCGCGCAGCCCCAACCCGGACGGTAGTTTCATGGGGGCTCTTAGCACTGTTGCGGGCGACCGTGCGACCAACTGGAGCGCCGAGGATGTGCGCACGCGCATGGATTTCGCGCTCCGCTGTGCATGGGCATATGGCACCAGCGCGGTCCGTACTCATATCGACTCCATCTCACCTCAAGACAGTATCTCCTGGCCCGTCTTTGCCGAATTGCGCGAGGAATGGGCTGGTCGGGTTGCGCTGCAGGGTGCAGCGCTTGCCGGCATCGACAAGGTCGATCTGGCGGGCGACTATGCCCGCACTGCCGATATGGTCGCCGAGCATGGTGGTGTGCTGGGCATGGTCACATATCCGGTCGAGGGACTGCGCGCCAAGCTGCACGAGCTGTTTGCACTGGCCGAAGCGCGCGATCTGGAATTGGATTTTCACGCCGATGAGACCAGCGATCCGTCCGCCGCCACGCTGCGCGTTATTGCCGAGGTCGCACTGGAGCGCGGCTTCGCGCGCCCCATAACGGTCGGCCATTGCTGCTCGCTCGCCGTCCAGCCCGAAGCCGAGGCGCTGGAAACGGTCGATCTGGTCGCGCGCGCAGGGATCAACATCGTGTCGCTGCCCATGTGCAACATGTATTTGCAGGACCGTGCTCCCGGTCGGACACCCCGCTGGCGCGGCATAACACTTGTCCATGAGATGAAGGCGCGCGGCATCAATGTCAGTTTCGCCTCTGACAACACCCGAGATCCGTTCTATGCCTACGGCGATCTCGACATGATCGAGATCTGGCGCGAAGCCACGCGCATCGCCCAACTAGACCATTCCGACCCGGACTGGATTAGCGCCTATCTGACCAACCCTGCCCGCGCTTGTGGGTTTGATGCCCCAAGCCTCGCGCCGGGTGCGCCCGCCGATCTGGTGATCCTGCGCGCGCGCAACTGGACCGAGGCGCTGGCGCGCCCGCAATCCGACCGAATCGTCCTGCGCGCGGGTCGCGCAATTGACCGAACCCTGCCGGATTATGCCGAACTGGACCATCTGATGAGGACGCCATGAAACCGAATATCTCGGCTGCCAAAGCCGCCCTGTCATATCTGGAAATCGACGAGAACCCGGTCTCGATCCGTGCCAAGTCGCGCGATTTCTTCTGGTATTCGCCAGTGCTCAAGGCCCGGATGGACCATCTGGAGGGTGATTTCGTCGTCGCACCCAAGAATGAAGCCGAGGTGATCGAGGTGCTTCGCGTCTGCTACGCGCATGACGTGCCGGTGACGACGCGCGGCGCGGGGACCGGCAACTACGGCCAGGCTATGCCGATGGCGGGTGGCTGCATCCTGCATCTGAAGAATATGGCAGACGTCAAGGAAGTGCATCCGGGCCGCGTTATCGTGGAGCCGGGCTGCCTGCTGAAAGATGTCGACGCGGTCTGCAAGGACCATTCAGGGCAGGAATTGCGCATGTTCTCCTCAACATGGGCCACAGCCACCATCGGCGGCTTTGTCGCCGGCGGCTCGGGCGGGATCGGGTCCTGCACATGGGGTTCGCTGCGCGACCTTGGCAATATCATTCGTCTGCGCGTCGTCACGATGGAGGAAGAGCCGCGCATCCTGGAATTTCGCGGCGAGGAATTGGCCCGCGTGAGCCATGCCTATGGCACGAACGGGATCATCACGGAACTCGAAATGCCGCTTGCGCCTGCCTATGACTGGGTGGGCCTGTTCGTGGCCTTTGACGATTTCGACGAAGCTATCCGTTATACCGAGGAACTGGCCAATCAGGACGGCATCCTGATCAAGATCGCCAGCCTCTATGAGGCCCCCACCGCTCATGCCTATTTCCAGCGCGTGAAACCACATGTCAGCGAAGGGACCCATCTGGTGGGTCTCATGGTCGCGCCGCAGTCAATGGACGGGTTCAACACCTTCACTGCGCGCTGCCCTGCGGCCAGCGTCATCTACCAGTCCGGTGTGACGGAATGGCCGCGAGACCCCGGCCATGTTTTTGAATACGGCTGGAACCACACGACCCTGCGCGCGCTTAAGGTGGACCCGAGCATCACCTATCTGCAGGTGCGCTATGGCTACCCGGACCACATCGCCAAGGTACAAGCGATGCGGGAAGCTCTCTCACCCGAAGTCCTGCAGCATCTGGAAGTGATCCGTGAGAATGGCAAGGTCATGTTCGGGGGCCTTTCGCTAGTGAAGTTCACCACCGAAGAGCGGCTGGACGAGATCGTACGAATACACGAGGACGCAGGCTGCATGATCTTCAACCCTCACCGTTTCACGCTGGAAGAAGGCGGGCGACAGACGGTCGATGACCGCCAGTTGAACTTCAAGCGTGAAGCTGATCCAAAGGGGCTACTCAACCCCGGCAAGATGATCGCCTGGGATGATCCAGCCTGGAAATTCGACCGCATCTACGAATATCCTGGCATCAAGGCTGCCGAGTGATGACGCGTGTGCTTGTCCTCTTTGCCCATCCCTGCCCCGAAAGCTTTTCTGCCGCATTGCATAGCTGCGTGGTCGAAACGCTTAGCGCGCGCGGCTGGGAGGTGGATGATTGCGACCTGAACGCCGAGGGTTTCTCACCGGTGCTGACAGAGACGGAACGGCGCGGCTATCACACAGTCGGCCTGAACCTCGCCCCGGTGCAGCCCTATGTTGACCGCCTGCTGGCCGCGCAGGCGCTGGTTCTGGTATTTCCAGTCTGGAATTTCGGCTATCCCGCCATCCTGAAGGGGTTTTTCGACAGGGTTTTTTTGCCCGGCGTCTCGTTCCGGCTCGAGGCAGGCAAGGTGCGCCCGAACCTCACGCACATCCGCAAGCTTGCTGCTGTCACCACCTATGGCGGAACAAGGATCCGCGCGCTTCTGGCGGGCGACCCGCCGCGCCATGTGGTCAAGCGCGCGCTCTGGCATGTGACCCGGCCGGAAAAACTGCGCTATCTGGCGCTCTATGACATGAACCGCGCGACGGACACGACCCGCGCCGGCTTTCTCGCCCATGTGGGCCGCGAAATGGCGGTGCTCTGATGCGTGCGCTGGTCGTCTATTGCCACCCCGATCCGGCCAGTTTCAGCGCCGCCGTGCGCGACCGCGTGCTGGAGCATCTGCGGGCCGCCGGCGCGGAAATACGGTTGCATGATCTCTATGCGTTGGGGTTTCAGCCCTGCCTGAGCCAGTCCGAATGGCGCGGCTATCTGGATAGCCCGGCCAATCGCGCCCCTGTGGCGGATGCCGCGGCCGATCTTGTATGGTGCGACACGCTCATTTTCGTCTATCCGACCTGGTGGTATGGGCTGCCCGCCATGCTCAAAGGTTGGCTCGACCGCGTGTTGCTCCCTGATATCGCCTTCCTGATGCCCGATGGCGTGAACAAGAACATTCGGCCGGGTCTGGCACGGATCACCCGGATGGGAGTGTTTACGACCTGCGGGGCCAGCCGCTGGTTGACCTTTTTCGTGGGCGCGCCCGGCAAGCGCACGCTGTTGCGCGGCGTGCGGCTGATATGCGCGAGGGGTTGCAGGACCGCCTTTGCTGCGCATTATCTGATGGACAGTTCCACTCCCGAAAGCCGCGCAGCGCATCTCAATCGGGTGGGCAGGGCAATGGACCGACTTATCGGGCGTGGTGCAAAACGCATGGAGGCCACGGCATGACGATCCCCGCGCTGGATTGGTCGCAGCATGGCACCGACCCTGAGGGGTTTGCCCGCGATCTTGGCCGCGCCTGTCGCGAAACCGGGTTCTTCCTGCTGAAAAACCATGGCGCTCCGGATGCGTTGATTTCGCAGGTCTTCGATCAGACGACACGATTTTTTGCGCTGAGCGAAGCGGACAAACGACCGCTCTCGATTGCCAGCAACCCGCATAACCGGGGCTGGGCCTATCTCGGATCGGAGTCACTCGATGACAGTTCCGGCCAGACCGACCGCAAGGAAGCGTTCAATATCGGACTGGACCTGCCCGCCGATGATCTGCGCGTGCTGCGCGGCGAGCCGTTTCGCGGCGTCAATCTATGGCCCAACCTGCCCGGTTTTCGCGGCACCATGCTGGAGTATTTCAACGCGGTCTGGGCTTTGGGGATGGACCTGCTGCAACCTGTCGCGCGCGACCTCGGCCTGCCGCCGGATCATTTCGCGCCGTATTTTACTGCCCCGATGGCCACGCTGCGCTTGCTCTCCTACCCAGCGACGAGTGGCGCCGAGGGCGAGATCGGCGCCGGCGCACATACGGATTATGGCGCGCTGACGCTTCTGCTGACTGATGGCACGCCTGGATTGCAGGTGCGGCCACGCAGGGAACGTGACTGGCAGGATGTGCCGCATGTGCCCGGTGCCTTCATCGTCAACATCGGCGATTGCCTGATGCGCTGGACGAATGATATCTATGTTTCGACGCCGCATCGCGTATTGCCGCCGACTCGCGCGCGCCAGTCCATAGCGTTCTTCCTTGATCCGAACCCGGATGCCGTCGTGGCCGCTCTGCCCGGTACAGGCGCTGCGAAATATCCGCCGCTGACCGGGGCGGACTATCTGCAATCGCGCCTGTCGGCGACTTACAACACATGAGGGACTGATGCGACGACTGGACTGGGCAGAGTATCGCACCACCGAATATGCTGATATTGACCCGGTGCGCACGATCGCCATCCTGCCTACAGCAGCGATCGAGCAGCATGGCCCGCATCTGCCGGTGGGCGTGGATACGATGATCGCGGAGGGCCTGCTGGACCTGCTGCGCGCGCGCTGCCCCGAGGATCTGGATATACGCATCCTGCCCGTGCAGGCCGTCGGCAAATCCAACGAGCATCTGCACGCGCCCGGCACGCTGAACTTGAGCGCTGAAAACGCGCTGCGCATCTGGACCGAGATTGGCCTGTCGGTCGCGCGTGCAGGTGTCCGCAAGATCGTGATCGTGAACAGCCACGGCGGCAATCTGGACCTCATCTCGATCCTGTCGCGCGAATTGCGGGTGCAGGCCGGGATGCTGGCGGTCAAATGCCAATGGGGAAGTTTCGGCCAGCCCGAGGGCCTGTATCCGGCGCAGGAACTTGTCTTCGGTATCCATGGCGGGGATGTTGAAACCTCGCTGATGCTGGCGTTCCGGCCAGAACTGGTCGACATGGCGGCAGCGCAGAATTTCGTATCCTCAGCTGAAACTGACAGCCTGTCACCCATCGGCCCGGTTACTTATGGCTGGATTTCCAGCGATCTTAATACCGCAGGCACTGTCGGCAACGCGGGAGCGGCGACGGCGCAAAAAGGTCATGCCACAGCGGATCATTACGTTTCTGGGTTCATTGGTCTGCTGCAGACGGTTGCAGCGCGTGCTCTGCCGGGCTGACGCTTCCCATGATGGTAGAACCGCGCCGGATTGCTGGCCGTTCCAACTATTGAATAGCAGGGAGCAACACGAGCAAAGCCATGAACAGGCATTCCCGCAAGGTGCGCGAGTGCGAAGCGCGTCAGGGTCATTTCCTTTCAGTTTGATGCATCTTCTGCGTCCCGGGAATATCGCGCTCATTCATGCGGCGTGAATAACCTCACGGCAGATACGATGGCCGTAGCCGGTATCGACGCATCGGGGCCGGCATTATCGAAACAAAGCCTTCGTTCACCTCGCCTCCATCTCATACCGCAATGCTGTGCAAATGCGTGCTGGGGATAGGACGACTGCGCAACTCAAACCGGGATGAGCACTTTCCGGCTCCGAGCCATTCCGATCAAAGCCAGACCATTTGGCAATGCCGTCGAACTGTTGCAGTGTCGAGAACTGGGGCATTTGCCACGCGCGACGCCATCAGGTATCCGATCCGTACAGGCGGATAGGCCCGCCGCGCCAGCGGGGAAAGCCGTAGCCATGCAGAAGTGTCACATCTACGTCCAGCGGGCGCACGGCAATGCCCTCTCCCACGACTTTCGCAGCCTCGTTCACCATGGCGGCCATATAACGCGCGATGATCTCCCCGTGGGTAAAGCTGCGGGCGTGACGCCGCGTTCAGCAAGCTCGGCGGCTATGATCGCCTCGACTTCTGCAGAGGGGGCACCACGTGGGTGGTCAGGGCCGTAACCGTAATAACCCCGCTGCGTCTTGCGCCCGTACCAGCCGCGCTCATGCATCACATCGCCCCAGCGCGGGACGAACTCACGCGGATCGCGGGCAGTGGCTTTGCGTTGGCGGGTCATGTAGCCGATGTCGAGCCCGGCCAGATCCTGCACTGCATAGGGCAGCATCGGAAAGCCGAAACCGGTGACAGCCTGATCGACCTGATACGGGCTGGCCCCGGCCAGCACCATGTGATCGGCAGCGGCGCGATAGACCTGAAGGATCCGATTGCCGATGAACCCGTCACACACACCGGCCCGCACCGACACCTTGCGCAGTTTATTGCCAAGCGCGAAGCCGGTCGCGACGGCATCTGGCGCCGTCCCGTCAGGGACAACGATTTCCAGAAGCCGCATGACATGCGCGGGCGAGAAGAAATGCAGCCCCAGCACATCGGCGGGGTGCGAGGTCGCAGCCTCGATCTGCGGGATATCCAGATAAGAGGTGTTGGTTGCCAGCACGGTACCGCGCTTGCAATGCTGATCCAGCACGCGGAACACCTCGCGCTTGATGTCCATGAAAGCCGAGACAAGAGCCGCGCGCACATCCGCCCCCATCGCGTTGACGGGCGGGTTGTCGATACAGATGGCGGTGATATCGCCGTCGCGGCTATAAGTGACAGGAGCGGTCATGCGTCAGACATTCTCGGTAGGTTGAGGGACAGGCGGAAACACAAGGCGCAACGCGTAGCCAAGCGCCAGCAGGGTCAGCCCTGCAAGGTCGCTGCGCCATTCCGGCACGATCAGCGCAAGGCCACCAACAAAGATCAGCGCGGCGATCTTGCGATCTAGTACGTCTGCGAAATAGGCATAGCGCTCCAGCCCGGATGACAGCATCCAGATCGCGACCAACGCTGTGCCGACAGCCTGCACGATGGCCGCCGTCTCGGCGATGGCGCTTGCCTCGACATAGCCGGAACTACCAACGTCAGAGGAACTCCAAACCATCGAGCGCGGCAGATCGCCTGCCTGTGCGGCACTGGCTACAACACGCGACGCGCCCAGCAGGGCCGCGCCGGTAAATTTGCAGGTCATATTTTTTCCTCCCTGAATGCCAGTCACGTGATGCGACATTCTGCTGCCAGGCTCCACCCTCTTGCAGCGCAGCCTTTCTTTAAAGAAAATACAATTCTGTATAAAAAATAATATACTTGAATTCTGGTCGGGCTTTTCGGCATAGTGCGAGGCGAGAGTTTATGTGCCATGACCGGGCTGTGGGCATTCAGGGAGGAACAATGACGTCAGAAGCACCGGACCTGCGCGGTCCTGACCAGATATTTCGAGCAGCCCTCGACGAAGGCCGCGTGCTGCTGCAACGCGACCCGCATAGCGGCACGTTGTTCTTCTTTCCGCGCGCAACCATCCCGGGGCGCGGGGTTGGCACACCGGATTGGGTCGAGGTCAGCGGCGCGGGCATCGTCTATTCGACGACTGTCAGCCGCCGCAGGCCGGAACAGGGGGGGAATCGCAATATCGCCATCATCGAGATGGTCGAGGGGCCGCGCCGATGTCGCAAGTAACGGGAATCGATCCAGAAGAGGCAAAGATTGGCATGTCCGTACACGCCCGCATCGAGCACTCGGGGGACGGCCCGGTTCTGCGCTTCGCCCCGGCGGAGGGTGCGGCATGAGCGGGTTGCGCGGGGCAGCGGCGATCATCGGGGTCGGGCAGGTCGGTCTGGGCGAGATGCCGGGCCATTCAGCGCTGGATATCCTCGGTCTGTCGATAAGCGCTGCGCTGGAGGATGCGGGCCTGACACTGGCCGATGTGGACGGGCTGTTCACCGAATCGTCGTTTCATTCTATGCCCTCCGTCTCGGTCGCGGAATATCTGGGCATTGCACCACGCTTTCCCGATGGCAGCATGGTCGGTGGGTCGTCCTTTGTGGCGCATCTGCAGCTTGCCACCATGGCGCTGATTACCGGCCAATGCGAGGTTGCGCTGATCTGTTACGGGTCAAACCAGCGAAGCGCGGGCGGCAAGCTGGTGAGTATGACCGAACCCCAACCCTATGAGCGCCCCCACGGCTTGCGCTATCCGAGCGACGCCTATGCGCTGGTCGCGGCGCGGCACATGCACGAATATGGCACCACACGTGAGGACCTGGCAGAGATTGCCGTGGCCGCCCGGCAATGGGCGCAACTCAATCCCGAAGCCTGGAAGCGTGATCCCCTGAGCCGCGAGGATGTCCTGTCTGCGCGCATGATTTCGGACCCGTTGAGCGTGCTGGATTTCTGCCTTGTCACCGATGCCGGCGGTGCGGTGATCATGGTGCGGGTCGACCGCGCGCTTGATATTCCGCAAAAGCCAGCGTTTTTTCTGGGCGGAGCGACAGCGCTGTCGCATCGCTCCATCGCGCAGATGGCGGTCATGACCACGACCGCCGAAGTGCAATCGGGCGAGGCCGCTTATGCAATGGCCGGAATGACGCCGCAGGATGTGGATGTTCTGGCGCTCTATGACGCCTTCACTATCAACACGCTCCTGTTTCTGGAAGATCTGGGCTTCTGCCCCAAGGGCGAGGGCGGGCGTTTCGTGCAGGGCGGGGGTATCGCGCTGGGTGGACGGCTGGCCGTGAATACCAACGGCGGCGGTCTGTCCTGCGTGCATCCGGGAATGTATGGAATATTCCTGATCATTGAGGCCGTGCCCCAGTTGCGCGGCTCTTGCGGCGCGCGGCAGATCGAGGGGGCCGATGTGGCGCTTGTGCATGGCAATTGCGGGGCCTTCTCGACGCAGGTCACCGCCCTTCTTGGGAGCGAAGCAACGCTATGAGCACATGTCTTATCGAGGAGCGGCAGGGCGCTGTTACAATCCTGACGCTGAACGACCCCAACCGACGCAATGCACTGAGTATGGAGTTGCGCACCACGCTGCGTGACCGGTTGCAAGCACTGGGGCAGGACGCAGACTGCCGCGCCATCGTGCTGACGGGAGCAGGCGGGGCATTCTGCGCAGGCGGCGATCTGGCCGCCATGCGCCGCGACGACCCGGCAGGCGCACGCCACCGGTTGGGGATCGTGCAGGATATCATCCGCGCCGTCGCTGCCGGGCCGCGCCCGGTCGTGGCCGCAGTCGATGGCCCCGCCTTCGGCGCGGGTATGGCGCTTGCCGCTGCTGCGGATCACGTTATCGCGGCCGAAACAACAGCGCGCTTCTCGGCGTCTTTCGTGCGGCTGGGCTTGATGCCGGATGCGGGGCTTTTGTGGTCGCTGCCGCAGCGCGTGGGCGCCGCGCGGGCGCGCGGCCTGATGCTGAGCGGGCAGGTGCTGGACGCGGATCAGGCACAGGGGATGGGGCTTGCGGATGCGGTTTGCCCGCTCGTCGACCTGTTGGCCAGCGCCATCAAACAGGCGCAAGTGCTGGCCGCAGGTGGGCCGCTGGCCGTTGCGCAGATCAAGGCCGCCTTTGCGCGCGGCACACCCTCGCTCGAGGACGTCCTTGCGATGGAGCGCGACGGTCAGCCGCTTCTCTTCGCCTCAGAGGATTTTGCAGAAGGTCTGGCCGCGTTTCGCGACAAGCGCCCGCCGGAGTTCTCGGAAAGATGAGCGAGGTGGTGCAGAATGGCACCCGCGCGGTCGGCGCTGTTGTTCAGGCGTTGCGTATTCTGCGCCATGTGGCTGCCTCGGGCGAAGCCGAGGGGGTAAGCGCGATCGCGCGTGCCACTCAGACCAATACCTCGACCTGTTTCAATATCCTGCGCACGCTGGCCGCCGAGGGGCTGGTGGTTTTCGACGCGGAGGCCAAACAATACCGATTGGGTATGGGCGTTCTGGAACTCGCTGTCGGGCTCATGGGCACCAACCATGGCGATCTGATTCGCCCGGAATTGGAACGGCTGGCGCTCAATGCCCCGGCGCTGATCTGCCTCTGGCAGATCACCGATACCGAGCGCGTGGTGCTTCTGGACAGGGCCTGGAACCCGGGTTCGGTGCGGGTTGATTTGCCAGTGGGAAAGCGGCTGCCCAGCTCGGTGGGCGCAATCGGACGCGCGATCATGGCCGCGCGCAAGCTCAGCGATGACGAGTTGCGCCGGCGTTTCGCAAAACTGCGCTGGCAGAGGCCGCTGAGTTTCGAGACCTATCTGGACAGCGTACGGTCGGCAGAGCAGCACGGCTACGGACGCGACCCGGGCGTGCTGTACGCAGGTGTTGAGAGTGTCGCCGCGATTGTACCCGACGCCCAGGGCCAGCCGCGCTATGGGCTGAGTGCGGTATCGATCCAGGGCCAGATCGAGGAAGCGGCGCTGCATCAATTGGGGGTTGAATTGGCCACTGTCGGCCAACGTATCGGGCGGGCCTTGTTCCGCGCGCCGTTACACTGGGAGGAGTGAGAGATGAGCATTAGTGCACGCGCGCTGGACCAAGGTCTCGCGCGCCCCACGCTTGACGGGCTGATGGCGCCCGATGCCGTGGCGATTGTTGGCACGTCGGCGGACCCCGCCCGCATTGGGGGCGCCCGGTGGATTACTACCGTCGCGCAGGCTTTACTGGCGCGTTGTATCCGGTAGACCCCAACCGGGCCGAAATCCAGGGCTATCGCGCCTATCCAAGCGTCGCCGACCTGCCCGGGCCAATTGACCGTGCGCTTCTGGCAGTGCCTGCGCAACACCTTCTCGGCGCTTGACGCAGTGGCCGATAAGGGCGCGCAAGCGGCCGTGATCTTCACCGCGGGCTTTGCCGATATCGGGGCAGAAGGCGCGGCGCTGCAAGATGCGCTGAGCACGCGGGCGCGGAAGGTCGGGGTACGCCTGTTGGGGCCGAATTGCCTTGGCATGTTCCACGCCGCCATGGGCCATTGCCCAACCTTCAGTAGCGCGCTGCGGAACGGTATGCCTCTGCCGGGCCGGGTCGGGTTGGTTACGCAATCCGGGGCCTACGGAACGCATCTGCTGGAACTCGCGCGGGCGCGTCGGATCGGGGTGAATTACTGGGCTGTCGGTGCTTGCGGCGCTGGCCTCGATCCTGTCGCGTCGGGCCAGTATCGGGATTGACCCGACGCTGATGGGGCTTGCGCTTGTGGTTGGTTGGGGACTTGCGGTCGGGTCTTGCTCGGCGGCGGCGGCGACCATGAGCATCGGGCGTGTCGTCGGCGAAAGCGCGTGGCGCGTGGGCACGGCGTGGAATGGGCACTTTACACTTGTGGCAAGCCTGATGGCAGGCATTGTGCTGATGCTTCTGGGTTTGGTGATGCATCCCTGACTCTCACCTTTTGCAACTTGAACTGACTCAACTTCACAGGTGCAAGGGAGTAACTGTGCGGTTGGCAGGAAGTCATGCGACAAGTTGGGGCTTGGCTTGGCGCAAAAGTGCACCAGATCAAATGGCCTGACCATCTGTTACGCAAGCTCAGACCTCATGAGAAAACGCACGACACCCAAAGATGCCAAGCTCATCGAAGAGGCGGAGGACTTGGAGTACCTCGTCGAAGACAAGCGCGCCGTCTGGCGCGCTGATGGTGCCCGAGCCCGACGCCGGCAGCGCCGCTACAAGAACCTTCTGACACGGCAGCTTGTCAGCCAAGGGCCGGATATTGAAGGGGATGTCCTGTCATGAGCGACCGCCCCATCTCTGCCAGGAAACAGTCCAATGCTACTGTCGAATTGCGCGACCTGCAGATCACGACATTGATCGGCACTTATGGATCTGGCGATGTGGTTCCAGAGGCGCATATTCTGGACCTGACATTGGAGATTTCACCGGACCATGTCTGGGTGAACAACGATGCGATGGCGCTGGTCTTCGACTATGATCCGCTGATCGCCGATATCGACTGGATCGCACAAGAACATCATTATGAGACACAGGAATACCTGATGTCGCGGATTGTCGATGCTTGCGCGGCCTATCCGCAGATCATCGCGCTGGATATATACTTGCACAAACGCCCAGTGCGCGGTGGCACTGGCACGCTTGGGGTTCGGCTGCAACTGGGGCCAGAGGCATTGGCACAGCATCGTGCAAGGCCAGATTGAACCGGACCTTCAAGGCGTGCACCACATCCCTGCCCACCCGTGAGTGCGCGCAAATCGGGCGCGGCGGTGCTGCGACCTGAGGTGAAGGATATCCATCTCTTGCAAGTCCAGATGCAATACGGCGAATGCAGCCTGGTCCGGTGATTTCTGATAGGCCAAAGCGTCGGACAGCGGCTGGCCCGTTCTTGGCGCGCCACCATAGGACAGCCGCGCGCCTTGCGGCAACTGCGCCCAGAGATTTGCGACCTCAGCACCTGTCAGGATGGTAACGCTCGCCGAAAACCGCATTTGCAGATGCGCCCCGCGATCCCAGACATGCAAGGCCGCCTGCGGTCGCGCCCGTAACTCGGCCACCTTGGCAGAATAAAGGTCAGTATAGATGCGCAGGCATGCGCCAGACCGGTCAGCGTCGCGCAAGACGACCGTACGGGCCTGCGGTGCGCCGCTTTGTGAGACTGTCGCCAGTGTCGGATGGCGCGCCGCGGCGCGACGGTCATGCACACCGCGGGCAAGGCGGCTCCAGACCTCATCAAGCAGTGAAGGCAAAGTGGTGGCCCAAGGGCGGGGGTCATGGGTCATGTGCATCTCCGGCAGCGCGCTCATGCTGCGGCGAACTGTTGCAGAGAGGGGCGAAGTCAATTGAACCGCGTGGCGACCGGCATATCTCACAAGGCTGACCGAAATCAGGATTTCCCGCTGATGCTCGACCGGACGACCACGCATGCCCGAACACACCGACTGCTCGCCGACCCGCGGGCGGCGGGACTTGTGTCGCTGGTTCAAGCCGCCGCCAACCCGCCCGCTGGCGCAGGCCGGATCATGCTCGCGCTGGGGGTGGGGCTACTCACGCATCTGGTCTTCGCTGCTGGTGTGGTTGCCATGATCGTGGCGATGTTCTTCGGGATGAGCGAAAGCCTGGGCCGCGCGCCTGCGCCCTGGAGTTTTGCTACAAATGCTATCCTGATCCTGCAATTCCCGCTGATGCATTCGCTCCTTCTGACGCCACGAGGTAACCGCGCACTCGCGCGCTTGCTTCCGGGGCCGCATGGCGCGACGCTGGCTACGACGACCTATGCGCTGATCGCGTCAACACAATTGCTGATGCTGTTTGCGCTCTGGACGCCCTCGGGCATCGTGTGGTGGCGCGCCGAAGGCGCGCTGTTCTGGATGATCTGCATGGCCTATGCCGGCGCATGGCTGTTGCTCTTGAAGGCCAGTTTCGATGCCGGGGTCGAGGTGCAATCGGGTGCGCTTGGCTGGATGTCGCTGATGGGCCGGATCGCGCCACGCTTTCCCGACATGCCGACGCTCGGCCTGTTCCGTGTGATCCGTCATCCGATCTATCTGGCGTTCGCGCTGACGCTCTGGACAGTCCCGGTCTGGACACCTGACCAACTGGTGCTTGCCATCGTCTTCACGGCCTATTGCCTGCTCGCCCCGCGCCTGAAAGAGCGCCGCTTTGAAACGCGCTATAGCGACCACTTCGCGCGCTACCGTGCCGCGGTGCCCTATATGATCCCCAAATTCCGTCGGAGACCGCCAGATGCGCAATGACCTGACGATCTATGACAGCGTGGCCGATCACTGGTGGTCGGATGATATACGCTGGGTGCGGACTTTGAAAAACCTCGTTCCGGGGCGGTTGTCCTGGATGGACAGACAGATCGGCTGGGCCGGCAAGGATGTGCTGGATCTGGGCTGTGCCGGTGGCTTCATGGCCGAGGCTCTGGACATGCGCGGTGCGCGCGTTACCGGCATTGATCCCGCCTCACAGGCGATAGAAGCCGCGCGCGCCCATGCAGCACAAGAGGATCGCACCATCCGCTACGACGTTGGCCAAGGTGAGGCGCTGCCCTACGGCGACGCCGCATTCGACGCCGTGGTCTGTGTTGATGTGCTCGAACATGTGCAGGACCTGACGCGCGTGCTGGCCGAGACAGCGCGCGTCCTGCGCCCCGGTGGACTTTTCCTGTTCGACACAATTAACCGCAATTGGCTGGCGCGGCTGGCCACTATCACAATGGCTGAGGATATCCTGCGCCTGCTGCCACGCGGCACGCATGACCCGGCCATGTTCATCACACCGCAGGAACTGCGCGCAGGGCTGCATCAGGTTGGTCTGACCCCGGGGCCATTTGTAGGCTTGGGCCCGCGCGGGATCACCCGGCGCGGTGATCTGACATTTGGCCGCGTGCCCCTGACGACGATCCTGTATATGGGCAGTGCCCGCAAGGCAGGTGAAACCGCATGACTGTAGCGGCATCAGCGACCACGGCGCTTCTTTTCGGCGGCATGGTGCTTTCGTCTTTCAGTTCTGCGGCGGTTCTGTTGACGCCGCTTCCGGCGACAGTGACCGAGCCGACAATCCGCCGCGCTTTCGCACATTTCTATCTGTACGGTATTTCGACAGCTGTTGTCGCGGCGTTGCTGATCTAACCTTCCAACGGCATCAGCGCGATTATCCTTGCAGCAATTGAAGGCATAACACCGCCAGCGGGCCAGTTCCTCATGCCCGCGATCAATCGGGCCAAGGATCAGGGGCCGATGTCGCGGTTCAAATGGCTGCATGTGCTGTCGGTCGTTGTGACATTGGCCCATATCGCAGTGGTAGGGTTCTTGCCGGTGCTGTTCTTGTAAGCTGCAGGGACAAGGCCTTCGGGATGCGGAGTATAACGGACGATGCGCGGTGCAGCTTCACATACGGCGATTGACCAACAGACGGTTATCGGCAGGCATTGTTCGGGGACGTTCGATGGTGAAGCCATGGGCCAGCGCCAGTTCTTCGACAGATTCGCGGTCGCGCAGGCCCCAGTCGGGGTTTCGCCTGCGCAGATCAACATCAAAAGCGGTATTACCGGCACCGGTGTAATAACCGCGTTCATTGAATGGACCGTAAATGAGCAACAAACCGTCCTGCCCTAGCCGCGCGGCGGCCCCTGCGATCAGGCCCTTGGTTGCCGCCCATGGGGCGATATGGGTCAGGTTCGCGGTGTAGACGGCATCGACTTTCTCGCCTGGCCACGGCGGGCGGGCAACATCGATCAGCACAGGCGGATGCACCCGGTCGTCCAGATCGGGACACAGCTCGCGCCAGTCCTCGATGGCGGCCAGCCCCGCGAGCGTGGTCTCGCTGGGTCTCCATCTCACCTGCGGCAGGTTGCGCGCCATCCAGAGCGCATGCTCGCCTGTGCCCGAGGCAATCTCCAGCACCGCGCAGGGCGCGGCTGGCAGCACCTCCGACAAGACCGCAGCGATCGGAGCGCGGTTGCGCGCTGTCGCAGGGGCGTGCTTGAGTAGCGCGAAGCGCACCACGGTCGCGACAGGGTCATCGAGCGGGTCAATCATAGTAGTACCTCGCTGCTTTGCAGGTCGCATCTATCCACTGACCAGCGACCAAGAACCGGATTTCCGATCATGCCGTTGTCGGAAGGTTTCGACGAACTGGTCATGCATTGGCTATGCTCACAAATCCCTTTTTCACTCTCCGCTGACCTTACAGTCTGCCAGATGCCGCGCGACTTTGCGATTCTGCCAGGATTTTGCACCACTCAGTGTGTCGGTGATCATCGAGAGGTGGTTCCGGAAACATGAACAGTTCGGATTAGTGGGTTTCTCTGCAATGGCAGCATAATGCTGCGAGCAAGAAAAACACCATGGCAAGACAAAACCGGGACAATAGCCGGGCCTTCAAGGCGAAATTCGCGGGGGGTTGCCAGCAAGGGCAAGAGTCAGGGCGACCGTGGCCCTAGTGGGTCTGCGAAAGTCTGGCGCAGCGTTGTTCTTCGGCGTCAACTCTTCGATCTTCGCATGCAGGGTCTTCAGATTGATGATGGTTCAGGCACGGTCTTTGGTGTTTCCCCAACCCTCCCGTCGCATACTCATATAGCTGATCGCGCCGTTTGCATACACTGGCGACATTCTCGCCTGTTGGAGCCCCTTGCCCTACGCGCGTGACCGCGCGATTGCGCGGAAACTGGCAGCGCTTCGCACGCTCTTGCTTCCACTATGCTTCCAAGTGCGCGCCGGGTAATGGTCACGGTAGCAATGATATGCGCTGCCAACCCGCCGACCGGGTGCTGAGATTGCAATTCGCTGCCTTCGCCAGTAGGCATATGGGTGCCGCTATGACTATCGCTGCTATCGTGAACGCACCATAATCAGGCATTGGAGGCACGGTGGCCGAACATTCGGATGATGACGAACCACTCATCTCGCTAAAGCAGGGCACGACCAACGCGCGTGCCGTGCAGGCGTATTATGACGATTGGGCGGAGTGCTACGATGCCATGCTGCAGTCTTGGCATTATCGCGCACCCGACGACGCCGCCAATCTTCTATCACCACAGCTAAAGGCTGGAATGCGCGTCTTGGACGTAGGCTGCGGCACAGGCCAGCTGGGCCAAGCCTTGTGCAAACATGCCGAAATTGCGTTGGACGGTATAGATATCTCGTCGGCTTCGCTGCAACAGGCGAAAAGACGCGGCATCTATGGCTCACTGCTGCAGCACGACTTGCAGAAGGCGCCGCTACCGGTAGATGTCAACATTTATGATATTGCCGCGACGGTTGGCGTGCTGACCTACATTGGCGATGCCGAAACGTTGCTGCGCGATATGTGTCGCACTGTTCGTAAAGGCGGTGTGATTGCTTTCACCCAGCGCACCGATCTCTGGGACGAACGTGGCTTCGACCAAATGATCATGGAAATGGAGGCTGAAAGTGTCTGGCAGCGTGAGAAGGTCAGCGAACCGATGCCATACTTGCCCGGAAACGAAGAGTTCGCGGATGAAATTCGGGCAATCCACACCCTCTGCCGCGTCACATAAGGGAAGCGGCAGCAGCCATGAATCCGACTCGCCTGAAAGACCCTAGACAACCTTTTGAAGGTAATTGGTCAGCACAGCGACAAGCGTCTTTCATTTTTCTGCTCAATATCAGGGTGTTCGTTGACTATCATGGCGCCTTCCGTACTGCGGGGACAAGAGAATCGGATGGCAGCCGACCATGCCCAAATTGACCAAACGCCTCGTCATCGCCGCATAGTCTCGCCCCGCCTGCATCCACGACCGACCGGAATAGCCGCCGAATTTTGCCACTCTGCGTCACTCACCAAACCGGCGTTCTCTTCGTCGCCAACCAACACCCGAGCAAGCTCGCCACCAGATCGATTTTGTCCGCACCCCCAATCCACAATCTGCACCGGCATGCATGCCATCCCGCGACAAGCCGGTTGAAGAATGTCGGGTTGACCTCGACCAGCGCTTTGCTAACGATGCAAATCCGAAGTGCCGGAATATGGGAGGAAATTGGGATCATGATTAATACACTGACGAGAGCGACGACACTTGGCGCAGTCATGGCCATGACCACTGCAGGCTGGGCAATGGCTGATTTTTCCGAGATGGACCCCACCACGCTGCGTTTGGCCCATGTCGTGAACGAGCAGGATGCATTCCACATCGCCGCAACGCGGTTTCAGGAACTGGTCGCAGAACGCACCGAGGGCGCTGTCACCATCGAAATCTATCCCAATGCCGAACTCGGCGACGAGCGGACCTTGCTGGAAGGCATGCAGATCGGCACTGTGGATATGGGCGTGATCACCAATGGACCGGTCGCGAATTTTCTCGAAGAGATTGCAGTGTTCGAGCTGCCCTTCCTCTTCGCCAGCGCTGAAGAGGCCTACAGCATTCTTGATGGCGAGATCGGCAAAGAACTGCTGGACCGGCTGAGCGAGGTCAATCTCAAGGGACTGGCCTATGCCGAGCGCGGCTTTCGCAACCTCACCAACAGCCAGCGCCCTGTGCGCGAGCCAGGTGATATCGACGGGATGCGCATCCGCGTGATGGAGAACCCCGTCTATGTGGATACCTTCCGTGAGCTTGGCGCCAATGCCGAGCCCATGGCCTGGACCGAGGCGCTGACAGCCATGCAGCAGGGCACCATCGACGGGCAGGAAAACCCCGTCGGGGTGATCCACTCCTTCAACCTCGACGAGACGCAGACCTACATGACCCTCTCGCGCCATACCTATTCGCCGGCGATCTTCGTGATGGGGCAAGGTGTCTGGGATGGGATGCCTGAGGCCGCGCAGGACGTGCTGGTCGAGGCGGCGCGTGAGGCTTCGGCCCATGTCCGCCAGGTCAACATGGAAATGGAGGAAGGCCAACTTGAAGAGCTGCGCGAGCGTGGCATGGAGATTGTCGATGACGCCGATCTCGCCGCGTTTCAGGCGGCTGTTCAGCCGATATATGAACGCTATGGCGACGCCTATGGCGAGTATCTCGGCCGGATCCTTTCGGCGCTCGAGTAAGTGCTGCGCGCGCTTGACCTGATCGACAAGGGGATCGGGGCGGTGTTACGCCCCGTTCTCTTTTTTCTCATGGCGGCGCTGATTGTGGCGATCTCGCTGCAAGTGGGGTCGCGCCTGTTCTTTCGGGCGCTGGGATGGACCGAAGAAGTGTCACGCTTTCTGGTGATCTGGATCACCTTTCTCGGCGCCTCACTGGCCTGGCATCAGCATCGTCACATCGCTGTGGGCGCGCTGGTCGATGCCCTGCCCATAGGCTACGCGCGGCTGGTGCGCATCGCTGCCTGTGTCGTGGTGATCGGCTTCATGGTGGCGCTGGTCAAGGTGGGGCTTGACTACATGGGCACACAGGGCAGGCAGCGCTCGGCGGCGCTGCGCTTGTCGATGGGGCGTGTTTATACCGTGATCCCGCTCAGCGCGGCGCTAATGGCGTGGTTCGCGCTATCGGACCTGCTGCGCCTGCTTGTGGGCGGCAAGGTGCCGATGCAAGGGGGCGCAGGGCAATGAGCCTGCTTCTCTTCGCGCTCTTCCTGCTGTTTCTTGCCATGGGGGTGCCGATTGCCGTGGCTATCGGTGCAGGCACGATGATCGCGCTCGACCAAGCCGGCACGCCGCTTCTGGTTATGCCACAGCAGATGTTCCAGGGCATCAACTCCTTCGCGCTTGTGGCGATTCCGATGTTCATCCTTGCCGGCGATATCATGTCGAAGGGGCAGGTCAGCGAGCGGCTGGTGGCGCTGGCCGAGGCGCTGCTCGGATTCCTGCGCGGTGGGCTGTCCATCGTCTCGGTGCTGGCGGGGATGTTCTTTGCGGCAATATCAGGCTCGGGCGCGGCCACCACGGCGGCGGTCGGCTCGACCCTGATCCCCGAACTCAAGCGCAAGGGCTACGACCCGGCCTCAGCGGCCAGCCTAATCGCGGCCAGCGGCACCATCGGCGTGGTTATCCCGCCTTCGGTGCCAATCATTATCTATGCCGTTATCGCGCAGGAGTCAGTGGCGCGGCTGTTTCTGGCGGGAATTATTCCGGGCATCGCCATGGGGGTGGGGCTGATGGCGGTTGCGCTGGTGCAGGGCTATCGGAGGGCCTATCCGCGCGGTGCCGCCTTCTCTCTGCGCACCATCTGGCGTAGCTTCCGCGCCGCGTTCTGGGGGCTGATGACGCCTGTGATTATCTTGGGCGGCATCTTTTCGGGCTATTTCACGCCATCGGAAGCAGCTGTGATCGCCGTCAACTATGCAATACTCGTCGCGCTCTTCATCTATCGCGACTTGTCGTTACGCGATCTCTACCATGTGCTGATACGATCTGCCGTCACCACGGCGGTGATCATGATCGTGATCTCTGCCTCGGCGGCGCTGAGCTGGGCGCTGTCAAGCTGGCAGGTGCCTTCTGCCATCGCTAATTCCGTTCTGGGCCTGTCAACCAACACATGGATGCTGCTGGCGCTGATCCTGCTTCTGATCCTGCTCACAGGTATCTTCATCGAGACGGCCTCGGCGCTTATCATCCTGACCCCGATCCTCTTGCCGCTGGCAGTGCAACTGGGAATAGACCCCGTGCATTTCGGCATCATCATCGTGGTCGGGCTGGCCATCGGGATGATCACGCCACCAGTTGCAATCAACCTCTATGTGGCGTCCTCGGTAACCGGGCTGGGGCTGGAGCGGATCGCGCGGGCGGTTCTGCCTTACCTGGCCGTGCTGGTGTTGGTGCTGGTGCTCATCGCCTATCTGCCGCTAATTATCTAGCACCCGGCCGAAATAGTCACCGAGCGCGAACGTTGTCCCATTTCCCTCGCCGGGCCGCATGGGCACCAAGTCGTCAACACAATCGACCTATGCGTCGGCCTCCGCTCTCATGTGACGCACTGTCAGCCACCGAGGCAGTTTGCAGCCAGCCCGAGGATGGCCCGAAACAGGACAAGCTCACCAAATCTGCTTTGGCGTGACGGGTGTCAACTCCATGTTCAGCCGACCCGCGCAGCGCAACCGGACCTCCAACGCATCGGCGAGCGCCTCTGCCTCGTCTAGAGCGGCCAGCAACCGGGTGCGGCCGAAATCCGTCAGCAGCCGCGCCGCAAGAGTCGCCTCGCCCGCATCGAGCAGGATCTTCGCGCTGCGCCGCAACTGCGGCGTATCCGCGATCAGCGCGGCCTCATGTGCGCGCCAGTGGTCCCAGACCTCGCGGAACTGCGGCTCGGGCGCCTGAAACGCCAGATGCATCAGCCGCTTGAAGACCTGCACGGCAGAACGCGTCACTTCGACCCCCTGCGGCACATACGAAACGGTGTCGGGGTCCTCGCCAGCCTTGCGGGTGTCGAGGAAACGCGCGCTTTCGCCGCGTTCAAGGTAGCGATGGCGCCGATACTCGGGGGGCACCTCGGTCATGCCGAGAAAGAGCGGCACCAGCGGCGCCGTCACTGGCCCGACCGGGGCATGCCATAGCATCCGCAGCGCGGGATGGGCGGGGTGCTCGAGCGGCACGACCTGGCCGTAGCCCGCAGTGTCCCCGGTCAGAACCTCGGTCTGGATGGCCCAGAACACATCTTGAAGGGTGATGCCGCCTGGGCGCGCGGCACGCCTGCGCATCTCATCCTCGATCCAGGCGACACCCTCCCAGCGGCCCTTGCCATCGCCGTAGATCCGGTTGACGTTGAACGTGCCATCTGCGGGGTCATACCAGCCCAGTTCGATTGCGGTTGCGATGAAATGCGGCGGAAAGCGGTAATCCGCATTCGGCTCGGGCGGGATTTCAGGGATATACCCGGGGCGCGAGGCGCGGATCGCATCCGCGCCCAGCCGTTCGGCCACCCACAGCCCACACCCGCCTGCGAACTCCTGCACCACCCAGCATTCCTCGGGGTCGGCGATCATGTGCGAATTGCCGCCATAGCTGGAATAGCCGTGCTCCGCGATCAGCGTGCCGATCAGTTCCACCCCCTCGCGCGCGGTGCGGGCGCGTTCGACGACGATGCGCGCCAGATCGGAATAGTTCGGCCCGCACTGATCGCGCGGGGTCATCTTCACCAGCTCCGCGCGCGAAGGCGCCCAGATATCGCGCACCGCCACGCCGTGTTCATTCAGCCCGCCATTGGTGAGCGGCGCGGGGACCCCTAGGTAGTAGCTGTAGTTGACGCGCATCAGCCGCGCCGTCTCGGGCGCCTGGGGAATTTCGCTCAACTCTCCGGGCAGGTCGGCCTGCGGGGTCACGCCGACGGTGATGGTGCTGCCCGGCGCATGGCGCTGGCGCGGGGCCACTTCCAGCCAGTGACCCGAGGGCTCGTCGCCATAGCCAGCCAGATAGGCGATGCCGTCGGCGGTATGACGCCGCCCGATGTAAAGACCGTAGCTCATGCGCCGATCCTTTCATCTGAGCCAAGCGGGTAGTGGCACGAAACCTCGCCACCTGTGCGGGCGGGGGCGAGGGCGGGCGGGCACGTTGCGCAATCGGGGCGCGCGACCGGGCAGCGGGGGTGAAACTCGCAGCCCGGCGGGCGGGCGCTCAGCGCCGGTGTTTCGCCGCCCAGCACGATCCGTTCGCGCCGCGCGGTAGGGTCGGGCTCTGGGTTGGCGGCCATCAGCGCGCGGGTGTAGGGGTGCGCGGGGGTGCTGAGCAGTTGCTCCACCGGGCCAATTTCGACGATCCGGCCCAGATACATCACCGCCACCCGGTCGGCGATGTGGCGCAGGATGTTCAGGTTGTGGGTGATGATCAGCGTGGTCAGCCCGTGCTCGCGCTTGACGCGGTTCATCAGGTTCAGGATCTCGCCCTGGATGGACACGTCCAGCCCGGCCGTGGGCTCGTCGGCCAGCACAAGCGCCGGGTCGAGCGCCAGCGCGCGCGCCACGCCCACGCGCCGCGCCTGCCCACCCGAAAGCTGATGCGGATACCGGTCGAGGAAATCGGGGCCCAGCCCCGCCGCGGCCAGCAGATCGCGCGCACGCGTCTTGCGGTCCTTCACCCGCACGCCGTGGATCGCGAATGGTTCCAGGATCAACTCGCGCACCGTCTTGCGCGGGCTGAGCGATCCGACCGGGTCCTGAAACATCATCGCCACGCGGCGGCGTACCGCGTGCCAATCGGGGCGCGCGTGCAGGGGCTGGCCGTCGAACCAAACCTCGCCGCGCGCCAGTGGCACCAGCCCATTGATCGCGCGTGCCAGCGTCGTCTTGCCAGAGCCAGATTCGCCGACCAACGCAAGCGTCTCGCCGTGTTCGACGCGCAGCGAGATGCCGCTGACCGCTTGCACGCGGCGGGCCTCGGGCGGGGCCGTCAGCGCGCGCAGCCCGCGCACCCCGGGAAACTCCACGGTCACATCCTTGAGTTCCAGCAGCGCGTCGGACGTCATGGTCTCACCGCCTTTGCATGGTGGCAGGCGGACCAGCGCCCGGGCGTCACCGTGACGCGCGGCGGCGCTTCGCGGGCGCAGATTTCGGTCGCCATGTCGCAGCGGTCACGAAAGATGCAGCCCGCGGGCGGGTCGGTCAGGTCGGGCAGGCTGCCGGGGATGGCGGGCAGCGCTTCGACCCGTTCGTGCAGCCGCCCGGGGTCGCATTCGATCAGCTTGGCAGTGTAGGGATGCGCCGGGCGCTGGAACACCTCCGCAACGGGGCCTTCCTCGACCGCCTCGCCGGCGTACATCACCACCATGCGGTCGCAAAGCTCGGCGATCACCCCCAGATGGTGCGAAATGAACAGGATCGCGCAGCCGATCTCGCGCTGGATTTCCTTGAGCAGTTCGATGATCTGTACCTCTAGCGTGGCATCCAGCGCGGTGGTCGGCTCGTCCGCTATCAAAAGTTTCGGCTCCATCAGCGCCGCCATGGCGATGGCCACGCGCTGGCGCATCCCACCCGACAGTTCGTGCGGATAGGCGTGCAGCTTCGCCTCGGGGTCCGGCAGGCCGACCCGGCCCAGCATCGCGGCAGCGCGGCGGGATTTTTCGGCATCGGAGATACGCTCGCGATACTGGATGTCGCGCATCTGCCGTCCGATTGAGAGCACAGGGTTGAGCGAGGTCATCGGATCCTGGAACACCACCGACATCTCGTTCCCGCGTATCGCCTGCAGCCGGCGGGGCGAGGCGCGCAGGATGTCCTCACCAGCAAGGCGGATCTCGCCGCCGACCACGTGTGCGTTCTCCGACAGGAGGCTCAGCAGCGCGCCGATCAGCGTGGACTTTCCGCAGCCCGATTCGCCCACCACGCCCACGATCTCGCCTGCAGGCACATCAATCGAGACGTTGCGCAGCGCCTGCAGCGCGCCGGTGCGGGTATCGTAGCTCACCGAAAGATCCTTGACTGTCAGCGTGTTCGTCATCGCCCACTCCTGAGCTTGGGGTCGAGTTGATCGCGCAGCGCTTCGCCCAGAAAGGTGAAGCCCAGCGTCACCAGGATCAGCGGCAACCCGCCCGCAAGGATCAACCACGGTGTCTGGCGGATATGGTCGAACCCGTCCTTGAGCGTCGAGCCCCAGCTTGGCGTGCCCGGCGGCACGCCCACACCCAGAAAGCTCATTCCCGCCTCGATTGTGATCACCACCGGCAGGTTCATCGCCGCAAGGATGAAGAATGGCCCCAACACATTGGGAAGGATGTGGTGGAACACGATCCGGCCGAAGGAAGCGCCCATTGCGCGCTCGGCCAGAATGAACTCGGAATGCTTGAGCGACAGCGTCTGCGTGCGCACTACGCGGCCGTATTCGGCAAACGAGGTGATCACCACCACCACTATAACCGTGGTCAGCCCGCGCGGCATGAGAGCCGCCAGTGCCAGTGCGAGGATGATGGTCGGATAGGCGCGCAGCGTGTCGAAGAAGAACAGCAGCGCATTGTCCAGCCAGCGCGGCCCAAAGCCCGCGATCATCCCCAGCACCAGACCGATCAGCCCCGAGATGATCACCGCCGTCAGCCCGACCGTCAGCGCGATGCGCCCGCCTTGCAGCAGTCGCGAGAACGTATCGCGCCCCAGATTGTCGGTGCCCAGCCAGAACTCCGCCGATGGTGCGGCGAAGCGGTCGGTCATGTGCATGGCGGTGTAGTCGTAGGGGGCGATGAGGTCTGCAAAGACCGCCATCACCACCAGCGCCGCGATGATCACGATGGCCATCACAGCCAGCGGGTCGCGGGCCAGCCGCCCGATCAGCGTATGCCTGAAGCGGCTCATTGCGTCTTCCTGTGGCGTGGGTCGAGGGCGGCGTTGATCAGGTCGGCGATCAACGCGCAGGTGACGAAGAAGCCGATGGCCACCAGCATCGCGCCCATCACCACCGGGTAGTTTCGGTCTGACACGGAAGTGTAGATCAGCGTGCCGATTCCAGGGCGGGAGAAGACGATCTCGGCGAAAACCGCGCTGGAGAGCATGCCACCGATGCCCACCCCCAGAACCTGCACCGCTGGCAGGATCGCCACACGCAGCGCGTAGTTGTAGACCACCCGCCGGCGCGGCAGGCCGAAGGCGCGCGCGGTGCGGATGTAGCTTTCGCCCATCGCCTCGAGCATCGAGGCGCGCACGATGCGCGCGACATAGCCGACCCAGGCCAGCCCGATCGCCAGTGAGGGCAGCACGAGATGCTGGATGCGGCTGAGCAGGTCGCCCGGCTCGCCCGCGCCGATGGACGGAAACCAGCGCAGCGTGACCGAAAACAGCAACAGGCTGTAGAGCGCGACAACGAAGGACGGCGCCGCGATGAAGGCCACCGAGATCACCCCGGTGACGCGGTCGAGCAGACTGTTGCGCCGGTCGGCCGAAAACGCACCCAGCAGGATCCCGAGGGTGGCCGACCAGAAGATTGCCCCGAACACCAGCGCGACCGTATGCGGCAGCGCGCTCATCACCGCCACCGCGACAGGGCGGTTGCGGAAGAAATCAGTGCCCAGATCGCCGCTTAGAACCCGCCCCCAGAAGTTAAGGATCTGCACCGCCAGCGGGTCGTCCAGGCCCATCTGCTCGCGGAACAGCGCGCGCATGTCGGGCGTGGCGCGTGGCCCCAGCAGCACTGATGTCGGATCGCCCGGCAGCGCGATCATCACCCCGTAAAGCGCCGAGATCGCCACAAAGACGATACCCAGCGCCAGCGCAACGCGTTGAATGGTGTACTGGATCATCCCGTCTCCCCGGCTGCACCGGCGCGGGCGCTTATCGCGCGCCCGCACCGCTCATGGGCCGCCTGCCGCATAATTCAGGCGCGGCGGAAGTATTGCGCCAGCGGCAGCCCGTCCGGGCGCGTCCCCGGCACCGTGTTGTTGTAAAACAGGTTCGGCGTCACGCCATGGGTGATGAAGCGATAGGCGCCCGATTCCTCCATGATGTCCTGAGCGCGGCGATACATCTCATCGCGGCGCGCGTCGTCGGTCTCGGTGCCTGCCTCGCGGTGCAGGCGGTCGAACTCCTCATCCGAGAAACGCTCCCAGTTCCAGTCGCCGATCTGTTCGGTGACGAACCAGGCGGTCGCATAGGAGGGGTCGGGCAGCATCGAGAAACGGTTCATGATCATTTCCAGATCCCGCCAGCGGTCGCCATCGGCCTCCACCCCAAGCGTCCAGAACGAGCCCGATTCATGCACTTCGATGTTCAACTGGATCCCGGCCTGCGCCATTGTCGCCTGCATCACCTGCGCGGCGGTGGTGAAGGTCACATCGTTAAGCACGTTGAGCGTGACCTGAAGGTTCTCGACACCGGCTTCCGCAAGCAATTCGCGCGCGCGCTGCGGATCGCCCTGCGGCGGGATGAGTGATTCGGGACGGTTGCCGATCAACCCTGGCGCGATGATCCCGGTCGAGGGCTCGGCAACGCCATACCACGCAGCCTCGATGATCGCGTTGACGTTGATGGCGTATTGCAGCGCCTGGCGCACCCGGATGTCCTGCAACTTGGGGTGTTCCATGTTCATGCCGACCCAGACATAGAACAGCGACGGGTGCATCGACATCGCGGTGCCCGCGGGCGGGTTGCTCTGGAGCCGCGTGACCGATCCGGGGCTGACCTCGGTGAAGTCCAGATCACCCGCTTCCAGCGCGATTTCGGCCGAAGCTTCGTCGCCGATATAGACGATGTCGAGGCGCTCGTACTCGGCCGGGATGTCGCCGGTGTAGTCTTCGTTCCGCTCCAGCACCCAGCGCTCACCGGGGCGCAACTCGCGCACGCGATAGGGGCCGGAAACGGTGGGCGGCACTTCGGTGGTGATGCGCCCGCCGGCGTCCTCGATGGCCGCCTTGCACACGATTGTCCCGGCCAGATAGGGCAGTGCGATCCACCAGAACGGCGCGAATGCCTCATCAAAGTGGAACACGCCTGAATAGCGCCCCGTCACCTCGACGCGGCTGAGTGTGCCAACATCGGGCAGTATGCGCGAATTCATTTCGGGGTCGAGGATGCGTTCGAAGGTGAAGGCCACATCCTCGGCGGTGATCTCGCCATAGCCGTCAGACCACATCTGCCCTTCCTTCAGGGTGAACTCGATAGTGGTGTCGCTGGTCTGCTCGATGGACTCCGCAAGATCGAGGCGATAGCTCCATTCGTCACCGGATTCGTACTGGATCAGGTTGCGGTAGATTGCGCCGTAGAGTAGCGCCTCGCCGAAGCCCGAGGCATCGACGGGGTCGAAATCATCTGGCTCGGTGTAAACGCGGATATTGAGTCGGCCTTCCTGCGCCCAGGCCTTCACGGGCAGCATGGCGGCGGCAGAAACCCCGGCGGCCCCAGCCAGCAACTGGCGGCGGTTCAGCACGGGAAAGGCGCGGTGCATTGCAGTTTTAGGCATCTTCAGTCTCCCGGTCATGTGGTATTTTTCTTTCGCGAAAGCGTGCGGGCCATGCCGTCGTCAGACAATTGCGCAGCAGGCTCAAACGCGCAGGTAATTTGCGCTAAGGATGCGTCATAACGCGTCAGATAGGTAGTTCCAGCGCCGTGAGCATCTGCGGCTCGCTGCCGCTTGAGGCGAGCATTCGTGCTATGTGGCGTGGCAGGTCGGCGCCGTCTGCATCGAAGATGCCTGTGCGGCGGACGGCCGCGTGCAGATCGGTCTGTCGGCCCAGAAATTCCAGGAACACCCGCGCAGCGAAGGGCGCGCGCGCGGTGCGCCCCTGCACGCCCAGTGTCATGCCGGTGAGGAACTCCACCTCGCCCGACTGCGTGGTGAAGAGCACTGTCTGCGAGACCGAACGCCGGTCGCGCGCATTGTGGTCGATAATGAAGATCCGTCCCCCCAGCAGCACCGCAACTCCGACATAACGCACGACATGCGAGCGCCCGAGCGGGCTCTCCGAGGGCTGGATACGTTCGGTCAGCCGCGTGTAGTAAACGCCCTTGTATTCGTTGAGGCGAAGTAGCGACCGGCGGATCATTCCTGGGCGCGAGGGGGTGTAGTAGTAATAGAAATAATAGCCGCAGTACGGTTTCAGGTTTTCGGCCGAGCGGGTGAACATCGCGTCAATATGCGTGGCCGCCGGGCCGAGCGCCCGGATCAGGTGACGCGCGCGCGGACGCAGCGAGATCATCTCGGCGAAGCGTCCATGCGGTGCGAGAAGTTCATCCTCCTCGACACCGAAATGATCACAGATCCGGCGTATGTTCCGCGCCGAGGGGCGCGAGGCACCGTTGAGATACTTGGTGAACTGCTGCCGGTTGATGCCGATGCTACGACATACCGCCGAGATCGACGGCGCATAGCTGCACAGCAGGCGAAGGTTGCGGGCGAGGTTGGGCTGATCCATGACGCGAGCAGCCTAATTCAGCGGCGCCAAAGTGCAAGAAAATACCGCGTCACTTTGCGTCAGGCGGGCGGCGCGCTGTGCTTACACGCCGTCGCGCGGGATCCTCAGATGCCATTCGCGGTTCACGAAGGGGCGTCCACCCTCATAGCTGCGCAGCTCCGCGCGAATCTGAAAATGCGTCGTATCAGAGGTCACCTCGGTGCGCGAATCGGTGCGCGTTTGCCAGTCGCCGCGACCGATCTCGTAGCTCCAGCGCGTCTCCATGCGCGCGGAGAGGGGGTCGTCGGGGTGGATGTCCCAGGTCTCCTCGATACGCCGGCCCGATTCCGTTCCGGTGGACCGGTGCCGTTCGCGCCCGCCATCGGTGACGATGCGCAGCCGGCGCGTGCCGTCGGCCAGCACTTCCTCGCGGCGCTCCGAGGTCTCAGGCCGCAGGGTTTCGGACTGCCCCTCGCGCTGATCCTCGGGCGGGCCGAATTCCGGTTCGGGCTCGTCCAGCGCCGGGCGCAGCGGCACGCCGAGCATGCTTGCCGCAGGGTCAATCTGCAGCTTTAGCGGTGCCGCCGCGGGCCAAAGCATCGGCCAATAACTCGTGGACAGTGACAACCGCAGCCGATGCCCCGCAGGCAGCCGATAGGCAATGTCGTTGAGGGCCACGGTCACGTCGACCGGCACGCCGGGTGTCATCCGCTCCACCCTGTCGTGCCCGTTGCGATGGGTGAGGTTCAGCACACCCATGGTTATGAAGGCGCTGGTGCCGTCCGGGCGCAGGTCGCATAGCCGCGCAACGACGAAACCGGTGGGCGCATCGGGCGTCACCCGCAGGCGCAGTTCGGCTGCGCCGAGGATGTCTACGTCCCGCTCCAGAGGCGCGGTGTCCAAGCTCGTGGCCTCAGCGTCGTCAGGGGTCTGATCCGCCGCCATCTCGTAAAGATCACGCAGCCCGGGGCAGAACCGCTGACCGGCAGCGCCCAGCGTCTGCGGTCCGCCGACTGATATCGGTGCACTGCCAGCCTGTGCACCGAGCGTGTCGTCCGAAAGCGCCAGGTTCCAGTGCTCGATCCGCGGCGACGGCCACTCCGGCTCCGCCACCCAGCGGCCAGGGCGGCAGTCGATGCGCCGTGCGGGCGGCATCGAATCCATCACGAACGCACGATAGGCGGGCAGCGCCTTGGCACCGTTTTCGGCGCCTTTGAGCCAGTGGTCGAACCACTGCCGGCACTCCGCCAGAAAGCCGATGCGCGGCTCGGGGTATGCGACGTTGGGATACTTGTGCGCCCAAGGGCCGACGATCCCCTTCACCGGGGCCGGGCTGCCCGCCAGCGTGCGCGGCACCGCGTTGGAATACGCATCGGCCCAGCCACCGACCGCCAGGACCGCAGCACGGACCGAGCCCCAGTCCTCGCACACCGATCCGCGCCGCCAATAAGCGTCGCGTCGCTGGTGGCGCAGCCAGGTCTCCAGCAGCAGTGGCTGCCGCTCCAGCCGCGCGCGCCACATCTCGCGCCATCCCTCGCCCACCACATCGGGGTCGGGCGGGCGCGAGGAATAGGCCAGCATCTGCGACGACCAGCCGATATTCTCGGTAAGCAGGCAGCCGCCCATGTAGTGGATATCGTCAGCGTAGCGGTCGTCGGTATAGCAGATCGTCACTGCGGCCTTCAGCGCTTCGGGCGCCCGCGCGGCAAGCTGCAGCCCGTTGAACCCACCCCAGGAGATACCGATCATCCCGACCGCACCCGAGCACCAGGGTTGTTGCGCCAACCATTCAATGATCTGGACGCCGTCGTCGAGCTCCTCCTCGGAGTATTCGTCCTCCATGACGCCTTCGGAATCGCCATTGCCCCGAATGTCCACGCGCACCCCGGCATAGCCATTGCGCGCCAACCAGGCGTGATGCAGTTCGTCGCGCGCCAGCGTGCCATCGCGCCGGCGATAGGGCAGGTATTCGAGGATCGCGGGCACCGGCTGTGCCGCTGCATCTTGAGGCAGCCAGATGCGCGCGGCAAGACGGGTGCCGTCACGCATCTCGATCCATTCTGGGTCGCGGACCTCATACACATCGCGATCGGAGATCTCGGGCGGGTGGACGCGATCCCTCATTTGGCGGCTCCCTCAACGCAGGCATTGTTGCAATATACCGACATGGCCAGATGCAAGGCACAATTGCGCCATCGGCCAGAGGCTGACGCGAATCGACGCGTCCTGCGCTGCATGGTGCTGGCAATTCAATAGTGAGACCAAGCGCCGGAAGCACCCCGGAGAACGCCCGGCCGCGGCTCAGACAAACCAAATCAGCCCCCAGCAAACCTGGCGCCGTGCATGCCACGCGCATCCGGTCAACCGCGATGTGGGGTAGTAAAGGCGTCAGCAGGCCTTCTTTCGGCCATGCGCGCTAGGATATCTTGGGCAGTGCGGATCCGCTTGCATCTGCGATGTCATCTGGTCCGTCGATGAGGCGGTCAGGCTGGGCGAGGGCAGTGAGTTTTTCGCGATTGATGATGATGACGCGGGGCAGGTCGAGCTTGACGCCATAGTTCTCAAAGGTTCGCAAGGCGCGTGACAGGTTTTGCGGGGTCATCCCGAGATAGGATGCCAGCAAACGTTTCTCGACAGGCAGGATATAGGACGCCGCACCACTGGCCAGCAAAGACTGTCGCAGCAGGTAGGAGGCGACCCACACCTGATATTCAGGGTCTGACATGCAAGTCAGCGATCTATTCCGCTTCAAGAATGCCGAAATCAAGGCGCTCCATCTCACGTGGATTGCCTCTTTCATGAGCTTCTATGTCTGGTTCAACATGGCCCCGCTGGCGATTTCCATGCTCGCCTCGGTGGACTGGCTGACCCGTGACGATATCCGCCTCTTTGCCATCGCCAATGTCGCCCTGACCATTCCGGCTCGTATCATTGTCGGCATGGCGCTGGACCGTTACGGGCCGCGCCGGGTGTTCTCGGTGCTGATGATGCTGATGGCAAATTCGACCTGGGTGTTTGCCTTTGGCGACTCGCGCGAAGTGCTGTTCATGTCGCGCCTGGTGCTCTCGTCCATCGGTGCAAGCTTCGTTGTCACCATCCACATGATTGCACTCTGGTTCCCGGCGCGCTCGATCGGCTTTGCCGAAGGGTTTGGCGCGGGCTGGGGCAATTTCGGCTCGGCCGCTGCAGCGATGACCCTGCCCACGATTGCGCTGCACATGTATGGCGGCGAAGAAGGCTGGCGCTGGGCCATGGCCACGTCGGGTGCGGTAATTGCCGCTTATGGTTTGTTCTATTGGTTTGCCATCACCGACGGCCCGACCAGGGACACGCACAAGAAGCCGCGCAAGGCCTCGGCGCTGGAAGTGTCGAGCTGGCGCGATCTGGTGATGCTGTGCATCTTAACGGTTCCCATGGTCGGTATCCTGTCGATCCTGGTCTATCGCGTGCAATTGATGGGCTATATCGATGGCATCACGGCGGCCTTTTGCTACTTCGCCTTTGCCGTCATCGTGGCCGGCAGGTCTGGCAGGCGGTCTGCGTCAATCTGCCGATCCTGAAAAAAGGCGTGCCAGAAGACGACAAATATCCGTTCTCGTCGGTCGTTGCACTGAATGTGACTTACTGCGCCAATTTCGATGCGGAATTGGCTGTGGTCTCGATGCTGCCGATGTTCTTCCAGGAAACCTGGGGGCTCACAGCAGTGGCAGCCGGACAAATCGCGGCAAGCTTTGCCTTCGTCAACCTGTTCGCGCGGCCTATTGGCGGGTTGGTCTCTGACCGTTTCGGCAACCGCCGTTTCGTGATGATGTCTTATATGCTTGGCATCGCCATCGGCTTCGTGATGATGGGGCTGTTGGACAGCAACTGGCCGCTGATCATCGCGATTGCGATCACCATCATTTGCTCGTTCTTCGTGCAGGGTGCAGAGGGCGCGGCTTTCGGGATTGTCCCGTCGATCAAATGGCGTGTGACAGGGCAGATCGGGCTGCATCTGATCCGGCTCGTTGCCCGCGCGCAGGGCGAGGTGTTGCGCTTTGAGACGGTCCTGCCGCACCTGCGCGAAGCATATGCCAAGGCGGCCTGGGTACAGGCGGTGGCGAGATTTACCTCAGAGCTTGTCGCGCGGGCCTGGGTGCAGGGTGTCCGGCTTCAGACTGCGTAAGCATAAAAGGGGTCCGCCATGTCCGGCACGAATACCAATCCCGACTGGCATCTTGACCACGACACCGGCATGATCCAGGGTACGCGCGCCACCTTGCCGCAGCTCAGCGCGGCCGAGTGCCCGATTGAGGGGATGTATGAAAAGCATTTCAATCAGCGAGAGCTTTGCGCTGACATGGATGCGCTGGCAGCAACAGCCCAGCCCAGACCGGACCTGGCGCGGCGGATATTGGTGAATCTCTCTCGCGACCTGCCCGCACATTTCGAGGATGAGGAACAAGCTCTGTTCCCCACCCTGCGCGCGCGGGCTTTGCCCGAGGATGAGCTGGAGAAAATCCTCACAAGGTTGGAACGCGAACATGAGATCGCGAAATCCGCCTTTGCGCTTCTAAATCCGGCGTTGGCATGCATGGTCGATGGTGCCCCGCCTATGCAGGACGATCGCGATGCGCTGTGGAGGCTCTCCGCCGCCGAGAGTCGCCATCTGATTGTCGAGAATGCCATCCTGCCGCCATTGGCGCGGATGCATCTGACGCCAGAAGACAAGCGCGCGCTTCTAGCCGAAATGTGCGCAAGGCGAGAGCAATCGCCTCGGATGGACAGCGCCTGCGCGCGTGCCTTGGCGAAGATTGAGTATGCGGCGATTGGAGAGCAGACATGAGTCTGCCACAGACGACGCGGCTTTCGGACTCATTCGGGTCGAACGCGGCGTTGCGCAGGGACGCTCGCGCGCAGCAGCTGGAAGAATTTACCCCGCGTACCTGTGCAGAAACACAAGATAACAAAGGAAAAATTTCGAGCCCTTGGCCGATTGATTGACTTATATCAGGGACGGTATGAGGTTTCATCGGTAAGCATGGGCAACGCTGTTTTTGAAAAGGATACATCTGATGAAATTGGGATATATCAGCCTGCCCGGACGCGGCGCGAGTGATCGGTTTCTGGCGCAGGTCGTCGACGGACTGGCAGGCCGATTGCGTCTCTGCGGCACGGTGCAGACCAATACTGCCCGCGCCGACCGGCGTAAATGTGACATGGATCTGCGGCTCCTCTCCACGGGCGAAGTGCTGCGCATAAGTGAGGATCGCGGTGCGCTCGCGCGCGGCTGCACGCTCGACACCAGCGTGCTGGCGCAGGCCGTGGTCGCGACCGAGGCCGCACTGCCCGGGGCGGACCTGCTGATCGTCAACAAATTCGGCAAGACCGAGGCCGAAGCGGGTGGCGGTTTTGCGCCTGTCATCGGTGAGGCCATCTGCTTGGACGTACCGGTGCTCGTGGGCGTCAATGCGCTGAACCTGCCGGCTTTCGAGGCCTTCACTGACGGATTGGCCGAGGCTCTGCCCGCGGATGTATCCCATGTCACCGATTGGTGCCTGCGCGCAGGGCTGCGCCATGTCGCCTGAAGTGGCGCGCATTGCGGTTCTGATTGTCTCGGACCGGGCCGCGCGTGGGGACTATGCCGATCGCGGCGGCCCTGCGGCAGAAGAATGGCTGCGCGCGACGATCACCTCACCGCTGGATGTGACCCGCCAGATTGTCGCTGACGGGCGCGAGCCTGTGGCCGAGGCCATGCGTGCGCTCGCCGATGGTGGCGCCGATCTGGTGCTGGTCACGGGCGGTACCGGCCCTGCTCCGCGCGACCGCACCCCCGAGGCGCTGGCCGATATCATCGATTTCGATTTGCCCGGTTTCGGCGAGGCGATGCGCCGCGCCTCGCTGGCCGAGGTGCCCACAGCGATTCTGTCACGCCAGAGCGCGGGCGTGCGGGGCGAGACCCTGTTCATCACGTTGCCCGGCAAGCCCGCCGCGATTGCGACTTGCCTGAATGCGGTCTTCGCTGCTGTGCCCTATTGCCTCGACCTGATCGGGGCTCGCCGGATCGAGACGGACTCCGCGCGCTGCGTGGCGTTTCGACCGAAATCTGGCTGAGGCAGAACAGCGCCGGGCCCATTGTTCAGACCGCCACGGAATGCCGGGCCGTGCTCTCCGCGAGATAGGTGTCAAACGCCGCTGCTGCGAGGCGCACCAGCGGGCGGCCCCGATCTGTCACGGACACCCGGCCCGCGTTGACCGCGACAAGCCCATCGCGCTGCATCTCGGCCAAGGCGTCGGCCGCATCGCGCCACCAGCCCGCAGACGCACCATGTTTCGCGCCTATGGCATCGGCATCCACATGACCGTCGCACATCAGCCGTTCGATCACCTCGCCTCGCAGACGGTCTTCGCCGATGAAAGCGCGCCCCTTGCCGACGGGCAGATGCCCGCCTTCGACCGCGCGCGCCCAGGCGCCGGTCTCGGCGATGTTCTGCAGATAGCCCGCAGGGGTGCGCCCGATCGAGGTGGCGCCGATGCCGATCAGCGTCTCGGCCTGATCAGTGGTGTAGCCTTGGAAATTGCGCCGTAACCAGCCGTCGCGCGCGGCGATCGCCAGATCGTCTTCCGGCAGGGCGAAATGATCGAGGCCGATGGCAACATAGCCCTCGGCGGCCAGCGCTTCGGCTGCTGCGCTGGCCTGCGCGGCGCGTTCCTCGGCCCCGGGCAGGGCGTCCTCCGGGATCATGCGCTGGTTCTTGGCCATCCAGGGCACATGCGCATAGCCGAACAGCGCCACCCGGTCAGGGCGCATTCCGGCGCTGAGCTTCACGGTCTCGATCAGGCTCTCGACCGTCTGATAGGGCAGGCCATAGATCAGGTCGAAATTAATCCCCGACACGCCACCCGCACGTAGTTGTTCGACCGAGTCGCCCACCATCGCAGGTGGCTGCACCCGATTGATGGCTTTCTGCACCTTCACGTCAAATTCCTGCACGCCAAAGCTCGCGCGCGTGAAGCCCAGCGCGCCTATGCACGCGGCCATCTCGGGCGTCAGCGTGCGCGGGTCGCTCTCGATCGCGATCTCTGCATTTTCGGTGAAATCCCAGCGCGCGCGGACATCACCCATCACGGTGGCCAGATCATCGGGAGAGAGCGCTGTGGGCGTGCCGCCGCCCCAGTGCAGATGCGAGACCGCCATGCGATCGGGCAGCGCATCGGCGGTCAGTGCGACCTCCTTGCGCAGAGTGCGCACATAATCCGCAACGGGGTCATAGCGTGAGGCCAGTTTCATGTTGCAGCCGCAATACCAGCACATCTGCCGACAGAAGGGCACATGCAGATAGAGCGAGACCGGTGCAGAAGGGTCCAACTCTGCGAGCCAACCCCGATAACAGGCTTCATCGACCTCCTTGCCGAAATGCGGCGCGGTCGGATAGCTGGTATAGCGCGGGGAGGCGCGGCGGGCGTAGCGGTCGATCACAGGGTCCATCTGCGGGCCTTTCAAACTGGGTGCGGTTGGCGACCGGCGTGGTACTGGCCAGAGAAGACACAACCGCAGTGAGGGTCAGGCTAACGAACGATCTGTCCAGTTTCATTGACATGCATCAAAATTCGGTATCTGCCGCGATACACTGATGTTTGGCAGGCCTCTCTGCTCGCACCGCTCGCTGATCAAAACAGCGCTGTTTGCTGGTTGTTTTCAGGCGGTCTGCAAGTAACCGCATCAGGCTGACGCAAGACATTCACGCCCATTCCGGCAGCCTGAATAGGTTATCCATTATCCCTTGCACGCGACCCCTGCCACATAGGTCTGCACCACAGCCCGGTCATCGCCCATCACCTGCAGTGTGAAGAGTTCATCCATCAGCCCCCGCGCCCGTTCCATCCGTTGCGCCATGGCCGAGGTCGCGCGCGCATCAAGCACGACGAAGTCGGCCTCGGTGCCCGGCTCCAGCGTGCCGATGCGGTCGGTCTTCCCGAGTGCCTCGGCATTGCCGCGGGTGATCCAGTGAAAGGCGCGGAACGGGTGCAGGCGCTGGCGCTGGAGTTGCAGCACCTTGAAGCCCTCGGCCAGTGTCTGGAGCATGGAATAGCTGGTGCCGCCGCCAATGTCGGTGGCAATCGCATTGGTGAGTCCCGCCGCGCGCAGGCGGGCGTCGTCAAAAAGCCCCGAGCCCAGAAACAGATTCGAGGTCGGGCAGAAGACCGGCTTCGCTTCTGCCTCCGCCAGCGCGCCGATCTCCCGTTCGCTCAGGTGGATGGCGTGACCTAGGAGGGAATTCCCGCGCAAGAGCCCGTAGCGAGCATAGATATCGGTGTAATCCGCTGCCTCGGGGTAAAGCTCGCAGGCCAGGGCGATCTCGGCATGGTTTTCGCTCAGATGGGTCTGGATGTGGCAGTCGGGGTGCTCGTGCGCCAGCGCCTGTGCCGCCTCCATCTGCGCGGGCGTCGAGGTGATGGCGAAACGCGGCGTAATCGCATAACCGAGCCGCCCCTTTCCATGCCAGCGCGCGATAAGCTGCTTGCTGTCATCGTAGCCCGACTGCGCCGTGTCCAGCAGCCCCTCGGGCGCGTTGCGGTCCATCATTACCTTGCCGGCGATCAGCCGCATGTTGCGCTTGAGCGCCTCGGCAAAGAGCGCCTCGGCAGAGGCGGCATGGACCGAGACATAGGCGACCGCTGTTGTCGTGCCGTGATCCGTCAGCCGGTCGAGAAAGCGCGCGGCCATAGTGGAGCAGAGGGCGTGGTCTTGGTAGCGGGTTTCCTCGGGGAAAGTATAGTCGTTCAGCCAGTCGAGCAGCTCCGCCGCCCATGAGGCGATCACCTGCGTCTGAGGGAAATGCAGATGCGTGTCGATGAAGCCCGGCATGACCAGATTCGGGCGGTGGTCGATCACCTCGGCCCCCGACGAATCGAGCGTCGCGAAATCCGTCATTGCGCGGATCATGCCCCCCTCGATCACGAGCCCGCCATCCTCGATATAGCGAAAACTGTCCGTATCGTCGGGGCTCTGGGGTTCGCGCAGGAAGGAGAGCAGCCGCGCACGGATGATTTTTCGAGACATGAAAAAACGCTTTCAAATGCGAGCAGCAGCGCCCGATGTTTGATTTGTGCAAGATATCGCGTTTGTGCAAGCATCCGAGAGGGCCAGATGCACCTCTTGCGCCGTTGCGAGTGAGATCACGCCAGGGTGCTTGTCGCCCAACCCAGCCGCGCCAATCGGGCAGATCAGACGGCGTGTTTCCGCCGCCGGGTCGGTCTCCCGCGCAAAGCGCTCGAAACGCGCGCGCTTGGTCCTGGAGCCGATCAGACCCACATAGGCAGCATCACCGCGGCGCAGGGCGGCCAGTGTCAGCAGGAAATCCAGCCCATGGTCATGCGTCGTCACGATATAGGCACTTTGCGGGGGTGTAGCGGCAATCTCGGCCTCGGGCAGCGGGGTGAGCCGGGTCTCCACCGGCGCGATGTTCTTCGCCAATTCCCCTGCACGCGGATCGACCAGCAGCACGCGCCAGGGTAGGGGAGCCATTACCTCGGCCAGCGCCCGGCCCACATGGCCCGCACCGAGGATCAGCACTTGCGGGCGGGGGGCCTCGATCCGCGCCAGATACGCCGCACGCTGCGCCGCGCTCAGCCTGGTCAGCGTGACGCGCACCTGTCCGCCGCAGCATTGCCCGATGGCGGGCCCGAGCGAGAGGTTCATCTGGTCGTGCATCATGCCCGCGATCAGTACTTCGCGGGCGCGCTCGATCACGCGGAATTCGACCTGCCCGCCGCCGATCGTGCCCGCGCAGCCTGTCGCGGTGATGAACATCTCGGCCCCCGCTTCCCGCGGCGACGATCCCTGCACGCGGGTGATCTGCGCATGAATGACCGCAGCCTCGCCGGTCAGTATCTCGCGCGCGCCCCTCATCCCCGCAGCCGCTCCACGGCCATCAACACGCGCTCGGGCGTGGCGGGGGCATCCAGCCTCGGGCATTCGCGATAGTCGGCGACCGAGGCGACAGCCATGCCGATGGCCTCGAACACCGAGATCGGCAGCATGAAGGGCGGCTCGCCCACCGCCTTGGAGCGTTTGATCGTGGGTTTCGCATTCTCCGACCAGTCGGCCAGCCGGACATTGAAGATCCGCGGGCGGTCCGAGGCGAGCGGGATCTTGTAGGTCGAGGGCGCATGTGTGCGCAGCCGCCCCTTGTCATCCCACCACAATTCCTCGGAGGTGAGCCAGCCCATCCCCTGCACGAAGGCCCCTTCGACCTGCCCCAGATCGATCGAGGGGTTCAACGAACGACCCACATCATGCAGCACATCGGCGCGGTCCACACGGGTTTCACCGGTCAGCGTGTCGATGCTGACTTCGGCGCAGGCGGCGCCATAGGCGAAGTAATAGAAGGGTTGGCCGCGCCCGGTCGCGCGGTCCCAGTGGATCTCGGGTGTCTTGTAGAAGCCTGCTGCAGAGAGTTGCACGCGGGCCATATAGGCCGCACGGATGAAGGCCGCGAAGGGCATGATCTGTGTGCCCACGGCTACGCGACCGGGCAGAAATTGCACCGACTCAGGAGCGACATTCCAGTGCTCGGAAGCGAAGGCCACGAGCCGCGCCTTGATCTGGTTACAGGCGTCAAGGGCCGCCATCCCATTGAGGTCGCTGCCAGAACTTGCCGCCGTGGCCGAAGTGTTCGGCACCTTCTCGGTAGTCGTCTTGGTGATCTTGATCCGCTCGATATCGCATTGGAACGCATCGGCCACCACCTGCGCCACCTTGGTATAGAGCCCTTGTCCCATCTCGGTGCCGCCATGGTTCAGATGGATCGAGCCGTCATTATAGACATGTACCAGCGCGCCGGCTTGATTGTACCAGGTCGCGGTGAAGCTAATCCCGAACTTGACCGGTGTCAGCGCGATGCCCTTGCGGATGACACCGCCTTTCGCGTTGAACTCCAGCACGCGCGCGCGGCGGGCCTGATAGTCGGAGGAGGTTTCCAGCTCATCGACCAGTCGGCCCAGGATATTGTCCTCGACTGTCTGGTGATAGGGCGTCACGTCACCCACCTCACCGTAGTAATTCGCGCGGCGGATCTCCAGCGGGTCGCGGCCCAGCGCATAGGCGATTTCCTCGATCATGCGCTCAGCAGCGATCACGCCTTGCGGCCCGCCGAAGCCGCGAAAAGCTGTGTTGCTGACGGTATTGGTCTTGAGCGGGCGTGAGCGTAGCCGAACATTGGGGTAGAAATAGGCGTTGTCGGCATGGAAGAGCGCGCGGTCCGTCACTGGGCCGGAGAGGTCTGCCGACCATCCACAGCGCGCGGCGAACACCCCATCGACGGCCAGGATCCGGCCCTGATCGTCAAATCCCAGATCATAATCGATGCGGAAATCATGCCGCTTGCCGGTGATTTCCATGTCCTGATCGCGGTCAGGGCGCAGCTTTACCGCGCGACCCAGCCGTTTCGCCGCGAGCGCCGACACCACGCAGAAAAGGTTCATCTGCGTTTCCTTGCCGCCGAAGCCGCCCCCCATCCGACGCACATTCACCACAACGGCATTCGAGGGCACGCCGAGTGCATGAGCGACCATGTGCTGCACCTCGGAAGGGTGCTGGGTTGAGGCGAAGACGGTCACCTCGTCATCCTCCCCCGGAATGGCCATCGCGATCTGGCCTTCGAGATACATGTGATCCTGCCCGCCCACGCGCATACGGCCCTTGATCCGGTGAGGAGCGCTGGCGAGCGCAGGGGCGGGGTCACCGCGTTGGAGGGTGAGGGGGGCGGTCACATCGGGGTAGCCTGCGGCATCGGCGGCGTCGATATCGGTGGCTGGCTCCAGCATCGCGTAGTCAATTTTCGCCAGCCCGCAGGCGCGGCGTGCGAGGTCCCGGGTCTCGGCGACGACGGCAAAAATGGGCTGGCCATAATATTGCACCAGATCATCAGTGAAGATCGGCTCGTCATCGAGGCCCGTGGGCGAGACGTCATTATTCCCGGGGATATCGGCGGCGGTCAGGACAGTGAACACACCGGGTGCGGCGCGCACTTCTGCCAGATCGAGCGCGGTAATGTGACCATGGGCTATGCTCGCGCCACCGATATAGGCGTGAAGCGTGCCTGCGGGCTCGGTGATGTCATCGGTATATTCGGCGCGTCCCGTGACATGCTTGATGGCGCTGTCATGTATCAAACTGTCATTGGCCGCGCCCCGGATGCGCGGATCGTCCTTCATAGCGCGTCCTCCAATGTGGCGGTTTCGCCTTGAGTCTCAAACCAGAAGCGGCGGAGCAGGTTCTGGCTTGCGCGCATGCGGTAATCGGCCGAGGCGCGCATGTCCGAGAGTGGCTTGAAATCCTGCCGGAGGGCCTCAACGGCGGCTTCCAGCGTACCCTCGGTATAGGGCTGGCCGGTAAGTGCTGCCTCGGCAAGCGCGGCCCGCTTCGGTGTCGCCGCCATGCCGCCGAAGGCGAGCCGGGCAGTGGTGATGATGCCGTCCTCGATTGTGAGCGCGATGCCGAGGGCCACAGCGGAAATATCCTCATCCCGGCGCTTGGAGAGCTTGTAAGCTGCATGGAGCGTGTCGGGACGGGGTTTGGGCAGGATGATCTCTTCGACGAATTCACCAGGCGTGCAGTCCTGTTTGCCGTAGTCTAGGAAGAAATCCGCCAGCGGGATCTCGCGCCGCGCCGCCCCCTTGCGCAGCACCAGCCGCGCGCCGAGTGCGATGAAGGGAGGCGGCGTGTCCCCGATGGGCGAGCCATTGGCGATATTGCCGCCCAGTGTGCCCATGGCGCGGACCTGCCATCCGGCGATGCGGTCCCAGTAACGGGCGAGATGCGGGAAATGCGCCACAAGCGGCGCGCGGGCTTCCTCATAGCTGACCATGGCGCCCAGATGCAGGGCGTCTTCGGTCTCGCGCACCTGCCGCAGCCCGTCCAGATGGTTGATGAAGACCGCGAGCGGCATGTCGCGCAGGAATTTCGTGACCCAAAGCCCAACGTCGGTCGCTCCTGCGACGATTCTCGCGTCGGGATGGGCCGTGAGCACATCGGCGAGATCATCGACCGAACCCGGCAGGATCGCGCGGCTTTAGCCGCGCGCCACCTCAACCCGAGCGCCGTCCTGCCACGCATTCAGTTGTGCGGCCACCTGCGCGCGTTCCTCCATGAGCGGGTCGGTGGTACCGTAATCGCCCATCGCAAGCCCCGCGCGGATGATGGGCGCATATCCGGTGCAGCGGCAGAGATTGCCTTGCAGCGCGGTCTCGATCTGCGCCTCGGTCGGGTGCGGGTTTTCCATCCAGAGCGCATAGAGCGCCATCACGAAACCCGGCGTGCAGAAGCCGCACTGGCTGGCGTGATGCTCGACCATGGCGTGCTGCACCGGGTGCAGGCCCCCGTCAGTGCCGCGCAGATGCTCGACCGTCACTACATGGCAGCCATCGCAGGAGGCGAGCGCGCGGATGCAGGCATTCACCGGCGCGTATTCCAGCCCCTGAGCCCCCAGCCGCCCCACCAGTACCGTGCAGGCCCCGCAATCGCCCTCGGCGCAGCCTTCCTTGGTGCCGCGCAGGCGTTGATCGAGGCGCAGATGGTCAAGCAGCATATCCGTGGCCGCAAGCTGCGTCAGATGCACAGGGCGGTCATTGAGCAGAAAGCGGATTTCGCGGCGTGGTGTCATGGGGCCTCACCAGATGGATATACACTGAATATAGCAGAAACATACTCCAAAACACTTTCAACAGAAGAGGCGTAACCGGCAGAGTGTTTCAACGCAGCGTTGGTAATCCTGCTGCAAAGCTGTGCAATATTGGTGTGTTGGAGGAGACCATGTCCCATCTCGAATCATTGCGGGTCTTTGTGCGGGTCAGCGAGTTGGGCTCGATCACCTCGGGCGGGCGCGATCTAAGACTGACGCCTGCTGTGGCCAGCAAGCGGATCAAGGAGCTGGAAGCGCGGCTCGGAGTGCGGCTCTTCAATCGCACCACGCGCAAGCTGACCCCGACCGAGATCGGGCGCGATTTCTACGAGCATGCGCGGCGGGTCATTGCGGCGCTGGAAGATGCCGAGGCCGCCGTGGCGGGGCTCTCGGGGCGGCCACGCGGCACGATCCGGGTGACGGCACCGCTGGGCGTGGGGCGGCGGGTGATAGCGCCGCTGTCGCAGCAATTCCAGCGCGACTATCCCGAGATCTCGATCAATCTACGCCTGTCGGACCGGAAGGTGGATATTCTCGAAGACCAGATCGACATGGCATTTATGTTGGGTGTGCTGCCCGAATCGAGCCTTAAGCAACGCAAGATCATGGATGCGCCGCGCGTTCTGGCAGCGAGCCCGGACTATCTGGCGCAGCGCGGTGTGCCGCGAAGTCCCGAGGACCTGAAGGTGCATGACTGCCTGTTGCTGCGCTACCCGCGTTCGCCGGAATATTCCTGGACGCTCCAGACGTCGGAGGGCAATCTGCGGCTCGACCTGAGTGGCCCGCTCGATTGCGATGATGCGGGAGTACTGGTCGATTGGGCGCTGGCGGGCGGCGGGATTGTGAACCGCCCGCGGTTCGAACTGGCGCAGGCGCTGGCTTCAGGGGAGTTGGTCGAGCTTCTGCCCGAGACACCGCCTGTGCCCGCCGTGCTGGCCTGTCTCTATCCCCATCGTCGCCAGCAAGACCCCAAGATCCGGCTCTTCGCCGATTTCATGGTGCGCGCCTGCCGGTCCGCGCTGGTGCAGACCGGTGAGAGCGGATAATGGCGGCGCGCACAGTCAGATCAGGTCGATATGGCTGCCAAGCGTGGCCAGATCAGTGACCCCGGCCAGCGTCAGCACATCGCCGCCGCCGAAATTCATCACGGTCTGTCCGCCCTGCATATTCGCAAAGCTGTTAAGCACCTCCGCCTCTGTGAGGCCCCCGCCCCAGAGATCCTGATCAAGCTCCAGCCGGTCATCGTCGCTGAAAGTGAAATCAAGGATCAGTGCGGTCTCGTCTCCGGCCATGAAGATGAAGATATCCGCGCCGCTCCCACCGAACATGGTGTCATCGCCGGGGCCACCATGCAGCACGTCATCGCCCGGCCCGCCATGGAGGTAATCATTCCCCGCACCGCCGAAGAGCGTGTCATTCCCGTCCATGCCCCAGAGCACATCATCGCCCGGCCCGCCATAGAGCACATCCTCGCCCATGCCGCCGTAGAGGGTGTTATTACCGCCACCGCCATAGATCGTGTCATTGCCGCGTCCGCCGCCGATCCGGTCATCGCCCGAGCCACCATAGATGATGTCGTCCCCATCCATGCCCCAGAGTGCATTGTCGCCCGCTGTCCCATGGATCGTGTCATCTCCCAGACCACCATAGATCGTGTCATGGCCCGGCCCGCCGACCAGCAGATCATCACCCGGCCCGCCGCCGATGCGGTTATTACCCATATCGCCGTAAATCGTGTCATTGCCTTCGCCGCCCCAGAGCCGGTCATTTCCGGGACCGCCATAGATCAGGTCATCACCATCTCCACCAAATATGGTGTCGTGACCCGGTCCACCCAGCAATGAGTCATTGCCCGGCCCGCCATGGATAAGATCATTCCCGGCCCCGCCGTCGATGTAGTTGTCGCCGCGCCCGCCATGGATCGTGTCACGCCCGGCCGTGCCTGTGACCATGTTATTCCCGTCACCGAGATAGAGCCGGTGGAAGGGGGTTTGCAGCTCGGCCAGATGCAGCCCGTCGATCTCAAAACTGCCTCCGATCGCGAGACTCAGCTCGACATCGCCTGTGACCGCTGCAAGGTTCAGCCATTCGCCGGGCGCCTGCGCGGCAAGCCCGGCGACAGTGCCGGATGTGGAAACTATCCGCGTAAGCTCATCCGTGATGTGATGCACATTGACCGGATTTGTCGTGCCATGCAGGGTCAGTTCTGCCGCCGTCAAGCTGCCTGTGGCACCGGGGGTTTCGTCCTCGATCACAAGCTGCCAGACCCCTTGGGCATTTGTGCCCTTCACGCCGACAATTGTGAACAGCCAATCGAACCCGTTCGACATCAGCGTCCCGCCCCCTTCGCGGGACATCAGCATGAAGCGGTTGCCGTGGGGGTCTTCGATATGGATACTCAGATCCTCGGCGCGGGCATGGGTGAGGCTGATCGCGACCTCTACCGTGTCGAGGCGCAAGCTTTCACTGACCTCGAAGGAAATGGTGGTCGCGATGGGACCTGTCACGGTCGCATCAGGTATGGCAAGCGCTGGTCCTGAATACTCGAGCGAGAGGCTGGTTTCATTGTCGCTGGTCTGTGTTTCCGGCATCAGCACGGCCCAGGCTTCGGCCATGCGGACACTGGCATGAGCATCGACCATGCCGAAGCCATGCGAAAGATGATAGCTGAGCCCACCACCGTTCCAGTTCTCGGCGCCGTTGCGCATCCACGTCCCTTGCTCATGCGCACCGGGCGCGGCGCCGAAGTCAGAGCCCGTGTGACTGGCCGAGAGCGCGAGGATCTGATGCACATCGCGCCAGCCCAGATCAGGATTGGCCTCGAGAATCAGCGCGATGACACCGGAGGTGACGGGAGCCGCGGCCGAAGTTCCGCCAAAGCTGTTGGTATAGCCATTGCCCGTGCCCGGCAGGATGGTGGTGACACTGCCTGCGGGCGCGGTGATCAGGATGTTCGAACCAAAATTGGAGTACCAGGCCGGCGCGCCGCTCGGTCCCGCGGCGGCAATCGAGATGGTGTGCCGCGCAACGTTGAGCGCATCGCCCTGCGCGTTGAGCGTATCATTTCCCGAGGCCTGAACGATCAGCGTACCAAGCCCATCGCGCCCGTTGCCCGAAATTTCTTCAAAGAGCTCAGCAATCAGGAACTGACTGTTGAAAGGCGAGACCGGGGACTGCCAGATCTGATATTCTGGGCTCACACCCCAGCTATTGTTCTTGATGTCAAAGCTGCCCGCATGCTGGATAGATCCCAGTAGCGTGGACAACCCTCGATGCTGGATATCCTCCAGAAAATTCACCCCGGTCAGGCTTACCTCCGGCGCAACGCCTGTGCCGCCTATACCATTGCTGCCCACCATGCCGATCAGCCCGGCAACGGCTGTCCCGTGACTGTCGAGAGATGAAAGTGGGTAGGGGTCGTAGGTGGTACCCCCCCAAGTGAAATGCAGGTCGCTGCGGTAGTTCGCGGCTATGTCGGGATGGTCATATGCGATGCCGTCATCATAAACCCCGACTGTGACGCCCTTGCCTGTATAGTCTTCCCAGACAGCGGTGATGGCTCCGATCAGCCCAAAATGCCATTGTTGCGCGAAAAGTGGATCGTTCGGGTTCGTCACAACGAAAACTCCAGAGAAAGGCTGCAGCGGCTGGGCAAGGGTCAAAAAAGACCTGCTCGCAATGACTGCGCATTCTGCGGGAGCCGGGTACGCTACAGGCGCCGTTCAGCTTGTTACCGCACAGGATACATAGCGGCTGCCTTTCATAAAGTGGATTCTTTACAGATGGTTAGCGCGCGTAAACCGAGTTGTGCGTCTGACAGGTGTTGCTCAGCCTGCCATTGCCTCAGCCAATATCTGGCGAAAGAGCGCGACGCCGGGTGCAATCAGCGCATCGGGAAAGTCATATGTCGGGTCATGCAGCGACGGGTGGCGCTCTCCGGCACCGAGGAAAAACAGAGCACAGCGTGTTCCGGCGCTGAAGGCACCGAAATCCTCAGAGGCACGCATTGGCAGCGCAAAGCTACCTTCGGTGACACCCAGCGTTTGCGCGGCCCGAGAGACAAGCACGCTGGCTTCGGATGCGTTGATGGTGGCGTTGAAATGGTCGTGCCGGGTGATCTCGAGATGCAGCGCACCCGCATCGGTGTGAAGGTGTTGCACGACCTCACTTTCAAAAGCGGTGAGTTGGGCATCAGTTACAGCGCGCAACGTGACGAAGGCCTCCGCCTGACCGGGCGCGATGCCGAAGGCGCGCGCACCCATTGACAGATGGCACAGCGTCGCGAGGCGAAACTTTTCGGTTATGGGCGCGGGGGTTGTGAAAGGCGCAAGCCTTGCCATGAGGGATGCCAGCGCCGGGGCAGGCGAGATGCCGCTTTCGGGGCTACCAGCATGGGCCTCACGCCCCTGCCAACGGAGATGTAGCCCGACCGAGGCGCAACTCGCAGGCCCCGGAGCCACTGCGATCTGTCCAAACGCAAGCCCAGGCATGTTGTGGAGCGCGAAGGCCCAGTCTGGGCGCAGCGTTTCGAAACGCGGGTCAGCGAGCACCGCTCGGGCACCCGCGCCGGTTTCTTCGGCCGGTTGGAACAACAGGATGACGCGCCCGTGCTTCGGGCGCTCCAGCCCCAGAAAATGCGCCAGGCCGGACAGAATGGCCATGTGCCCGTCATGCCCACACAAATGGCCGATGCCCGGTCGGGTTGAGGCATGGGGCGCGTGGCTTTCTTCCGCAATCGGCAAAGCATCGAGTTCGGCGCGGAACAGGACGCTGGGACCGGGGGCGCCGCTGTCATAGACCAATGCCAAACCATGGCCGCCGAGCCCTTCGACAATCCGATCCGGCGCGGTCGCTTGCAGCGTGTCGCGCAACATGCGCGCGGTGTTCTCTTCGGTGCCGGACAATTCGGGGGCGGCATGCAGCCGGTGGCGCAGGCTGACGAGTTCGGTTTCTGATCTCAGGCGCATCTGCGCTCCGTGTTTGATGGGCAAACAGCAGAGTGCCAGGCACCCTGCTGCTACACGTTATCAAAAGATGTGTCGTTAATCAGCGGCCACGAATGCGCGGGTCAAGCGCATCGCGCAGACCATCGCCGATATAATTCACGCTCAGCACAGTGAGCGAGATCATGACACCGGGCCAGACCACGCGCGCCGGGAATTGCTCGATCCAGTCTCGGCCATCAAACAGGATGCGGCCCCAGGTCGGGAAATCGGGTGGAAAGCCAAGGCCGAGGAATGAGAGTGCGGATTCGGTGATGATTGCACTGGCGATCCCGAGTGTCGCCGAGACCATGATCGGTGACAGGACATTCGGCAGGATATGTCGCGTATTGATCCGCGTTGAAGGTGTGCCGATTGAGCGGGCAGCGAGGACAAATTCGCGCTCCTTCAGCGCGAGCACATCGCCGCGCACAATGCGCGCAGTCTGCATCCAACTGGTGATGGCAATGGCAAAGCAGATAAGCAGGAACACACCCATCCCTTCGCCAAAGGTTTTGGCCAATGTGTCGCGGAACAGCGTCACGAGGATCAGCAAAAGCGGCAGCAATGGGAGCGCAAGGAACAAATCGGTAGTGCGCATCAAAGGGGCGTCGAGCAGTTTGAAATAACCTGCCAGAACGCCGATCAGCGTGCCGATAACGAGGCCCAGAAACATCGCGGTTAACCCCACCGCCACCGAAATTCGCCCGCCATACATCAGCCGCGCCAGCAGATCGCGGCCAAGCTGGTCGGTGCCGAGCGGGTGCGCCCAGCTCGAACCCTGATTGCGCATCCGGATATTGATCTGACCGGGGTCTACGTGCCAGACCCACGGCCCGACCACGACAAATAGAACGATGGTCACAAACACGGCCAGCCCGGCAAGCGCGCCGCGATGGGTCTTGAACTGGTCCCAGACGTCCCACCACTGATTCCGCGGCGGACGGAAGGCTTCGTCGGGGGAGAAGGGTTTTGCGGCGTCAGTCATAGCGGATCCTCGGGTCAAGGATGCCATACAGGACATCGGCGATCAGATTGAATAAGACGATCAGGATGGCAAAGATGAAGGTGATGGTCTGCACCATGGGCCAGTCGCTGACATAAATCGCCCGGATCAGCGCATCGCCCAAGCCATTCACCCGGAAAATCTGTTCGGTGATGATGGCGCCCGTGAACACAGTTGGAATGCCAATGGCGATGACGGTCACCACCGGGATCATGGAGTTGCGCAGCACGTGGATCAGCACAACCGTTTGCTCTCCAAGTCCTTTGGCGCGGGCCGTGCGGACATAGTCCTGATTGAGATTATCCAGCATTGAGGCGCGCATGAAGCGGCTGATCTGGCTGGCATTGAACAGCGCCAGCACAGCCACGGGCATAGCAATCTGCCTGACTTGAAACCAGAAAGTCTCCCAGTCGCGCACGACATGGGTGGTGTCATACATCGAGGGGAACCAGCCCAGCCAGACGGAGAAAACGAGGATGAAGACGACGCCGGTGAAAAAGGTTGGCACCGAGAAACCGACCATCGACACGAAGGTGCCGACCTGATCGAACCAGCTATACTGGCGATAGGCCGAGATGACACCAATGGGCAGCGCTATCAGGATGCCGAAGAGGTAGCCCATGCCGACGACCCAAAGTGTCTGCGGCACCCGCTGAACGATGATGTCTCCCACAGGAGAGCGGGTCTGCCATGACAGGATGCGCGGGCCGTCGGGCGCAATGTCCCAGCCTGTCAAACCCGCCAGAATATGCAGAGGCTCTGTCACCAGCGTCATCTGCAGCCATTTGAAATACCGCACCAGCACTGGTTCACCCAGCCCCAGTGAAATGCGGATCTGTTCGCGCACTTCCAGCGGGATGGTCAGCGGCAGACTCGCGGTGGGGTCTCCGGGCGCCATGTCGAGCATCAGGAACACGAGCAAGCTGATGACGAGCACGGTCGGCACAGCGAAGGCCAGACGGCGGAGCGTGTAGGAGAGCATGGGGTTTGCCTCTGGTCGGGAGGGCGCTCTGCCCCGCATTGGCGGGACAAAGCAGTGTCAGCTGAGGATCACTCCTCGATGCGGTACCATTCGGCCTGGTTCCAGTGCTCGGAATCCCAGACGTTCAGGATGATGCCGCCGACCGTATTCGCTGCTGCAGAAACCCGGCCACGGGCTACCAGCGGAATATGCGCGAAGTCCTGCACGAACATGTCGTTCAGCGCGATCACCAGTTCGACACGCCGATCCGGGTCGGGCTCGCGGTTCAGTTCGGCCCAGAGCGCGTCGTACTCTTCGTTGCAGTAGCGGTTGATGTTCTGGCCCTGCCACTGGGTGTCAGGCTGCGGTTCACGTCCGCAGCGACGCTGCTCCAGATGCGGGGTCGGGTCTGTCCCCTCGAACAGCGAGGCATACATCTGCACATCGGCATAGAATTTCAGATAGGTGTCGGGGCTGCCCGGGTCCGAGCCAAAGAACACGCCCGCATCCACGTTGCGCAGGCGCGTCTCCACACCGATTTCGTTCCACCATGACTGGATCAGCGCCTGAAAGTCCTGCCGAACTGCATTGGTCGAGGTCTGGAACAGCAGTTCCAGCCGCTCGCCATCCCTGGTGCGGACGCCGTCACCGCCCATTTCCCAGCCGGCCTCATCCAGCAGTTCATTGGCGCGGTCGATATCCTGCACCAGACAGCCATCATTGTTGGTCGAGGCCATGGCGGGCGGGGCGACGATGAAGTTACAGGTCGGCATGCCCATGGGGCCAAAGCCGATCTCGGTCAGCAATTCGCGGTCGATGGCCAGGCTCAGCGCCTCGCGTACGCGGATATCCGACAGGATCGGGTGCGGGTGCATCCGGGTCGCGCGCTCACCTTCGGGCAGATCGGGCGAGGGGTCGGTAAAGTTGATCTCGATCCGCTCCATCAGCGGGCCGAAATCGACCAGCAATTCGCCTTGCCCGCCCGCTTCCATCTGCTCGATCACTTCGGGCGACAGTTGCAGGTTCCAGGCGTAATCCATCTCGCCAGTCTGGAACACGGCACGCGCCGCGCCCGTCGCATCGCCGCCACCAGCCCAGGTGATCGTCTGGAAATAGGGCTGGGTGGGCACGCGATAGTTCGGGTTCGCTTCGAACTGGATCACGTCATTGGGACGGAAATCCGTGACCACATAGGGGCCGGTTCCGATGGGCGCAAAGTTCTGCTCGGTGCATTCGGGGGCGCGCGCGCCCATGCAATCCTCGAACTGCGCTTTCTGGAAGATGGGAGAGCCCGCGCCGACAAAGGGCAGATAGGGATTGGGCGTCGCATCCTCGAAAGTGATCTTGATGGTCAGCTCGTCCTCGGCCTCGACACTCTCGATCCCGGCGAAACGGTCACGATAGGAACAGCCCCCCTCGGGGTGGGTGCAGTATTCATAGGTGAATATCACATCATCAGAGGTGACATCGGACCCGTCGGACCACAGCAACCCCTCGCTCAGGCGCCATGTGATGCTTTTCAGATCCTCGGACACACCGCCATTGTCCAGCGTCGGGATCTCGTCCACAAGCCAGGGCGCCAGCTCACCCTCATTGTCGAAGCGCGCCAACGGCTCCAGCACGACAGAGGCGGCGTTCATCTCCTTGGTGCCGCCCGACAGGAACGGGTTCATGGTAGATACGGCCTGCCAGTAGATGACATTCAGGTGGCCCGACGATCCGCGCTCGCGCTCGGCCATCGCTGCGGCTGGCGCCAGCACGATGGCGGCGGCAGTGCCCAGTAGGGCTATTCTGGTTCTCATGCGTCTTCTCCTTGTTGGTTATGCTCGCTCCTCGGGTCGCCGGTTGCCCCGGCTGTGTTATGAAGGTGGCAGGCCACGAAATGGCCCGGCGAAAGTTCGCGGAATTCAGGGTCGATCTCGCGGCAGATATCCATCACTTTCGGGCAGCGCGTGCAGAAATTGCACCCTTTGGGCGGGTTCGAGGGCGAAGGCACGTCCCCTTTCAGGATAATCCGCTCGACTCGCTTCTCTACCGCGGGATCGGGGTCCGGCACTGCTGAGAGCAGCGCCTCGGTATAAGGGTGGCGGGGATTGTTATAGAGTGCGTCACGTCGAGCGAGTTCGATGATCTTGCCCAGATACATCACCGCCACGCGATCAGCGATATGGCGCACCATCGACAGATCATGGCTGATGAACATGTAGGTCAGACCGAATTCATCCTGCAATTCCTCAAGCAGGTTTACAACCTGCGCCTGAATCGAGACATCGAGCGCCGCGATTGGCTCGTCGCAGATGATGAACTTCGGATTCAGCGCTAGCGCCCGGGCTATCCCGATGCGCTGGCGCTGCCCGCCGGAAAAGGCATGCGGATAGCGATTGGCGAAACTGCGGTTCAGCCCCACGGCATCCATCAACTCATATATTCGCTCGAGCTTCTTCTTCTTCGACCAGTTCGTGTGTTCGTCGAGAGGTTCACCGATGATGCCGGCAACCGTCATGCGCGGGTTGAGGCAGGCTTGGGGGTCCTGAAACACCATCTGCATGGTGGGGCGCATCTTGCGCAGCCCATGCTGGCTGCGTGCGCCGATCTCGACCCCGTCGATCTTGATGCTGCCCGAAGTGATATCATAGAGCCGCAGGACCGCGCGCCCGCAGGTGGATTTGCCACAGCCGGATTCACCGACCACACCCAGCGTCTCGCCCTCATAAATATCGAAGCTGACGCCGTCCACCGCCTTCACATCGCCTGTGTGGCGGCGCAAGATACCGGTGTTTATTGGGAAATACATCTTGAGGTCGCGCACTTCGACCAGCTTCTTGCGCTCAGTCATTGCGTGGCGCTCCGGTTCGATGGTCCCAGAAACAGGCGGCATCATGGCCTTGTGCGACCGTGTAGCGTGGTGGGTTCGCGCGCGAGCACCGGTCGAACGCCTCGGGGCAGCGGGCCCGGAATGGGCAGGCCGTCGGGTGCTGAGCAAGCATGGGCGGCTGACCCTCGATGACGTTGAGTTTTGGCGCACGGTCCCCCCGCACGGAGGGCACTGTGGTCATCAAGGCCCGCGTGTAAGGATGGGCCGGGTTCGCGAAGACCTCGCGCACTGAGCCGTATTCGACCACCTGCCCGCCATACATGACCATCACCTTGTCGGCGATGCCCGCGATCACGCCAAGATCATGGGTGATCCAGATGATCGCCATTCCCAGTTTCTGGCGCAACTCCTTGACCAATTCGAGGATTTGCGCCTGGATCGTCACGTCGAGTGCCGTGGTCGGCTCATCCGCAATCAGCACCTTGGGGTCGCAGGCCAGCGCGATCGCGATCATCACGCGCTGGCGCATCCCGCCCGAGAACTGGTGCGGGAAATCACGCAACCGCCGCTCCGCATCCGGGATTCCGACAAGCTCGAGCAATTCCTTTGCACGCTTGCGCGCGGCGGCCTTGTCCATACCCATGTGTCTGCGCAAGGGCTCCATGATTTGAAAGCCCACGGTAAAGACCGGGTTCAGCGAGGTCATCGGATCTTGGAATACGAAACCGATGTCACGTCCGCGCAGGGCTTGAAGGTCTTTCTTGCCAAGTTTCAGGATATCCCGTCCCCCGAACTCGACACTGCCCGCACGCACTTCCGCCGGGGGCGAGGGCAAGAGGCCGATAAGCGACATCATGGTGACTGATTTGCCGGAGCCGGATTCGCCAACAACCCCAAGCAGTTCGCCTGGCTCGAGGGCGAAACTCACCGAGTTGACAGCGTGAATATCTCCCGCGCGAGTGGAGAATACTGTCTTGAGGTCTTGCACACGCAAGACAGCTTGGCCGTTCGACGGCATGCACCCCCCCTGGGCTTATGTTATTGACCCGCGTTGAGGCGGGTTTCTCAAGTGTTAGAGATTTTGCTTATTCGAGCAAGGGAAATGTGGATCGCTTAGGAACTTGCATTTGTGCTGCACAAAATGCGCGACACCGCGGAGACGGGAGTCAAGTATTTTGGCAGAATGCAGAGTCGTGTCGCTCAGGCGTCAAGGTTTTCCACACTCAACGCATTGCGCTGGATGAAGTCGCGCCGCGGCTCGACCACATCGCCCATCAGCTTGGTGAAGATATCGTCGGCTTCGGCCAGATCATCGATCTTCACCTGCAGCAATGTCCGCGCTTCGGGGTCAAGCGTCGTTTCCCAGAGCTGATCGGGGTTCATCTCGCCCAGACCCTTGTAGCGCTGCAAGTTCAGCCCCTTCTCACCCTCGGCAAGGATCGCTTCGAGCAGGTCAACCGGACCGTAAATCTTCTGCTTGCGGTCACGACGGACGAGTTCTGCAGGCTGGCTGTAGACATCCTGCAGGCTGTTTGTATGCGCAGCAAGCCTGCGCGCCTCGCCCGAACGTAATACACCGCCGTCCAGACGCCGCACCTCCTCGACTCCGCGCAGCACGCGGCTCAGTCGCAATCCGCCATCCTGTGTCGGTCGCCCCTGCCATCCACGCTCATATTCGACTGCGACAAGGTCCAGCCTCTGCGCAACGGAATCCGCCAGTTCCTGCGGATGTGCGGTCAGCGCCTCGGGCAGCAACGCACCGGCGATGGCTGCCTGCTCGAGGATGTGCTGGGGGTAGTGCGTCGGAAAGGATTGCAGAGAGCGCCGGACGGCGCGCGCCTCGGTGACCACACGCGCCAGATCGGTCCCGACAATTTCCTCACCTGTCGCAAGACGCAGCACCGCGCCCTCGACCCCCTGCGCGATGAGATAGTCCTCCAGCGCGGGCTTGTCCTTGAGATAGACCTCGGATTTGCCGCGTGACACTTTGTAGAGGGGCGGTTCCGCTATATAGAGATGCCCTGCCTCGATCAGTTCCGGCATCTGTCGGAAGAAGAAGGTCAGCAAGAGCGTTCGTATATGCGCGCCGTCCACATCGGCGTCGGTCATGATGATGATCTTGTGGTAGCGCAGTTTGGACATATCGAACTCGTCACGCCCGATTCCAGTGCCCAGCGCCGTGATCAGCGTGCCGATCTCCTGACTGCTCAGCATCCGGTCAAAGCGCGCGCGTTCTACGTTCAGGATCTTGCCTTTCAATGGCAGCACCGCCTGATTCTGGCGCGAGCGCCCCTGCTTCGCCGACCCGCCCGCTGAGTCACCCTCGACAAGGAATAACTCAGATTTGGCCGGGTCGCGTTCCTGACAATCGGCCAGTTTCCCGGGCAGAGAGGCCACATCCAGCGCTGTCTTTCGCCGCGTGAGTTCGCGTGCCTTGCGCGCGGCCTCGCGCGCCAGTGCCGCCTCTATGATCTTGCCGACAATGCTTTTCGCGTGAAGTGGGTTCTCCTCGAACCATTCGGCCAGCTTCTCATTGACTAGTGATTCCACCGCCGGACGCACTTCGGATGACACAAGCTTGTCCTTGGTCTGGCTGGAGAATTTCGGGTCCGGTACCTTGACCGAGAGCACGCAGGTCAGCCCCTCGCGCGCGTCATCGCCGGTGAAGTTGACCTTCTCTTTCTTCGCGATCCCGCTCGACTGCGCATAGGCGTTGATCGTGCGCGTCAGTGCGCCGCGAAACCCGGCCATGTGTGTGCCGCCGTCGCGCTGCGGGATGTTGTTGGTAAAAGGCAGCACCGTCTCATGATAGCTGTCATTCCACCACATCGCGATTTCGACCCCGATCCCGTCGCGCTCGCCATTCATGTAGATCGGCTCGGCCATCACGGGCGTCTTGGAGCGGTCCAGATGGCGCACGAATTCGCGCACACCGCCTTCGTAAAACAACTCCGAGCACAGCATTTCGGCGGGGCGGTGGTCTTCGAGGATGATCCGCACGCCGGAATTCAGAAACGCCAGTTCCCGCAAACGGTTTTCCAGCGTCTTGAAGCTGTAATCGAGATTCGAGAACGTGTCGGTCGAGGCCAGAAACCGGACCTCGGTGCCGGATTTATCTTGCGCGTCGCCCAGCACTTCCAGATGGCGCACCGTATCGCCCCGCTCGAAGCGCGCGATATGTTCCTTGCCGTTGCGCCATATCCGCAACTCCAGCCAGTCAGACAGCGCGTTGACGACCGACACGCCAACCCCGTGCAATCCACCCGAGACCTTGTAGCTGTTCTGGTCGAATTTGCCGCCCGCGTGCAACTGGGTCATGATGACTTCGGCGGCCGAAACCCCCTCTTCGGCATGGATGTCCGTCGGGATGCCGCGGCCGTTATCCATGACTGACACAGAATTATCGGCATGGATGATGACGCTCACGAAATCCGCGTGACCGGCCAGTGCCTCGTCTATGCCGTTATCGACCACCTCATAGACCATGTGATGCAGGCCCGAGCCGTCATCCGTGTCGCCGATATACATGCCGGGGCGTTTGCGAACGGCATCCAAGCCCTTGAGAACCTTGATGGAATCAGCACCATATTCTTCGCGCTTCGCAGCTTCGGCAGACATGCAGGAGATACCCTCGTTAGACTGCTGCACTTATAGGCATTTCCAGCAGGATTGTCACGTCCCAGACACAATATTTGGGGGCGTGTGGAACCCCTATCACTGCACTCTGGGTTTTGACGTCTCTGGCCGGAATTCGAGGCTAATTCGGGCCATGCAGGCGCGTCTGTGCCGCAGGGTCAGCCCCGCTCATTCTCCAGCACGATGCCCATCAGCGCGTAGGTGAGTTGCGCAGCGGTGAAATCCCAGACCTCCCAGTCTTCGATCGGGGCGAGTTCGACCACATCGAGGCCCACGCAGCGCCGCTCGCGCAGAGCGGAGCGCACAATGGAGAGCGCCTGATAATAGCCCAGCCCACCCGGCACAGGCGTGCCGGTCGCGGGCATGATCGCGGCATCCAGCCCATCGACATCGAAGCTGATGTAGACATCCTCGGGGAAATCTTCCGGCAGGCTGACCTCGAAGATGCCGCCGGTCACCAGTTCCTCAGCATCGATGAAGACGACATCGTTGCGCGCGCGGCACTCGGCTTCCTCGGTGCTGAGCGCGCGCACGCCGTATTGCGCCAGATGCGCGCCCTCTTCCTCGACCAGAAGCTGCATGACCGACGCATGGCTGTGCCGAAACCCCTGATAGGCGCGGCGCAGATCGGCATGGGCGTCGATCTGAATGATCCCGACGGGACGCCCCAGCGCGCGCTGCACCCCTGTGACCGCGCCCCATGTAAGGCTGTGTTCCCCGCCGAGCGTGACAGGTGTCTTGCCCGCCAGCACGATCCCCTCGACGCGGGTGGAAAGCGCGTTGAGCGCGTCTTCGAGTGGTTGCGCACAATCAATCGGTGGAGAGGTGCAGATGCCGTCGGCGCAGGGCTCAAAACCTTGCCAGAGCCGCTCGAGCTGGTCCGAGGCCGCGATCAGCGCGGCCGGGCCGTCCGCTGTGCCGGAGCCATAGGAGACGGTCTTTTCCAGCGGCATCGGGACGACATGAAAGCGCGCGTCGGGTGCGCGTTCATCGAGGGTGAGTTCGGAATTGAGAAAGATCACGACAGCCGCCCCTTGAAATCCTGATAGTCGAATTGCCGGATCACGCGCAGCGCGTCCGTATCGCTGTTCCAAACTGCGAGCGCGGGCAGGCGGACGCCGTTGAAGGTCGTCGTCTTGACCATCGAGTAATGCGCCTGATCGAGGAAGGCCACGCGGCTGCCAATCTCTGGCGTCTGCGTGAAGGCATAGCGCCCGATCACGTCACCCGCGAGGCAGGAGGGGCCGCCCAGCCGCACTTGCACCGCGCCGCCCTCGCCCAGCAGGGCGGGGCGATAGGGGGCCTCGATCACATCGGGCATGTGGCAGGTTGCCGAGATATCGAGGATGGCGTTCGGTCCGTCATTTTCCACCACATCGAGGACTTCACCGACAAGGATGCCCGCATCCAGTGCAACCGCCTCGCCGGGTTCGAGATAACAGTGCAACCCGGTTTCTGCGGTTACCCGATTGAGAAAATCAATCAGCCCCTCGCGGTCGTAATCGGCCCGCGTGATATGATGGCCGCCGCCGAAATTGATCCATTGCAAGTCATGGGCAAGTTCGCGAATACGCGGTGCGATATGGTTCCAGATCGCCAGCAGGGGGCCAAGGTCCTGTTCGCAGAGCGTGTGCATGTGCAGCCCGTCGACGCCCTCCAGCGCTGTCGCATCAATCTGCTCCAGTGGTGTGCCAAGGCGTGAACCCGGTGCCGCGGGGTCATATTTCGTATCCTCCCCCATCGGCAGACCGGGGTTGAAGCGCAGGCCGACATGAACCTCCTTGCCGCACTCGCGGATCATGGGCAGGAAACGGTCCTTGGCGGCGGGTGTGTTGAACACGATATGATCCGACAGGCGGATGATCTCGCTCATCTCATCGGGTTTGTAGCCCGCCGAAAACGTCTCGATGATCCCGCCATAATGCTCATGCCCCAGCCTTGCCTCCCACAGTCCAGAGGCGCAGACGCCCGAGAGATAGCGGCTTACCAGCGGAGCTAGTTCCCACATGGAAAAGGCTTTCAACGCGCAGAGCACGGTCGCGCCGGACCGTTCCTGAATATCGGCGAGAGACTTCAGGTTTGCCTCAAGCCGCGCCTCATCCACCACGAAACAGGGCGAAGGCACGCGCGAGAGGTCGAACCGGGCAAAAGCGCCCGGATCGCCCGCATGGGTCTGCATCGCCATCAGAAATCAACCGGGGCCGAGAGTTCGACAATCTGCCAGGGCAGGCCGTGCTTGTTCAGCATCTCCATGAACGGGTCAGGGTCGAGCTGTTCGGTGTTGAACACGCCCGCGCCGGACCATTTGCCGTTCAGCATCAGCGCAGCCCCGATGAAGGCCGGAACGCCGGTCGTGTAGCTGACAGCCTGGCTGCCGACCTCGCGGTAGCATTCCTCGTGGTCGCAGATATTGTTGATGTAGTAGGTCTTCTCGCCCGACCCGTCTTGCGCGGGGCCGGTGATGATATCGCCGATATTGGTCTTGCCCTTGGTGCGTTCGCCAAGATCGCCGGGGTTGGGCAGCACGGCCTTCAGGAATTGCAGCGGGATGATCTGGCGGCCTTCATACTCCACGGGATCGATCGAGGTCATGCCCACATTCTGCAGGACCGTGACATGCTGGATATAGGCGTCGCCGAAGGTCATCCAGAACCGCGCGCGCTCGATCTCGGGGAAATGGGTGACCAGCGACTCCAGCTCCTCATGATACATCAGATACATGTTCTTCGGGCCGACCTGATCGAAATCGAATTCGACTTGGGTGGACATGGCGGGGCTTGTCACCCAGCCGCCATTTTCCCAATGACGCACTTCGGCGGTCACTTCGCGGATGTTGATTTCCGGGTTGAAATTGGTCGCAAAGGGGTGGCCGTGGTCGCCACCATTGCAGTCCAGGATATCGATCAGCCGGATGCCATTCAGATAGTGCTTGCGCACATAGGCCGCGAAGATCGAGGTTACGCCGGGGTCAAAGCCTACGCCCAGCGCGGCCATGAGCCCGGCCTCCTTGAAGCGGTCATGCAGTTTCCACTGGTGCGAATACTCAAATTTCGCCTCATCGGGCGGCTCGTAATTCGCGGTGTCGAGGTAATGCACACCCGTGCGCAGGCAGGCCTCCATCAGGTCGAGGTCCTGATAGGGCAGTGCCAGATTGACCAGCAGCGCGGGCTTCGCGGCCTCGATCAGCGCCACGGTCATCTCGACGTCATTGGCATCCACTTCATAGGTCTCGATCTCGACGCCTGTGCGGGATTTGACTTCGGCGGCAATCGCCTCGCATTTCGACAATGTGCGGCTGGCCACGCAAATCCGGCCCGGAAACAGGTCGCGATTCATCGCCATCTTGTGCAGCGTGACCGAGGCCACGCCCCCGGCACCGATCACCAGAACGTCCTTGTTAGCCATTCGCGTGTTCCTCGTGTTCATAATAGGTGTAGCCGCCGAGCGCGTCGCGATAGGTCTGCATCAGCATCCGGCGTTGCGACGGGTTCAGCGTACCGTCTCGCACACCGCGCTCGACAATCCGCTTGAACGCATCCAGGCATTGCTTGGGCTCATATTCGACATAGGCCATGACTTCGGCCACAGTATCGCCCTCGACCTCATGCTGCAATTCCAGCACACCATCCTCGTTGAAATCGACCGTCACGACATTTGTGTCGCCAAACAGGTTGTGCAGATCGCCGAGTGTCTCCTGATAGGCCCCGACCAGAAAGATGCCGATGAAATAGCGCTCGCCCTCTTGCAGCTCATGAATCGGCAGCGCATTGCCCACGCCTTCGCCCAAAACGAAATGGTCGATCTTGCCGTCACTGTCGCAGGTGATATCCGAAAGCACCGCACGGCGTTGGGGAATTTCGTTCAGCCGCTGCAGGGGCGCGATGGGCACCAACTGGTCAATCGCCCAGACATCGGGCAGTGACTGGAAGAGCGAGAAATTGGCGCGGTAGATGTCGCGATGGGCGGAGAGCTCCTCCAGCACCTCTTGCGGCGGGTCTTCGATCTGAGCGACCATATCCTTGATGCGGTGCACGACATGCAGAAAGATCTGCTCGGCCCGTGCCACCTGTTCGATGTCGATCACCCCGCGGCGAAACAAGGCGCGCAATTCCTCGCGGTAATATTCCGCGTCATTGAGCGATTCCTGCAAACGGCGCGGCGAGAGGTATTCAACAATCGCCGCCATGTCCGAGAGCATGTGGTGGTCATCCTCTTCCGGCGCGATGGGGGCAGCGCGGTCGAAATAGCTCGCCTCCAGAATGTCCGAGAGCAGCATCGAGGAATAGGCCACAATCGCACGCCCCGATTCGGTGATGAGGATCGGGTGCGGCTGTTCGGCCTCGTCCATGCTGTATTTCACGGTCTCGACCACATTGGCGCAGTATTCGTCCATGGTGTAATTGATCGAGTTTTCAGAGGCACGGGCTTCGCCCGTGTAATCCACACCCAGACCGCCGCCCAGATCGAGATAGGTCAGGGGCGCGCCCAGCCTGCGCAATTCCGTATAGAAGCGGCAGGCCTCATCCACCGCCTGCCGGATATCGCGCATGTTCGGCACTTGGCTGCCCAGATGCGCGTGCTGCAGCACAAGGCAGTCGAGCATATCCGCGGCACGCAGTTTCTCGACCAGATCGACGACCTCTTTCGTTGTCAGCCCAAAGGTCGAACGGTCGCCGGAACTATCCGCCCAATTCCCAGTCACCCGCCGCGTCAGCTTGATGCGCACGCCCAGCGCGGGCTTCTCGCCCAACCGCTTGGCTTCGGCAATGACAGTATCCGCCTCACCCGGGCTCTCGATCACCAGCACACAGTTGATCCTGGTCTTGCGCGCGAGGATCCCCAGCCGGATGAACTCGGCATCCTTGATCCCGTTGCAGATCAGCAGTGCGTCTTTCGGCAAATCGCGTGACAGCGCGAGGATCAGCTCGGGTTTTGACCCGGCCTCCAGTCCGAACCTGAACGGGCGGCCATACTCAACAATGCGGTCAATTACCTCGGCCTGCTGATTGACCTTGATCGGAAACACCCCGCGATAAGGGGCATTGTATTCATTCACTGCGATGGCCCGAGCGAAGGAATTGTTCAGCCGCTCGAGTTCGCGCTTCAGAAAGGCACCGACGCGCACCAGAACCGGCGAGTGAATGCCGCGCGCATCCAAGGCATGCAGCAAAGCGGGCAGGCTCGCCGGCGGCGCATCGGGCCAAGCCGGATTGACGAGCCCGAGATCGCCATTCTCCAGCGGCGCGAACATGCCCTTTGACCAGCGGTCGAGGCCATAGGTTCGGATGATGTGGTCGGGCATTGGCGACTCCTGCGTCGTGAAGCGTCGTGAAGGGCCGAGATAGGGAAGACGTGTGACAAAAGCAAGAAAGCCCTGACCGAATGCGGAGCCTGCCGGTCACTTGCACCCAAGCAAAAGGTGGTTTTGACCAAGTGACGCAAGGTTTCAACAAGCTCCGCCCTCACGTCAGGACTTGTATGAGCGCGCGCGCTGGGCTTTGGTAGCGTTGGAGACCCGGCTCAGTTCGGGAAGGGAGGCCTGAATCGTGAACTACGCTGCACCTCGGCCCTGGCTGGCCGCCTACGGACAAGATATTTCGCCCGAACTGCCTGCGCCTGAACATCGCTCGCTGGCTACGCTGGTAGATGAGACCTGCACCACATTCGCCAAACGTCGCGCCTTCACCTGTGTCGTGCCCAATGGAATGAACGGCACCTTGCGATTTGCGCAGGTGGCCGCCATGTCAGGCGCCTTCGCGTCCTTCTTACGCCACCATTGCGGGTTGGAACCTGGCGCGCGGGTCGCGGTGCAGATGCCTAACGGCCTCGCCTATCCCGTTGCGGCTTTTGGAGTGTTCAAGGCCAGTGGTGTTCTGGTCAACACCAACCCGCTCTACACCCCTTCCGAGATGATCCACCAGTTCAACGACTCCGGTGCCGAGGTGCTTGTGATCTGCGACATGTTCGCGGACAAGCTCGCCGAGGTGATCCCGCAGACGGGCATCAAGCATGTCGTGCTGGCCGGTGTGCCAGAGTTCTTCCCGCGTATTCCTGAGACCATCGTGCGCGGGGTGCAGAAGGTCTGGACACGCTCGCTGCCGCCGGTTCCGAAACTTGATGTGCCGGTGATGCGCATCCGCGAGACGTTGCGCATCGGGCGCAAGCTGCCCAAGGTCACTGACTGGGAGCAGACTGGCCCCGATGATCTGGCGTTGCTGCAATACACTGGCGGCACTACCGGTGTCGCCAAGGGCGCGATGCTGACCCATGGCAATATTCTGGCCAATCTCGAACAGGTCAAGGCCATGGGCGGACAGCATATGAATGGCGAGGATTGCGTGCTGACCGCGCTGCCGCTCTATCACATCTTCGCCTTCACCGCGAACCTGATGACCT
>REER01000026.1 GCA_007694945.1 Paracoccaceae bacterium | reverse complement strand
AGACCTCCATGTCCTATGATGTCATCTTCATCGGCTCCGGCCCCGGCGGCTATGTCGGCGCCATCCGCGCGGCACAACTCGGGCTGAAGGTGGCCTGCGTCGAAGGGCGCGAGACGCTGGGCGGCACTTGCCTCAATGTCGGCTGCATCCCCTCCAAGGCGCTGTTGCATGCCACCCATCAGCTCCACGAGGCCGAGCATAATTTCGACGCCATGGGCCTGATGGGCGCCAAGCCGAAACCCGACTGGAAGAAGATGCTGGCCTACAAGACCGATGTCATCGGCCAGAACACCAAGGGCATCGAATTCCTGTTCAAGAAGAACAAGGTCGACTGGATCAAGGGCTGGGCCAGCATCGCCGGGCCGGGCAAGGTCAAGGTGGGCGACACCACGCACGAGGCGAAGAAGATCGTCATCGCCTCGGGCTCCGAGTCGAGCCCGCTCAAGGGGGTGGATGTCGATGAAAAGACCATCGTCACTTCCACCGGTGCGCTGGAGCTGGGCAAGATCCCCAAGAAACTGATCGTCATCGGCGCGGGCGTGATCGGGCTCGAGATGGGCTCGGTCTTTGCCCGCCTCGGTTCCGAGGTGACGGTGATCGAATATCTCGACCGGATCATCCCCGGCAATGATGGAGAGGTCGCCAAGACCTTCCAGCGCATGCTGAAGAAACAGGGGATGGAGTTCATCACCGGCGCGGCCGTGCAGAAGGCCGAGGCGCTCAAGACCAAGGCCAAGGTCACCTACAAGCTGCGCAAGGATGACAGCGAACACACCATCGACGCGGACACTGTGCTGCTGGCCACCGGACGGCGTCCCTTCACGGATGGGCTGGGGCTGGACAAGCTGGGCGTCAAGCTGACCGAACGCGGTCAGATCGCCACTGACAAGCATTACGCCACCAGTGTCGATGGCATCTACGCCATCGGCGACGCGATCGAGGGGCCGATGCTCGCCCACAAGGCCGAGGATGAGGGCATGGCCGTGGCCGAGATCCTCGCCGGGCAGGCGGGTCATGTGAATTACGGCACCATACCCGGGGTGATCTACACCTGGCCCGAAGTGGCGAGCGTGGGCGAAACCGAGGAGACGCTGAAAGAGGCCGGGCGCGCCTACAAGGTCGGCAAGTTCAGCTTCATGGGCAATGGCCGTGCGAAAGCCAATTTCGCCGGCGACGGGTTCGTGAAAATCCTTGCTGACAAGTCGACCGACCGCATCCTGGGCGCGCATATCATCGGCCCCTATGCGGGCGACCTGATCCACGAGATCTGCGTTGCAATGGAATTCGGCGCCGCCGCCGAAGATCTGGCGCGCACCTGCCACGCGCACCCGACCTATTCCGAGGCCGTGCGCGAGGCGGCGCTCGCCTGTGGCGACGGGGCGATTCACGCCTGAGGAACGCCGAGCCGGGGCTACCCGACAGGGGCAGCCCCGGCCCCCCTCAATGCGCCTCGGCCCAGCTTGCGCCTGTGCCTGCATCCACCACCAGCGGAACATCCAGCCGCAACACAGGCTCGGGTGCCTCCTCCATCACCTCGCGCACCCGCGCGATGGTCTTATCCACGGCATCCTCCGCCACCTCGAAGACCAGCTCGTCATGCACCTGCAAGAGCATTCTCGCAGGCAGGTCTGCAATCGCCTGGGGCACCCGGATCATGGCGCGGCGGATGATATCCGCCGCTGTGCCCTGAATCGGCGCGTTGATCGCCGCGCGGCGCGCAAACCCCGCCGCAGGCCCCTTGGCGTTGATCTCGGGCGTGTGGATGCGCCGCCCGAACAGCGTCTGGACCCGGCCTTCCTGTTTCGCAAAGGCAATCGTGTCATCCATATAGGCGCGAATGCCGGGGAAACGCTCGAAATAGGTGTCGATGAAGGCCTGCGCTTCGGCCCGCGGGATGCGCAGGTTGCGCGCGAGGCCAAAGCCCGAAATCCCGTAGATCACCCCGAAATTGATCGCCTTCGCCCGGCGACGGACTTCCGAGGTCATTTCATCCATCGGCACGCCGAACATCTCCGAGGCTGTCATCGCGTGAATGTCCTGCCCCTCGCGAAAGGCCTCTTTGAGGCTGTCGATCCCTGCGACATGCGCCAGAATCCGCAACTCGATCTGGCTGTAATCGAGCGCGACCAGCGTGTTACCCGCCTCGGCCACAAAGGCCGTTCGGATTCGTCGCCCTTCCTCGGAGCGGATCGGGATGTTCTGCAGGTTCGGATCGGTCGAGGACAACCGCCCCGTCACGGCCCCGGTGATCACATAAGACGTATGCACGCGGCCCGTCTCGGGGTGGATATGTTCCTGCAAAGCATCGGTATAGGTCGATTTCAGCTTGGAGAGTTGCCGCCAGTCGAGCACGCGCGCGGGCAGGTCGTGCCCCTCGGCGGCGAGGTCCTCCAGCACATCCGCGCCAGTGGCATAGGCCCCGGTCTTGCCCTTCTTGCCGCCCTCCAGCGACATCTTGTCGAACAGGATTTCGCCCAACTGCTTGGGCGAGCCGACATTGAACTTCTCCCCCGCCAACTCGTGAATCTCGGCCTCCAGCCCTGCCATCTTCTGCGCGAAGGCATTCGACATGCGCGACAGCGCCTCGCGGTCGACCTTGATCCCGTGTCGCTCCATTGCGGCCAGCACTGGTACCAGCGGGCGCTCCAGCGTCTCATAGACCCGCGTCACCTGAGCGCCATGCAGGCGCGGCTTGAACAACTGCCATAGCCGCAAGGTGATCTCGGCATCCTCGGCAGCATAGGGGGTGGCGTCCTCTATGGCGACGCGGTCGAAGGTAATTGCAGACTTGCCCGAGCCCAGAAGCGATTTGATCGCAATCGGCTGGTGGTTCAGATAGCGGTCAGCCAGCGTGTCCATTCCTTGCCCATGCAGGCCCCCATGCAGCGCATAGGACATCAGCATCGTGTCATCGATGGGCGCGATCGTTATTCCCAGCCCCGCAAAGATCTTGGCATCATATTTCATGTTCTGCCCGATCTTGAGGATCGCCGCGTCCTCCAGAACCGGCCCAAGCAGCTTCAGCACTGGCTCCAGCCCCAATTGCCCCTCGACCAGATCGGTGCTGCCGAAAAGATCTCCGCCCCCTGAACGATGGCCGAGCGGTATATAAGCTGCATGCCCCGGCGCCATGCAAAGCGAGATGCCCACCAGTTCCGCGCGCATCTCATCAAGCGAGGTGGTTTCTGTATCGACAGCCACATAGCCGCGCTCGCGAATCTCCGCGACCCAACCCTCCAACTCGGCCATCTCGCGGATACAGACATATTCGGACGCACTCAGCGCGGGCACCTCGGGTGCTTCAGGCGTTGCAGGTGCCGCCGCAGGCTCGGGCGCCGGGGGCGGGTCCATCTCGAAGCGCTCGGCCACGCGCCGGGTCAGGGTGCGGAATTCCATCGTGTTGAGAAAGCCCAGCAGCGCCTCGGGCTCGGGCGCACGCACGTCCAGATCGTCGAGGGTGAAATCCAGCGGGGTCTGGTCATTCAGCAGCACCAGTTGCTTGGAAACCCGGATTTGTTCGGCATTGTCCACAAGCGTCGTGCGGCGTTTGGGCTGTTTGATCTCACCCGCGCGCTCCAAGAGCGTCTCCAGATCCCCAAATTCACTGATCAAGAGCGCTGCCGTCTTCACCCCAATACCCGGCGCACCGGGCACGTTATCGACCGAATCGCCCGCCAAGGCCTGCACATCGACCACGCGCTCCGGCCCGACGCCAAATTTCTCCACTACTTCTTCAACCCCGATGCGCTTGTTCTTCATCGCATCGAGCATCTCGACACCGTCGCCCACCAACTGCATCAGGTCCTTGTCCGACGAGATGATCGTCACCCTCCCACCTGCCTCGCGCGCCTGGCGTGCCAGCGTGGCGATGATGTCATCGGCCTCGAAATCCTCAATCTCGATGGTGGCGAGGTTGAAGGCGCGGCTGGCATCGCGCGTCAGCGGAAATTGCGGCCGCAGGTCTTCGGGCGGCTCGGGCCGGTTGGCCTTGTAATCGGGATAGATCTCGTTCCGGAAGGTCTTGGAGGAATAGTCAAAGATCACGGCGGCATGCGTAGGCGCATCGGCGCTGGCATCATTTTCGCCCAGATAGCGCCAGAGCATGTTGCAGAAGCCCGCCACCGCGCCCACCGGCAGCCCGTCGGATTTGCGCGTCAGCGGTGGAAGCGCGTGATAGGCGCGGAAGATATAGGCCGATCCGTCGATCAGATGCAGATGGCTGCCCTTGCCGAATGTCATGTATGCCCCCGAGTCTATATCAGGCACATACTAGCCATCCCACAGCCGATGACCAGAGTTGCACTCAGGCGGCCTGGTCGTCCTGCCAGTCCTCATGGATGAAGCGCTTGTCGCAATAAGGGCATTCGACCATGCCGGTCTCATGGCTGACCGACAGCCAGACGCGGGGATGCCCCAGCGCACCCTCGCCGCCATCGCAGCAGACGCGCATGGACGTGACGATTTCGGTCTCGGGCGGATCAAAGCTCGTGGGGGCTGTCATGCGTCTGGCCTCTGTTATCCGGGGTTGGGAGGATCATACAGGATGGGCCGCCACTCGGGCAAGCGCCAAGGCGCTCAGGCCGGGGGCGGGCCATAGGCGTTGGGTTCCGGATCGCCCTTGAGAATGCCAAGTTCGATCAACGCCCATATTCCCACACCCAGCGAGATCACGCCCAGGATCATACTGATTGTGCCGGGCACCATCATCACGCCATCGGCCCCAGGAAATCCTTGTACGGGGCGATATCCGATCCGGAATGTGTCAATCACGGTCAGCAGAATCCCCGGGGTGAGGAAGATCGCGAGTTTCGGCATCGGCGGCTGGCCCCGATCTGCGAGCCTTTTGGCACCCAGCGCGGCCCACGGATAGACCAGCCCCAGCGTGATGAGAAGTGTCAAAAACCGGCCGAAGAACGACTCACCGAAAAGCACCCCGACAATGGCCATCACTACCACTGCCGCGATCACCAGAACGATGATCCCCAGCCAGTACTGCCCGCGCCGGATACGCCCGTCAAAACTTGTCAGCAACTCGACCATTTTCCCTCCTCAGGCTCCGATTCTGCCTTCAGCCTGACGCGCGCAGGGTCGCGGGTCAACCCGGCGCGACTCGGATGCGCTTTTCATTGCCGCCGGAGCGGTTATGTACGGTCGTGTCAGGACAGGAGAGGCAGATGACCGCCAATGCCATCGAGATCACCGATCTTCGCAAGACCTACGCTGGTGAAAAGGGCTCTGCCCCGAAAGAGGCGCTGAAGGGCATCGACCTCGCCATCCCCTCGGGCAGCATCTTTGGGCTTCTGGGGCCCAATGGGGCGGGGAAATCGACGCTGATCAATATTCTCGCCGGGCTGGTGACGAAGACCTCCGGGCGCGTGATGATCTGGGGGTTCGATCAGGATGTGAACCCGCGCCAGTCCCGCGCCGCCATCGGCGTTATGCCGCAGGAACTCAACATCGACCCATTCTTCACCCCGCGCGGCGCGCTCGAAGTGCAGGCGGGGCTCTATGGCGTGCCCAAAGCACAGCGGCGCACCGATGAAATCCTTGATCTGATCGGGCTCGCCGACAAGGCCGAGGCCTATGCCCGCACGCTCTCGGGCGGGATGCGGCGGCGGCTCCTGCTGGGCAAGGCGCTGGTGCACGGCCCGCAAGTGCTGGTGCTCGACGAGCCCACTGCGGGCGTCGATATCGAACTGCGCCAGATGCTCTGGGCCAATGTGCGCGCGCTCAACGAACAGGGCATGACCATCATCCTGACCACGCATTACCTCGAAGAGGCGCAGGAAATGTGTGATGAAATCGCTATCATCGACCATGGTGCAGTGGTGGTGCGTGACCGCACCGATGCGCTTCTTGAGCGGCTTGATGCCAAGACCCTGCTGTTGCGGCTCGACGGAGCGCCCGGGCCCCTCGACCTGC
>REER01000027.1 GCA_007694945.1 Paracoccaceae bacterium | reverse complement strand
TGCTGGGCGCGCTGGTGGCGCTCTACAACCGCTATCTGGGCATGTCGCAACTGACGAAGGGGCTGGGCTGATGGCCGGATCGCGCAATATGGGTTGGGCCGCGATCCGCGCCTATACCATCCTCGTCTATCTGTTCATGTTCCTGCCTGTGGCCGTGGTAGTGCTGCTGTCCTTCAACCAGAACCAGTTCGGCAGCTTCCCGATGACCGGCGTTTCCCTGCGCTGGTTCGAGGCACTGTGGAACAACGACGCGGTGATGCGGGCCTTTCGCACCTCGTTGATCCTTGGCCTGCTGACGGCGCTGATCTCCACCACCCTGGGCGTGCTGGCCAGTCTGGCGCTGGTGCGCTACGCGATCCCAGGCAAGAACCTGATCACCACCGTCCTGATCGCGCCGATTCTGGTGCCCGAAGTGGTGCTGGCTGTGGCGCTGCTCTTGTTCCTGAACTGGCTGGGCATCGGCAAGAGCTTCGCGCTTCTGCTGGCGGGGCATGTGATTTTCACCCTGCCCTTTGTCATTCTGGTGGTGCAGGCGCGGCTGGTGTCGATCCGCCGCGATGTGGAAGAGGCCGCGCTCAGCCTTGGGGCCTCGCCGGTGCAGACCTTCTTTTCGGTCACGCTGCCGCTTCTCATGCCTGCCGTGGCTGCGGGTGCGCTGTTTGCCTTCACCATATCCTTTGACGACATCACCGGCACTCTGTTCTGGAAACCCGGCGGGGTGGAAACCGTGCCCACGCAGATCTTCTCGATGCTGCGCAATTCGATCAGCCCGGAAATCAATGCGCTGGGCACGGTGATGATCGTCATCACTGTGGGCCTGCCCCTGCTGGGGGCCGCGATTGCCAGACAATTAGCCATGAAACGCGGCATGTAAGAACCGCGCCAACCCCAACCCTGACAAGGAGAGAGAAATGGACAATACCAAACGCTATGAGCGCCTGCTGGAACGCTACCGCAATGGCGATCTGGACCGGCGCAGCTTTCTGGGCCTGATCGGCGCGGCCGGTGTCGCCTACGGTGTGCAGACCCCCTTTGCCAAGATGGCCTTCGCGCAGGATGTGACCCAGGTGCGCTTCGATGGCTGGGGCGGGGTGGTATCCGAAGCCTTCCGCCGCCACGCATTCGACCCCTACACAGCCGCGACCGGCATCAATGTGGTCGATGGCACATTCGCAGGCGGTGACGAATATCTGGCGCAGGTGCGCTCGTCGCGCGAGGGCGAGTATAACATCGCCCATCTGTCGGGCGTGTTCGACTATGCTCGCTATGTGAATTTCGGGTTGGATGTGGAACTGAATCTGGCCAATATCCCCAATATGGAACTGGTCATGGATGCGCTGACCAACGCGTTCCGCAGCATCACGCCCGACCATCTGTCGGCTGTGCCCTATAACTACGGCACCACGGGGCTGGCCTATAACCGGGCCTATATCTCGGATGAGGAAATCCGCGAGAAAGGCGCGTCGATCCTGATCGATGAAGCCTATAAGGGCAAGATCGGCGGCTGGAGCGACTGGCGCACGCGGCTTTGGTATGCGGCACTGCAGACCGGGCAAAGCCCCAATGACATTCAGGACATGGACGCCGCATGGGATGCGATCCGCGCACACCGTGACCTTGCGCTGAAATACTGGGGATCGGGCGCGGAACTGATGAGCCTGCTGGCCGAAGAAGAAATCTATGTGACCGAAGGCTGGTCGGGCCGGATCGCGGCACTGCAGGAACAGGGCCATGATATCGGCTATTATGACGCGCCCAACAGCTTTGGCTGGCAGGAATGTCTGTTCGTGCTCAAGGGCTCGCCGGTCGAAGCGTGCGAGGAGTTGCTGAACTTCATGCTGGCGCCTGAAACCTCGATCGCGGTGGCCGAGGGGCAGAATTACCCGCCCGCGCTGGACGGCACCAAGGTCGATCTGGGCGAGAAGATCCCCACCCTGCCCGCCTTTGACCCGACCGGCACGCTGGAATCGCTGACCTTTGCCGACCCGGTTTACTGGAACGGCAATGAGGCCGAGTGGTCGGAAACCTTCGCCCGCGTGCAGCGCGGTTTCTAGAGCAAAGGCAGGGGGGCCAGCCCACGTCGCCAAGTGTTGCTCGGACCAGTGGCGCAGCACTTGGCGACCCCCCCCCGGAGTATTTCGGGCAAGATGAAGCGGTAGGCCGGGATCATGCCGGCTGCCGTCGTGCAGGGAAGGGCGTATCATGGGCGCAGTCAATCTGAACAACATCGTCAAGCGCTTTGGCACGTTCACGGCGGTCGAGCAGACTTCGATGCAGATACCAGAGGGCAGCTTCACCACGCTCTTGGGGCCATCGGGCTGCGGCAAGACGACGACATTGCGCATGATCGCGGGGCTGCTGGACCCGAGCGAGGGCGAGATTGTCATCGGCGGCAAGCGTGTCAATGATGTGCCCATTCACAAGCGCAATCTGGGGCTGGTGTTTCAGAATTATGCGCTGTTTCCGCACAAGACCGTGGCCGAGAATGTGGCTTTCGGGCTGCGTTATCGCAACGTGGCCAAGGCCGATATCGCCCGTCGGGTCGAAGAGGCGCTGGAACTGGTGCAACTGCCGCAGGTCGCCGCCCGCTATCCCAAGGCGCTGTCGGGCGGCCAGCAACAGCGCATCGCGCTGGCCCGCGCCATCGTGATCGAGCCGGATGTGCTCCTGCTGGATGAACCGCTCTCGGCGCTCGACGCCAATCTGCGCGAGGACATGCGCGTGGAGTTGAAACGCATTCAGGCGCGTATCGGGGTGACGACCGTGTTCGTGACCCATGACCAGTCCGAGGCGCTGGCGCTGTCCGACCAGATCGTGGTCATGTCGGATGGTCGGGTGGAACAGGTCGGCGCCCCCGAAGAGGTCTATAACACGCCAGCCAGCGAATTCGTGGCCAAGTTTCTCGGCGCCTCGAACATTCTGGACGGGCGCTGCCTGTCGCGCGGGCCGGATGGTGCGGAACTGGAAGTGCCTGTTTTCGGCAAGGTCATCGTCCCCGCCGCCAAGGCGCCGCATCTTGCAGGTGAAGGGTCGGCCAAGCTGGTGGTCCGGGCCGAGAAACTGCTGCTGCGCGACCGCCCGCCTGAGGGGGGTGCCTTCTCCGCCCCGGCCAGCGTGGAGACCGTGGACTATCAGGGCCAGTCGGTGCGCTATTTCGTCCGCTCTGGTGAGACGCAACTGCAGGCAATCAACATGATCGACGAACGCCCGTTTCCGGTCGGCGCGCAGGTGCATCTGACGCTCCGGCCGCAGGATTGCGCGGCCCTGCCCGGTTGATTGAGATGAGCTACCTTTTCTACCAGACGAGCCAGCGCCGCCCCGTCCTCGATCAGGCGCGCGGGGTGTATATGTGGGACATGGATGGCAAGCGCTATCTGGATGGCTCATCCGGCGCGATGGTGTGCAATATCGGCCATTCCAACCCGCGCGTCCTCGACGCCATGCGCCGCCAGATGGAGAAATCCACCTTCGGCTACAGGCTGCATTTCGAGACTGAGGCCTCCGAGGCGCTGGCCGCCAGGACGGCGGCGCTCTGCCCCGAGGGCATCAACAAGGTGTTTTTCGTCTCGGGCGGGTCAGAGGCGGTGGAATCTGCCATGAAGCTCGCCCGCCAGCATGCGCTGGCCGTAGGTGAGGGCACGCGTTGGAAGGTCATCAGCCGCAGCCCCAGCTATCACGGCTGCACTCTGGGCGCGCTGGCAGTCACGGGCTATGCACCGCTGACCGAGCCTTTCGCGCCAATGATGCGCGCGATGCCCATGATTCCCGCCCCGCGCGCCTATCTCGACGGGTTGGACCCCGCCGACCCTGCCACCGGTGCGCATTATGCCGCCATGCTGGAGGCCGAGATCCTCGTCCAAGGGCCGGACTCAGTGCTGGCTTTCATCGTCGAGCCCGTGGGTGGCGCGTCGACCGGCGCCCTGGTGCCCCCTGTGGGATATATGGCGCAGGTGCAGGAGATTTGTCGTCGCTATGGCGTCATGCTGATCCTTGACGAGGTGATGACCGGCGCGGGCCGCACAGGCCGGTTTCTGGCGCTGGAGCATTGGGGGCTCGCGCCGGATATCGTGGTGCTGTCCAAGGGGTTCGCGGCCGGATATGTGCCGCTTGGCGCGATTGCGGCGCGGGACGATCTTGTGCAGGCGGTGCTGGAGGGTGGCGGTTTCTTGCACGGTTTCACCTATGCGGGCAATCCGCTGGCCTGTGCAGCGGGCAGCGCAGTGATTGACGAGATTGCGCGGCTGGGGCTGGTTCAGAATTCGGGAGCGATGGGGCATGCCCTGCGCTTGCGGCTCGAAGGGTTGAAGGCGCGGCATCCGATCATCGGCGATGTGCGCGGTATGGGGCTGCTCATGGCCGTTGAACTCATGGCCGATCGCGACACCAAGGCCCCGCTGCCCGCGCATCTGAACGCACATCAGCGGCTGGTCGATATCGCCTATGACATGGGCCTGATCATCTATTCCCGCCGCACCCGTGACGGGGTGGAGGGTGACCATATCATGGTCTGCCCGCCCCTGATCGTGACGGAGGCGCATCTGGATGAGATCACCGAGACACTGGACGCGGCGCTGACCAGGCTGGTCGATGATCTTGCGCTGGCGGAAATGGTGTGAGCGCGCATGTCGGGCATCATCATCACCTGCGCGCTGACTGGCTCCATCCACACGCCCAGCATGTCGCCGCATTTGCCGATCACCGGCGCGGATATTGCGCGGCAGGGGCTGGAGGCGGCGCAGGCGGGCGCGTCGATCCTGCATCTGCATGCGCGTGACCCGGTGACGGGGCAACCCTCGGCGGCGCTAGAGCATTTCAACGGGTTCGTGCCCGCACTTGAGCGTGACACGGATGCTGTGCTGAACCTCTCCACAGGTGGCAGCGCGGTGATGTCACTGGATGACCGCCTTGCCGCGCCACTGGCGATTGCGCCGGAAATGGCCTCGCTGAACATGGGCACGATGAATTTCGCGCTTTACCCCATGCTGGGCAAGGATCGCGACTGGCTGCATGACTGGGAAAAGCCGTTTCTGGAGAACACCGATGATCTGGTGTTCAAGAACACGCCCCGCGACATCGCGCGTATCCTGAGCAGTCTGGGCGTGGAGCGCGGCGCGCGGTTTGAGTTTGAATGCTATGACCTGAGCCATCTCTACATGCTGCACCATTTTGCGGATCGCGGGCTGATCAAGCCGCCCTTCTTAATCCAGTTCGTGTTCGGCGTGCTGGGTGGCATGGGGCCGGACCCCGAGAATCTGACCCATATGCTGCACATCGCCGACAAACTCTTCGGCGGGGATTACCTGTTTTCGGTGCTGGCGGCCGGGCGGTTCCAGATCCCGCTGATCACCATGGCGGCGGCCATGGGCGGACATGTCCGCGTCGGGCTGGAAGACAGCCTGACGATAGCCCGCGGCCAGCTTGCGCGCTCGAATGCCGAGCAGGTGGTAAAAATCCGAGAAATTGTCGAGCGACTGGGCCGTGAGGTCATGACCCCGGATGAGGTGCGCGCCACTTTGGGATTGAAAGGACCGGGTCGGATCCATGCGTGAGACGGCAATAACCTTTCGTCCGGTGCAGCACAGGCATGACCTTGCGCGACTGGAAGCGGCTTTACGCACGCTGAGTACCGATATTGACGAAGAATACGTCACCGACAGCGCCACATTGGCGAAGGCGGTGCTCGGCGCGCAGCCTGCTGCGAATGGTTTCTTGGCGTTGCAGGGTGAGCAGACCCTTGGCGCGGCGCTTTACAGCCCCCTCTTCTCGACCGTGCGCGGGGCAGCGGGGGTTTATGTGTCTGACCTCTGGGTGAGCAGCGCGGCGCGGGGTCAGGGGCTAGGCGCCCGCCTGCTGGCGCGGGTTGCGCGCGACGGCGCCGCGCGCTGGCGCGCAACATGGCTACGCCTTGCCGCCTATCACCACAGCCATGAGGCGCTGCGCTTCTATGCCCGGCTGG
>REER01000054.1 GCA_007694945.1 Paracoccaceae bacterium | reverse complement strand
TAGAACTTGCCGAAGAAACCCACCAACGGCGGCACGCCTGCAAGCGAGAACATCAACACCAGAAGGGCAAGCGCACGTAGCGGCTCGGCGTTGGAATACTGGCGCAGGCTGTCGATATCGGTCACCGCCTTGCCATCGCGCGACATGGTCAGGATGAAGGCAAAGACACCGATATTCATGGTCACATAGATCGCCAGATAGACCAGCATCCCCTGCACGCCCTGTGCCGTGCCAGCGGCGAGACCCACCAGCGCGAAACCCATATGCGAAATCGAGGAATAGGCCATCAGCCGCTTGATGTCGCGCTGACCGATAGCGGCAATGGCGCCCACGAACATCGAAGCCACCGCGAGGAAGGCGATGATCTGCGACCAGTCACCCGGAACCACGCCAAAGGCCTCATGCACCACGCGCGCGATCAATGCCATCGCGGCCACTTTGGGCGCGGTGGAGAAGAAGGCCGTCACCGGGGTCGGCGCGCCCTCATAGACGTCGGGCGTCCACATATGGAACGGCACGGCCGAGACCTTGAAGGCCAGCCCCGCCAGCATGAAGGCCAGACCCATCAAGAGACCGATCGACATGCCGTCTTCCGAGATGGTCGAGATGATGCCCGCAAACAGCGTCGTGCCCGCATAGCCATAGGTCAGCGAGGCACCATAAAGCAGCAGGCCCGAGGCCAGCGCGCCCAGGATGAAGTATTTCAGCCCGGCCTCGGTGGAACGCAGCGAGTCGCGATTCATGGTGGCGACGACATAAAGCGCCAGCGACTGCAGCTCGAGCCCCATATAGAGCGCGATCAGGTCGCCCGAGGAGACCATGAGCATCATGCCCACGACCGACAGCGCGATCAGGATCGGATATTCGAACCGCAACAGCCCCCGCGCGACCATGTAGCTCTGGCCCATGACCATTACCACCGCCGCCGAGAGCAAGATCACCATCTTGGAGAAATGCGAAAATGCATCCGAGAGATACATGCCGTTGAAGGCGTCCCGCGTCTCGAGACCCTTGGAGCCCACGAACAGCGCGAGCATCACCATCAGCGCCGCCGTGCCCCAGAGGATCGGTTCGGCCAGCTTGTCCTTGCCGCCATAGACACCGACCATCAGCGCGGCCATGGCAAAGAGCGCGAGGACAATCTCGGGAAGCGCCGTGTAGAGATCTGCAGCGATCATCTCGGGACCTTTCAGTTCTGTGCCATCTGGGACGCGGCCTCATGGGCCTGCAACGCCAGGGCGTGCCCATCGACCAATGCGGTGACCGAAGGGCCGATGATATCGGTGACAAGTGCGGGATAGACACCGAGCAGCAGCGTCATCACCACCAGCGGCGCCATCAGGGTCTTTTCCCGCCGGTCCATATCGGTGATCGACTTGAGCGACGCCTTGATCAGATCGCCCATCACCACGCGACGGAACAGCCACAGCGCATAGGCCGCCGAGAGGATCACGCCTGTCGCGGCGAAGAAGGCGACCCATGTGTTGACCTGAAACACGCCGAGGAAGGTCAGGAACTCACCCACGAAACCCGATGTGCCCGGCAGGCCGACATTGGCCATGGTGAAGAGCAGAAACACCGCCGCATAGACCGGCATCCGGTTGATGAGCCCGCCATAGGCCACGATCTCGCGCGTATGCATCCGGTCATAGATCACGCCGACTGCCAGGAAGAGCGCGCCCGAGATGAAGCCGTGGCTGATCATCTGGAAGATAGCGCCATCCAGCCCCTGCTGATTGGCGGCAAAGATGCCCATGGTCACGAAGCCCATATGCGCGACCGAGGAATAGGCGATCAGCTTCTTCATGTCGTCCTGCATGAGCGCGACAAGGCTTGTGTAGACAATCGCAATCGCCGAGAGCCACAGCACCAGTGGCGCGAAGATGTCCGAGGCGACCGGGAACATCGGCAGCGAGAAGCGCAAGAAGCCATAGCCACCCATCTTCAACAGCACCGCCGCCAGAATGACCGAACCCGCCGTCGGCGCCTGAACGTGGGCATCGGGCAGCCAGGTATGCACGGGCCACATCGGCATCTTGACCGCGAAGCTCGCGAAGAAGGCGAGGAAAAGCAGCGACTGCATGCCACCGATGATCTGCCAGCCCGCAAGGCTGATCGTTTCCGTGCTGAACTGGTGCGTGAGCAGCGTCGGGATATCGGTCGTGCCGGCATCCACATACATCGCGATCATCGCCACCAGCATCAGCACCGAGCCGAGGAAGGTGTAGAGGAAGAACTTGAACGCGGCGTAGATGCGCTCCTTGCCGCCCCAGATGCCGATGATCAGGAACATCGGGATCAGGCCTGCCTCGAAGAACAGGTAGAACAGCACCAGATCGAGCGCCGTGAACACGCCGATCATCAGCGTTTCCAGCACCAGAAAGGCGATCATGTATTCCTTCACCCGATGGGTGACATTCCAGCAGGCCCCGATAGTGATGGGCATCAGCGCGGTGGTCAGCATCACGAACAGGATCGAGATGCCATCCACCCCCATCTTGTAGGTGAAGCCCATGATCCAGTCATGCTCTTCTACAAACTGGAAGCCCGTGTCCTGCGGGTCAAACCCGATCAGCAGGATCAGCGAGGCCGCAAAGGTCGCCAATGTCGCGACCAGCGCTACCCATTTGGCGTTATTCTGCGCGGCCTCATCCTCGCCGCGCAGGAAGATCGCGAGGATCGCCGCTGCGATGGCCGGGGTAAAGGTGATGATGGACAGAAGGTTCAGCATCAGTTGGACCCCCCTGCCAGCGTGACAAAGGTGACAATCACGACGATCCCCAGAACCATGGCAAAGGCATAGTGGAAGACATACCCGGACTGCGCCCGACCGGCGAGGCGGGTGAAGAAGGGAATGACCCCCATCGCCAGCCCGTTGATGCCGCCGTCAATCGTGGCCCCGTCACCCTTTTTCCACAGGAAGCGACCGACAAACATGGTCGGACGCACGAAGAGAAAATCGAAGATCTCGTCGAAATACCACTTGTTGAGCAGGAACTGATAAGCGCCCGGGAAGGTCTCGGCCAGCCGCCTCGGCAGCGATGTGTCGCGGATATAAAATTGATAGGCCAACCCCAGCCCGATCAGCATGGCGACAAAGGGTGAGACCGCGACCCATGCGGGCACGTAATGCGCCTCGGTAATCAGGTTGTTGCCCTCGGCCATGTAGATCGCGGGGCCGAACCATTCGGCGACCTGTTCAGTGGAGCCAAAGAACGGGCCATACCACACCATCCCCGCCAGCACCGAGCCCACTGCCAGCACTGCCAGCGGGATCAGCATGGTCTGCGGGCTTTCATGCGCGTGCCCATGTGTGTGCTTGTCGCCGCGCGCCTCACCCCAGAAGGTCAGGAACATCAGCCGCCAGCTGTAGAAGCTGGTCATCAGCGCCGCGATCACGAGGATCCAGAAGGCATAGGTCGTGCCCGATGCAAAGACTGACTCGATAATGGCATCCTTGGAGACAAACCCGGCAAAGCCAATCATCGTCAGCGGGATGCCCACGCCGGTAATCGCCAGCGTGCCGATCAGCATGGCCCAGAAAGTGTAGGGGAGCTTGTCCTTCAGCCCGCCATAATTGCGCATGTCCTGTTCATGGTGCATGCCGTGGATCACCGAGCCCGCGCCGAGGAAGAGCATCGCCTTGAAGAAGGCATGCGTCAGCAGATGGAACATGGCGACCGAATAGACACCCACACCGGCGGCCACGAACATGAAACCAAGCTGCGAGCAGGTTGAGTAGGCGATAACGCGCTTGATGTCATTTTGCACCAGACCCACGGTCGCAGCGAAAAACGCGGTCATGGCGCCGATGAAGACGACAAAGGCCATCACGTCGGGCGTGTATTCCATCAGCGGCGACATGCGCGCGACAAGGAAAACGCCCGCCGTGACCATCGTGGCCGCGTGGATCAGCGCCGAGACGGGGGTGGGGCCTTCCATCGCATCGGGCAGCCAAGTGTGCAGGAACAGCTGCGCCGATTTGCCCATCGCGCCCACGAACAGCAGGAAGGCGATCAGGTTGGCGGCGTTCCAGTCGGTCCACAGGAAGGTTACGGTGGTCTCTGCCAGCGTTGGCACGGCGGCAAAGAGATCGTCATACTGGATCGAGTCGACCAGGAAATAGATCACCATCAGCGCGAGGATCAGCCCCATATCGCCAACGCGGTTGACGATAAAGGCCTTCATCGCCGCCGCCCCCGCCGATTGCTTGCGGAAATAGAAGCCGATCAGCAGATACGAGGCGAGACCCACGCCCTCCCAGCCGAAAAAGAGCTGCACGAGGTTGTCGGCGGTCACCAGCATCAGCATGGCGAATGTGAAGAGCGAGAGATAAGCGAAGAAGCGTGGGCGGTAGCTCTCGCCTTCGCGGAAGTTGTCGTCATGCGCCATGTAGCCGAAGGAATAGAGGTGCACGAGCGCCGAGACAGTGGTGATCACGATCAGCATCACCGCCGTCAGCCGGTCGAGCCGGATCGCCCAGTCGCCGACCAGCGTGCCGCTGTCAATCCAGCGCATCAGCGTGATCTGTTGCACCGAGCCGTCATGCGTCAGGAAAATCACCCACGACAGGAAGGCCGAGAGGAACAAGAGCGCCGTTGCCACGATCTGCGCCGGTTTCTCACCGATCACGCGCCAGAACAGCCCTGCGATGATCGCGCCCAGCAGAGGGGCCAGAAGTACAGTTACCGCCATCGCCTCAGCCTTTCATCACATTGACGTCTTCGACATCAATGGTGCCCCGGTTGCGGAAGAAACAGACCAGAATGGCCAGCCCGATCGCGGCTTCGGCGGCAGCTACGGTCAGGATGAACATGGTGAACACCTGCCCGACCAGATCATTCAGGAAGCTGGAAAATGCCACGAGGTTGATATTGACCGACAAGAGGATCAACTCGATCGACATCAGGATAATGATGATATTCTTGCGGTTCAGGAATATCCCGAAAATGCCGATCACGAACAGGGCAGCCGCCACTGTCAGGTAATGTTCCAGTCCAACCATTCCGGTTCCCTCGTTCCATTTCTGGCGGAAGTCTTGCGCCCGCCTTGGTGCCGCAGCAGAGGGCTCAGCCCAGCCCCTGCCCCGGTTTCACGTCTTTCAATTCCATAGCCTTAGCCGGGTCACGGTGCATCTGCGCGACCACATCCTGACGCTTCACATCCTTGCGGTGGCGCAACGTCAGCACGATGGCGCCGATCATGGCGACCAGCAGGATCAGGCCAGCGACCTGAAACAGCAGGAAATACTGGTCATAAATGATCATGCCCAGCGCCTTGGTGTTGTGCATCTCGGCCAGTTCAGGCGTTGGCGCCTGGCGCAGCTCGCGCGCGGCCTCGGCCTCCTGCCAAGAGCCGAAAAGAAGCGCCATCTGCATCAGCAGAACAAGCCCGATGACGCTTGCGATCGGAAAATATCGTGCCATCTCGCCCTTGAGCTTGGCGAAATCGATATCGAGCATCATCACCACAAAGAGGAACAGCACCGCGACCGCACCGACATAGACGATGATCAACAGCATAGCGATGAACTCGGCCCCCAGCAGCACGAACATGCCGGCCGCTGAAATGAAGGTGAGGATCAGCCAGAGCACCGAATGCACCGGGCTACGTGAAACAGTGACCAGCAACCCTGCGCCCAGCAGCGTGACTGCAAAAGCGTAGAATGTGATGTCGGCAATCCCCATGTCCTTCGGGTCCTTTGTTATGTGTTACGCGCCGCTTTAACGGTAGGGCGCGTCGATTTCCAGATTGCGCGCAATCTCGGCTTCCCAGCGCTCGCCATTCTCCAGCAGCTTCTCCTTGTCGTAGAACAGCTCTTCGCGCGTCTCGGTCGCGAATTCGAAATTCGGCCCCTCGACTATCGCATCCACAGGGCAGGCCTCCTGACAGAAGCCGCAATAGATGCATTTGGTCATGTCGATATCGTAGCGCGTGGTCCTGCGGCTTCCGTCATCGCGCGGCTCGGCGTCGATGGTAATCGCCTGCGCCGGGCAGATCGCCTCGCAGAGTTTACAGGCGATGCAACGTTCCTCGCCATTGGGGTAGCGGCGCAGCGCATGTTCGCCCCGGAAGCGTGGCGAGAGCGGGCCCTTTTCATGCGGGTAGTTCAAGGTCGGCTTGGGCGAGACGAAATAGCGAAAGCCCAGCCCGAACCCTTTGATGAAATCGGTCATCAGCGCGTATTTTACGGCGCGGTTCCAGTCAAAACCCATGACTTACCCTCCGATCTTTGTTTCGAGGTGCTCAACGCGCTTGTCGATCTGACCGATCACCGAACTCAGGCCGAAGATCATCATACGGTGGCCCTGCAATTCGGTTTCGATATCGTCAAACCGTGCATCCATGCGCGTTTCCAACGACTGCATGCCGTCGCGCAATCCGTTCAGATCCTCGCGGATCAAGCGCAACTGCTCCAGCATCATGTTGTCGATATTCTCGCTCATCTCACGCCCCCACGGCCCAGCGCGCCCAGAAGCCGCCCAACACCTCGAACTTGGCAAGGAACGCGACGATCACCACCCAGGCGAGCGACAGTGGCAGGAAGACTTTCCAGCCGATCCGCATCAACTGGTCATAGCGGTAGCGCGGCACGATGGCCTTTACCATGGCGAAGAGGAAGAAGAAGAAGGCCATCTTCAGGAACATCCAGTGGAACCCGTCGGGCAGTCCCGGAATGGGCGACAGCCAGCCACCGAAGAAAAGCAACGAGATCAGCGCGCACATCAGGAAGATGGCGATATATTCGCCGGCCATGAACAGCAGATAGGGCGTCGAGCCATATTCGACCATGAAACCCGCAACCAGTTCCGACTCGGCCTCGGGCAGATCAAAGGGCGGGCGGTTGGTCTCGGCAAGGCAACTGATGAAGAACAGCACCACCATTGGCAGATGCGGCAGCCAGTACCAGCCCAGCGCGCCCCAGCCCGTGTCCTGCGCGGCGACGATATTGCCGAAATTCATCGAGCCAGTGGAAATGATCACCCCGATGATGATCAGGCCCAGCGACACCTCGTAGGAGATCATCTGCGCGGCCGAGCGCAGCGAGCCGAGAAAGGCGTATTTCGAATTCGACGCCCAGCCGCCCATGATCACGCCATAGACCTCCAGCGAGGTGATGGCGAAGACGAAGAGGATCGCGACGTTGATATCGGCCAGCACCCAGCCATCGTTGAACGGGATCACCGCCCAGGCGAGCATCGCCAGCACGAAGGATAAAAGCGGTGCCAGGAAATAGACAGGGCGGTCCACGCCCGCCGGGATCACGACCTCCTTGACGACGAATTTCAGCGCGTCGGCAAAGGTCTGCAACAGCCCCCAGGGCCCGACCACATTCGGCCCGCGCCGCATCTGGACGGCTGCCCAGACCTTGCGGTCGGCATAGACCAGAAACACGAGGCTGATCATCACGAAAGCCACCACCAGCAGCGATTGCGCCGCAATCAGCACGGTGATCCCAAGGCCAGTGTCCAGAAAGGCGTTCATGTGTCCCTCAAATCTTCATACAGTCGGGATGCCCTGTTCTTTGCAGTCATCCACGATCACCTCGGCATCCATGTTGCGCAGCCCCAGCGGCAGATCCGGTGAGATGACGAAGCCGCCATCCCCCTCCCAGATATCGCCGCGTCGTTCCACATTGGTGCGCACATGCTGAGCGAAACTGTAGCCGCGGATTAGCGCATATTGCGCGGCGGCACAACGCGCATAGGCGACGACATCCTCGCGCCCGCGCGCGCCCCGCATCCGCACTTGGAAGCTCACCAGCGAGTCGTCGAGCAGCCGTGTCTCCACACCCAGATATTGGGCGTCGCGCGGTGGCTCGATCGGGCGCGGGGGCCGCTCTTCGTCGCGCGCGCAGGCTGCCAGCACCAGGCTGGCTCCACATATCAGCGCGAGGGGCGAAAGCAGCCATCGCATCCTCACTCGGCAGCCATGGGCGTCTCGCGTCGCGCCTTGGCCATGGCCGACAACTCTGCCATCAGGCTGGACGCGCGCGCGATCGGGTTGGTCAGATAGTGATCACTGATCGCATTGCGAAATGGCCCCTTACCCAGCGGCGCGGCTTCCAGCTGCTCCCAGGTGTTCTCCGGCACGAGGTCGATCTCACCCAGATGGGGCACCGCGTCAGTCAGATGGTTGCGCAACGCAGGCAGCGAGTCGAAGGGCAGTTTGGCGCCCATCTCGCCCGATAGCGCGCGCAGGATCGACCAGTTCTCTTTCGCCTCGCCGGGGGCGAAGCCCGCACGCAGCGCAAGCTGCGGGCGCCCTTCGGTATTGACGAAGATACCCGGCTCTTCGGTATAGGCCGAACCCGGCAGGATGATATCGGCCCGATGCGCACCCCGGTCGCCATGGCTGCCCTGATAGATGACGAACGCTCCCTCGGCGATGTCGATCTCATCCGCGCCAAGGTTGTAGATCACCCCGGCCCCTTCGATCGCGGCCTTGATCCCGCCCTCGGTCGTGCAGCCAATATCCATCGCGCCCACGCGGCTCGCAGCCGTATGCAGCACCAGAAGTTTCGCGCCGGATTTCTCGGTAATCGCCTGCACCGTGGCCAGCACGGCTGCGCCATCGGCCTCACGCAAAGCGCCTTGGCCCACGATCACCACGCATTCCTTTTCAGCGAGATCGCTCATATCCTGCCCCGCCAGCTTCTCGAGCGCAGCGCGGTCGGTGCCGAAATGCTCATACTCATAGGTCAGGTCCGCCGCCTCACCCACCAGCCCCACATCGGCGCCATTGAGCCACGCCTTGCGGATGCGCGCGTTCAGCACCGGCGCCTCGATCCGCGGGTTGGTGCCGATCAGCAGCACCTTCTGCGCATGGTCTATATCCTCGACCAGCGCGGTGCCGACATAGCCCGAACGGTTACCGCTCGGCAAATGCGCGCCATCGGTGCGGCACTCGACCGTGCCGCCCTGCCCTTCGATCAGGAGCTTGAGCGCGTAAGCCGCCTCGACCGAGACAAGATCACCGACCAGCCCGGCAACTTTCTTCCCCGTCATGGCGGATGCGGCCGCCGAGAGCGCCTCGGGCCATGTCGCGGGTTTCAGCTTGCCGTCGCGACGGATATAGGGCCGGTCCAGCCGCTGCCGCTTCAGCCCGTCCCAGACATAGCGCGACTTGTCCGAGAGCCACTCCTCGTTCACACCGTCATGGTTGCGCGGCAGGATGCGCATGACCTCGCGCCCCTTGGTGTCGACGCGGATGTTGGAGCCGAGCGCATCCATCACGTCGATGGTTTCGGTCTTGGTCAGCTCCCACGGCCGCGCAGTGAAACTGTAGGGCTTGGACACCAGCGCGCCCACAGGGCAGAGATCCACGATATTGCCCACCATCTCGGACTCGATCAGCGCGCCCAGATAGGTGGTGATCTCGGCATCCTCGCCGCGCCCGGTCTGGCCCATCACCTGCACGCCGGCCACTTCGGTCGTGAAGCGCACGCAGCGCGTGCAGGAGATGCAGCGCGTCATATGCGTCTCGACCAGCGGGCCGAGCTGCAGATCCTCGACCGCGCGCTTGGGTTCGCGAAAGCGCGAGAAATCGACGCCGTAAGCCATCGCCTGATCCTGCAGATCACACTCGCCGCCCTGATCGCAGATCGGGCAATCGAGCGGGTGATTGATGAGCAGGAACTCCATCACCCCCTCGCGCGCCTTTTTCACCATGGGCGAGTTCGTCTTGACCACCGGCGGCTGGCCCTCGGGGCCGGGGCGCAGGTCGCGCACCTGCATGGCGCAGCTTGCGGCCGGCTTGGGCGGGCCGCCCACGACCTCGACCAGACACATCCGACAATTGCCCGCAATCGACAGCCGCTCATGATAGCAGAAGCGCGGGATCTCGATCCCCACTTCCTCGCAGGCCTGAATGAGCGTCATCTCGGGCGGAACTTCGACCTCGTTGCCGTCGATGATGATCTTGCGCAATTCCGACATTGCTTACCTTTCCCTCAATTGGCGACCGATCGCCGTGCCTTCGGCCATCTGAGCGCGGGCAAAGGCACAGATATCGGCCTCACTATAGGGGTCAGCCACCCCGTCGCGCTGCAAATGCTGATCCACAAGCTCTTGCATCCGCGCCTTTTCGACATCATCCTCGACAAAGGCCTCAATCTGCGAACGGCTGAACCCCATACTCCGCGCCCGGTTATAGAGCGACAACAGGTAAGTGGTCCGCGTTAGCCTGTTCGGGCCACGAATATCCGGGCAGGTCCGCGAAACGTGGTAGATCAAGGCGGCTGTAAACAGGCCGTTATAGATGTCGGGACTGCCCCGCAGCGCCTCGTTGACTTCGGCCTGCGTGGTGGCGGCACTTGCCCCGCCAGTCAGGATCGCTGCGACCGCCATGGCCAGGATGGACTGTTTCATAACGCTTACTCCGCTGCGACAGCGCATCCGCGCTGCCTCCACAATTGCGCCTCGGCCAGCCAGTCCCAACCAAAGGCGTGCTCAGACGGACCATGTGCGCGCAGATACTCCAACCGGGCCAGCGCTTCCTCCAGTGTCGGGCGATGCCCCTCAGGCACCCACCACATGACGAAATGTTGCTCGTCCATCACCTCGAACCACTCGGCCCGACGGGCATAGAATTGCCGGTGCACTGTGTTCCAGACGAACTGCTCAAGCGACGCGACATCGGTCCAGACTGTGAGGTTGGACACAAGCTGGCAATCGCCTGCAATGAAATTCTCCGTGTTCCCCCGGCCCGGCTCACCCGAGCCCTCCATCATCCAGACGAAACCAGGCGAACGCTTGCCGATGCTGTTCACCCGGTCAAGCGCCGCCATGAACTCCGCCACGCGCGGATCATCGGGCTGAGCCGTGAGGCGCCCAATGTTCAACTGCGCGAGATGGCGGGCTTCTGTCATCGGCTTACTCCGCTGCCACTTGCGACACGCGCCCAGCCTTCTGAGCCTTGATCCGGTCCTCGATCTCGCCCCGGAAATTGCGGATCAGCCCCTGGATCGGCCAGGCCGCCGCATCGCCAAGAGCGCAGATCGTATGCCCCTCGACCTGCTTGGACACATCCCAGAGCATGTCGATTTCCTCAAGCTCGGCCTCGCCGCGCACAAGACGGTCCATGACGCGCATCATCCAGCCCGTGCCCTCGCGGCAGGGCGTGCATTGCCCGCAGCTCTCATGCTTGTAGAAGGCCGAGAGCCGCCAGATCGCCTTGATGATATCAGTGGACTTGTCCATCACGATCACCGCCGCCGTGCCAAGGCCCGATTGCAGGTCAGTGCGCAGATAGTCGAAATCCATGATCGCACTGCGCATGCTCTCACCGCGCACGCAAGGAACCGAAGAGCCGCCCGGGATCACCGCCAGCAGATTCTCCCAGCCACCGCGAATGCCACCGCAATGTGTCTCGATCAGCTCCTCAAAACTGATCGACATGGCCTCTTCGACCACGCAGGGTTTGTTCACATGGCCTGAGATGGCAAAGATTTTGGTACCCGCGTTGTTGGGACGCCCGAACCCGGCGAACCAAGCGCCACCCCGGCGCAGAATGGTGGGCACAACTGCGATGGATTCGACGTTGTTCACAGTCGTCGGACAACCATACAGCCCTGCCCCCGCCGGAAACGGCGGCTTCATGCGCGGCATGCCCTTCTTGCCCTCGAGGCTTTCCAGCAATGCCGTCTCTTCACCGCAGATATAGGCGCCCGCCCCATGATGCAGATAAAGGTCGAAATCCCAGCCCGACCCGCAGGCATTCTTGCCCACAAGCCCCGCCTCATAGGCCTCATCAATCGCGTTCTGCAACGCTTCCTTCTCGCGGATATACTCACCGCGGATGTAAATATAGCAGGCATGCGCGTTCATCGCGAAGGACGCAATCAGACAGCCCTCGATCAGCGTATGCGGATCATGGCGCATGATCTCGCGGTCCTTGCAGGTGCCGGGCTCGGATTCGTCCGCATTGACCACCAGATAGGCGGGGCGTCCGTCGCTCTCTTTCGGCATGAAGGACCATTTCAGCCCTGTGGGGAAGCCCGCTCCGCCGCGCCCGCGCAGCCCGGATTTCTTCATCTCGTCGATGATCCAGTCGCGGCCCTTCTCCAGGATCGCCTTCGTGCCGTCCCAATGGCCACGCGCCATTGCACCCCTGAGCGAGCGGTCATGCATCCCGTAAAGATTGGTGAAGATGCGATCCTGATCCTTCAGCATGTCTTACCCCTTGCTGCCGGTCACTTGCCGGACTTGCCTTGCCGCCAGACGCGGAATGTCACGATCAGCGCCCAGGCGAAGGCCGCCAGCGCTGCGAAGTCGATCAGGAACGCATAGCGCGGGTCCCAGCCATAGTCGCGCCCGACCCAACCCAGCACGACCCAGCACACGATTGCCACCGCCATGACCAGCGCGGCCTGTCGGGCCTGCCGTGCAAGGGCCATGTCGTGGTCGGTGGGTTTGCTCATGCGCATGCATCCTGTCATTGACGTTTCGAAAACTCGGTCTCGCCGCCCTCGGAGAGGATCTTGGCCTGCGTCACCCAATCATCGCGGCTGACGCGGCCCCTGAAGCCCACGAGGTTTTCGTCAACCCAAGCGATTTCCTCGGTCCCCCAGTTCGCGATCTGCCAGAAATGAAATACGCCCAACTCGTTGAGCTGCTTTTCAAGTTTCTTGCCCACACCCTTGATCTTCTTCAGATCATCGGGCTTGCCTTTCGCCTTTTTCAACATTTCAGGGCGCGTTCCGATGCTCTCGTCAATCTCCGCCCCCTTGGCGACGGGTTCGGGCTTGGCGAGGTTCTTGTCGCAGGCCTCCTGTTTGCTGACGCCCGTATCATCGACCGGGGTGACCATCGCCGGTTTCGGCTCATGCGCTTTGATCGTGGCGCTGTCGATCGGCTTGATATCCTCGAGCCCCTGCCAGGCCGTGACCAGCGGCACTTCGGTCCCGTCGATGCGCTTGATGGTGTCGCCTAAAGCCATCGCCAGCGCGACAGAGCCATTCTGCGCCTCGCCGGTGTAATCCTTCAGCGTCGTCAGCCCACCCAGCGGCTCCGAGGCAAAGCGGCCATTCTGTGGCCCTGGTGCCGGGACCTTGCCCGCAGCGAGATCATCGAGCAGCTTCGCGAAGGTCTCGGCAGTCAGGTCTTCGTAATAGTCCTTGCCGATCTGAGCCATCGGTGCGTTGGCGCAGGCCCCCAGACATTCGACCTCTTCCCATGAAAACTTGCCATCGGCGGAGAGTTGATGCGGTCGCTTGGCAATTTTCTCCTTGCAGACCGATACCAGGTCCTCGGACCCGCAGATCATGCAGGTCGTAGTGCCGCAAATCTGGATATGGGCAACTGAACCAACCGGTTGCAACTGGAACATGAAGTAGAATGTCGCCACTTCCAGCGCCCGGATATAGGCCATGTCCAGCATGCCCGCGACATGCTCGATGGCTGCGCGGGAGAGCCAACCTTCCTGCTCCTGCGCGCGCCACAAAAGCGGAATGATCGCGCTGGCCTGACGGCCTTCGGGGTATTTGGTGATCTGCGCTTCCGCCCAGGCCTGATTGGCCGGGGTGAAGGCGAAGCTTTCGGGTTGTTCCGGGTGCAGGCGGCGCAGCATTAGCGATCAATCTCTCCGAACACGACATCCATGGTACCGATTATGGCGGCTACATCGGCTAGTTGGTGCCCCTTGGCGACATGGTCCATGCTTTGCAGATGCAGGAAGCCGGGCGCGCGGAGTTTCGCGCGGTAAGGCCGGTTGGTTCCATCCGCGACCAGATAGACCCCGAACTCGCCTTTGGGCGCTTCGACAGCGGCATAGACCTCGCCCTCGGGGACATGGAAACCCTCGGTGTAGAGCTTGAAATGATGGATCAGCGCTTCCATCGAGGTCTTCATCTCGGCTCGGTCGGGCGGGGTGATCTTGCCGCGCGCCAGCACATCGCCCTGCCCTTCGGGCGCACGAAGTTTTTCAACGGCTTGCAGGATGATCTTCACACTCTCACGCATCTCGGCCATGCGGCAGAGATAGCGGTCATAGCAATCACCGTTCTTGCCCACCGGGATCTTGAAGTCGAACTCATCATAGCATTCATAGGGCTGCGCGCGGCGCAGATCCCAGGCTAACCCCGAGCCGCGCACCATCACGCCCGAATACCCCCAGTCGAGTATTTCCTGCTCGGAAACGATACCGATATCGGCGTTACGCTGCTTGAAGATGCGGTTCTCGGTCAGCAGCCCGTCGATATCGTCGAGCACTTTCGGGAATTCATGCGCCCATTGCTCGATATCGTCGATCAGATCGGGCGGCAGGTCCTGATGCACACCTCCGGGCCGGAAATAAGCCGCATGGAGCCGCGCCCCGCAAGCGCGCTCGTAGAAGATCATCAGCTTTTCGCGCTCCTCGAACCCCCAGAGCGGCGGGGTCAGCGCGCCCACGTCCATGGCCTGCGTGGTCACATTCAGCAGGTGGTTCAGCACGCGGCCAATCTCGGAATACAGCACCCGGATCAGCGAGGCGCGTCGCGGTATTTCGACCCCGGTCAGCTTTTCGATGGCCAGACACCACGCATGTTCCTGATTCATTGGAGCCACGTAATCGAGCCGGTCGAAATAAGGCAGGTTCTGCAGATAGGTGCGGCTCTCCATCAACTTCTCGGTGCCGCGATGCAAGAGGCCAATGTGCGGGTCACAGCGCTCTACAATCTCGCCGTCAAGCTCCAGCACCAACCGCAACACACCATGCGCGGCAGGGTGTTGCGGGCCGAAATTGATGTTGAAATTGCGGATGCGCTGCTCGCCCGTCTGGGCGTCGTCGAATCCTTTGGTGCCGTCCATCATTTGGTAGCCTCCTTCGGCTTCTCGTCACCAGGCAGCACATATTGCGCGCCTTCCCACGGCGACATGAAATCGAACTGGCGGTATTCCTGCACCAGATTGACCGGCTCATAGACCACGCGCTTGAGCGCCTCGTCATAGCGCACTTCGGTATAGCCTGTGGTCGGGAAATCCTTGCGGAGCGGGTGGCCGCGAAAGCCGTAATCGGTCAGGATTCGCCGCAGATCGGGATGGCCCGAGAACAGGATGCCGAACATGTCGAACACTTCGCGCTCGAACCAGTTGGCCGAGAGGTGGATCTCGGCAATCGATGGCACGATATCATCCTCGCCCACCGGCAGTTTCACCCGGATACGCTGATTGAGATACATCGACAGGAAGTGATAGACCACCTCGAAGCGCTTGCGCCGCCCCGGCCAGTCCACAGCCGTGATATCCACAAGCGTGGAAAACCGCGCGTGGTCACTGGCTTTCAGGTGTCGCACCAGTTTGGTCAGATGCGACAGCGTGGTGGTGACGGTCAGTTCGCCATGCGTGATCTGCGAGTTGGTCAGTGCCTCACCCATACGCAATTCAAGATGGCCAAGGAGTTCCTCGAGTGCTTCGGACATGCTCCGCTCCCCTTACCTGACCAGCGTGCCAGTGCGACGAATCTTGCGCTGCAATTGCAGGATGCCGTAAAGCAGCGCCTCGGCCGTGGGCGGGCAGCCGGGAACGTAGATATCTACCGGCACGATTCGGTCACAGCCGCGCACCACCGAATAGCTGTAGTGATAATAGCCGCCGCCGTTGGCGCAGGAGCCCATCGAGATCACGTAGCGCGGCTCTGGCATCTGGTCATAGACCTTGCGCAGCGCGGGCGCCATCTTGTTGGTCAGCGTGCCAGCGACGATCATCAGGTCCGACTGGCGTGGGCTGGCGCGCGGGGCCGTCCCGAAACGCTCCAGGTCATAGCGCGGCATCGAGGTATGCATCATCTCGACCGCGCAGCAGGCGAGGCCGAAAGTCATCCAGTGCAGCGAGCCGTTGCGCGCCCAATTGATGATGTCCTCGGTCGAAGTCAGCAAGAACCCCTTGTCCTGCAATTCGCGGTTGAGGGTCTGCGTGGCAACCTCGCGGTCGGCACCGGCGGTGTTGGCAGTTGTGCTCACTCCCATTCCAGAGCCCCTTTCTTCCATTCATAGGCAAAGCCCACGGTCAAGACAGCCAGGAACACCATCATCGACCAGAAGGCCGTCATCGACATCTCCGAGAAGGCCACGCCCCATGGGAACAGGAACGCGATTTCCAGATCGAATATGATGAAGAGGATCGCGACCAGGTAGAAGCGCACATCGAATTTCATGCGCGCGTCGTCAAATGCGTTGAACCCGCATTCATAGGCCGAATTCTTCTCTGGATCGGGGTTTCGCACGGCGATGACAATCGCCGAAAGCATGAGCACCAGGCCAAGCACCAAGATGATGGCGAGGAAAATGAGGATGGGCAGATAGGACGCGAGAAGGTCGTTCACCTTTGGCTCCTTTGTCGCGGGGTTAACAGCGGCCCCGCAGGGCCACAGGCGCGATCCCCGTAGTTTGGCTATCTCTGAATTACTCTCGTCACTGCACCGGGTCAACTCAAGCCGGGCCGATTCGGACTTTAATTTCTGCACTTGCATACATTCGTATGCAAAAACTTCCGAGCGATCTCACGTTTTTTCAGCATCCTGAGTGCCGCAGGGCGCGGCGGCGCAGCATGAGGCGGGCCAAAAGGTCGCAGCCAGTTTTCGGGATGAAAACACCCCACTGCGCGTAATCGCAACAATCGGGTGGATCAATGCGCCCGGATTGTCTGCGCTTGGAAGACCTATACGGCGCGCAGGCCATGAGACCAGAAACAGACCCACAGGCACGCCCTGCGGCAAGACGGAGGACCAGACAATGCGCCACGAGACCCTCTTCGACATCGCCACCGAGACGCCCGCAACCCCCGAGCTATCCACCACTAGCGAGGCACAGGGCTTTACCCTGACGCGCTACCGGGTCAGCAATTTTCGCTCTGTCACAGACTCGGGCTGGCTCACCCTCGACCGGGTCACGGCACTGATCGGTGTGAATGAATCGGGCAAGACGAACCTGCTTTTGCCACTCTGGAAGCTCAACCCTGCCAGCGGGGGCGAGATCGAACCGATTGCCGATTATCCCAAGGCCCTCTTCGCGACCATCCGCAACGCGCCCGAGCAGTTCCAGTTCATCACCGCCGAATTCGACACTGGCGCCGAGGCCGCCCGGCTGGCCGAGATGGCAGGCATTCCCGAGGCTCAGGCCCGGCGCGTCTCGGTGGCGCGGCTCTTCAATGGCTCCTGGCAGATCGCCTTCCCCGATTTCGGGCGCGATGATGATGCCTCGGTGCGCGACGCCCGCGCTGTACTCGAGGCTGCGCAGGAGCATCTGGAAACCGTTGCAGACCCCTTGCAGCCGCAAGCACTGACGCGCGTGCGCGACCTGATCGCCGATTTCGAAAGCCTTGCCGAGATCACGGCCAATGATCTGCGCCTTGCGCGCAACAGCGTGGCCGCGCTGATCCCCGAAGACCCGCCCGCGACCAGCGCGGTGATCCCGCTTTTGCGGACATTGCAAAAGCGCCTCGGGCAGGCCATGGCCGCGATGATGGCTCCTGATCCTGCCACCCGCGACGAGGTCCGCCGCGCAGTGATCGAGCGCTTGCCGCGTTTTGTTTATTACTCCAATTACGGCAATCTCGACAGCGAGATCTATCTGCCGCACGTGGTCGAGAATATGGGCCGCGCCGATCTGGGCGCCAAGGAAAGCGCCAAAGCGCGCACCCTGCGGGTGCTGTTCGATTTCGTTGGCGTGCAGGCGCGCGAAATCCTTCAACTGGGCCGCGATTTCCGCGACATCCGGGAAGAGGCCGAAGCACAGATGCTGGAAGAGCAGGGCAAGACCGGGTTCTTGCGCAGCTTCCTCGCAGGGGCGCGCGCGCAGGACGCGCAACCCGACTCCGAGATGCTTGCCCGCATCGCCGAGGCCAAGCGCACCCGTTCGATCCTGCTGCAATCGGCAGGCACCAAGCTAACCCGCAGCTTTGCCGAATGGTGGAAACAGGGCGATTACCGCTTCCGCTTCGAAGCCGATGGCAACCATTTCCGCATCTGGGTCGCCGACTCCCGACGCCCGCAGGAGGTCGAACTGGAGCATCGCTCGACCGGGTTGCAATGGTTCCTGAGCTTCTTCCTTGTGTTCCTGAACGAGGCCAGGGGCGCGCACGACAATTGCGTACTGCTGCTGGACGAGCCCGGCCATTCGCTGCATCCGCTGGCGCAGCGCGACCTCTCGGCCTTCTTCGACGGGCTCGCCGCGGATAATCAGATCATCTACACGACGCATTCGCCCTTTCTGGTCGATGCCGACCGCCTCGCCCGCGCCCGCAAGGTCTATGTCGATGGTGACGGCTCGACCCGCGCGACGGGTGATCTGTTGATGTCCGAGGGCTCCGACACGCTGCGCGGTGCAGGCTTCGCCGTGCGCGCGGCGCTCAACATGGCCGTGGCCGAGGCCAGCATGCAGGGCGCGCGCCCAGTCCTGGTGCAGGGCATGGTCGAGCAGATCTATCTCAGCCTAATCAAGACGCTTTGCATCGCCGAAGGCCGCTTCCTGCCGCGTCACGAGATGGTCTTCGCACCGGCCTGCTCGACCGAGATCATGCAGGCCATGGCGCGGATGCTTGGCAGTGAGAAGGCAGGCCCGCCAATGATCTTGGCCGATGAAAGCCCGCTGGGTCGCAAGCTGGATATCGGCCGCGTCGATCCCGAGCGCGTGGTGGCGCTGTGGGAGGTGACGGGCAAGCGCGGAGCCAGCATCGAGGATCTGCTGCCGCGTGACTTGCTCGCGACGCATCTCGACCGGGTCGAGCGCCGTCCCGAGCACCTGTTCGCGGATCAACCGGCCAGTACGCGACCCTTCCTGATCGAGGCGGAAGCCTGGGCCGAGCAAGAGGGCATCACACTGGCCGCTGACTGGCGGCTTCAACTGGCGCAGCGCCTGCAACAGCGCCTGCTGGGCGAGGGGCGCGGACAGATCGACAAAGCGGCTCTCGATGGCTGGGCCAAGATACTCAAGCGCCTCGCAGGCGAGTGAGGCTCAGGCCCAGGGCGGGGGTTTGCGCGCGAAAAACGCCGCGATCCCCACCTCTGCCTCCTCGCCTTCCCAGCAGGCGACCAGTTCGGCGATGGAGTGCTCCACTGCCGCAGGCCCGATCCCAGCACCCAGATGCTGTGCAAGCGCCTTGGCCCGCGCGACGGCGCCAGGCGCGCAAGCCAGATAGGGTTTGACTTCGGCCTCGACAGCAGCGTCCAGCGCCTCGGGCACGACAGCGCGGGCGAGAAGGCCGAGCGTCACCGCCTCTTCGGCCTCAAACAGCCGCGCCGACATGAACACCCGCCGCGCCATTGCCTCGCCCATCCGCGCCAGCACGTGAGGGCCAATCGTGGCCGGGATCAGCCCCAGCCTGGTCTCGGTCAGCCCAAAGCGCGCGCCGGTAACGCCAATGGCGACATCACAGACCGCCATCATGCCGACACCCCCGCCAAAGGCCTGCCCCTGTACCCGCCCGATCAGCGGCTTGGGCAGTCGGTTGAGCGCGCCCAGCATCGCCGCGAGCTTGCCTGCCTCGACCGCACGGGCCGCACTATCGGCGGCCATCTGCGCCTGCATCCAGGTCAGGTCCCCCCCGGAGCAGAAACTCGCCCCCGCCCCGGTCAGCACCACGACGCGCACTGAAGGGTCCGCCCCCAGCACGCCCGCTGCCTCGGTCAGCTCCGCGATCATCTGCGCCGAAAGCGCGTTGTGTTTATCGGGCCGCGCCAGTGTCAGTGTCGCGACGCCACGCGCGTCGGTGTCCACGGTGATCGTCTGCCAGTCCATCGCTCCCTCCGCTCCTTAATAAAAGAGAAAGCGCGCAGACCACGCCCCGCCCACCCGCCCGCCCGCGTGGTCTGCGCGCTTTCTCGCCCTATCCCTGTCGCATCCCCCGCGCCATTTCTGCCGCCTCCAGCACCACGGCCCGGTCCAGCCCGGTCTCCCAGCCCTCACCCTCCAGCCAGTCCAGCACCGCCTCCGTGGCCACATTTCCCGAAGCCCCCGGTGCATAGGGACAGCCACCCAAGCCCCCAACAGCGGCATCGAACACCCTCAGCCCATGCTCCAGCGACACCGCAATATTCTCCAGCGCCCGGCCGCTGGTGTCGTGATAATGCCCGGCCAGACACCCGGCCTCGATCTCGCCGAGCACAGCGCACAGCATGGCGTCAATCGTCTCCGCCCGCCCCTGCCCGATCGTGTCGCCAAGGCTCACCTCATAGCAGCCCAACTCGCGCAAGGTCGCCACCACCCGCGCCACGGCCTCGGGCGCCACGGCGCCGTCAAATGGGCAATCGGTGACGCAGGAGACATAACCCCTGAGCGGCGCCCCTGCCGCCCGCGCCGCCTCGGCCACCGGCGCAAAGCGCACGAGGCTCTCGTCAATCGAGCAATTCAGATTCGCCCGGCTGAACCCTTCCGAGGCTGAGCCGAAAATCGCCACCTCATCCGCCCGCGCCGCCATCGCGGCCTCGAACCCACGCAAATTGGGCGCAAGGGCTGCATACCGCACCCCCGGCGCGCGGGTGATCCCCGCCAGCACCGCGTCCGAATCCGCCATCTGGGGCACCCATTTCGGGCTCACGAAACTCGCCACCTCGATGCGCTGGAACCCCGCCCGGCTGAGACAATCGACCAGCGCCACTTTCGCGTGCGTCGGGATCAACCGCGCCTCATTCTGCAAGCCATCACGCGGCCCCACCTCGAAAATCTCGACAAATTCGCCCATTCACTCCTCCGGTGCCGGATAAAACGCCTGTCGATAAATCTCCGTGGGCCCATCCATCGCGAGCGCCCGCTGAAACCCCGTCCGCGCCTCGCAAGCCTCAAGATAGGCCGCCGCCCCTTCCGGCAGGACCACGAAACGCTGTGCCAGATAAACCGCATAGCCCAGCGCAATATCTGCCACAGTAAAGCGCCCGGCGATCCCCCCCGGCCCCACCGCCTTCAGCGCATTGCTCAGCCGCGCGGCCTCCAGTCGCATCACTGTGGGCGAGCGCATCCAGTCCTCGCGCAAGACGATATGATGCTGCGTGAGGTTCGCCAGATGCGCCCCCAATGTCTCGGCATAATGCAGCCCCTCCAGAAACGCCGCGCGCCCGGCCTCACCCTCGCCCACCCGCAATTCCGGTGCAAAGCGCTCGGCCAGATAAAGCAGAGTCGCCCCGCTCTCGCACATGGACTCGCCCTCGATCTCGGCCGCCGGCACCCGCCCCGCAGGCGAACGCGCCAGATGCTCAGGCGACCGCAAGGAGCGGTCGAAGAAGGAACAGCGCTCGAGTCGATAGTCCAGCCCCATCTCCTCCAGCGCCCATAGCACCCTAAACGAGCGCGACTGCGCCACATGCCAGAGCCGGATCATGGCGCAACCCCATTCATTTTCTTGCCAAAAATACTCATTCCCCAGCCACCCAGACACCCCGAACAGAGGCTGAATCCCCCATCTTCATCTTGCCCAAAATACTCATTCACAGGCCGCCCACAGACACGCCGCCTGCTCAGTCGCTCTCCGCCAGCCGCACCATCGCCGCCCCGGCTTCTATCTGCGCGCCTTCTGCCACCAGGACCTCGGCCACGGTCCCGGCACGCGCCGCCGCTAGCGTATGTTCCATTTTCATCGCCTCCAGCACCGCCAGCCGCGCGCCCTCTTCGACTACATCTCCAGCCGCGACAAACACCGCTTTCACCAGCCCCGGCATGGGCGCCACCACCAGATCCGCCTCTGCCCCGACGGCCTGCCGCCGCGCAAGGGGATCGGGCCGCAGCAACTGTCGCGCCGCTGCGCCGAAGAGCGTGATTTCAGCGCCCTGTTGCACCCCCCGCACAAGACCCGGAGCCCCCTCGACGCGCAAGCCGCCATCCTCGGCGCTGATTGCCACCTCGCCCGCGTCACATTGTACCAGAGCGCGCCCCGGCCCTGTCACGCAAATCCGCAGACACTGTTCTAACTCACCCCAGAGAAGCCGCTCCTCGCGCCAGACTCGCCCCGCAAGAGCAAACCCGGCCATTGGGTCGTCAATCCGTTCGAGCCCAAGTGCGAGCGCCGCCGCGGCTGCCCATTCCCAAGGCGCAGGGGCACCCATGGCACAGAGCGCGTCGAGATCACGCGCAATCAGCCCGGTATCGACCTCGCCCGCACGAAACCCGGCATGACGCGTCAGCGCGCCCAGAAACCCGAGATTGGTCACGGTCCCGGCCACCTCGGTTCCGGCAAGCGCAGTCTCCAGCCGCTTCAGCGCCACCGCCCTGGTCGGGCCCTCGGTGATGATCTTGGCGATCATCGGATCGTACCATGGCGAAATCACATCGCCTTGGCGGACCCCGGTATCAGCGCGCGCCTCATCAGGGAAGGCCAGATGCGCGAGCCGCCCGGTCGCAGGCAGAAAGCCCGCGCCGACATCCTCGGCGTAAAGCCGCGCCTCGAAGGCATGGCCTTGGAGCGGGATCTCCTCCTGCAGCAGTGGCAGCCCCTCGCCTGCCGCCACCCGCAACTGCCATTCCACAAGATCGACGCCAGTGACTGCCTCGGTCACCGGATGCTCGACCTGCAACCGCGTGTTCATCTCCATGAACCAGAACCCGTCAGGCCGGAGCCCGCGCGAGCCGTCCACGATGAACTCGACCGTTCCCGCGCCCTTGTAGCCAATGGCCTTGGCCGCGCGCACCGCAGCTTGCCCCATCGCAGCGCGCATCTCCTCGGTCATGCCGGGCGCAGGGGCCTCCTCGATCACCTTCTGGTGGCGGCGCTGGAGCGAGCAGTCGCGCTCATAGAGATGCACGGCATCCCGCCCGTCGCCAAAGACCTGCAACTCGATATGGCGCGGCTGTGCCACGAATCTCTCGATGAGCACAGCATCATTGCCGAAGGCCGTCGCCGCCTCGCCCCTGGCGCTCTCCAGCGCCTCCAAGAAGCGCGCAGGCGACTCGACTAGCCGCATGCCCTTGCCGCCGCCGCCCGCTACAGCCTTGATCAGCACCGGATAGCCGATGGCATCGGCAGCCCCGGAGAGATGCTCGGAGTCCTGATTGGTGCCGTGATAGCCCGGCACCACAGGCACACCAGCTTCGGCCATCAATGCCTTGGCCGCGTCCTTGAGCCCCATCGCCCGGATCGCGCTTGCCGGAGGGCCGATGAAGACCAGCCCCGCCGCCTCCACGGCTTCCACGAAATCAGGGTTCTCGGAAAGAAACCCGTAACCCGGATGGATCGCCTGCGCGCCAGTCGCAAGTGCGGCCTCGATGATCGCGTCGCCGCGCAGATAGGAGTCCTTCGGCGCCGGCCCGCCGATCAGCACGGCCTGGTCCGCAGCGCGGGCATGCATGCTGTCGCGATCCACCTCGGAACAGACGGCAATAGTCCGCACGCCCATGGCGCGGGCCGTGCGGATGATGCGGCAGGCAATCTCGCCGCGATTGGCAATCAGGATGGTGTCGAACATCGGTCTTGTCCTTCTGGCAAAGCCGGGGAACTGCCCTGCGGAGACATTCCGGCAAGATGAAGACCATGGGGTTCATCTTGCCCCAAATACTCCCGCCGGAGGCGTTCTGGTGTCGATTACATGCGGAAAACTCCGAAACGGGTGTCCGGGATCGGGGCATTCAGGCTGGCGGAAAGCGACAGCGCAAGCACTTGGCGCGTTCGGCGCGGGTCGATGATACCATCATCCCAGAGCCGTGCAGAGGCATAGAGCGGGTGTGACTGGCGCTCGAACATCTCCAGCGTGGGGCGCTTGAACTCCGCTTCCTCTTCCTCGGACCATTGCCCGCCGCCCCGCTCGATCGCCTCGCGCCGGACGGTGGCGAGCACGCCTGCTGCCTGCGCGCCGCCCATGACCGAGATGCGGCTATTGGGCCAGGTCCAGAGGAAGCGCGGCGAATAGGCGCGCCCGGCCATGCCGTAATTCCCGGCCCCGAAACTGCCGCCGATCAGCATCGTGATCTTGGGCACCGAAGTCGTGGCGACAGCCGTCACCATCTTGGCCCCATGCCGGGCGATCCCCTCATTCTCGTATTTGCGGCCCACCATGAAGCCGGTGATATTCTGCAGGAACACCAGCGGGATGCGACGCTGCGAGCAGAGCTCGATGAAATGCGCGCCTTTCACGGCAGCCTCGGAAAACAGCACGCCATTATTGGCGACAATCCCCACCGGGCAGCCCATGACATGGGCAAAGCCCGTGACCAGCGTCTCGCCAAAACGCGCCTTGAACTCGTCGAAGCGCGAGCCGTCGACCACGCGGGCGATCACTTCGCGGATGTCATAGGGGGTGCGCAGGTCGGCAGGCACCACACCGAGGATCTCGTCAGGGTCGAAGGCGGGGTCTTCCATGGCCTGCATCTGCACGCTGGCCCCCTGCGCAAGCCCCAGCGAGGCCACAGCCCGCCGCGCCAGCGCGAGGGCATGGGCGTCATCCTCGGCCAGGTAATCAGCCACGCCCGAGAGCCGCGTATGGACATCGCCGCCACCCAGATCTTCGGCGCTGACCACCTCGCCTGTGGCGGCCTTGACTAGGGGCGGCCCGGCCAGAAAGATCGTGCCCTGATCGCGCACGATGATGGTCACATCGGACATGGCTGGCACATAGGCCCCGCCTGCCGTGCAGGACCCCATCACCACGGCAATCTGCGCGATCCCCTTGGCGCTCATCTGCGCCTGATTGTAGAAGATGCGCCCGAAATGGTCGCGGTCGGGGAAGACCTCGTCCTGATTGGGCAGGTTCGCGCCCCCGGAATCGACCAGATAGACGCAGGGCAGATGGTTGGCCTCGGCGATTTCCTGCGCGCGCAGGTGTTTCTTGACGCTGAGCGGGTAATAGGTGCCGCCCTTAACGGTGGCATCATTGCAGACGATCATGCACTCGCGCCCCGAGACGCGCCCGATGCCTGCGATCATGCCTGCCGAGGGCGCGGCGCCGTCATACATCGCATGCGCTGCGGTCATTCCGATTTCCAGAAAGGGCGCGCCGGGATCGAGCAGATTCGCCACCCGGTCGCGTGGCAGCATCTTGCCGCGCGAGACGTGGCGCGCGCGCGCCTTCTCGCCGCCGCCCGCGCAGGCCAAGGCCTGCGCCTCTTCGACCTCGGCCAGAGCCGCCAGATGCGCCGCGCGATTGGCGCGGAAGCTCTCGGACCCGGTCAGCACAGAAGATACCAATTTCATGTGTCAGCCCCTTTCAGCGGTCATCACGCCGACCCTCATTCCTGCCAGATATCAGGCTGCAGAAAGAGCGCGTAGCCCGCGGTCAACTCCATCAAGCAGCGGAAATAGGCGCTGCCCCGGCCCGTGCCGCCCCACCATTCTGCCTCGACATGCGCGCATTGCAGGGCGCGGAACTCCTGCCACGCGGCATGGGCGGCCTCCAACGCTTCGGCCCGGCGTGGTGGTTGGGGGTCGGCAAACTCTGTCATGTCATCAACCGACTGCCCATGGGCCAGGCGGCGCGCATAGGCGCGATCAAGCAGCCGCTGCCAGTAGAGATACTCTTCGCGCCCACAAGCCTGGTTGACCGGGGTCGAGGGCAGATGACGGCGCACACATTCCTCCGCCCCCGCCCCGATACAAACATGCTGCGCGCCCTGATCCAGACACTCGATCAGCACGGCCGGGTCGAATACGACTTCCTCTGCGGTTGCTGCCCCGCCCCACAGAGCAAGCAAGCATAACATCCCCACGCGCGCGCCAACCCTGCCGCTTCTGCGGTCTGCACCGGATGCACCGCGCAATGGGGCCGACGCAAGCGCAGGCGTCACGGATTCTCCTCCTCGCGGATGGAGCGGATTTCGGCTTCGAGGAAATGGCTGATCACCGAACGCACCAACACCAGCAGCGCCAGAAACAAGAGGCTCGCGAAAGAGGCCGAGAGCAGGGTGGCCAGAATATCTGCGACGATGAACACTTCGAGCGCCATCAGGATATAGCGCGCCAGCACGATGCGGCCCAGATTGGCCCGTGATACGCGGGCGACCATGTCGGCGCGCGTGAGTTCGCTGGCCACGTAATCCCACAGGAACCGTATAAGCCCCACCACCAGCAGCAGCACTGCCAGCAATTCGATCGCGATGATCAGACGCTCCAGCCATTCCGCAAAGAGCGGCAGGTGATCCTCCATCACCACGGCTCGGTGCTGTCCAAGGGCTGCGAGCGTCTGCTCCATCGCACAGCACTCCTCTCACGCCATCGCTGCCATCATCTCGCGCCCGACCAGCATGCGGCGAATCTCCGAGGTGCCCGCGCCGATTTCCATCAGCTTGGCATCGCGGAAGATCCGGCTCACGGCGCTATCATTCATGAAGCCCGCGCCGCCCATCGCCTGCACCGCCTGATGCGCCTGTTTCATCGCCTCTTCCGAGGCATAGAGCACGCAGGCCGCCGCATCGGCGCGCGTCACCGCGCCCCGGTCGCAGGCCTTGGCGACCTCATAAACATAGGCGCGGGCGGAGTTCATGGCCGTATACATGTCGGCGATCTTGCCCTGCATGAGCTGGAAATTACCGATCGGCTGGCCGAATTGATGTCGGTCGCGCATATACGGCATGATCTCGTCAAGGCAGGCGGCCATGATGCCGGTGCCGATGCCTGAGAGCACCACGCGCTCATAATCGAGCCCCGACATGAGCACGCGCACGCCGCGCCCCTCTTCGCCCAGCACATTCTCGAAGGGCACTTCGACATCCTCGAAGACAAGCTCTGCCGTGTTCGAACCGCGCATGCCCAGCTTGTCGAAATGCGGGCTTGTAGAGAAACCGGTCATGCTCTTCTCGATCAGGAAGGCCGTGATCCCCTTGGACCCTGCTGCCGGATCGGTCTTGGCATAGACCACCAGCACATCGGCATCGGGGCCATTGGTGATCCAGTATTTGGTGCCGTTGAGCACATAGTGGTCATTCTTCTTCTCGGCCTTGAGCTTCATGCCGACCACGTCGGAGCCTGCGCCCGCCTCGGACATCGCCAGCGCGCCGACATGCTCGCCCGACATCAGCTTCGGCAGATAGCGCGCGCGCTGGTCGTCATTACCGTTGAGCTTGATCTGATTGACGCAAAGGTTGCTATGTGCGCCGTAGGACAGCGAGACCGAGGCCGAGACCCGCGCGATCTCTTCGACCGCGATGACATGGGCGAGATAGCCCATGCCCGCGCCACCATATTCTTCGGGTACTGTGATGCCCAGCAGGCCCAGTTCGCCCATCTCGCGCCACAACTCGTTGGGGAAATGGTTCGAGCGGTCGATCTCGGCGGCCATGGGCTTGATGCGCTCCTGCGCCCAGCGATGCACCATCTCGCGCAGCGCATTCACATCCTCGCCCA
>REER01000037.1 GCA_007694945.1 Paracoccaceae bacterium | reverse complement strand
CGCCAAGGATCAGCGGCGTGATATAGGTGCCCGCCCCCAGCACGAAACACAGCAGACCACCGGCCGCCAGTCCCGGCAGCGACAGCGGCAGCGTAACCTGCGTGAAGGCCTGCCAGCGCGTCGCCCCCAGCGAGGTTGCGGCGTCTTCCAGATTGGTGTCGATCCCGTCCAGGCTGACATAGATATTCAGCACCATGAAGGGCAGCAGGAAATGCACCAGCCCCAGAATGACCGTGGCCTCATTATACAGCATCTGGATCGGCGACGAGGTGATGCCCATGCTCATCAGCAGGGTGTTCAGCGCGCCCGAACTGCCCAGAATGTTGATCCAGCTCATCGTGCGGATGATGTAGCTGATCCAGAAGGGCAGCATCAGCAACAGCAGCAACAGCAGCTTGTTGCCCTGCGCGCGGGTGATGAAATAGGCCGCCGGATAGCCCAGAAGCGCGCAGAAGAACGTGGTGATCGCCGCGATTTTCAGCGTGTTGAACAGGATGTAGCGGTAGAACGGATCGGTCAGCGCGCGCTGCCAGTTGTCCAGATGAAAGCCCACCGTATCCGGCCCCACCGCCGAGCGCAGCCAGAACGAATAGACCACGATGAACAGCAGCGGGATCAGCAACAGCAGCGCCACCGCGCCCAGCGCGGGCGAGAGCAGGATCCATGGCTGGCGTCTTTCGCGGGCTTCTACAGACATCGCAGCGTCAGATGTGACCGATTGGTTTCGTGAACATGCCCGGAGATTGCAAAGCCAAGAAGCATAAGGCAAATTGATAATTGAAATAGTGAAAATAGAGGCCGTCAATGGCCAAGCTCAATGATGCCAACCGCCTGACCCGCGATCTCGACTGGAATTTGTTGCGCAGCTTTGTGGTGATTGCCGAGGCGCGCTCGATAACCGATGCTGCACGGCGCCTTGGGCTGACGCAGCCATCCGTGTCTACCGCATTGCAAAAGCTTGAGAATCTTATTGGCAAACGCCTGATCGACCGTGCGCCCGGACGCTATGAACTGACCCGCGCAGGGGCCGTGCTCTATCAGGAAGCCGTGGAGATTCATGGCTCCGTCCACAGGCTCTCGACACTGATGCGCGACATGACCGATGAGGTGCGAGGCCATGTGCGCATCGCGGTCGCGAGCCATGTTGTCTGCCCATTATTTGATCAGGTACTGGCCGATTTTCATGCCAGCCACCCTCAGGCCACACTGTCGATCTCGGTGCTGGGCTCCAGCGCTGCGCTGGCCAGTGTCGCTGCGCGCACGGCCAGTTTCGCGATCTGCCTTGTGCACAGGCGCGACCCCAAGATCGAGTATCTGCGCCTCTATCGCGAGTTCTTCGGGCTGTTCTGCGGCCCACCGCATCCGCTGTTCGGGCGCGAGGGGCTGGAGCAGCGCGATCTGGCCGGGCATTCCGCCGTGAGCTTCGAGACCGACAGCCTGCATGACGCGCTGCGCTCGGTGACATTGTTGCGCGCGCAATCGGAATTGAACGAACAGATCATCGGCACCTCAAGCCATCTGGAAGAAGTGCGGCGGATGGTGATCGCCGGGCTTGGTATCGGCCCCCTGCCCCTGCATGTCGTGGCGCGCGATGTGCAGGACGGTCTGCTATGGCGATTGCCGCCCTATATCGACCCGCCTGCAATTGATGTACATCTGGCCTGGAATCCGAAAGCGGCGCTGAACCGGGCAGAGGCAGCCCTGCTATCTGCATTGCAAGACGCGATCCGTTCGGCGCCCATATCTGCCCGGACCTATGGGCTTGAAACGGTTGAAAATCGCGACGCGCGCGACCCGGCCTTGCGTTAGCGGACGGCCTGCCGCCTACTCACCCGGCCCGAGTTCCGCGATAATCGCGCGAAAGACGGCAATCGTCTCATGGTCATTGTCATCGAATTCCGGGTCGGTGCTCGTCTTCACGATCACGACCTCATGGTCCGGGTGAACGTAGACATATTGCCCCCAGACCCCGATGGCCGTGAAATCGCCCTGCGGATCCTCGGGGATCCACCATTTGTAGCCATAGCCAAACGTCCAGTCGCTTAGCGGGTTGTCGCCCGGTTGCAGATGCGCCGCAATCTGGTTGACCGAATCGTGCACCCACTCCGCCGGGACGATCTGCCCTCCGTCCCGCGCGCCTCCTTCCAGAAACAGCCTTCCAAAGCGCGCGTAGTCGCGCAGGCTCGCATTGAAGCAGCACAAGGCAATCTCGCGCCCGGAGCGGTCAGTGCTCCATGTCGCGTCGAACTCGGCGCCCATCGGGCCCCACAGACGCGAGGAGAGATAACCGGCAACCCGCATTCCCGTCGCAGCCTCCAGCACCAGCCCGAGCGCCATCGTGTCCGAACTGATATACTGGTTGAACTCACCAGGTGCGCGGATGGTCTGCAATTCGGCGATACTGTCTTCGATCGGAGTGCCGAAGATCATCGCGTTCAGGAAGAGCATGTTGATGTCGGAACGCGGGTTGTCATAATCCTCATCGAAATCCACGCCCGAGGACATGGTCAGCGCGTCCTTGATCGGAACGCCATCATAGCCGGACTCGGCCAGCGCCGGGACATATTGGTCAATCGGGTCGTTCAGGCTGGCGATATGGCCTTCCTCGAGGGCGATGCCGATCAATGCCGAGAGCACCGATTTCGCGACTGACCAAGACGTAAAGAGCGATGCCTCATCGGCGCCCAGGCGATATTCTTCATGCGTGATGGCACCGCGATGAACGACCAGCAGACCCGTCGTCTCGGTCCGGTCCAGAAAGGCTGCGATATCGCGGATTTCACCATCGAAAGCGTAAGTGGCCGGCAATGGCTTTGGAGCGCGGTCGAACTCCCAGACGGTGTCACCGCGCCGCACCTCGCGATAGGGGAAGATCCGATCCATGTTGCGGAAATTTTCGGCCCGCTGCGCATCGGAAAACAGCGTCAGCCCGGCCCAGTAGGGGCTCTGGCGTAGCCAGAGAAATCCTGCGACGGCAAGGACCGCAAGCACGGCGACGATCCAGAGCAAGACCCGCCCAATCCTGCGTAACAGCATGAGACCCTCTCCTGTCAGGCCGCTCGCGGCTTTGCCGCGCGCCTGTATCACTGCACCCGTGCGCATTGCACGCAAGGGCCGTCAACTCCGCGGGCTGCGCAGCATCCCTGAAAAACCTAACTGTCGGGCGCCAGATCGATCAAGCCCCAACAGCGCCGCGCTTTGGCGACTCGATCCTCCTAATCTTCATTCTCGCCATCGAATTGCAGCGCATGCAGCCGTGCATAGACCCCGCCCTTGGCCAGCAACGTGGCGTGATCGCCCTGTTCGACCACGCGCCCGCGATCCATCACAATGATCTGGTCAGCCTTGCGCACCGTCGAGAGCCGGTGCGCGATGACAAGCGTGGTGCGGCCCTCGGACAAGCGCTCCAGCGCATCCTGCACCAGTGCCTCGGAGCGTGAATCCAGCGCGCTGGTCGCCTCGTCCAGCAGCAGGATCGGCGCATTGCGCAAGAGCGCGCGGGCGATGGCCACCCGCTGGCGCTGTCCCCCCGAGAGGCTCGAGCCGCGCGGTCCTGCGAGCGTGTCGAACCCGTTGGGCAGTTGCGGCAGAAAATCATCGACATGAGCCGCCTGCAACGCGGCCTCTAGGTCGGCTTGTGAAACCTCGGTCGCACCCAGCAGGATATTGTCGCGGATGGTCTCGTCAAAGAGTGCAGTCTCTTGCGAGACCACCGCAAAGAGGCGGCGCAGCGCAGTCAGATCCATCCGCCGCACATCCTGCCCACCGATGAGTACTTCCCCCTCGGACACATCCGCCAGACGCGTCAGCAGCGCAAAGACAGTCGATTTCCCGGCCCCGGAAGGACCGACAATTGCAGTGGTCTTGCCTGCAGGCGCGAGAAAGGACAGATCGCGCAGAACCGGCTCGCTGTCATATGCAAAGGACACGCGGCGCAACTCGACCGAGGTTGCATCACGCTGAGGCGGGGGGAGATGAGGCGGCGGCGGGTTGGTCACTTTGGAACGGACCTGCAGCAACTCATGGGTTCGCTCAAGCGACGCGAGTAAATTCTGCCACTCGGCGGTCAACGCCGTGAACCGACGCATCGGGTCGAACAGCAACCCAAGCGCCGTGAAGAAGGACATGAACTGCCCGACGGTCCGCGTCCCCTCGATGATCTGGAACCCGCCCACGATCAGCACCAGCCCGAAACCGATCGCTGCACCGAAATCCATCACTGTGGGCACCGCCGCCTTGCCGATCAGGGCGCGCGTCATCTTGCGGGCAAATTCGCGCAGGATGGCTCGGAAACGCACCATCTCACGCGCCTCGGTGCCCGTGAGTTGCAAGGTGGCGATGCCGTGGAAAGCCTCATCCAGCCGGTTGGAGCTGTCGGCCGCCGCGCGCCGCGCTTCGGTCGACCGGCGCCGGATCAGCCGCTGAATCACGACCAGCGGCAGGCCTAGGATCGGAATGCCAGCAAGCGCGATGAGCGTCCATTGCCAGTCAGTCCAGAGCGCCACGCCAAAGAGCACGATCACCGCCGAGCCGTCGCGCCCTAGCCCCGTGATCAGTGAGATGAACACGCGGCGCAGCGCCTCTGAGTCGCCCCGCACCCGCTCTATCAGAACACCCGGTGCGTAGTGCTTGAAAAAGCCCTGATCGAGCCGGACCAGATGCTCCAGCAGCATAGCCTGCAGATCGGCGGTGGCTCGTTCGGCCTGCCAGGCCATGACAGATTTGTGCCCCAGCCGCGCCAGCCCCCGCCCAAAGAAAACAGCCGCCATGGCGAGTGCGAGCAGATAGACACGGCCACGCTCGCCTTCGATCAGCACATCGTCGAACATCGGCTGAACAAGATAGCTGAAGGCACCAAGCGTCAGCGCCTCAATGACCATCAACCCAATGGCGAGCAGAATGAAAGGCACGCGATGACGGATGAAACTGTCCCAGAGCCAGCGCGCAATGACCTTGTCATTGCGCGCGCGGTTCTTGCGGATCTGTGGCGTGTTGTCTGTTGTCTCGCTTTGCGCCAATGCGGCCCCGTTTGTCTGTCCCGGCTCTGCGAAGCCGCATAGCCGCTTTCGACGCGGGACGGAAGCCTGCGCGACGATCGGGGATGTGCCGCTCAGGGCGCAAACTGAAGCAGGATGCCTGACTGACCGCCTGCCTGGTGCACATCGGCATGGGCGCCATTGCCGAATTGCAGGATCACCTGATTGTTGTGACCGCCGGTCTGGGTGAGGTTCGCTTCATGATTGGCACCGCGCTGGCGGATGATGCCGCGATTATGCCTGCCCGACTGGCGGAGCCGAACAACATGGTTGCGTCCCGCCTGCCGGACATCAGCGCCCGCGCGCAGGTCACGGCGGATCGAGTAGACTGCGATGGCCGCGCCGAGGGCGCGTTCTTCCTGCGCAGTCCGCGGCTGGATATTGAGAGAAAGTGTCGAGGCGAGTGCTGCCTGCGCAGGGCCAAGAAGGGCGAGCGCCAGCACGCTCGCAGAAAGGGCGCGCTTTAGGGGGAGGGAGGCAACGGTAAGCATGATGAAGGTCCTTTCGACTGTGGCAGCAGGGTGAAAAGGGAGGCGGGGCAGGCGGCGTCAGAGTGACGCCGCTCCACAGGTCATGGTCTGGCCATTGGCCTTGATCGTGAGACTTGCCGCGAAATCGCGCGCGCGTCCCGACAGGCTCACTTCGCCAAGCACAGTGCGCTCGCCTGCACGCAGGTCAAACTCTCCACCCTGGCGAATAGTCGCGCGTCCGCTTGCGCTGCGCTGGTCGATATCGAACTGGTAACTGCCGCGCATGGCCTGCCGTGCCTCAGCCTCGGCCGAGAAGGTGACCATGCGGCCCGCCTCCGACAGACGCAACTCACACACCAGAGGCACAGCGGACCTCTCGGCCTGCGAGGTGGCCAGCCCTGCCGTACAGGCTGCGCCAGTGACGACAAGGGTGGCGATGACATAGGAACTGGTCGACATGAGAGGGCTCCTTTCGCTTAGAGCTGGGATGGTCGGTCAGCCCGGGGGCGGAACGCACCCGGCTTGCGCAGGGCGGGCTCAGTCCTGAATGATCAGGACGACATTGCCATTGCCATGTTGCGAGGTATTGGCCGTATTGCCCCGGCCCGTCTGGATGACACCGACAGCATTGCGGTTCCCGCTCTGGGTGACGGTCGCATCATTGCGGCAGCCCATCTGCGCGACACCCACGATATTGCGCCGCCCGCTTTGCCCGGTATCGGCGACATTGTTGCAGCCGGTCTGACCGACTGTAACGCGGTTGCGCGCGCCGTCCTGCGTGTTGAGCGACAGGTTGCCCCGACCTCTCTGGTTGATGCTCACGCGCTGGCGAAAGCCAGATTGTGAGGCGGCAGCGCCATTGTCGCGGCCCCATTGCTCGACACTGACGCGATTGCCGCTGGCATCGGCGGGCAAGGCTGTCAGGGCAAGGACGAAGGCAAGTGCGGAAGAAGTCATTTTGATGGGAAAAGCAAAAGGCATGGTTCATGTCTCCTCAGTGGATTCGGTTTCACTACGGGGGATCCCGTCAGGTTTGCGTGTCGCGGATTGTCCGCTGCACCGAAGCTGAAGCCGATGGGCGATGCCGAGCAATATCAGCGCGCAGTTATGCGATGACGGCCGTGCTGCTATTGAATAACAAGAGTTGAAAAAGAGGGGCGCCGCCGCGCGGCGCCCCTCTTTTTCAACGTCTATAGATTACTCAGTTCTTTCTGGCGCAAAACATTGGTAATGCAGGATTTTTCTGGGCCTTGCCCGACAGCCTCAGACCTTCACACACATCGCCGGCCACACTCGCGGCAGATATATAATGCCTCAGCATAGCAGCACTGGCGTTCACCGACGCTCGCGCGCCTTGCCGATCGCCCGATCGAGCACGTTGCGCAGCTTGTCCACCGCCCCGGTCACAGCCGATTGCAGATTGTCCGCCGCGTCGGTCGCACTCACTGGCTGGCGCCCTTGCAACCGAGCTTCGACCATGCAGCGCTTTTCATCCGGGCCGTGTTTGGGGCCGTTTTCATCTTTCAGATGCACCTCGATACGGGTGATCTCGCTCGAGATCGCACCGAGCTTGGACTGCACAACCGACTCGACATAGCGCACGACATCCTCGCGCCCGGCGATATTGTTGTCAGTATTGACCTGAATCTGCATTTTTTCCCTCCATATTGCCTTACCCCAATCGGTAAGCACTCCAACGGTGAGGTGCAAGGATCAGACACGCAGATATTCATGCAGGGTGCAGAGCGGATCCGTCGTGCGCAATTCATGGCGCGCGGCCAACCGCCATGTGCTCAGATCGACTTCGGGGAAGAAAGTGTCAGCATCGGGCATATCCAGATCGACCTCGGTGATCAGCAGCCTGTCGGCATCTGGCAAAAACGCGCGGTAAATCTCCGCCCCGCCGATGGCATAGTGACGTAGATAGCCCTGCGCCAGCGCCGCGTCACGCGCGGCATGCAACGGCAGGAACAGAGCCTCGTCATGATCGCCCGCGCGTGAGGTGACAATGACATTCAGCCGCCGGGGCAGCGGGCGGCGCGGCAGGCTCTCCCATGTGCGCCGCCCCATGATCACTGCGCCACCCAGTGTTTCACGCTGAAACGCGGCCAGATCCTCGGGCGCGTGCCATGGGATGGAATTGTCGCGTCCGATGGCGCCGTTACGAGCGCGGGCAACGATCAGGCTCAGCATGTCAAACCGCCACTGGTGCGCGCAGCACAGGATGGGGGTCGTAATTCTCGATCTGGAAATCCTCGTATCGGAAGTCGAAAAGGCTCTCAGGCTGTCGCAGTATCCGCATGGTGGGCAGCGGGCGCGGTTCGCGGGCAAGCTGGGTGCGTACCTGCTCCATATGGTTGGTATAGATATGCGCGTCGCCCATTGTGTGCACTAATGTGCCGGGCCGGTAGCCGGTGACCTGCGCCAGCATCTTCAGCAGCAGTGCGTAAGAGGCGATATTGAACGGCACGCCCAGGAACATATCCGCGGAACGCTGGTAGAGCTGCAGATGCAGCCTGCCGTCCAGCACGCGGACCTGCCACAGCGTGTGGCACGGCGGCAGCGCCATCTCGGGCACATCGGGCGGATTCCAGGCCGAGACGATCAGGCGTCGGCTGTCCGGGGTGGTGCGGATCTGCTCGACCAGCGCGGCGATCTGGTCCACGCCCCCGAAATCGCGCCATTGCCGCCCATAGACCGGCCCCAGATCGCCCGAGGCATCGGCCCATTCATCCCATATGCGGACACCTTTCTCTTGCAGATATCTGATATTGGTATCGCCGGACAGGAACCAGAGCAGCTCATGGATGACAGATTTCAGATGAACCTTCTTGGTCGTGACCAAGGGAAAGCCGTCATCCAGATCATAGCGCATCTGCATCCCGAAAACCGAGAGCGTGCCAGTCCCGGTGCGGTCATCCGACGGCGTGCCATTGTTTAGAATATGCTGCAATGCATCAAGATACTGCCTCATGGCGCCCCTCGTCTACCAGATGCTGTGGCCGAATGCGTTACAATGACCGGATTCGGCGCAAGAGAAAAGCCCTTCGCTGCCTTGAACCCCCAGCACTGCGCGATATGCTCAGCCCAGGCAAGAGGAGAGGAACATGAAATATCTGCACACTATGGTCCGGGTGAAGGATCTGGACAAGGCGATCGCGTTTTACAAGCTGCTTGGGCTGGAGGAAACCCGGCGTCATGACAGCGACCAGGGCCGCTTCACGCTAGTGTTCATGGCCCCGCCCGGACAGCCCGAATGCCCGCTCGAATTGACCTATAACTGGGATGGCGACGAGGGTCTGCCCTCGGACAGCCGCCATTTCGGACATCTCGCCTATGAGGTCGAGGACATCTACGCCAAATGCGCCGAGTTGCAGGCCGCAGGCGTCACCATCAACCGCCCTCCGCGCGACGGACGCATGGCCTTCGTGCGCTCGCCCGACAACATTTCGATCGAACTCTTGCAATCCGGTGGCGCCCTGCCCCCGCAAGAGCCCTGGGCGAGCATGGAAAACACCGGGCACTGGTAAGCGGCGCCGGAGCTGGGCAGGTCTGGTTCTGCCCAAAAGCACGGTCACCTTTCCGAAACACCAGAAAAGTGTTCGCCGGTTCCGCACCGCGATAACGCAATCGGCGCGCCCACTGCAAGGGGTTTTCCTCGGGCAAAACAGCTATTCAGCGTACCGCTTGAGCGTAGTGTCACTATGGCACGATTCGCGCTGCAGGCGCGCTGAGCGCCAGCGCGTGCCGCGCGATTGTCAGGGTCTGACGAACAAACATTCCTTTACCGGCTTTCTGTCCCGAAACATGAAACATGACCAAGCAATTCGCTGCTTGCACAGGCATCGCAGCCGGTTTTCATATTGGTATATTGAGCGAAGACGACCGCGCAGGGGCAAAGAGGCGGCTGTCACTGCGACGTAGCCCCGATACCTGTGAAAGAGGCACTCGAATGTCAGCACATCAACAACCGAGGATAATGCCACGGAGCCTCCGTAAAGTCCCAAGGCCGGGGCAGCGGCGATCCACGGTCTTTCGCAAGTGCAAGCGTCGCGGCTCGGCGTGTGGCACGCGGCAGGGACGCATATGCGCCTGATCTTTCGCCACAAGCCCCGATCACAACAGCACAACGAGGACTTGCATACCCATGATGCAAGTGTCAGAGCGGCGCTCATGACCGCCGACCGGATCACTCTGCCCACCACCCCGAACAGCCGATATGTGATCTGGTTGATCGGGCTCACCTGCCTGCCCGAAATCCTGCTGACGCTGATTGAGTCGTCCCCCGTTGGAGGTGGCAATCTGCGCGGCACAGCGCTGATGCTGGGCGCCTTCTGGAACGGGTTGCTGAACGGCTGGGAGCCGGTCTATGCCTTTCAGCGCGAGGTGATGTTCCTCTCCTATGCCTTCCTGCATGGTGGGCTCCTGCACCTGATCGGCAACATGATCGCCGTTCTGGCCCTTGGAGGCATCGCGGTCGCGCGGCTGGGCGGGCGCGGTTTTCTTCTGCTTTACGTGCTGTCAGCGATAGGTGGGGCCGCGGGCTTTGCCCTTCTGTCTTCGAGTGAGTCGCCCATGGTCGGCGCCTCGGGCGCGGTCTTTGGTCTGATCGGCGCGTGGAAATTCTGGGAATGGCAATTGCGCCAGCATCACGGTGCGTCGATGAAACCGCTCTGGCGGTCGCTGATCGGACTGGCATTACTGAATGTGATCCTGTGGCTGGCACTGTCTGGGCTGCTTGCCTGGGAAGCACACCTTGGAGGCTTCCTCGCCGGTGTTCTTTTCGCCGCCATCGTCACGCCGACCCTGCGCTACCGGGCCTGACCGGCGCATAACGCAGAAACGCGCTCAGGCTGCTTCCAGCGCCGTGATGATGGCGCCGAAATCCTCAGCCTTCAACGATGCTCCGCCCACCAGCGCACCATCGACATTGCCAATGGCAAAGATCTCGGCCGCATTGCCGGGCTTGACCGAGCCGCCATAGAGCAGAGACATGGCTGCATCCGGCACTGTGCCGCGCAGCGCGTCGTGAACCTCAGAAATCTGCTCCCGCGTCGGCGTGCGTCCAGTCCCGATCGCCCAGACTGGCTCATAGGCAATGACCGTGTTCGCCGCTGATGACTTCTCGGGCAGAGAGTTTAGAAGCTGGCCCAGCACTACATCGAGCGTTTTCCCGGCATCCCGTTCTGCCTCTGTCTCGCCCACGCAGACGATCGCAACCAGCCCGGCATCGTGCGCTGCAAGCGCTTTCGCAGCCACATCGCCCGAGCTTTCACCATGATCGGCGCGCCGCTCGGAATGCCCAAGGATCACATGCCGCGCCCCGGCATCGGCCAGCATTTGCGCTGAAATATCGCCCGTATGCGCCCCGTTCGCGCGCACGTGACAATCCTGACCACCGACCATGATGGCCGTGTCGCGAACCGCTTCGGCCATAGCAGAGATCAGGGTTGCAGGCGGGCAGAGTAGGATTCCGCAGTCGGGCGATGGAAAAGCGCGCGCCAAGGCCCGCGCCTCGAGCAGATCAGCTCGCAGACCGTTCATTTTCCAGTTTCCAGCGGCAAGTTTGCAGGCGATCGACATAGTTACTCTCCCTTGTCGGAAAGAGCTTTACGCAGAGTCAGCACGGGATGCAATCAGCCGCTGGAGCGCGCTGCGTCCATCTTGGCCTGCAAGGTCTCGACATCGTCGAATTTGATCGATTCGCCGCAGCCACAGGCATCGGTGACATTGGGGTTGCGGAAGCGAAAGGCGCTTTCCAGCAGGCCCGTCTCGTAATCGATTTCGGTGCCGAACAGAAACATCTGCGCCATTGGCGCGATCAACACGCGCGCGCCATCCTGCTCGACCACCTCTTCATGCTCGGCCACGTCCTGTGCCGTCTCCATGGTGTATTCCATGCCCGCGCACCCGCCCTTTTTTACGCCGATACGCAGGCCCTCTGCCCCTTCACGATCCATCAGGCGCCGGATCTGGCGCACCGCTGCAGGCGTCAGGGTCACAGGAGATTTTCCGGGGATGGCAAACATCACTCTTTCCTTGTCTCGTGGTATCCGGGATCACATGAACCCGAGCTCCAGCCGCGCTTCGTCCGACATCATGTCCATGCCCCATTGCGGGTCAAAGGTCATCTCGACCTCGACCGTCTGCACGCCGGGGACGGCGCTGACGGCATCCGACACCCAGCCGGGCATCTCGCCCGCCACCGGACAGCCGGGCGCGGTCAGTGTCATCACAATGTCGACTTCCCCTGCCTCCGAGATGGTGATCGTGTAGATCAGCCCCAGATCGAAGATATTGACCGGGATTTCGGGATCATAGACCGACTTGCACGCTTCGACGATGGGCTCATACAGCGCGTGGTCCGTGCTCGAGGGTTTGATCAGCAGATCGCCTTCATTGGGTTCGGTCATGATACGGCCCTCGTTTTCGCGCACCCCAGCGGGCGGAACTATACCTGAGCAATCATATAAGAAATAATCCCCGCCCGTCCAGTGCCCTGACCAGCAGTGTGATGTCAAAGCACATAGCGACTCAGATCGGCCGAGCGTGCCAGATCCCCGATATGCTGTTCGACAAAGGTTGCATCAATCTCGACCGTCGAACCAGAGCGGTCAGGCGCATTGAAGGAGAGTTCCTCGAACACCCGCTCCATCACCGTATAAAGCCTGCGCGCGCCGATATTCTCAACCGCCTGATTCACATCCGCGGCAATTCGCGCCAGCGCCGCGATCCCGTCCTCGGTAAAGCTGACGGTCACAGTTTCTGTCGCCATCAGCGCCGTGTATTGCCGCGTCAGCGCGTTGTCAGTCTCGGTCAGGATGCGCACGAAATCGTCCTCGGTCAGCGCCCGCAACTCGACCCGGATCGGCAGCCGGCCCTGCAATTCGGGCAGCAGGTCCGAGGGTTTGGCGATGTGAAACGCCCCTGAAGCGATGAAGAGGATATGATCCGTTTTCACCGGCCCATGCTTGGTGCTGACCGTCGTGCCCTCGATCAGCGGCAGCAGGTCACGCTGCACGCCTTCGCGGCTGACATCACCCCCGCGCGCATCCGTGCGCGCACAGACCTTGTCGATCTCGTCCAGAAACACGATCCCGTTCTGCTCGACCGCCTCCAGCGCGCGGGTCTTGACTGTCTCGTCATCCAGCAACTTGTCGGCCTCCTCCGCGATCAGCAGATCATGGCTCTCGGCCACGGTCACGCGCTTGCGTACTGTCCGCCCGCCAAAGGCCTTGCCGAAAATTTCGCCCAGATTCATCATCTGCCCGGCCCCCGGCTGACCCGGGATTTCGAACATGCCGCCCATCGGGTTCGCAGTATCGGCGATCTCGATCTCGATCTCGGTGTCGTCCAGCTCGCCCGACAGCAGCTTGCGGCGGAACATCTCGCGCGTGCCCTCACGCGCGTTTTCGCCCGCAAGCGCCTCGATCACCCGATCCTCGGCGGCCTTGTGCGCGCGCGCCTTGACCTCCTCGCGCATATGCTCACGCACCATCAGGATGGCGCTGTCCACCAGATCGCGGATGATCTGCTCGACATCGCGCCCGACATAGCCCACTTCGGTGAACTTCGTCGCCTCGACCTTCAGAAACGGCGCCCGCGCCAGTTTAGCCAGCCGCCGGCTGATCTCGGTCTTGCCCACCCCGGTGGGGCCGATCATCAGAATGTTCTTGGGGTAGACCTCCTCCTGCAGATCGGCAGGCAGTTGCTTGCGTCGCCAACGATTGCGCAAGGCGACCGCGACGGCCCGCTTGGCATCCTTCTGGCCGATGATGAAGCGGTCGAGTTCGCTGACAATCTCGCGCGGGGTGAGGTCGGTCATGGGGCGTCCCTTCTGATGGCTGCGCGAGATGTAGAGCCTTGCCGCTCGGAATTGAAGGGGTTGCAGGATATATATTCGTTTCGTATATACAGGAATCGCGAACCCGCGTGAGCAGCCCCGTGAGCAAAATCAAGCGCTATAACATTGACGACATCCGCCAGATGAAATCCCGCACTGACTGGGATGCGCTGCGCAGAAAAGGCGATTACGAGGGCGAACAGGAATTCCCGGTCGACTGGACCCGCGCCGAACTGGTCACACCCGAGCCGAAAAAAGCCATCTCGCTGCGCGTCGACCCCGATGTGCTGGAATTCTTCAAATCCGAAGGCCCCGGCTACCAGACTCGCATGAACGCCGTCCTGCGCACCTGGATGAAAGCGCACCTCAAGCGCTGATCCGCTCTAAGGTCAGGTTGCCATTGGTGTAAACGCAAATCTCGGCGGCAATCTCCATCGCCCGGCGCGCGACCTCCTCGGCAGGCATCTCGCTCACCATCAGCCCCCGTGCGGCGGCCAGCGCGAAATTCCCGCCCGACCCGATTGCCGCCACATCATGCTCGGGCTCCAGCACATCGCCTGCGCCCGTGATCACGAACAGATCGCGCCCATCGGTCACGATCAGCATCGCCTCGAGTTTCTGCAGATACTTGTCGGTGCGCCAATCCTTGGCCAATTCCACCGAGGCCCGCGCCAACTGTCCGGGAGTCGCCTCCAGCTTCGCCTCCAGACGCTCCAGCAGGGCAAAGGCATCCGCGGTCGAGCCCGCGAAACCGGCAACCACCTCAGACCCGCCGGGCGACAACCTGCGCACCTTGCGGGCAGAGCCCTTGATGACAGTCTGGCCGAGCGAGACCTGCCCGTCACCGGCCACCACAACCTCATCCCCGCGGCGCACCGCGATGATGGTCGTCCCATGCCATCCGGGAAAGTCGGTCACCCTACCCTCTTCATCTTGCTGCAAATACTCGTGCCGGAGGCGCATCTCGCGCCCCGGACCAAGGCACAAGGCGGCGCCGGAAAGCGCCGCTCAAAGCTCACACAGCGCTGTCTATCCAGCTTTGCAGCGCCGATTTGGGTGCCGCGCCCACCTTGTTCGACACCACTTGACCATCCTTGAAAAGGAACAGCGCCGGGATGCCGCGAATGCCCAGCGAGGCAGCCGTGTCGGGGTTCTCGTCGACATTGACCTTGGTGATCTTCACCCGGCCCTCATACTCGGTGGAAAGCTCTTCCAGAGCCGGACCGATCTGCTTGCAGGGGCCGCACCATTCGGCCCAGAAATCGACCACCACAGGGATGTCGGACTGACGTACTTCGGCGTCAAAAGAGGAATCGGTGACAGGAATCGTGGGCATGGGCCTCTCCACTCAGTTTCTGACTTGACCTCTAACTATGCCCAGCCCGCGCCGGATTCAAGCGCCGCACGCTCCAGAGCCGCATCGAGGAGTTCTGCGGGCAGTTCCATCAATTCCGCGCGCGCCGTCCAGAGCAGCGCAACCCGGACCTCGTGGCCCGGATAGACCTGTGCGAGCAGGGCACGATAAGCCGCCATCTGGCGCAAGAGCCCCTCGGGCACCTCCTCGACCCGCGCAGGGATAACGCGGTTCGATTTGTAATCGACCGCCAGCAGGTCGCGCTCCGAGACGACCAGCCGGTCGATCACACCATGGAAGGGTCTGCCGAAAAGCGTGCCGGTGATCTCGGCTTCGGCCAGCGTGCCCGGCGCGAAGAGCGGCGCCAACGACGGGGCCGCCAACACTGCCTCGGCCTCAGCCATCAGAGCATCGAGATCCAGCGGCACCCCGGCCTCGGTGCTGGCCAGCAGATCGCGGGCGCGCGCTCCGCGCGCGTCTGCAGGCCAGTGGGGCAAATGCTCCAGCAACAGATGCAACTGCGTCCCGCGCGCAAGCGCGGCCTCCGGGCTCTCCCCGGCCTCGCCCGGCAAGGCCTTGGCGCCGCCCAGTTGCGAGGGCGACAGGATAGTCTCGGCGCCAAGAGGCGCCGCCACTGTTTCCCAAAGCGGCGCCGGAGTTGCGGGCAGGGGGGCGCGGGCCGAAGGCGCGCGCCCCCCTGAATCGGGCCATTCCAGATGCTGATACCGCAACCCCTGTCCGGTCGGCATGTCGCAGGGCACCGCGCCGACATGACCCAGCCCCGCGCTCACACGGTTATACCAGCTCTCGGGCATTTTCGCCTCGCCCGCCCCGGCGACGATCAGCCAGCTTTCCGCCCGCGTCATCGCCACGTAGAGAAGCCGCGCATCCTCCTGCGCGCGCAACGCGGCCACATCCGCGATGGCTTCCTCCAGCGCGGGCGGCATGTCGTCTTTCACGCCCCGCCACGCCACTGCCTCGCCCAGAGGATAGAGCTGCCGCCGTTCGCGCGGGGCGTAGTCAGCCGTATCCGGCAGGATCACGACCGGCGCCTCGAGCCCCTTCGCGCCATGCACAGTCATCACCCGCAGCCGCCCCTCGGCCGCACCGAGCTCACGCTTGATCTGCACATCGCCATGTTCGAGCCAGATCAGGAAACCCGTCAGACTCGGCGTCTCAAGCTGCTCATAAGACAGCGCCTGCGCCAAGAGCGCATCGATCCCGTCCTCGGCCTCCGGCCCCAGCCGCGCGACCAGCCTGCGGCGCCCATCATGGCGCGTCAGCATCCGCTCGATCAGGTCATAAGGGCGCAGGAAATCGGTCTGGCGGCGCAGGTCATTCAGGATGTCCAGCGTCGCGCCATACCCCTCGGCTCGGAGCCGCGCCCAGAGAAACCCCTCGCGCCCATGGGCAAGACGAAACAGCGCATCCTCCGACCAGCCGAAAAGCGGCGAGCGCAAGCTCGCCGCCAGCGAGAGGTCGTCCTCAGGCGTGGCCAGAAACACCAGCAGCGCCGTCAGATCGCGCACCGCCATCTCGCCGCCCAGCCGCAGCCGGTCGGCGCCCGCGATCTCCAGCCCCTCGCTCTTGCAGGCCGCGATAATCTCGTGAAACAGGGTGTTGCGCCGCCGCACGAGGATCAGCACGTCCCCCTCGGTCATCGCGCGCACCCTGTCGCGGTGCCGGATCGGCACCTGCGCATCGATCATGCGCCGCACTTCCACCGCGATGGTGCGCGCAAGCTGGCGGTGGTGGTGCTCCTCGGGTAGCACATCAACCGGCTCGAACCATGCGGGCGGCTCGGGGCTTTCCGGGCGCGCGATCAGCGGCCAGAGATCGACCCGCCCCGGTATCTGGTCGAAAAAGGCGATATGGCTGGGAGGGCCGCCCAGACCCGCATCATTCGGCGGGCGAAAACTCATGTCGACAGTGCGCAAAACGGCATCGGAAGACCGGAAGGAATGCGTCAGATCGGCCTCATTCAATAGCAGCCCGACATGGCTCAGCCGCTCACGAAACTGCGCCTGCATGGAATCGAAAACCGCCAGATCCGCGCCCTGAAAGGAATAGATCGACTGTTTCTTGTCTCCCACCACGAAGAGCGTGCGGCTGGCATCGACGGCCCCCAGCCCGGCGGTGAATTCCTGCGCCAGATTCTCGATCACCCGCCATTGCGAGGGCGAGGTATCCTGCGCCTCATCGATCAGAATGTGATCCACCCCGCCATCAAGCTTGTAGAGCACCCATTGCGCTACCGCCGGATCGGTCAAGAGCCGCCCGGCCCGCGCGATCAGATCATCGAAATCGAGCCAGCCGAGGGCTGCCTTGGCCGCGTCGAGTCGCGACAGGAAAGCGCGGGCGAAGCGATGCAGCGCTTGTGCGCGGATATGGGCCGCCAGCGCGACCCGCAAGGGTCGCGCAGCCTCCACGCGCTCCATGAAAGCCTGCAGCGGGTCCAGCAACCGGCCGAGTTTCCGGCGCGTCGTCTTGGTCGGAAAGCGGTCGAGCCTCGCCGCACCTGCCCGGGCGCCCGTCTTGTAGAGGAACACCCGCTCCAATTCGGGCAGAACTTCAAGCCCGGGCGCGCGCAGGTCAATTCTGCTCAAGCGCTCACCTGCCTGCATATCGGTGGTGCTGCCAAGCTCCAGATAGGGCAACACATCAGCTACCAAATCGGCTTCGCCGTCGTGAAATACCATCGCCAGAAGCTCTGACGCGCCCATCCAATCGGGCAGCCCGAACGCCGCGCGCAGCGCGGCGCCCGGCTCTTCACCCCGAAACTCTTCGGCATTGCTGCAAATTTCGCGCAACAACTCATCCAGATCGGCCCCGGTGAACACCGCCGCAAGCGCATCGAGGGCAGACCGGTCTGTCCCCTCGGCCATCGCATCGAGTACGTCCTCGCGCAGGGCACGGCCTGCACGCTCGTCCATCTCTGTGAAAGCAGGCGACAGCCCCGCTTCAATCGGAAACCGTCGCAGGAGCGTGGCACAAAACGAATGGATGGTCTGGATCTTCAACCCGCCCGGCGTCTCGATGGCGCGGGCGAAAAGCCTGCGCGCCTCGGCCAGCGAGCGGCCGGGCGTCTCGTCGATTTGCGCGAGTTCTGCGCGCAACCTCGCCTCTGGCAGCATCGCCCATTCGCCCAGCAGCGCAAACAGGCGATTCTGCATTTCGCTAGCCGCTGCCTTGGTATAGGTCAGGCAGAGGATGCGCTGCGGCTCCACCCCGCGCAGAAGCAGCCGCGCGACCCGGTCGGTCAGCACCTTGGTCTTGCCCGACCCCGCATTGGCCGAGAGCCAGGTCGAGGCCAACGGATCCGAGGCGCGGTTCTGCGCCAGCGTCGCTTCGGTCATTTCGCGGGGCTCAGACATCCTCCCTCCCCACAGGCAGCGTGGTCGGCGGGTCCTGCTGCGTCCATTCGCCATGGCGCGACAGATGGTCGTAATCGGATATTTCCCGCTCCAGAAGCAGCATCCGGCGCGCGGCGAAACCGCGCGCCTCCTCCAGATAGGCGCGGATCAGCCGCGCGAACTCGTCCCGCGTCGTCTCCAACAAGTCAGGCGTGATCTCAGTCACGCGCAGCTTGGGCGGGTTACCAAGCCCGAGATAGGTGATCCGCGCCACCTCGCGTTCGCCTAGTGCCTCGAAAGCTCCGGCCTCGGCCATCAGGGCCTCGAGCAGCAATTGCTTGTCAAACTGCACCTGTTGCTTCTCGGTGGGCGGCGTGCCGGTCTTGTAGTCGATGATATGCACCGCGCCCGAGGGCCATTCATCCACCCGGTCCGGGCGTGCGGTCAGGCGAAAGACCGGGTCGCGCAGGTCATAAGCGCCTGCCTCCTCCAGCATCAGCGCCCGGCCCGGCTGAGCGTGGTGAAAGCTCAGAAATGCCTGCGCCGAGCGCGTCATGCGCGCCTGCCACAGCGCTCGCGCCGCAGGCCAGGGGACATCTCGCGCCAGCACCTCGGCCGAGAGCCGCAAGAGCTGGCTCAGCGCGTCCGGTTCGGGTGTTGCGCGGGTGAATTCCTCGAGCACCCGATGCAACACTGTGCCGCGCAGCAGGGCATCGGGGCTGGGGTGCAGCGAATCGAGCTTTCGCAGGCGCAGGATGTAGCGCGCATAGATCTCATAGGGGTTGCGGATCAGGCGGCTGATCGCCGTGACCGGCAATTCCCGGGGGCGCGCCGCCTGCGGCGGCGCGGGGGCGGGCCGCCGCGCGGGTGGGTCTTCCGGCAGCCCGCGCGAGTCGGCCTCGAAAGCCTGCGCCAGGTCGAGCCAGTGCTGCCCGCGAGCCTGCATCGCCTCAAGCGCTGCCTGCCCGCCCGTGACGGGCAGGCCTCCTAAAAGATTGGTCAGCCGGTTGAGCCAGCGCGACGGCACTGTCTGCGCCTCGGCATCGCGCAGCGCACGCGACAACACCACCTCAGGTGCGGCAATCGACTGCTGGAAATCATGCGCTGACAGCCCGATCTGGCGCTCGGGGGCGAGCATACCCGCATCCAGCCGCATTCGCCGATTAAGCCATGGGTCGGGGTCAGGTGCCTTGGGCCAGATCCCGTCATTCAAGCCCCCCAGTATCACCAGATCGGCGCCCTGCACGCGCGCCTCCAGCGTGCCCCAGATCATCACGCCCGGATGCGCGGCCACAGGCTCACGCACCTCGAAGCCTTGCAGATAACCCGTGAAGAAGCCTTCGTAGTCACGCGCAGTGAAACTGCCGCCATGCCCGGCCTCGCGCGCTAGATCGGCCATGACGCGCTGCGCCTCGGCCCCGGCCGCCGCCCCCCAGAGATCTCCGGCACCGCCCGCCATACCGCCCGCCAGCCGCTCGGCCCGCGCCAGATGCTCGGCGACCAGCTCGGGCAGCGCGTGACGCGCCTCTGAAAGAGGCGCGCCCAGCGCAGTGATCAGCCACTCCGCCCATTCGGTACAATCCTGCCGCGCGCCGAAGCCGCGCAGGAACTCGGCATCGGGAAAGGCCACCCCACCGCGGCGCAAACGCAATTCGAGATCGCGCGTATGGCGCAGATGCTCACCCCGCCCTGTCCCGCCATGGGTCAGCGGGTGCTTGAGCAGCGTTAGCAGCGCCACTGTGTCCAACCGCGCGACCATCAGCCCCGCCACATGGCGCAGAAACCGGCCCGGCGCCGAGAGCGCCAGCGGGCGACCAGCACTGTCATCAGGCGCCAGATGCCAGCGGTCGAGCGCGGCGCTGACGCGGCGCGTCAGCTCGCGGTCCGGGGTGATCAGCGCCGCCATCTGCCCGGCCTCGACCGCCATGCGCAGGCGCAGGGCAATGGCTAGCGCCTCCATCCGCGGCGATGGTGCCTCGATCAGGCTCATGCGTTCCGTGGCTTCCGGCAGATCGGTCAGACGCGCGCCCTCGCTCATCCATTGATCGGTGACGGGCGCGGGTCGCAGCGCCAGCGAGACCAACCGGTTGCGCGCCGGACAGGGCGGGGGCGTATCGGTCCAGTGTTGGACTGCCTCGGAAGTGATGCCCAGCGCCTGCATCAGCTTGCGGAAGCGGAATTGCGGGTGATCCTCGCTGTCGATCTGTTCCCAGAGCGCGGGCGAAAGCGTGGTATCAACGCCCGGCAGGATCACCGCCCCTTGCGGCAGCCGCGCGACGGCCTGCATCAGCAGCGCCGTTGTCCCGCGCGAGCCGGTGGAGCCCGCGATCACTACCGGGTCGGACGGGGGTACGTGGTCCCAGGCCGAAATCAGCGCTTCGGCCTGCGCGCGCAGTCGGCCTTCGGGGTCAGGGGCATCCGCGCGCACCACCTCCTCGGCCAGTGTGATGAAGCGCAGTGACTGCGCCCAATGGGCAGCATGGCCACTGACATCGAGCGCCTGCAGGCGCGCGACCGGTACACCCTCGGCCTGCATCTCGGCAAAGAGGCGGGCAAGGCTGTCGGCAAGGTCATGCAGCGCGCTGCGCGGTGCGAGATCGGGCGCGACATTCAGCAGGCGATCTATCAGTTGCGCCAGCTCCAGCCTGCGGCGCAAGGGCGACATCGCCGGGGGCAAGGCGACGGCCTGCGGGAAGAGCAGCGGCTCGGAAATCAACCGGATGCGCGGCAAGAGCCCCGGCCCGGCTGCCATCAGCGCTTCACGCAGCCGCCTGCGCATCCGGGCCGAGTTCACCAGCACCGTGACCCGCGCGCGCGCTTCGGGGTCGAACGGGGCGAGCCGCGCCAGAAAGCCCTCTGCCAAAGCCGCCGGGAAATCAACCCCGCATGGCAAGGCAAAGACACGCGCGCCCTCGGGCGCTGGCGGGAACAGGGCGGCCATCTGTCAGACTCCGAGGGAGGGCGTCAGGCGCGCGAGGCGGTCCGCCCATGCGGGGGCTTCGGATGCGAAGCGCAAGCTTCGCGCCTCCGGAGCGCTGCCCATCTCCAGATACAGATGCAGCGCGTCGGGCGGGGTGAGATCGCCCAACCGTTCGGGCCATTCGACCAGGCAGATCGCTTCGTCAAAGGCCAGATCGAGCCCGAGTTCGATCGTCTCAGACGGATCGCCCAGCCGGTAGAGATCGGCATGCCAGAGCGCGACATTACCCAGATCATAGGTCTGCACCAGCGTGAAGCTGGGCGATGGCACATCCTCGACGCACCCCAGCTCGGCCAGCCGCGACTGGATCACCGCACGGGCGAAATGGCTCTTGCCCGCACCCAGCGGTCCCTGCAGCAGCACGACATCTCCCGCCCCGAGGGAAGCCCCCAGCCTCGCGGCGATTCGCGCGGTCTCATCCGGTGACGAAGAGGTCAGGGACATCAACGGGGTCATCTGCATGGGTCGACCTTGCCATGCCAATCCGGGGCGCACCAGCCCCTTCGACGCGCGCTGGCAAAGGGCCAACGGCCGAGCACCTGCGCCGATCGACATGCCTTGCCGCCGCGTCTTTTCTGTCGCAGAGATCTTGTACCGATCAGACCCGCAAGCGCGTTCCAACATGGCGCGCCGAGCGCAGCTTGCGCGGCGGCGACTCTTTTTGCGTGCTTGATGCCGCTTCTGTCTGTTCCCGAACAGGCGCCGGATCAGCCTGCTTTCCGCCAACTGGCTCGAGCGCAAGATCAGGGCGGGTGACAAGCTCTGCCTGCAACGAACGCTCTGTCTTGCGCGTCACATCGGGTCTGACCGAGCGCTGACCCAGGTCTTGAAACACAACCATCAGATTGCCCCCGGTCAGGTATTTGACCGTGACGCCAAGCATGATGCCGTCCTTGCGTACGATCGACGCGGAGAGCCGCTGCGTCGGCCCATCAAGATCGCGCTCCGTGGCGAATTCAGCCAGCCGCGCCCAGAAGGTGGTCGGCTCGCAAAAACCCGACCAGAGGCGGATGGCCTGCGCAAGCCCTTCATCGGCCAGATTTGTGCAGGGGTCACTCTGCCATAATGCGGTATAGGCATCATTGGCCAGAAGCGCTTGTCCCGACATGCTGAAGGTTATGATCCCATCAGCCAACCCGTCGAGCACCCGATGCACCGTCTCGATCTCGGTGCGGAAACTTCGGCTGAGCGCTGCCTCGGTCGTCACGTCTTCGATGAACAGCGCGATTGCGCCATTGGCCTGCGGGCGACCCGTCACGTGAAAGGTCTGACCACCTTCAAGACACCATTCCTCCGCGTACTCGCCTGACTCGGCGGCCTGCTCCATCTCGATGATCTCGCGCCGCCAGTTGTTGAAATCCTTGGGTTCGGGCAGCATGCGCGCCTCACGCAATGCGTAGAGCACCTGCTCGAAACTCGGGCGCGAGGCGAGGAACGTCGCCTCCAGACGGGTCATGTCGACCAGCGCCGGATTGAACACCTGCAGGCGCCGCTCGGCGTCGAAAAGCGCGAGCCCGATTTTGAGCGAGGCGAAGGTCCGTGTCAGGGTCTGCAAGGTCTCCTGCCGCGCAACCTCGGACTGAACGGTCGAATCTATTGGGGTTGCGACATGCATCTGGCGGCCACGCAGCGGAACATGTGTATAGGAAAACCAGTAGGTATTGTCCGGCGTCACCAGTTGCAGCCGGTCGACCCCATCGGAAGGCGCCGCGTCGAACAGGTCGGGCAAGGGCCAGGTCAGCAGATCATCCGGCGCAATTTCCTGAAGTTTGGCGATATAGCCCGCATTGGCCCAGACGACCTTGTCGCTGTCATCGGTCTGCCAGACCAGAGCGGGCACATGGCGCGCGACCTGACGCAGGGTCTCCACTTCGGCGGTCAGAGCCTCGAAGCTGAGCCGGTCGAGAGCGACAAGACTACCCTCGGCGCGGGTGTCGGTCAGTTGCAGCCGCGTGAGTCCATTCTGGAACCTTGCCAGCAGGATCATACCGCTGTCGTCACTCGCCTCCATGCGCAATTCACCGATCTCTGCCAATCGGGAAAGTTGGCTCAGAATGTCAGGGAAAGGTTTCGACAAGTGGCGGAGCAGCAGACCCAGCACATCTTTGCTTTGCGACGCATCCGGGTCTTCCCGGAGCGCATCGAGAAGCTGGCGCGCCTTGTCCGACCAATCCACCAGGGTCTCATCCCGGAAGATCAGGATGGCGTCGCTCTCGGGCATGGCCAGTCCGGTTGCCGGCACAGGGCGGTTGTGCAGGGCGCCGAAATATATCGCCAGTGCACCCAGCACGACGAGTGTCGCAGAAGTCACGACGGTGACAGCCAGCAACACTGCGTAAGTCATCCGGCCTCTCATTATTTAGAATCCCACTCTCGATGAATGGCCGAGATTGGTTAAACTTGCGTTAAGAGATGCGACAGACCGCTGCCCAGCGCGCTAGTTTTCTGGCCGGCAGCTCCGTATCTTGCGCATAGTTGAGCAGAAGACTTCGAAATTGAAAGCCCGCAGATGGACCCCGAGGCCGATCTCTGGTTTCTGTCCGGCCCTGTGGAGGATGACCTAGCTGCCCGCTCCGCCTTACCAAGCGCTGGCGCGCGAGAGTGCTCTGGTCGCGGATTGGGCGGCTGCGAAGGCACAAACAGCGCGGCCCTTGGCCAAACTCGCCGCGCGTTTCGGCGCATTGAACGAACGGTTGCACCGCGTCCGCGAGGACTGGCAGCATCGGCTCGCCCTGATCGAGGCTAGCGACTTGGTTTGGCTCTGGGGCGCGCGAGTGGCTCCGGACCGGCTGGTGCTCTGGGTCACGCTTCGACTGAGCAGTGCCCAGAAGGACATGGACGCTTTGCAGCGCGGCGCCGGGGCTGATCGCAGCCTTGCAGGCGGCTCGTCGACCCGCAAGCGCGGCTGGCCCGAAGCGCAAGCGCTCATGCAACAGGGCACCTCCCGTTGCCGGGTCGCTTGCCCGGAGGCCACTGATTATGCCGTCCCAGAATCGGTCGCGTTGCCCATTGAGCGCAGGGTCGGGGCGCGCCAGCGGCGCGGTCTGTAAAGCGGCAATATGCACCAACCAGAGCGCGCTTTTTTCCAGGATCCGCCGATGAGAACAAGCGAGGTCGATTTGTGCCTGTATTCAGCCCTGATCTCCGCGCGCGGGGAATACGGAAAGCGCCGGGGCTGATCGCGCCTCTGGTGGGGGTGAGTGCGTGGGTGCAGAACCGTACCAGCGCATCACCATGTCATGGGCAACCGATGTCTGTCTGCGCAAGCCATTCCAGACCGCATGCACCAGCATTTTCAGATAGGCTTTGCGTTGGCCTTTGTAAGCCCGCGCACCCAGTACCCAGCGCGGCACGACGATGAGACAGACCAGCGGAAAGAACCATCCTGCCGCCTCCCGATAGATGATCAGGCTGTTGCGGTAGCGATAATAGAGCTTCCAGAGCGGCATGCCGTTTTCGCCACCTCCTGCAAAGGTGGTATCATGCTCAAAATGCAATGCGGGGTTGAAACCGATCCGCCCACCCGCGCGCGACAAGCGCAGGGTCTGGAGAACATCGTCGCCATAAATGAACAGCCGCCGGTCGGGCAAGCCGCCAAGGGCGAGTGCACGGCGCGACAGGAAAAGGCCGACAAAGGTTGCCGCATCAACAGGCACCACCTGACTTCCCGCGTAATCCTGCGCATCGAGATGAAAGCCCTTACGACCGAGAAGCGCCGTGCGCAGGAAGGTTCGCAGGTTTGCAAATGGGTCACGCATCGGGAAATTAAACTCGCATATCTGCCCTTCGCGGCGATAGGCGGCACCGGCGATGGCATCCCAGGATGCTTTATCACTTGCCACGAACGCCTCTAGAGCGCCGGGCATCGGGCGCGCATCGTCATCCATCAGCAGCATCCAGGCGGGGTCAAGCCTGCGCCTTGCGTATTTCAGACCGGCGGCGAAGCCGCCGGCCCCACCCAGATTCTCCGACAATCTCAACACATGCAAACGCGGATCGGGCTGGCAGGCAAGCCAACCCGCAGTGCCGTCATCAGAGGCATTATCCACAATGACAATGGCTGAAAGAGCATGCGAAGGCGTTTCCAGCAGTCGCTTGATGGTCTGGCGCAGATGCGCAAGACGGTTATGTGTGGGCACGACTGCAACTAGCTGGCAGTCGGGCTGGCGCTGCGACTGTAGCGAACCGTGAAGTCGAAGCGCCGCAAGTTCCGGGGCGGGGGGGAGCACGATACGAATGGTCATGAGTTGAGCTAACCATCCACCGTTTAAGAAAATCCTATCAATAGACCATTTTTTAGCCTGATTGCCGTCCATCGACCTACAGCCTGCAACTGCATCTTGCGACTCGCTGAGTTGGAAGGGTGTTGGTATGTGGCTGCAACTGGGTGGCGTGTACGAGTCCGGCAATGAGCTGCTCGATCAGGGCATCAGCGACAGCCTTGTTCACAAAACATCGCAGGGCAGTTTTCTGGTCGCGACAACCGGTGCCTATGGTGGGCTGAGTGTTCACCGAATCGCCGCGAACGGCAATCTCGTCCCGGTCGATTCGCTGGTCTTTCCGGAGTCGGTGCAGAATGCCACCAGTTCCCATCTGAGCATCGGCGAGTTCAATGGCCAGACCATCATCTTCTTCGGCTCCACGCCCACCACTCTGATCGGCTATGTCATCAACGCCAATGGCACTCTGGGCGGGTTTCGCAATATCGGCCTAACCGCGCTCGAAGATGCCTATCTCAGCCAGGGTGCCGACAATCTGACCAGCCTGACCAAGCTGACCGATACGCCCACTTCCCTGCTTCCGGCGCATGCCTGGCAGACCAACACGGTCGCCCTGCACGAGATCGGCTTGCCAGGGGGCAATCACATCCTGACCCTCGGCGCGCTCGACAACCAGATCACGAGCTATCGGCTCAACCCCAATGGCAGTGTCGTGCAGGTGGACAGCCTCGGCGCCATTGAGGGGCTTGGGATTGCCGCGCCCACGGCAATGGAGGTCGTCACGATTCAAGGCCGCAGCTATGCGCTGGTCGCCTCCTCTGGGGGCTCGGCCATCTCTTTGGTCGAGATCGGGCCGAATGGCAGCCTTACGCCTGTGCAGCACATCATCGACACGGCCAGCACAAGATTCTACCGCGTGCAGGATCTGTCGGTCGCGCAGGCGGGGGATCATGCATTCGCCTTCGCCATCGGCGCCGATCATGGTGTGACCATGTTCCGGCTTCTGCCCGACGGGCAACTTGTTTTCATGGAGAGTTGGGCCGATGGCGCGGGCGGCGCGCTGAACACGCCGCTGACCGTCTCGACGCAGGTTTCAGGCAGCACGCTGCATGTCGCCATCGGGGCGCAGAATGCCAGCGGGCTCACGCATTTTCAGGTCAATCTCGCGCAGATGGGAATTGTGCAGACCAAGAGCGCGGCCTGGGCAGGGACGCTCAGCGGCAGTAACGATCATGACGTGCTGATTGCAGCCGTCAATAACGATACGCTGTTGGGCGGCGGCGGCAATGATGTGCTGGTCTCGGGGCCGGGGCAAACGGTCATGACCGGGGGGCCGGGGGCGGATACTTTCGTCATCCGCAAGGAAAGCACACTGGTGCAGATCACAGATTTCCAGCCGGGACTCGACCGCATCGACCTGACCGACCTGCCGATGCTGCGCAATCTCGGCCAGCTTGCCATCACGCCAACAGGCAATGGCGCGACCATCATCTTTCGCGACACGACTATTCAGGTCACAGCGCAGAACGGCCAGATGCTCACTGCGAACACGCTCTTTCCCGGTGGGCTGATAGGGCCGGACAGCCTGATCATCTTTCTGGAAGAGATCGACGACCCGCGCGGCGACCGTCCCCCCTACCCGCACCCGCCCTTGCCCATAGCACCCGCCGACCCGGTGGCGCCCGCGCCCGAACAGGTGCCGGGACTCTACCTGATCGGCACGCCGGGGCGGGACACGATCTTTGGGGGCACCGGCGACGACTATATCAACGGCGCCAATGACCGGGACGTGATCTACGGCAACACAGGGAATAACACCCTCTTCGGCGGTGGGGGCAATGACACCATATTTGGTGGCGATGGTGATGATCTGATCTATGGCGGCCCCGGCAATGACCGGCTATGGGGCGGCGAAGGCAATGACACTATCTTCGGCGGGCCCGGCAATAACCGCATGGGCGGCGGGCCCGGCAATGACCTGCTGATCGGCGGGCCGGGCCATGACACGATCTACGGCGGCATCGGCGATGACACGATCTTCGGAAATGCCGGCAATAATGGACTCTGGGGCATGGATGGGGACGACATCATCTATGGTGGCTCGGGCGATGACCGG
>REER01000115.1 GCA_007694945.1 Paracoccaceae bacterium | reverse complement strand
AACCCCTCTTTCCAGGTTGAAAACCTGGCGTCCTAACCGATAGACGAACGGGCCACTCTTTTGACGGCTGTTTATGCAAAGCCATCATCCAGTGCAAGAGGATTTGTCAGGTTTTTTCGGTCAAACTCGCAGCCGTCAAACAACCGGGTCAGCAGCATCTTCAATGCGGAGTTGAGGGCGCTGACGTCCACCCCATGAATTGATATCCACGCGTCCGGCAAGATGCATGCGCCGCCCCTCTGCCGCCACCAGCCGCGGGCCGAGCCCAGATTCGAACGCCCGGAAGGCGACCGCATCGACAGGTGATGCCTGACCATCATCAAGGCGCAATCGAAGGTGGCTTTCACCCATGCGGCGCACCGAGCGAACCGTCACGCCAGGAAAAGCGAAGCGTGGCGCCGGAGCGGCTGCGCCGAAAGGGCCTGCGGCTTCGAGTTGTTCGATCATCTCAACCGTCAGCGCGCCCGGCATGAGCACGCCATCAAGGCGTATCCGGGCGAGGCTACTCTGGCCGGCACCCTGTTGTCCAAGAAGCTCGGCAAGCCGCGCCATGGCATCTTCGATCCGTGCACGCTCAACTGTCAGCCCGGCAGCCATCCTGTGCCCCCCGCCCTTGAGCAACAGCCCGTCGCGTTCCAGCCGGTGCACTGCAGCGCCCAAGTCCACACCCGAAACCGACCGCCCCGAGCCCTTGCCCTCGGCCCCATCGAGCGCGATGATCACAGCAGGGCGATCCGTGGCCTCTTTCAACCGCGCCGCGACGATCCCGATAACACCTGGATGCCAGCCCTCGCCTGCTGCCCAGACGAGCGGCCGGTCCAGCCCGCGTTCCTCTGCCTGAGCAAGCGCTGCGGCGCGGACAGTCGCCTCGACCTCGCGACGCTCGGCATTGAGCTGTTCCAGACGCTCGGCCATGGCGATAGCCTCGGCAGGGTCCTCACAGGCCAGGAGCCGCGCCCCCAGATCCGCGGCTCCCAGCCGCCCACCAGCATTGACCCGCGGCCCGAGCACGAAACCCAGATGATAAGCGGCGGGCGCCGTATCAAGCCGCGCCATATCGGCGAGAGCGCGCAGGCCCACGCGCTCGCGTCGCGCCATCACCCGAAGGCCCTGACGAACGAAAGCGCGGTTCACCCCGATCAGCGGTGCCACATCGGCCACAGTCGCGAGTGCGACCAGATCAAGCAGCGCCATCAGGTCGGGCGGTGTCTCACCGGCCACACGCATCTGTCGATTGGCTTCGACCAGCAGCAGGAAGACCACACCAGCCGCACAGAGATGGCCATGCTCACCACTTTCATCCTGCCGATTAGGGTTCACTACGGCATAGGCTGGAGGCAGTGTCTCGCCCCCGAGATGGTGGTCCAGCACGATCACATCGGCCCCTGTTGCGGCGTCTATCGGCTTATGGCTAAGTGTGCCGCAATCGACGCAGACAATCAGGGTGTGATCGCGCGCTAACGCCGCCATGGCGGGTGCATTCGGGCCATACCCTTCGGCGATCCGGTCGGGTATATAGAGAGTGGCTTGCGCGCCCAGCGCGCGCAGCCACACCAGCAGCAGGGCCGCTGAAGCGCCGCCATCGACATCATAATCTGCGAAAACTGCGATCCGCTCCCGCGCCCGAACAGCGTGCAGGAAACGTGTCGCCGCGCGCTCCATGTCGTGCAAGCTGCGAGGATCGGGTAGAAGGTCACGCAGGGCAGGCGCAAGATAACGCTGCGCCTCTTCGGCCGGCACGCCGACCCGAGCGAGCACTGCGCAAACGGCATGCGGCAACCCCGTCGCCTGCACCAAAGCGTCGCGTGCGCGTTCCTGCGCCGGGTCCGGCCCGACCCAGCGCTGTCCCAGAACTGACGTCTCCACGCCCAGAAACGCAGCCGCCTCGGTCATCACTTAACCTTGCGCCGCGTGGCATCGCCTTGTGGCTTCACCTTGCCAAAAATACTCATCTCTTCGCCTTCAGTCAGGCACTGGTTCAGACCGGAGTGCGATAACTCATGCGCCGTACCGATCCGGTCTTCGAGCGCATCAGCAAAGTGTCGGTCGTCACCCAGCCCGGTTCTGTCCGAATGCCATGCACGATCGAGCCATCCGTGACGCCAGTGGCAGCGAAGATCACATCACCAGTCGCCATCTCGTCACGCGTATAGACGCGGTCAAAATCCTCGATCCCGGCGCGGCGCGCGCGACCGATCTCATCCTCGTTGCGAAACAGCAATTTCCCATACATCTGACCGCCCATGCATTTCAGCGCTGCAGCGGCCAGAACGCCCTCCGGCGCACCACCCGAGCCCATATACATGTCGATGCCCGTGATCTGCGGCTCGGCGCAGTGGATCACACCTGCCACATCACCATCCATGATCAGCCGTATGGCCGCACCGGTCGAGCGGAGATCAGCGATCATCTCCTCATGACGCGGACGCTCGAGGACGCAGACCGATATGTCCTCTGGCTCGCAGCCTTTGGCCTGCGCCAATGCACGGACGCGCTCGGCCGGACTCATATCCAGCGTTACAGTGTCGGGCGCATAACCCGGACCGATCGCGAGTTTCTCCATGTAAACATCAGGTGCATGCAGCATCGTCCCACGCGGGGCCATGGCAATGACGGTCAACGCATTGGGGAAATCCTTGGCGGTGAGCGTCGTGCCCTCCAGCGGGTCAAGCGCGATATCAACCTCGGGGCCCTCACCTGTGCCCACTTCCTCGCCGATGTAGAGCATCGGCGCCTCATCCCGCTCGCCTTCTCCGATCACGACAACACCGCGAATGTCGAGCATGTTCAACTGGCGGCGCATGGCATCGACCGCAGCCTGATCAGCGGCCTTTTCGTCGCCACGGCCGACAAGATTGGCCGACGCCAGTGCCGCAGCCTCCGAGACGCGGGCGAGACCCAGCGACAGCATGCGGTCGTGGAATTCCGGTGGCGTGATCATGGCGCTGTCCCCTCGCGTCTGGTTTGTTCTCTGTCTAGCGGCAAACCGACGCGGATCACAAGGCTTTGTAGCCACGTCAGCGCTATCAGCAATATCAGGGGCGCTCAGTCTTCCTCAATGGCCAGTGCCACGGGCTCGCCCATGACGACACCGGTCTTCATCGAGAGCGCAATCGCATGGTCGATGGCATCACGCGTGGTCTTGTGCGTGATGATCAGCACCGGAGCGCGCGTGTCCTGATGGCCGTATTGCCGCATCCGGTTGATCGAAACCCCGGCATTGCCCAGCGCCTCGGCCACCTTTGCCAGCGCACCAGGCTTGTCGAGCAGCCCCATGCGCAGATACCAGGGCTTCGAGCCCATGGCCTTGGCCGAGAATGCCGCTTCCAGCATATACGCAGGCTGACCAAAAACCGGCAGCCGCAACCCGCGCGCAATGTCGATCACATCACCCATGACGGCACTGGCCGTCGGGCCAGCGCCAGCGCCAGGGCCACGCATGATGATCTGGTCAACCGCATCGCCCTCGATCACGACCATATTGGTACCCCCCTTGAGCTGCCCGAGCGGACTGTCAGCGGGGACGAGGCAAGGGGTCATCGACTGTTCCAGCCCGCGACCAGTCATTTGCGCCACGCCCAAGAGCTTTATGCGCAGCCCGAGATCGGCTGCCGCGCGGATATCCTCGATCGAGATCTGCTCGATCCCGCCCAACGTGATAGCGTTGAAATCCGGGCGCGTCCCGAACGCGATGGCCGAGAGCAGCGTCAGCTTGTGCGCGGCGTCAATACCACCCACATCAAGCGTCGGATCAGCCTCGAGATAACCAAGCTGGTTGGCCTCCTCGAACACCGTTTCATAGGGCAGACCCGCGTCTTCCATCCGGGTCAGGATGTAGTTGCAGGTTCCGTTCATCACGCCCTTGATCCGGGTGATACGGTTGCCCGCCAGCCCCTCGCTCAGCGCCTTGATCACCGGAATACCACCAGCAACCGCAGCCTCGAAGCGCAGCGCGACACCTCGGGCCTCGGCCGCCTCCGCCAGTTCCTGACCATGGATGGCCAGCAGCGCCTTGTTGGCTGAGACGACATCCTTCCCCGCGTTGATCGCGGCATCGGTCAAGGCCTTGGCGGGGCCATTTTCGCCGCCCATCAACTCGACCACGACATCGACATCTGCGCGGCGCGCCAGCGTGACCGGATCATCCTCCCAGGCATAGGTCGAAATATCGACGCCCCGGTTGCGCGTGCGCGAGCGGGCGGAAACTGCCACGATCTCGATGGGCCGCCCAGCGCGCCGCGCAAGCAGATCGCCATTGGTCTGCACAATATTCACAAGACCCGTACCGACAGTGCCGAGCCCGGCGATTCCAAGGCGCAAGGGGTTGGTCATGTATGGGGCTCCGATGTGTCCAATCGCAGCCCTGTTACCGGGTCGCAGGCAGGCTTGCAATCGGGGCCGGTGCAGTCAGCGCGTGAGGGCGGTGATTTGGCGCAACATGAGCGCACGCGAGATCTCGCCGACATGGACATGCTCCAGAATGCCGTCAGCCCCAAGAAACAAGGTCACGGGCACCCCTATGGTGCCGTAATGGCGCGCGAGTGCACCTTCGGGATCGAGCGCCATATGCGCGTCACTGATCTCTGCCCGGTTCAGATGGGCGCGCACGGTCTCGGCATCCTCGCCCTGCGAGGCCAGCAGGAAAGTCACCTCGGGATGGGCTTCGGCCAGATCGGCCAGCATCGGCAATTCGCGGCGACATGGCGGGCACCATGTTGCCCAGAGGTTGACGACCAGAGGCTGCGCCGGGCGGTCGGAGAAGTCGAAATCCGCGCCGTCGAGCATGAGAAGTTGAAGGTCGGGCGCGGGCACTGGCGGGCGGTCAGAGAAATCGAGGATCAACACCAGCCACAGCATGACCCCCAGCCAGAGCGCCCCGAAAGCGGGAACAAGCGCCAGCCCGCGCCGCAGCGAGAGAGCCGTGACCGCGCCGACTGCCAGCGCGGCGCCGACCGGCGAGAATCCGCCCTGCCACACGGCAAAGACCGTCGACGGCTCGGCCAGGAACACCTCGGGGTATTGGACGACATGCCCCAGCCGCGCGCCGACAAGGCCCCAGAGGACAACCCGTCCTGACCATAAGGAGAGTGCGGGCTGTCGAACGACGCGCGCGATGATTTCAGCCGCAATCACGAAGACGAGCAACCCCGCCAGAGCCGCGAAGCGGTCCCAGCCCAGAACAATGGGTCCGATTTCAATAGCGCTCATCTGTCACTGCCTGTCCGGGTCCTGCTCGGGCGGGCTTATCGACCGGAGCGCACTTATTGTCCAGCCAGCCCCTCAGGTCCCCAGCTTGGCCGCGTCGCGCGCCATGGCCTCGCGTGTCGCGTTACGGCGGTACCAGAGCGTGATCGCGGTCGAGGTCAGCACGATGAACAGCGAATAGAGCACCGGGATCAGCAAGATTTCTTCCTGCATCGCGCCGGTGAAGGTCAGCGTGATCACCAGCACTGCAAGGGGGCCGTTCTGGATCCCGGTCTCAAGGCTGATCGTGCGCGAGCGGTTGGTGTCCTGCCCCAACCCGCGCGCGACCCAATAGCCAAACAACATCCCCATCAACCCGATGCCGATAGTCGCGGCATAAATAGATGCCCCCGTGTCCAGCAGCAGTTGATAGTTGCGCGGCACCCAGGTCACGATCAGGAACAGGATCACGACGACGCCCATGAAAGACCCGATCAACTCGACCGTCGCGCCAATATTGGGGTTGAGCTTGCGCAGCACCATGCCGAGGATCGTGGGGATCAGCAGCACCACCAGCACTTGCGCCACGTTCCCCGGCGGGATGCTCGATTCGGCAGGCACCCCGGCCAGCCCGCCATAGAAATCCAGCAGCAGCGGCACCATCACCACGGCGACCAGTGTCGAGACCGTGGTCATCATGATCGACAGCGCCAGCACGCCCTTGGAGAAATAGGCGAAGATGTTCGAGGTCGTCCCCCCCGGCATGCAGGCAATAAGCAACAACCCCACCACCAGCGCAGGCGGCAGCCCCAGCAGGATGGCCAGCAGATAACCCAGGAAGGGCATGACCGCGAATTGGCTCATTAGCCCGACAAGAATGCCTTTGGGCTTTCGAAAGGCGATGCGGAAATCGCGCGGGGTCATGCTGGCACCCATGCCCAGCATGATCACCATCATCATGATGCCCAGAAGAGTGGTTTCCAGTTCGGTCA
>REER01000039.1 GCA_007694945.1 Paracoccaceae bacterium | reverse complement strand
AGCCAGTCCAGCCGCTCGGGCGTGTCGGCCATCTGCACGCCGCCGACCAGATGCAACCCGCAGGACTGGCCGGTCATCTTTTCGAGCTCCTCATAGAGCGAGATGGTATAGGCCTGCAGCCGCGCCACATTCGGGTCGCCATTAAGCGTGTGAAAGCCCCCTGCAGCATGCCATGTGGAGCCGGAGGTGAGTTCGGAACGTTCGATCAGCAGCACGTCTGTCCAGCCGGCCTTGGCCAGGTGATAGAGCACGGAGCAGCCAACGACACCGCCACCGATGACGATGGCGCGATATGTATGACTCATACGATCTCCTCAAGTGGGGCAATGGCGCCAAGCTCGGCAAGTGCGCGCGCGACTCGCCTGCGAAGCGCTGGCGCAGTAGCCTTGGCGGTGATGAACGGCAGGCCCGGGCGGAGTGCCGTCCAGCCGGTGACCACAAGCTCGCGCGCAGCGGATTCGTATGCTTGCGCCAATGCCCATGAGCGGCAATCAATCGCCGCATAATCAGCGCGGCCCTCGGCCACCGCGCGAATCGACGCCCGGTGGCTTCCGGTCACCAGCGACGCAGCGGAGGTGGAGCCCATATCCTCGCTAAGTGCAATGGCGCCAGAGAGCGAATCTGTTGCATTGATGGCAGGGCGCAGAGTGTCGAGACCATCGGGCAGGCAAGCGCCCGGAGCCTCGGGGGGCGGACAAGCGCGCCCAGCGCGCATGACAACGGCCGAGCGATACTGCGCGCCCTGCCCGCCCGGTACATCGTCATAGAGCGGCTGGCCGAGGATCGTGACACGATTGCGGAGCCCGGCCCCGAGCGGCCCCCAGCAGGTCTGGCCCAGCAACAGCGCAGGGTCGCGCCACAGCGCCTTGAGGTCGTCTTCCGTCTCGGGCCGCGTCAGTTTCGCTGGCAGTTCCGGCACCTTTGCGCGCATACGGGCATAGAAGGCATCGACCGCGCCGCGCGTCTCGGGCCAGTCATACATCGGCAGACAGGCACGCCCGCTCATGCGGCCTGCCCGCCCGTCGCAGCTACCGGCGGGTCACTCTCAGGCGCGGCCGGAGTGTGCATCTGGTGCAGCACCGGATGCACGACAGGCTCCTTCGGGCGCAGGGCATGAGCGCGGACCATCTGCCAATAACTGCGATAGACATAGCCATGGTTCAAGGCCTGCCAGTGCTCTTTCCGCTCGGCGTAAAGCCGGGGCAGCACATACCATGGCGCGCTGGGTATCTGGTGATGTACAATGTGCAAGTTGTTGTTAAGGAACAGCCACGCAAGCGGCGAACGCTCGACAATGATCGTGCGCCCCTCGGGCGCGTCATGCCAGCGATGCTCGGCAAAAGTGCGGATCGAGATCAGCGATAGCGACGGCCAGACGACCGCCACCAGGTAGAGCCAGACCGGTATGCCCATTCCCCAGATCAACCCGAGCACTGGAACCAGCCCGAGCAAGTGCAGCCCCCATGCCAAACGCACGCCAGACGCGTTGGCCCGCAGCAACCGTGCTTCCTGCGCGAGAAACCCCACTGCGCCCAGCACCGGTCCGAGAACCATCCTGCCGAGCATGGTATTGTTCACCTGCAGCATTGCCTGCAGCCAGCGCGGCATACGGTTATGCTGCCAGCGCGCCTTATAGTAACTCTCCGGGTCTTCGATAGGGTCGGTCAGCCGTTCATCATGATGGTGAGCCAGATGCGTGGCCTTGTAACGCCGATAAGGGTAAATCAACGTCAGCGGCAGGGCGACCAGTGCTTCGTTGAGATGCCGATTCCGGGTCGGGTGCCCGTGCAGGCATTCATGCACCAACGAGGAGTGCAGCGCCCCAATTATGGCCATAAACATCAGTGCAAGCGCGGGGAAGTGAGGCCAGATCGCTGCACCGGCGAGGAGCCAAACACCGTAACACAGCGCAATCAGCGTCACCGTAGGCCATTCGACCCGCCACATGCCATCCTCTCCCTGTAACGATATTGGTAAACTGCCGAGAAACGAACACACGGGCAATATGAGTGTTCTCGTCACTTCTCTTTGCATTTGCAGTTTTTTGTCATTGATGTTTACTAAAATCACCTTCAAGATTGTGAACATGAGCAAGCGCGAGTCCTCCAGCCTGTTCCGACATCGCCTGAAAAAATTGCTGTCTCAGTCAGAAATGACGCAGGCCGCATTTGCCGAGGCGATCAGCATTGATCGCTCGGCACTGTCGCAACTGATCAACGGTCCTGATCCCCGGCTTCCGCGCGCGGAAACACTGCTCGCCATTGCCACCCGCTTCCGTGTCACGACCGATTGGCTGCTGGGGCTGAGCGATGACTCCGGCGCCGTTACCCAGACACTCGACACGGTCCAGACCGAGGCAGCGCTTGATGAGCAAGGGCGCACGGCGATGGAGCGTTGGCATGAGGATGCGACCGGACAGAAGATCCGCTACGTTCCCGCGCAATTGCCGGACTTGATGCGCACGCCCGAAGTGATTGCCTTTCAGGCGCAGGCCTCGGAAATGGAACGTCGCCGGTTACTGTCACAGACCCAACGCAGGTTGCGCCTGTCTCGTGCACCCGAGGCAGATATCGAGATGTGCATGCCGTTGCAGACCTTCGAGGTCTTTGCGGCGGGTGTCGGTGTCTGGCGCGGGTTGCCCGAGCGCGCGAGGGCAGCCCAGCTTACGCATATCGCGCAGACGGTCGAGGAGCTCTATCCGGCGTTTCGGATGTATCTGTTTGACGGGCGCAAACGCTTCGCACCACCGATGACGCTTTTCGGATATCTGAGGGCCGCCGTCTTTACTGGCGATGCCTATCTTCTGATCCGCTCAAAGCAACTCATCCGCGAACTCGCGCAGAGCTTTGACAGTCATATCCGTGCAGCCGAAATTCATGCCCACGAATCTGCCGACTGGGTGCGGCAACTGCAAAACCGCTGAGGCGCTGTTCGCGGGCGTGTTTTGAGGCAACGCTGACTTTCTCAGGGCCGAAGCTTACCCTTGTGACGCGCCACGCGGGTAAAAAGATGTTTCCAATACTCCTCTTGTTCGGATCACGGTGCAGGGTCTAGCCTCAAGGGGAAGTATTTCAGACGAGGCAGTCCAATGGATATGGAGACACCGGCATCGGAGCAACGTCGCCGCTCTGGCGGCCGCAGGGGAAACACGCGCCGCAACACGGAGTTTCGGCTCGATCAGATGCCGTGGCGACAGCCGATCAACACCGACCGACCAACCGAACCTCTGGACCAAAACGGGGTCGAGGCGATCCATCAGGGCGCCCTGCGCATCCTGTCCGAGATCGGGGTCGAGTTTCTGCATGACGAAGCGCTGGAGTTGTTCCGCGAGGCAGGCTGCATCGTGCAGGATCGGACTGTCCGCATGGATGGCGATTTCGTGGAGGCGATGCTCGCGCGCACGCGCGGTGCCTTCACCATCACCCCGCGCAACCCCGAACGCGCCGTGCGGATTGGCGACGGCGGACTGGCTTTTGTCAACGTGTCCTCCCCGCCCTCAAGCTGGGATATGCTGCGCGGCAAGCGCGCAGGTGATTTCGCGACCTTTCGTGAGCTCATCATGCTCACGCAGACATTTAACTGCATCCACCTTGCCGGTGGTTATCCGGTCGAGCCGGTCGATATTCACCCTGGGGTGCGCCATCTTGACTGCATTACCGAGAAGCTCCTGCTGACCGACAAGGTCGTGCATACCTACTGCCTCGGGCGAGAGCGGGTCGAGGATGCGATGGAGATGGTGCGAATCGCTGCAGGGCTCGACCACGCCCAGTTCGAGGCGGCGCCGCGAATGTATTCCAACATCAACTCGGTCTCACCGCTGCGGCATGACTTTCCCATGATCGACGGCGCGCTGCGGCTCGCGCGTCGCGGTCAGCCAGTTTTCGTGACACCTTTCACACTGGCCGGTGCGATGGCACCGGTCACGCTTGCCGGTGCCGTCGCGCAGTCGCTGGCCGAGGCGCTCTGTGCTATCTCGCTGATCCAGTACGTCGCACCCGGTGCCCCTGTCGCGATCGGTACCTTCACCTCGAATGTGGACATGCGCTCGGGCGCGCCGGCCTTTGGCACGCCCGAATACATGCGCGCCACCCAGATGACCGGCCAGCTTGCGCGCCGCTATGGGCTGCCTTTGCGCTCTTCCGGGGTCTGCACGGCAAATATCCCTGACGCGCAGGCCATGTGGGAGACCTGCAATAGCCTCTGGGCGGCAGTACAATCGGGCTCGAACGTCGTCTATCACGCGGCCGGCTGGCTGGAAGGTGGGCTGATTGCCAGCCCTGAAAAATTCGTAATGGATTGCGAGATGCTGCAGATCATACAGCGCTATTTCGACCCGATGCTCACCGCGACAACACCCGATGACATCGCTGTCGAGGCCATCCGCGAAGTGGGCGCGGGCGGGCATTTCTTTGGTGTCGGCCACACGCAGGAACGCTATGAGACCGCCTTCCATGCCCCTTTCGCTTCGGACTGGCGCAATTTCGAGGCCTGGGAGCGTGATGGCGCCACCGACACGATCACTCGCGCGCATGGCATCTATCGCCGGATTGTCGAGAACTTCACCCCACCACCGATAGATGACAGTGTCCGCGAGGAATTGCAGGCCTTTGTCGCGAAGCGGAAGGAAGAGGGCGGCGCGCCGACCGATTTCTGACCCTCAACGCCAGTGATCGGGGCTCTTCTTGTGCGGATAGGGCAGATTGGTCGAGACGCGGCGGCCATATTCGGCCTGCGTGAGGTAACGCAACGATAAATCCTCAGGCTGCGTGAGCCGATGCGCCATTGCGGCGCGCGTCCATTGCGCGGGACCCATATCCCACCACGCATATGGCGCATCAGTTCGGTCGAGTGAGGCCAATGCAAATTCCAAGGTACGCAGGGTAATCGGGTGCTCTGGCGCGAGAGCAAGGAAGTTGTTGGCAATGGTCCCGAAACCGCGCTCGACACAAACGACTGCACGCGCACCCTCAAGCCACGGTGCCACCGACAAGCGTGGAAATTCATCCAGATCGGCGAAAACACCCCCTTCGAGGGCCAGCCAGAAGATGCGGAACAGATCGGCGCGCAGCGCGGGCTGTTCCAACATCTGAAAGCGACGCTGCAACTCGCGGCCATATGCATCGTGCAGCCATGCAGATGCAGACTCCTCATTGAAAAGCCGTATCTTGAAATCAGGATGGAGCGCGGCCCAGCGCAGGCGGGCGCGCGGCACGGCGGGGCCTTCGGGGCCCTGCCAGTAATGCGCGATTACACGCGGGATCTGCGCCTCTGGGTCAGGCTGGAAATGCAACTCTCCACGCCATGCCGCGCGCTGCATGAGGCAGGCCGACAGACCGGGTGAGTCCACGATCTGCTGAGCACCCATCCGGGCCACTGTATCGGCAACAGGAATATGCGGCGCAAAAGCCGTCTCTGCACCCTGTGCCGCGGCCCGCGCATCGGACACGATCCGATCTCTGACATCGTTCGCAGCGTGCGCCTCGGTCTGTGCGCGCTTGAGGTCATTGAACCTGTGATGCGCGGCCTCGGCCTGTGCGAAATCGCCCGCGGCAAAGGCAAGCCGCGCGCGCAGCAGGAGCAAGGGCAACCGGTCGGGAAAGCGGGCATGGAGATCACGCAGGGTGTCGCGGGCCTCGGCAAGGGCGCCTTGCGCAAGGTGAATCTCGGCAAGCTTCAGGGCCGCGTCTGCCTGATGCAAGGAATCTCTTGCGCAAGAGAGCGCATGCGCCTGCGCGGTCTGCGCCGCAGACAGACGCCCGGCGAGAAGAAACGCCTCTGCACGCTTGGACCAGACCCGGACGCCAAGCGGCATGTCCTGCGCTGCGCGCCGGAGCGCGGCGAGTTCGCGCGCCGCGCGCGCTGGCAGCCCGAGACGCAGCGCCGCTCGGGTCTGTATCAAGGCGCGCTCGGATCGCATGGGGCGCGAGACCTGCGCCGCGGTAGAGCCCCAATCCTCGACAGCCTCACGCAACAGGCGCTCAAGCGCCGATAGCCAGTCATGGCGGGGATGCACTCGACAGGCGGCTTGCGCATGGGCCAGAAGTTCGCCCGCGGGACGGCCCGTCAACCGCCCGGCACGCAGCCATTGCACATGATCAGGTGCGCTCCAGAGCCATGGTGCGTCAAGGTTGAGTTCCTCCTGAAGCATCGCCTGCGCGCGCTCTCCGTCACCTCTCTCCAGGGCCAGCCGCCGCTTTGCTCTTGCCAAAGGCCCGGGGGACGCATCCGGACAACCTGCCCAGCGATCAAGGACCTGCGGCGCGCGGATAAAATCATTTTCGGCCAGCAAAATCTCACTGAGCAGGCTCCATACCTGCGCCGAAGCTGTTTCCAACCCATCGATCTGCAGGGCAAGGGCAGCCGCACCATCACGGCGACAGATGAGCGAAAGCCGCTGTACGGCTAAGCGCACCCCGCGGGCACGAGCCTCCAGCCAGTCGAGATCAACCTCGGCCTGCGAAAACGCACCCATAGCAACGGCCCACTCGACGCGTCGAAAAACATCCTCGACCGCTGTCGGCGAGGCGAGATCAATGCCTACCAGAACCTGCCAGCCCTCTTTGGGGCGAAACAGGCGCCAACAGGCATTGGCCAGAACGCTGCGCCGACGATTTGCGCGCGTGACGATCTCGGCCAGCCGTTGCAGGGCGGCATCCCTCGCTGCCCCGGGGCTGGCGTCCAGCGCATGGCGGGCCAAGTCGATAGAATTTGGCCAGCATGACTGTGCGGCTTGGGCCGCAGCATGGGCGGGCAGAGCCATCCGGTTCAGTGCAGCCAGCGCCGCGACTACATCTTTGTAATCGGCCCCCTCCGAAATCGCCTCCAGCAACCCCTCACCCGGCGCTTCCGGCTCCGGCAGTTCCGCCTCCCACAAAGTGCGGGACAGGGCTGCAGGGTCTGGGAGAATACCTGTCATGCTGCCGTCCTAGGCGGCCTTAACTTCGCCCAAAATTTCCTGATACTCGCGAAACGAGACCTTGAAGAACCGCTCTGCGGCAACCCGCTTCGGCCAGAGCAGCCCATAGAGAAAATGCGCCACATCCGAGCGGACAGGATAGCGCACGCTTGCCCAGACACGGCGGTTCATGCGCTTGTGGAACTCATCACGCGCGTCGGGCGGCATCTCTGCGAGGCTCAGCCCGCAATGCTCGAAGAGCCGGTCGATGACCTTGGTCGGGTTCGCGCGGATATCCTCGTAATTCAGCACAAGAATGTCAGCATAATGCCGCGCCCAGCGCTCGTGATTCGCGAAGTAGGAGGTGTTCTCGGCAATCCGCGCCTTCTTAAGTAGCTCGAAGAACTGCTCATCCAGCACGATCTCGACCTCTTCCGGCTTTGCTTCGCGGTTCTGCCAGAGAGTGTGCATTCGAAGCGCCGAGATAGCGCGCGCCAGCGGGTCGCGGAGCACATAGATCACCCGCGCTGTCGGGTTGATTTCCTTGCACTCGCGGATCTGCGCGTCGGACATGAGCGCATATTCAGGTGTGAAATCCATCGAAAGGCGCTCGGGTTCGGGCGGCGTCATCAGGGTGCGATACCACTCAATCCCGCGCTTGTGGTTCCAGTCCCAGAAATGCGCCTCTTTGTTGGTCGACGTGATCGGGGCACTATTGGGAAAGGCATAGGTGCGGGGATGTGCGTTGAGCACATTATGCAGCCAGCTTGTCGAAGCTTTCTGCGCGCCGATGCAGAGGATATCGGTTACATTCTCGCGGTCAGGGCTGGTCAACTCGATCCTCCAATGGATGTTACCGCGCTTCCAGCTTTAATCTCGGCAAGCTGTTCCGGCAGCGGCCAGCGCTCTTCATAAGTCGCAAGATGGCGTTTGACGGCATCCCTGTCCCCGGCTTCGTGTGCCGCTTCAATGGCCAATCCGCAACGATGCGCGTTCACGCCCAGCGCCAATGAGAGCTCATACGCCGCGAGTGCCCGCTCTGGACGGCCGGAACGGCGCTGCAGATCGCCCAGCATGCGTAGCGCAAAGCCGGTGTTCTGCCATTGGTCTTCGGCACCGAGAGACGCGGCCTCGTTCAGCATCGGCCATAGCGCGTTCATGATCGGGGCCGCACGCCTCAGGCGATTGAAATCGAGCAGTAATCGCAGCACCCCCGAAACCTCTGGTGGTCGCAAGCTGGTGCCCTGTTGTAGCGCCCGCTCGACACGGGCGATTTCCTGCTCACCAACCTGCCATGAACGAAAGAAATCAAGATACAGGAACAACTCAATCGGCCTCTCGCTCACGCCCGAATCTGGATAGGTCGACGGGTCACCAAAGGCCATGCGCTGCGCAAGAAACCTGCTTTCCAAATAGGCATGCGCGGCGGCACGCATCCGCTCCGGGAACTTGCGAGCATAGGGTGCAAAGCATCGGACCTCGTCGCTGTCCGGGATGACCGTGGAAAGGCATTCATAGCGGTGACGGCGATGATTTTCATCCTCGACACGGCGGAAAACATCGATCCCCCGCTCGCCCGATAGCGCAAATTCGTCCAACCCCGTCGGCGCCATCTTTCATCCTGCACTTTACCGCTGAAAAAGCTAAGCGGGTATTACTGGCCTGTCAAACTCAAGAGGTATGCTCTACCATGATGTTTTGACACATAAACCGGAAATTTTGTGCATACCGCGGCAGAACTATGGACAGCTTGGGCTTGCTGACACGCGCAAGCCATGCAGCATCCACATCACGGGCCAGACCTGCAGTCTCCTGCGCCGGACAGGCATGGACCCTGAAGTCATTCATTATGTGGCGGTCCGGCTCTTCAGGCAAAGGTGCATGATGCAACAGCGCAGTCTCGAATAGATAGCCCTCCTCGGACCAAAGCTGAAGGTGGCAACGTAACCCGCCCTCCGGCAGTGCCAGATCGTCGAGAGAGAACTCGACCGCGCACCAGTCTCTGGTTTCGGGGATCTGAATCTGGACGCATCGCAATATCGGCGAGGCATGAAGCAGCAAGCCATGCTGCGGCCCACTATAGGATAATTCCAGCCGTTTGGCGAAACGAACCCCCGGCGCGAGATGCTGCGCATGGTCCTGATCCAGAACGCACTGCCACAGATCATAAGCACGCTTGTTTTGAGGAATCGTCAGATCCGGCCGCGGTCGCGCGATCCCCGACCCGAGCGGCGCGGCTTTAACTGTCGTGGCCACCTCCTCTGTTGCCTGCCCACATTGCGCTCTGATCGTTGAGAATATCTCTTTTTTCGTGGTATCCAGCCGCGCTTCCAATGCGCGCATCTCACCATTGATCTTTTGCCAGATGGCGCTGGTCTCGTAATTTACCTCGGTCAACAAAAGTGCGGCAACGCTGTGCAGCACCTGCGCTTCTTCTGCCCGCGCAGCCAGATCGAAGCCAGGCCGCGCAAGATCGGCGAAGAAACGCCAGTCATAGGACGGATTATCGAGGGTATTGAGGTGGATCGTGCGCTCCTTGTCTGTCCCGCGTTGCACACGCCTATGATGATAGGCCAGCGGCCTGTCGAGTTGGGCAAGGCGGTAGCGCATCAGGAACAGGTTCATGAAGGCGCGGTCCTCCATGACGTCGAACGCTTCGGGAAACCCGCCGATCTGCTGCACGGCATCGCGTCGCAGCATCCATTGCACCGGATAGAAATCCTGCCGGTAACAGGCATACGCCAAAGAGTTAACGAAGAATTCCGACCGTTTGAAGGCCGCTGGAAGGTTATCCTCACCCACGACACGAATCTTGGGGCCGAGCGGCGTGTCTTCCAACTCTTCAGTGAGCGCGGTGACCCGTGACAAGACACCCCCAAGTTCCCGCACATTTCTGCTGGTGTCGCGGAAGAAAGCAACCAATGCCGACAGAAACTCTGGCGACCATGTGTCATCATCATCCAGACAGGTGACAAACTCGGTCTCAAGCGCCTGGACTCCGCGGTTGAAAGCCGCAGAGCGCCCCACGCCCTGGGTCAGATCCAGCCGGGTCATCCGATCACGCACCGTGCCGGGCAAACCTGCCTTTTCAAGCGCAGCATCAAGCGCGGCGCTGTCACCACCATCATTGACCAGCGCAACATGCCAATCCTTGAACATCTGGCCCGCAACGCTGCGCAGCGCGCGCAAAACGAAAACAGGCCGATCCTTCGTGCGAATGACGACGCCGACTGTCGCTATTTGTTTTGGCTCTGTCACAGTGCACCTGCCCCGTTCCGCAACGCCAAGGGCGACAATTGCGCCCAGGTGAGGGCAGTTTGTATCGCCAGAGGCTCGACGTCCGCGCGTTCTGCATTATCGATGGCGGTCCGACGTGACCCTGTCAAGCTTCTGAGCCTGTCGCCAAGGCGAACCGCGGAAAGGCTACAAGTCCTCAGCTTCGCTCTTGCGCCCGGCCCTGCGCGCCCAGGTGTCGCTGCCCGCGCGCCTCGGCCAGCCGGATCTGACGCTGTCGTTCGCGGAAGGCCGCGCGGCGCTCGGGCGTGAACTCCTCGACGCAATGATGACATTGCACGCCGTCCTCGTACTCGGGACGCTTTGTATCCTCGGGCCAGAGCGGGCGGCGGCAGGCATGGCACATCACATGCGGGCCGGGCTTCAACCCATGCTCGACCGAAACGCGCTGATCAAACACGAAACAGGCCCCGCGCCACAGGCTTTCCTCCTGCGGCACCTCTTCGAGATATTTCAGGATCCCACCCTTGAGGTGATAGACCTCCTCAATGCCCTGCCCGATCAGGTAGTTGGTGGATTTCTCGCACCGAATACCGCCGGTGCAGAACATGGCGATGCGCTTGTTGTGAAAGCGGTGCCGGTTGGCCTCCCACCAGTCTGGGAAGTCGCGGAAACTCTTGGTGCAGGGGTCGATGGCGCCCTCGAACGTGCCGATGGCGACCTCGTAATCATTGCGCGTGTCGATCACGGCCACATCGGGCGCCGAAATCAAGTCGTTCCAGTCGGACGGCGCAACATAATGCCCGGTGCCTGCGCGCGGATCGACCTGCGGCTGGCCCATGGTGACAATCTCGCGCTTGAGGCGAACCTTCATCCGCCCGAAAGGTATGGTCTCGACCGGGCTTTCCTTCCAGTCCAGCCCGGCACAGCCCGGCAGTGACCGGATATGCGCCAGCACGGCATCGATCCCCGCCCGTGTACCCGCGATCGTGCCGTTGATCCCCTCCCGCGCCAGCAGAAGCGAGCCCTTGACACCCTCCGCTTCAGCCAGCGAAAGCAGCGGGCCACGCAGCGCAGCGGGGTCGTCGAACCGGGTGAAATGATAGAGCGCGGCAACGGTCAGCATGCGGCAGCATTTACGGTCTCGTACCCGCGCGCGCAAGCCATCCGCATTGACGCAAGGGCGCGCAAGGCTTAGCCATTCTAGTGACAGGAGGGCCGGACCATGAGCCAAGCACTGATCGTGATCGACGTGCAGAATGATTTCTGCCCTGGCGGGGCACTGGCCGTCGCGGGCGGCGACGAGATTGTGGCGGGGATCAATACCCGCATGAATGACGCCGAGTCCGTTATTCTGACGCAGGACTGGCACCCCGTCGATCATTCGTCTTTCGCAAGCCAGCACGCGGGGCGCGCGCCGATGGAGGTCATCGAGGCGCCCTATGGCCCGCAGGTGCTCTGGCCCGACCATTGCGTGCAGGGCAGTCACGGCGCGGCATTTCACGCTGCGCTCGACACGAGGCGCGCGGACCTGATCCTGCGCAAGGGCTTCCGGCGCGAGATCGACAGCTACTCGGCCTTTTTCGAGAATGACCAGAAAACACCTACCGGGCTTGAGGGCTATCTGCGCACACGCGGGCTGACATCGCTTGAATTCGTAGGGCTCGCCACGGATTTCTGCGTCGCCTGGTCCACACTCGATGCCGCGCGTCTGGGGTTCGAGGTGCGGGTGCTGACCGAGCTTTGCCGGGGCATCGACCTTGACGGCTCGATGGCGCGTGCTCTGGCGGACATGCGCGCGGCGGGCGTCACGGTCGTCTGAATCATGGATATCGCGACCCGCGTCTATAACCACCGCTGGAAGCTCGACCCGATCGTGCGCTCCCTGATCGACAATGATTTCTACAAGCTGCTCATGTGCCAGTTGGTCTTTATCAACCGCCGCCACACGCAGGTGAGCTTCAGCCTGATCAACCGCGCGACCCATATCCCCCTCGCCGATCTAATTGACGAGGGCGAGTTGCGCGAGCAACTCGACCATATCCGCAGCTTGACGCTCTCACGCGGCGAATCGACCTTTCTGCGCGGCAATACCTTCTACGGTATTCGCCAGATGTTTCGCCCCGACTTCATGGAATGGTTCGAGGGCTTCCGCCTGCCGCCCTATCATCTGGAGCGGGTTGGCGATCAGTACGAGCTTAGCTTCGAGGGCTCATGGCCCGAAGTCATGCTCTGGGAGATCCCGGCCCTCGCCGTGCTGATGGAGTTACGCTCGCGCGCGGTGCTGGGCCGGATGAAGCGTTTCGAGTTGCAGGTGCTCTACGCCCGCGCCATGACCCGGGTCTGGGAAAAGATCGAGCGGCTGCAGAAGCTGGACAACCTGCGCATCGCAGATTTCGGCACAAGGCGGCGGCACAGCTTCCTCTGGCAGGACTGGTGCGCACAAGCGATGATTGAAGGATTGGGCGAGAGTTTTGCCGGCACATCGAACTGCCTGATCGCCATGCGGCGCGAGGTCGAGGCCATCGGTACCAATGCCCATGAACTGCCGATGGTCTATGCGGCGCTTGCCAGCACCGACGAGGCACTCGCGCAGGCACCCTATCAGGTTCTGGCCGATTGGCAGGCCGAGCATTCGGGTAATCTGCGCATTATCCTGCCAGACACGTATGGCACGCAAGGCTTCCTCGACCGCGCCCCCGACTGGCTGTCGGACTGGACCGGCATCCGAATCGATTCGGGCGATGCAGCTGAAGGGGCTGAGACTGCAATTCGCTGGTGGCGTGAACGTGGGCAGGATCCTCGCGAGAAACTCGTGATCTTCTCGGATGGGCTTGATGTGGATAGGATCGAAGCGTTGCACACGCGCTTTTCCGGTCGGGTCAGGGTCAGCTTCGGCTGGGGCACGCTTTTGACCAACGATTTCAGAGGGCTGGCACCAGAAGACGGGCTCGCACCCTTCAGTCTCGTTTGCAAGGCGGTCTCGGCCAGCGGCCAACCGACTGTCAAGCTCTCGGACAACCCCAACAAGGCGATGGGGCCGGAAGACGAAGTCGCGCGCTACAAACGTGTCTTTGGCGTGGGCGATCAGGAAGCTTTGCAGGTGATTGTTTAGCAGCCAGTGACCATGGCAGCAGATTTCGGCGCATGAGGCAGCCGGTCGTACCGATTTTTGGTGACAGATGCCCAACGCTGTGGTGCAATCTATATATTGCATCAGAGAAGGAGGACACTGAATGTCACTGAGTTCCCATATCGCAGAACTCCGCCGGAAGCATGAACACCTCTCTGAACAGGTTGAAATGGCCCAGCGAAGCCCCGGAACTGATGACCTTCAAATCTCTGAACTCAAGAAACAGAAGCTACGCCTGAAAGAAGAAATCGAGCGGCTCTCGCACGCCTGACCGCTCTTTTAGCGCAATGACAAACGGCCCGCCTTGCGCGGGCCGTTCTTGTTTCCAACAAATTGCCGGATGCCCTACCCGCTTGCCCACGCCAGGGCGCGCAGGTGGGACGTGCCCTGGCGCGGGCCAGCGGGATCAGACAAAATACTGCGCCCCATTCGCGCTTATGGTCGAGCCAGAGATGAAACCCGCCTCATCGGCGACCAGAAACGCCACGCAGCGCGCAATCTCTTCGGGTTCACCCAGACGACCGGCCGGGATCTGGCCGATGATTGCCTCGCGCACCTTCTCCGGGACTGCCATCACCATCTCGGTCGCGATATAGCCCGGGCAGACGGCATTCGCCGTGATCCCGAATCGCGCGCCTTCCTGCGCCAGGCTCTTCACGATCCCAAGATCGCCTGCCTTGGTCGCAGCATAATTCACCTGCCCAAACTGACCCTTCTGGCCGTTGATCGAGGAAATCACAACAACGCGGCCAAATTTGCGCTCCCGCATGCCGGGCCAGATCGGGTGGATGGTGTTGAACACCCCGGTCAGGTTGGTGTCGATCACCTCTTTCCACTGCTCAGGCGTCATCTTGTGGAAAGGCGCGTCGCGGGTGATGCCGGCATTCGCGACAACAATGTCGATGGGGCCCAGATCCGCCTCGACCTGCGCGATACCGGCCTTGGAGGCCTCGTAATCGGCCGCGTTCCATTTATAGGTTTTGATCCCGGTCTCGGCTGTGAACTTCGCAGCTGCATCGTCATTGCCCGCGTAAGTCGCAGCCACTGTGCAGCCCTGCGCCTTGAGCGCTTGTGAAATGGCCGCGCCGATGCCGCGCGACCCCCCTGTGACCAATGCCACTCGTGCCATACTGTTCCCCTCCTGACAGGAATTATGTGTTGCGGAACAACTGCTATAGAAGTGGTCGTGCTTGCGCAAGATTATTGCGCAAACGACAGATCATCACCGCTCAAGACACATCGCGACGCCCATGCCACCACCAATACAGAGTGTGGCGAGACCCTTCTTGGCGTCGCGGCGCTGCATCTCGAAAAGCAGAGTGTTCAGGATACGACAGCCCGAGGCGCCGATGGGGTGACCAATCGCAATTGCGCCGCCATTGACGTTTACCTTGTCGACATCCCAACCCATGTCCTTGTTCACGGCACAGGCCTGAGCTGCAAAAGCCTCATTTGCCTCGATCAGGTCCAGGTCCTCGGGCTTCCAGCCCGCCTTGGCCAACGCCTTGCGGCTGGCGTGGATCGGTCCCACGCCCATGATCGACGGGTCCAGACCGGCGGTCGCATAGCTCGCAATCCGCGCCAACGGCGTCAGCCCGCGCTTCTCGGCCTCTTCTGCGGTCATCAACATCACCGCCGCTGCGCCGTCATTCAGACCCGATGCATTCGCTGCAGTCACTGTGCCATCCTTGGTGAAGGCCGGGCGAAGCTTCTGCATCCCCTCCATCGTCGCCCCATGACGGATGTATTCGTCATCCTCGACCACGATATCGCCCTTGCGAGCCTTGACCGTGAAGGACGCTATCTCGTCCTTGAACTTGCCCGCCTTCTGCGCGGCCTCAGCCTTGTTCTGGCTGGCCACGGCGAAAGTGTCCTGCTCGTCGCGCGTAATCTGCCATTTCTCGGCCACGTTTTCTGCGGTCTGACCCATGTGATACCCGTTGAAGGCGTCCCACAACCCGTCGCGGATCATGGTATCGATCATCTTCATGTCGCCCATCTTCTGCCCCGCCCGCAGATGCGCGACATGGGGGCTGAGCGTCATGTTTTCCTGCCCGCCCGCGATCACGATGGCCGCGTCGCCAAGCTGGATATGCTGCGCCCCCAGCGCCACTGCACGCAGCCCCGAGCCGCAAACCTGGTTGATCGACCATGCAGCGGAATCGATCGGCAATCCGGCATTCACATGCGCCTGACGAGCCGGATTCTGGCCCTGACCCGCGGTCAACACCTGACCGAGAATCGTCTCGGACACCTCGGTCTTCTCGATTCCAGCACGCTCAACTACAGCCTGAAGGACAGCCGCGCCAAGGTCATGGGCAGGTGTATTGGCAAACGCTCCTCCGAACGAACCAACGGCAGTACGCGCCGCGGAAACGATAACGACATTGGTCATGGGAACTCCTCTCTCGATCCGCTCTCGCCTTTCAGACCTGCAGGAAACGCACAGCCCGAGGCGCATGATAACCGTAGTGTTCTACCATGACACTGGCTGGGTGCAACGCATCTTCCACAAATGCTGGCGCAAACGACGGCATTCCACTCTCTGCGAAGCTTGAAGCCGCTACCCTGGCAAGTTGTTCGCGCTCGTCCGACAGACTGTTTCTTTCATCATCAGCGGAAACCCATTGTTGAGTCTTCCATCTGGATTAACGAAGCTTTAAGATACGCATATGCATGCGGGATGCGCAAAATATCACTTGGGTCAGATCGTCCGCCACAAACTTCACTCATTTCGTGGGGTGATTTTTGATGTCGATCCGGCATTTTCGAACACCGAGGAATGGTACAGTTCAATCCCGGCTGAAAGTCGACCTCGGAAGGACCAGCCTTTCTATCATTTGTTGGCCGAAAACGAGGACAGCTTTTATGTCGCCTATGTTTCGGAGCAGAATCTTGTGCTCGACGACACCGGAGAGCCAGTTGAACATCCCGATCTCGCGGAGATTTTCGGTGATTTCAGAGACGGTCACTACCCGCTGCAAATCGCACTCAACTAACGCTGGTCTTTCGCCCTTGGCTGTTCAGTCCCGGCATCTGGTGGATTGGGTCGACGATGCATCTGTCTGGCTCTGAAGTCCAGACCTTGCAGATGTATTCGCAGGGTGTGAGGCCGCTCAGCGTCTTCAGCCGGCGCGCGACATCATAAGCCGCAACGATGCGAGCGACCCTGTGGGTCAGCCTGCGGTGCTCCCGAGTTGCACGGGCATGGCTGCATTGATCAAGCATATCGGGGAATATCTGTCGAGAAGTCCCGCCATTGCAGCGCGAGGCAGCCACCGCGCCCTTCTGTCACCAGCGAGACCGCCTGCTACATAGCGCACCCGTTGGCATCATTGCATTGTCTCGAATGGAATCGAAAAGCTCAGATTATTGTAGCCATTGGCGCGTTCATAGCAGATATCTCTGGTCAGATCCCGGATGATGCACCAGCCATAGCCCCCCTCCCGCAACTCTGCAGGTTCGGGCGCGAAACGCCCGAGGTGCGACGGGTCAAAAGCGATGCCATCATCAGTGATATGGCATTCAAGGAACTCGCGGGTCTGTCTCAGCCTCACCCTGATGATCCCGGGCTCGTCCGGGTAGCCGTGGCGCGCGATATTGGTCATGACTTCGGCAAGGACAAGGTTGAGATCCTCGACCCATTCTCGGGGAATCGCACTACCTTGCAGGTAGCGGTGAAGGTCACGCAATGTGCAGCGAATATCTTCGAGCTTGCCCGCGCATTCCACCTGCAGGACCTTCGCGCGGTCCGTCATCATGCCCCCTTTCTAGTCATTCTGCTTTGACAAGCACTGACAGCGCAGCGTCATCCCCCCCTGCTATTCAGCGGCGCGAATCGCCTCGGTCCGAGGCGCGCTTTCATGGATCCGAAAGACCGTATCCATCCGCGTGAGACGGAAGAGCTTGCGCACGCTGCTGGACAGTGCCGCGACCTCAAGCGGGCGGTCAGGGCCGAGGAGCTTCATGACCCCTACGATGGCGCCCAATCCGCTGCTGTCGAGAAACTCCACTTGCGACAGATCGAGGATTACGGGCGAGCCCGGCAGTTCCACGGCCTCGCGAATCATCTCCTTGAAGGTGAGCGCGACTGCAGCATCAAGCCGCGATTCCTGAACGCAGATGACAAGGGCTTCCCCTGCGCGACCGAAGCTGACCTGCATTCTGACCCCCTTTCCAGTCCTTGGCATTGGTGAGAGTATCGGCGAAAGATTACCAACTCCTTGCAGAAGAGGGATGTCGTGATGAAACAGGTAGCGATCTTGGGGGCCGCGCGCACTGCCATGGGCGGATTGCAGGGCGTGTTCGCGGGCGTGCCCGCCGCGAAGCTTGGCGGCGCGGCGATTTCAGGCGCTCTTGCCCATGCCGGGCTGCAAGCCTCTGCGGTCGAAGAGGTGCTGATGGGCTGTGTGCTGCCCGCCGGTCAGGGGCAGGCCCCGGCGCGGCAAGCCGGCTTCGAAGCAGGGCTTTGTGAAGAGGTGCCCGCAACGACACTCAACAAGATGTGCGGCTCTGGCATGAAGGCGGCAATGATCGCGCATAACCAGATCGCGCTGGGCGCAACTGCCGTGATGGTAGCAGGCGGCATGGAGAGCATGAGCGAGGCACCCTATCTGTTGCCGAAGATGCGCTCGGGCGCACGGCTCGGGCATGAGCATGTCATCGACCACATGTTTCTAGACGGGCTGGAAGACGCCTATGACAAGGGTCGCCTGATGGGCACATTCGCCGAAGACTGCGCCGAGCATTTCCAGTTCACACGTGAGGCGCAGGATACCTATGCCCTGCGCTCGCTCTCGAACGCACTTGAGGCGCAGGCCTCGGGCGCATTTGCGGAAGAGATCACCCGCGTCACACTTGCAAGCCACAAAGGCGAAACCGTCGTGGACGAAGATGAACAACCCAAAAGCGCCCGGCCCGAAAAGATCCCGGAGCTCAAGCCAGCCTTCCGCAAGGATGGCACTGTGACCGCGGCCAATGCCTCTTCGATCTCGGACGGGGCGGCAGCCCTTGTTATGGGGTCCGAAGCAGCTGCCGAGCGGTTGGGGGCGGCACCGCGAGCCTGGATCCGTGGCCATGCCAGCCATGCACAGGCGCCCGGCTGGTTCACGACCGCGCCCGTGCCTGCTGCGCGCAAGCTGTTGAACCGGCTGGACTGGAAAGTCTCGGATGTGGACCTGTGGGAAGTAAATGAGGCCTTTGCCGTCGTGCCCATGGCGTTCATGCATGAGATGGGGTTGTCGCGTGATGTGGTGAATGTGAATGGCGGCGCCTGTGCACTGGGGCATCCGATCGGGGCTTCGGGCGCGCGGATCATGGTCACGCTGCTCCATGCACTTGAGGCCCGTGGGCTGAAGCGCGGTGTGGCGGCGATCTGCATTGGCGGCGGCGAGGGCACAGCGATAGCTTTGGAACTGGCGTGAGGGAGGGGCGGCCTTGCCCCCCATCGAGGGGGGCGCGGCCGCGTCGCGGCTTCGCGCTCCGGCACATGCGAAAGGGAGGGACATGGTCGATTACGAGGGATTGCGGGCACGCGTGCTGGCGCTGACCGAGGGCGAGACCGAGACGGTTGCGCTGATGGCGACACTAGCCTGCGAGATCCATCATTCCGATGACCGATTTGACTGGACCGGGTTCTATCGGGTGACCGAACCAGAGGTACTGAAGATCGGCCCCTATCAGGGCGGGCATGGCTGTCTGACGATCCCCTTCGCGCGCGGTGTCTGCGGTGCCTGCGCGCGCACTGGCGACGTGCAGCTTGTGCCGGATGTCGAGGCGTTCGATGGGCATATCGCCTGCGCCGCCTCCACTCGCTCGGAACTCGTGCTGCCTGTGCGCGACCCGCAAGGCGCGCTGATCGCTGTGCTCGACATTGACAGCGATCAGCCTGATGCGTTCACGGAAGCGGATGCGCAGGCGCTGGAGGCGATCCTGCGAGATGTGTTTGGGAGGTTGGCTTGATGGCGCATCTCTGGGTCAGGGCCGAACAGCGACCACAGGAAGAGCGCGTCGGAATCACACCAGAGGGTGTCCGCGCGCTGATTGGCGCCGGGATACGCGTGACAGTCGAGGAAAGCCCGCAGCGGGCTCTGCCCCTGCAGCCCTATCTCGATGCCGGAGCCGAGCCCGCGCCTCTCGCGAGCTGGCCTGACGCGCCGCAGGACGCGATCATTTTCGGATTGAAGGAATTGCCTGTTGACGGCACGCCTCTGAGGCATCGGCATATTCTTTTCGGTCATGCCTTCAAAGCCCAACCCGCAGGGCAAGTGCTCCTGGCGCGCTTTCGCGCCGGAGGCGGGGTTTTGTATGATCTGGAGTATCTGACCGATGCCGAGGGGCGCCGGGTCGCCGCTTTCGGCTATTGGGCCGGCTATGCGGGTGCGGCTGTCTCGCTTCTGGCCTATGGTGCGCAGGCGCGCGGCGGCCTGTGCGCGCCCGTGACGCGCTTTATTGATCAGGCTGCGATGCAGGATGCGGTCGCGCAGGCGCTGGAGGGGCTGACACCACCGCGCGTGTTGATCATCGGCGCGCTAGGGCGTGTGGGCACGGGCGCAGGTGATTTGTGCCGTGCGCTAGGCTTGCCGCTCACTGAATGGGATTTGGCCGAAACCGCCGATGGCGGCCCCTTTCCCGAAGTGCTGGCGCATGAGGTGTTTCTAAACTGTATTCTAGCACGGCCGGGCACTCCGGTTTTTGTCCCCGAAGAGGCTGCGCGCGCTCCGCGCGCGCTGCGGGTCATTGGTGATATCGCCTGCGACCCGGACTCGGAATTCTCGCCCATCAAGGTGTATGACCGCGTGACCGACTGGGCGCGGCCTGTGCTGCGCGTTACCGGTCAGCCACCCTTGGATGTGATGGCGATCGACAACCTGCCGTCGCTTCTGCCGGTCGAATCCTCGCTCGATTTCGCGACGCAGCTGCTGCCGCATCTGATGACGCTTGACCGGTTGCGCGAAGGGGTCTGGGCGCGGGCGCGAGCAGAATTTGACAATCATATCCGGGGACTGGCGTGATCACAGACGGCATCAACTGGGACGACGCGCTTGCGAACGGGCCCTATATAGGCGGGGCAGATCGTTACCCGGAGCAATGGGCAGCAGAGGCGGCGGCCTTCCGCGAGCATGCGCCCGGAGAGATCGACATCGCCTACGGCGATGCTGCGCGCGAGCGGCTTGACCTGTTCCTTCCTGAGGGCACTCCGCATGGGCTGGTGGTCTTTGTCCATGGTGGCTACTGGCAGCGCTTTGACAAGAGTTACTGGTCGCATCTGGCCAAGGGACCGCTTGCGCAAGGCTGGGCGGTCGCGCTGCCGAGCTACACGCTGGCCCCCGAAGCGCGCCTGCCGCAGATCACGACCCAAATCAGACTGGCCATCGAATCTGCAGCAGCAAAGGTGGCAGGGCCAATCCACCTGACGGGCCATTCCGCGGGCGGGCACCTTGTCACCCGGATGCTCTGCCAGGATGTACCGCTGAGCGTGCGCGACCGGATCGCGCATGTTCTCTCGATCTCGGGTGTGCACGACCTGCGCCCGCTTCTGGCCGCGAGCATGAATGAGCAGCTGCAGCTCACTGAGGAAAGTGCCGCCGCCGAGAGCCCCGCCCTGCATCGCCCGCTGCCCGGGGTTCCGGTCACGATCTGGGTCGGCGGACATGAGCGGCCTGAATTCCTGCGCCAGTCGGCGCTTTTGCGCGAAGCGTGGGCGCGCGCCGGGGGGGATGCGAGGCTGGTGGTGGACGGGACGCGGCACCATTTCGATGTCATTTCCGGGCTGGAACACACGGACTCGAGCCTTACAACGGCGCTGCTCAACCCATAAGGCGTTCCCAGCCATCTTGAACTCCCAGGACGCTCGGGCGGGACTGGACCCCACCAGGTTTTCGCTTGTCGAATGTGGTGGCGGACCTTGCGGCCCGCTGCCTTCGGTGAGAGTATTTTTTGCAAGATGAAATCAGCTTTTCATCGCGACATGACCCGGACGCAATCTGGTCTGGAACGCCTCTGGTCGCTATACGGGCACTGACCTTATCGCCGCGCAATATCGCTGCACGGCCATGTGTCGCGGATGCGGTAGCCCCCGGGCCAGGGGTCATTGGGGTCGAGCATGTGTTGATGCGTACCTGCGATCCAGGCGCGTCCGCTGATCTCGGGGATGATCGCCGGCACACCCGAAATCCCGCATTCCCGGACGATGCGACCGTCAGAGCGGCTGTCGATGATCGACCGGCACAGCAGCCTGTCACCGACCCCCAACTGCCCACGCGCGGGCAAAATCGCAAGCCGCGCTGAAACACAGGTGCCGGTGGGCGGGCGGTCGATCTTGCCGGGCTGGATGGAGACGGCATGGCGGGTCTCGCCTCCCTCGACCGGGGTGATTAAACCGCAGAAGCTGATATGCCGCCAGTCGGGGTTGGTGGGGTGGGTGAAGCCGAGTTGCTCGGTCGCGGCATTGATGATGCGCATGCCCAGCGCGGCCAGATCGGCGGCCTCGTCAAGGCGCAGGGCAAAGCCCAGCGCGCGCGCATCGACAAGCACGAAGCTGTCGCTCCAAAAGGCGGTATCGACCTGCAGGGTTGTCAGCCCCTCAACCTCCACAACCGCGCCCAGGTGCTGCGCGAATGAGGGCAGGTTCTGTTCGCTGACCCGCCCCCCGGTCCACAGGTATTCATGCCCCACCGAGGGGTTGACCAGGCAGGAAATATGGTAATCCCGCCCCCGACGCCCCTAGCATTGCTGATTGCAGTACAGGCAGCCGCGAATCTCCGTGGAGCGCCCGTCCCGCGCCTTGGCCACCAGATGGGGATCGGCGATCTGGCCGCGTACGATGGCCACGAGACCGGCCTGACCGGCGCTCAGGACGGTATTGGCGTTTTCCGGCGTCCGTATGCCCGCTTCGGCGATCACGCACGCCTTCAGCCCGGATACTTTCAGCGCCGCTGCCAGATCGACGCCCAGATCCTCGGCGAAAAGCAAACTTGGGACGATCTTCTGAAAGACGATATAGCTGCCTGCTCCGACCGTGACGTAATCCATCAGCGCATCGGCATCATGCAGGGCGATGATGCGCAGCATCTCGTCACGGTCGGGCAGCACAGAGCTTTCCAGATACTCCGAAACCGACAGCTCGATGATGAAGTCCTCGCCGCAAGCCGCACGGATGCGGCGAAGAATCTCGCGCGACAGCCGCGTGCGGTTTTCCAGCGATCCACCCCACTGTCCGTGCGCTGGTTGGAAAACGGCGTCCAGAACTGGTCAAGCAGACTGTGATAGGCCGCCCAGACCTCGACCCCGTCAACCCCGGGTTTCTGACACCGCAGCGCGGCCTGAACGAAGCCGTGGGTGGTTTCCTCGATCTCGGCCCCGGTCATGGCGTGGCTGCCGTCATTGTCATGATAGCTCGGCCCGCCCGATGGCGACCAGTTTGCATGCCAGCTATTGTCCCAATCGCAATGCGCGCCGACATGGTAAAGCTGCTAGATTATCATCGCGCCTTCGGCTTTGCAGGCCTCGGTGGGGCGTCTGAAATGTGGGATCATGCTGTCGCAGCCGGGGCGGAAATTGCCGCGCGTCGGCACGGCGGCAGGGTGCACCGGCACGGGTTCGACCCTGATCGTGGCCGCGCCACCGCGCGCGCGTGCCAGATAATAGCCCATATGTCGGTCACCAGGCAGGCCATCTTCGGCCATGTTCGTGGTATGCGCGCCAGAGACGATGCGGTTGCGCAAGGTCCGGTGGCGCAGCTTCAAGGGCTTGAAAACATGGTTCAGGCCCATGAGGTCAGATGTCCTTCATCAGCCGCAGCGCGTCATGGATGGCGGCATGGGTGTTACGCGCGCTGACCGAATCGCCGATGCGATAGAGATGGAAGCGGCCTTCGGGGTTGCGGTTCACGTCCTGCGGGCGTCCGGCGATCAGCGCCTCGTGATCCACTGCACCGCTGTTCAGCGACAGGGGTTTGAGGGCGAAATACAGATCATCCATCGGCATGGTGCCGTAATTGACAACCACCTGATCATAATGCTGATCGCGCCTGAAATCACTGTAATCGGTGCCGATGGTAGCGCGCAAGCGATTGCCGTCACGGGTCACATCCAGCAGGCGGCGGGTGACGGTGAAGGTGACGTCCTTGTGCTGCAGCGCGCGCATGTAGGGCACAAGATTCATGCCCATGATCTCGGGAGCGAAGTTGCGGTCCGGCGTCATCACCTCAACCTGCGCGCTCGCGTTCGCGGCCGCTTCCGCCGCCATCAAGCCTGGGTGATCGCCCGCCTCGTCATAGACCAGCACATGACCGGCGGGTTTTACATCACCCGCGATGATGTCCCAGGCACTGACCACATGCGGGTTTTCGCTTCGGCTTTCAAAAAGTTCCGTATTGGGCAACCCGCCCGTAGCCACGATCACAACATCCGGCTCCAGCGCGGTCACGTCCTCGGCCTCGGCGAGTGTGTTGAAATGGAACACCACATCGCGCGCGGCGCATTGGGCCATGCGCCAGTCGATGATGCCGATCATCTCGCGCCGGCGGGGGTTCTGCGCGGTCAGGCGGATCTGGCCGCCGGGGTCGGGCTGGGCCTCGAACACCACCACCTCATGGCCGCGCTCGGCGGCCACGCGCGCCGCTTCCAGCCCGGCGGGGCCAGCGCCCACGATCACGATCTTCTTGCGCTCTGCGGCAGGCGTAATCACATGCGGCATGCTAAGCTCGCGCCCGGTGGCGGCGTTGTGGATGCACAGCGCCTCGCCCGCCTGATAGATGCGGTCCAGACAATAGGTCGCGCCGACACAGGGGCGGATATCGTCTTCGCGCCCCTCAATGATCTTCTGCACGATATGCGGGTCGGCCATATGCGCACGGGTCATGCCGACCATGTCCAGAAGCCCCGAGGCCACCGCATGGCGCGCGGTGGCCACATCGGGGATGCGTGCGGCGTGGAAGGTGGGCATGCCGGTTGCCGCGCGCACCGCGCCCGCGAAGTCCAGATGCGGGGCGGACTTCATGCCCTGCACCGGGATCACATCGGTCATGGCCGGGTCGGTATGGATGCGCCCGCGAATGACATTCAGGAAATCCACCATCCCGCACTCGGCCAGCCGTTTCGAGATTTCCAGCCCCTCGGCGGCGTCAATGCCGCCCTTTGCGGCCTCATCCGCCGTATAGCGCACGCCCACGACGAACCCGTCGCCCACACGCGCCCGGATGGCGCGCAGCGTGTCCATCAGCAATTGCATGCGGGAATCCAGGCTTTGGCCCCCATAGGGGCCATCCAGATCATTGGTCAGCGGTGACCAGAACTGATCGAGCAGATGGCCATAGACCTGCAACTCGATCCCGTCCATGCCGCCCGCCTGCATTCGTTCGGCAGCGTCGGTGAAATCCGAAATGATCCGCTCGATATCCCAGTCCTCGGCCAGCTTCGGAAACGCCCTGTGCGCCGGTTCCCGGTGCCTGCTGGACGACAGCGAGGGCAGCCAGTCGCCCTTGTTCCAGCCCGTGCGGCGGCCCAGGTGCGAAAGCTGGATCATCACCGCGCAGCCGTGGTCATGGCAGGCATCGGTCAGCGCGCGGATATGCGGCACCACCTCGTCCTTCCACACCAGCACGTTGTTGAACGCGGGCGGGCTGTCGCGCGAGACCGAGGCCGACCCTGCGGTCATAGCGAGCGCCACGCCCGCCTTGGCGCGCTCGGCGTGATAGGCAACATAGCGCGCTTTGGGCATGCCGTCTTCGGGATAGGCGGGCTCATGCGCAGTGGTCATGATCCGATTGCGCAGGGTCAGGTGCTTCAACTGATAAGGCTGCAACAGCGGATCGTTTGACATGGTCCCCTCTCAATACCACGCATCGGGCATTTCGGCCTTCCGGCGCGCGACAAAATCGCTCAGCGCCTCGGACACACCCGCGTCCATGGGCGGTGGCTCATAGCGCGCCAGTACATCCTTCCAGCGCTGATTGGCACGCTGCGCCGCATCCACACTGCCCGTTTCTTCCCAGGTTTCATAGGTGCGATCGTCGTTGAAGCCGCTGTCCCAATAGGCGGTTTCATAATGCCGGAGCGTGTGGTCGGTGCCGAACAGATGCTCGCCGGGGCCCTTCTGCGCCAGCGCATCAAAGGCCAGCGTGTCGTCGCTGACTTCCAGCCCCGCCAGATAGGCATGCAGCGCGCCACACATGTCCATGTCCATGATCATCTTCTCGTAGGACATCGACAGCAACCCGTCCACAAACCCCGCCGCATGCAGGATGTAATTGGCGCCCCCCTGAACCGCCGACATCATCGACATCATCGCCTGCTGCATTGCCTGCCCGTCCGGCGCTTTCGACGTGCTGAAATTGCCCGCACAGCGCAACGGCAGGTTCAGCCGCCGCGCCAGTTGCCCCATGACCAGCGAGCCCAATGCGGGCTCGGGCGTGCCGAATGTGGGCGAGCCGGTGCGCAAGGACATCGACGACAGGAAGGCCCCCAGCACCACCGGCGCACCGGGGCGCACCAGTTGCGTCAGCGCGCAGGAAGCCATGGACTCTGCCAGACATTGCGCCACCGCCCCCGGCATGGTCAGCGGCGAGACGGCACCGCCCAGCAGAAACGGCAGGTGGATCGAGCCTTGCCCGGCGGCCGCATAGGTGCGGATGCCCTCCGTCGTCACCCCGTCCAGCACAAGCGGCGAGGTGGTGTTGAAATTGCCCATGATGACGCAGTTTTGGTCCACGAAATCTGCGCCGAAGAGGATGCGGCACATCTCGATAGAATCGGCAGCACGTTCAGGTGCGGTGATGGAGCCTAGAAAGGCGCGGTCCGAAAACCGCATATGCGCGTGGACCATGTCCAGATGGCGCTTGTTCACCGGCAGGTCCGTAGGCTCGCAGATGGTGCCGCCCGAGTGATGCAGCCAGGGCGAAGACTGGGCCAGACGGATCAGGTTCTCGAAATCCGCGATGGTCCCGTAGCGCCGCCCCCGGTCCAGATCCATCACGAAAGGGGAGCCATAGGCAGGCGCGAAGACCATGGCATCGCCCCCGATCTCGACCGTATTGGCGGGGTTGCGGGCGTGCTGAGTGAACCGGGCGGGGGCAGTCTCCAATATCTCGCGCAGCATCCCCGGTTCGAACCGAATGCGCCATGTCTCGCCCGAGACATGGCTGACCTGCGCCCCTGCGCTGCGGTAAAGCGCCATCGCTTCGGCATCGCCGCGCAGCTCGATCCCGATCTCGGCGAGGATCCGGTCGGCGGTCGCCTCGATCCGCGCCAGTGCTTTCTCGCCCAAAAGGTCATAGGTGGGGATGCGCCGGATGATGAAAGCCGTGCGCAAGTGAAGATTTTGTCCTGGCTCAGCGTTTCGTGTGGCACCAGCACGTCCCTTGCGGACACGGCGCGCGGTGCGTGCGGGGGCTGAAAGCTCAGTAATTGGATTGTCCGGCAGCATGTCAGGCGTTCCGATTTTGTCGAAACGGGCCATAGCGAAAGACGTTCGGCCCATCGCCACTGATCCTGCGGCAGATGAGATGTGCGGACAATCTCAGAAAGACTCGCCTTGGATTAGATGATCTTGGTCAGAATGCGCGATAATTGTTACAGATTGACAAAGTTCTTCCCATAACCTGAGGCCAGCTTGTCCAAACGTCCCTATGACCTGCCGCCCATGAGCGCGCTGGTGGCCTTCGAGGCCGCCGCGCGCCATGTCAGCTTTATCCAAGCCGCACAGGAACTGAACGTCACGCCAGCGGCAATCAGCCATCAGGTCAAGGCGCTGGAGGCCGAACTGGAATGCCGCCTGTTCCAACGCCACCACCGCGGCGTTACCTTGACCGAAACCGGCGCCTATCTGCTGGTCGCGCTGCAACGCGGATTCGAGAGCATGGCCGACGCCACCGCCCAATTGCGCCGCCGCGCGAGTGCGGCGTCGGTCACGATCGGGGTCACGACAGCAGTCAGCTCGCTATGGTTGACACCTCGGCTGGCAGAGTTCTGGAAAAACCACGGCGAAGTATCGGTCGCGCAGATCGTCAGCGATACAGGCGAGGCGCCGACCGAATGCGACCTGAGTATCCGCTACGGCATATTGCCGCACGACAGGGCCGCTGCCCGGGTGCTTTTCCGTGACCGGCTCATGGCGCTTGGCAGTCCGACCTTCTGCGACACTCAACGGATCAGCACCCTTGCAGACCTCGCCTCTCTACCGCTGATTCATTTTGATACACCGGTGACAGGCTGGACCGACTGGCAGGGCTGGTTTCGGGCGCTGGGCTATAATGGGCCAATCCGGCAGAGCCATCGCGTCAACAACTACCTGATCGCGCTGCAAGCCGCGCGTGATGACATGGGTGCTGTGCTGGGCTGGGTGGCGCTCGCTCGGCCGTTTCTCGACAAGGGCCAGTTGGTCGCGCTGTTGCCTGATCAGGTCGAGCCTCGAGAAGAGTTCCATGTCACCCTGCATAACCAGACATCACCGCGCGCGCGGCTGGTTTATGACTGGCTGGCCAGCGCAGCCCGTGGCGATACGCGCTCAAACCCCTGGACTGTTGATTGCCACTGAGATTTGACCCGGCATTGTCACCGAGAACTGACCCACCCA
>REER01000042.1 GCA_007694945.1 Paracoccaceae bacterium | reverse complement strand
ATCGGTCTCCAAAACCGAGGGTCGGGGGTTCGAGTCCCTCTGCCCCTGCCAGTCCAATGTAAATTATATATTTCAAGCGCTTATCGAGAGTTGATTAACCGTCTGTGTTACAGGTCTGTGTTACATTCCTGTGGGCCAGACAGACCGGGCAAGGTCACCGTTCTCGCGATACGGGCACGAAACGCTTCGACATATACAAATGCGATTCGACGGCAGGTGTCGACGCTTCGCGCACCCTGAAACTGGACCGCTTGCGCGATCCTGCCCCGTCTGTCCCGCCCCCTGGAAAAGGCAGATCCGCCCTCCGGGCGCGCCTCAGCCGCCGCCCCGTCCCATGTCGTGCGCCTCGCGAAGGGCGCGCATCCTCGCGGGCGTGACCCTCGGATCGCTGCCGCAGCTGATGATGCGGATGAACTCGATCCATGCGCATTCGTTCGGGGTCAGCTCCTCCCACGACCCGGACGGGGCCGTGGGGAGCGTGAAGAGACTATCCTCACTTTCAGGTCTGGTCATGCGCATTTGGTCCCCGGTCCCGGGGGATCACTGTGTCGAGAGGTCAGGCAAATCATCACTTCCCGAAGATCCCCCTGAGCGCGGCCCGCGCGCATCCGGTCAAACGCGGGTCGCTGTTGTCCGAGGCGTCGCGGATCTCGGCCAGCCAGCCGCGCTTGTTCTGGGTGACGGGCGTGCCGAAGAATTCGGTGATCGCCTGCGCCGCCGTCGCGCCCACCGCCTGGTCGCGCGCCAGACGCATCAGCATCGCCGGATCGACCTCCAGTGCTTTCGCAAGCGAGGGCACGCGGTCGAGCGGGACCTTGTGGCGCCCATTCTTGAGGAAGGTCATCATGTTGGCGTTGGCGAAGCCCGCCCCGGAGGCGATCTCGGCTTGAGTCTTTCGGTGCGCCAGATCGCGGACGCGGTCTGCGATCAGTTTCGCGGTTGAGGGTATTCTGGTGAGGATTCATGCTGTGCTCACTGCTGTCTGTGGTTGGGCACAGAGCATACTTACCGCGTGATGTGCGCTCGTTCGGGTGGGGGGGTTGCGCTAGTGCCTGGGAGATGGTTGGTCCCTGCGATGGGTGCGAAGTCCTCGAGAAATCACGCTCGGTGCACGGGGATGCAGCCAGTGTGCGGCAGTTACGGCGGCTGACCCCTCCGGGTAGGTGTGTTGGTTGCGCCCTTAAGCCAATGATTAGGCAATCAGGCAGCGCTGCTCTCGACACCAGTCTTTCGCTTCAGCCCCAAAGCCCAAACAATCGGTGAATTCAGTGTCGAAAACTGGTAAAGATTGGCTAGAAAATTCACAAGCGAGAGGAGATCGTCATGGAGATCCGACCTGCCGGTTCGACCCCGTCACAGCCCGCGCCAGCTGAATACTTCACCGGCACTGTGTGGCAGGACGTCATCTGCGGCCTCAACGAGACCAAAGCCTTGATGTCCCTCATGGTCACCTTCGCGCCCGGGGCAAGGACACATTGGCATACGCATCCGCTGGGCCAGACACTGCTGGTCATCTCGGGCAACGGTCTGATCCAGAGCCGGGGTGGCCCCGTGCAGACGATCCGCGCTGGCGATCAGGTCTGGATACCGCCCGGCGAGGAGCATTGGCACGGCGCCGGCCCGGACACGTTGATGCGCCATATCGCGATGCAGGAGGCCGAGGACGGCGTGGGCGCTCACTGGCTGGAGCCTGTGAGCGACGTGGATTACGGTCAAAAAGACTTCTGATCGCCGAACAGAGCCGGTTACGGATGCCAGCCCCTTCCAAAGGTTGGATGTCGCCACCGAACTGCCGCACCTGAATCGCAGCCTTCACTCTCCTCGCGACACGCGTTTCGGTTCGGCGCACCCGGGCCGGGGCCGCGCTATGCGCGGCAGTATTTCTGACTGGGCGGCGCGTGAAGCGGGGGCTGTGAGCGCGCTTTGAGCCCTGAGCGGACCCACGGCGCCGCTTCACATGCTGCGCTGCAGCATTATCCCTTGAATTGCTGCACTGCAGCATTTATGTTGGAACTACGCGCAGGGGTCATGTGAGACGCTCTGCGATCACCGCAAGCAAGGAGCGACACCATGACCAATGCTGATGAATACACCAAAATGATGAAAGAGATGATGGGGAACATGCCCATGGACACATCGGCCCTGCAGGATGCTTTCAAATCGCAAGCCGCCATGATGGAACAGATGACCAAGGTCGCGCTGGAGGCCGCTGAGAAGTCGACCGAAGTGTCCGCCAAATGGACCAAGGCCACCTTTGAAAAGGCAGGCAATGTCGCGACCACGAAGGACGATCCGGCCGAGTATTCGCAGGCCATGACGGATTTTGCGTCGGCGCAGGCTGAACTGGCCTCCGAGCATGTCTCTGAATTTGCCGAAATCGCGAAAAAATTGCAGATGGATACGATGGAACTGCTCATGGCTGCGGGCAAGGACATGCAACAAGACGCGACCGCTGCGGTCCAGAAGGCGACCGACGCGGTCACCAACACCGCTGCATCCCCGGCCGCCACGAAGGCCCCTGCAGCCAGGAAACCTGCTGCCAAATAAGCAGCGGAACAGTTTAGCCGGTCCCGAGATCATCCGCGCTGAACCCCGAAGAAATGGGCACGCGTTCCGCGCGTGCCCGGCTCCAAGCACCCGTGCGCTCAGGTCTGCCAGTGCGGCGGATGCAGCGAACGTCCGCAAGGTTCGGCAGAGCAGCCGACTGAAAATCGAAAAGGACGCACCGCCCGGTGCGGTCCCTCATCTCTCAATCCGCTGAGTCCCCTCAGTGAATCAAACGCCCCATCGCCGCGGCCACATCGGCCATGCGGCACGAAAAGCCCCATTCATTGTCATACCAGGCCAGCACGCGCACGGTGCGGCCCACGACCTTGGTCTGGTCGGGCGCAAAGATCGAGGAATGGGGGGTGTGGTTGAAGTCGATGGAGACTTTCGGCTCGGGGTCATAGGCGAGCACAGCACCCATCGGCCCGGCGGCCGCCTCGCGCACGATCTCGTTCACATCCGCGACCGTCACATCGCGTGCGGCCTGAAAGGTCAGGTCCACTGCGCTGACATTGGGCGTGGGCACGCGCAGCGCAGTGCCGTCAAGCTTGCCCGCGAGTTCCGGCAGCACCTCGCCCAGTGCCTTGGCCGCCCCGGTCGAGGTCGGGATCATCGCCATCGCTGCGGCGCGGGCGCGGTAGAGATCCTTGTGGCGGCGGTCGAGCGTGGGCTGGTCGCCGGTGTAGCTGTGCACCGTGGTCATGATGCCTGACTCGATGCCGATCTTGTCATTGAGCACCTTGGCCAGCGGCGCGAGACAATTCGTCGTGCAGGAGCCGTTCGAGACCACTAGATGCTCGGGCCGCAGGGAGCGGTGGTTCACCCCGTAAACGATGGTTGCATCGGCATTCTTCGCCGGCGCCGAGACCAGCACGCGGCTCGCGCCGCGCTCCAGATGCACAGCAGCTTTGGCGCGGTCATTGAACTTGCCCGTACATTCGAGGACGACGTCGATGCCCTCCCAGTCGAGCTCGGTCGGGTCATAGGTGGACATCACCTTGATCGGCCCGCGCCCGAGGTCGATCGTGTCGCCCTGCACCTTGATGGTGCCGGGGAAGCGGCCATGGACCGAGTCGTATTTCAGCAGATGCGCATTGGTCTCGATCGGGCCGGTGGCGTTGATCCGGACCACTTCGACATCATTGCGGGCCGCTTCGGCGATATGCGCCAAGGTGCAGCGCCCGATGCGCCCGAAGCCATTGATTCCGATGGTGATGGTCATGATCCTGCTCCATCCTGTCTGATCTTGCCCTGTGCTATACCTAGCACGCCCGGACCGAAAAAGGGCGAATACCCTCCGATTCGAGAAAGTTAGCGCAACCTTGCCGTGATAGCGCCAACACTGCCCATGATCGCGTCGGTGCTTGCGCCGGGCGGCGTGGCGTTGCATTTAGGGCGAGTGCGGGTCGGGCAGGCCGCAGCAGGAGCACAGGCAGAGTGGCCTTGATCGAGAATATCTTCAGCCTGATCAGTATGCGATCCTTTTCGTCGCTGTGGTTCTGGGTCGTGGTCGCGGTCTATTGGTCCGCGGTCAGCCGCTCGGTACTGGGCGCGCCGCATGACATGATAGTCCGCGCGCGCAAGGGCGATGCGCAGAATCTCGAGGATCTGCATGCGCTGATCGACATCACCGTGCGGCGCAAGCTGCGCTTCACGCGACGGGCAGGGCATTGGTCGCTGGCCTTCAATGCCGCGCTGATGACAGTGATCGGGATCCTGGCCGTTCAGTACGGCCTCGAACTGGCACAGGCGCTGCTGCTGCTCTTCGTGCCGATGATCATTGTGCGGCTGCTCGCGCTGCGGCTGGCCTTCCGGATCGAGCGGACCAATCTGCGCGGGCCAAACCTGTGCCGCGCGCTGCTGACACACCGGTTCTGGGTGCAGGCCATCGGGGTTCTGGCGATCTTCATCACCTCGATCTGGGGCATGCTCTTCGTAATGTCCCGCTCGGTTCTGGGGTCGTAAGTGGGCGCAGGTAACGTGTCAGCAAAGCAGGTCATTCTGGGCGGCGCGCCAGAGGGCTATGACGCCCATCTGCTGGCGCAGGAAGTCGCCCGGGCGGGCGGGCCGGTGATCCATGTCGCCCGCGACGATAAGCGCGCCGAGGCGATGGCGCAGGCACTGGGTTTTTTCGCGCCCGAGCTGACCGTGCTTCGCTTTCCGGCGTGGGATTGCCTGCCCTTTGACCGCGTCTCGCCCGCGCCCGAGATCGCCTCTGCCCGCATGGCGACGCTGGCGGCGCTGGCGCATGGCGTGCCGGGACCTTTCGTGCTGCTCACCACGCTGTCGGCGGCGCAACAGCGCGTGCCTGCGCGCAAGGTTGTGGCCGGGGCCTCGTTCCGGGCCGAGGTCGGGCGGCAGATCGACGAGGGGGCGCTGAGGGGCTGGCTGGTGCGGATGGGATTCAGCCAGTCGCCGACCGTTACCGAGCCCGGCGATTTCGCGATTCGCGGCGGCATCTTCGACATCTACCCGCCAGGCGAGACCGGTCCGGTGCGGCTCGATCTCTTCGGCGATGTGCTCGACGGCGCGCGCCGGTTTGACCCTGTCAGCCAGCGCTCGCTGGAAAAGTTGCAGCGGGTCGAATTCGCGCCCGTCTCCGAGATCATTCTGGATGAGGCCGCCATCACCCGTTTTCGGCAGAATTACCGTATCGAATTCGGCGCGGCAGGCAATGACGACCCGCTTTATGAGGCGGTCAGTGCCGGGCGCAAGCATCAGGGCATGGAACATTGGCTGCCCTTCTTCCATGTTACATTGGAAACCCTCTTCGACTATCTGTCCGAAGCGCCCGTGATGCTCGATGACCAGATCACTCCCGCCCGCATCGCGCGGTGGGAGAGCATCGCCGACCAATATGACGCGCGGCGCGAGGCGATGAGCGCCAAGGGGCGGCTGGACACAGTCTACAAACCTTGCCCGCCGGAACTGCTCTACCTGCCCGAGGGTGACTGGGATGCCGTGCTGGATGCGCGACGCATGATCCAGCTCTCGCCGTTGAAAACTGCTCCGGGGCCGGGTGTGATCGACGCTGGCGCGCGCGCAGGCCGCAGCTTCGCACCCGAGCGACAGGCCGAGGCCAATGTCTTTGATGCGCTGGCGGCCCATGTCACAGAGCGGCGCAAACTGGGCGATGTCGTGCTTACCAGCTATTCCGAAGGCGCACGCGAGCGGCTGGTGGGCTTGCTTGCCGATCATGGGGCCGAAGGGGCGCAGATGATCCGCTCGGCCCGCGAGATGGCCGAGGGGCAGGGGGGCCTTTACCTTACCGTCTGGCCGCTCGATGCCGGGTTCGAGGCCCCAAACTTGACAGTCATCTCGGAGCAGGATGTGCTCGGCGAGCGGCTGGTGGGCCGCGCCAAGCGCCGCAAACGGGCCGAGAATTTCCTGACCGAGGCGCAAAGCCTTAGCCCCGGTGATCTGATCGTCCATGTCGATCACGGCGTGGGCCGCTATACCGGGCTGGAGACGATCACCGCCATGGGCGCGCCGCATGAATGCATTGCGCTTGAATATGCAGGTGGTGACCGGCTGTTCCTGCCGGTGGAGAATATCGAGCTTCTGTCGCGCTACGGCCATGAAGAGGGGCTGCTCGACAAGCTCGGCGGCGGCGCATGGCAGGCCAAGAAGGCGCGGCTCAAACAACGCATCCGCGAGATTGCCGACAAGCTGATCCGCATTGCTGCAGAACGGCAGTTGCGCAAGGCGCCGCAATTCGACCCGCCCCAGGGACCCTGGGACGAATTCCTTGCCCGTTTCCCCTATGCCGAGACGGATGACCAACTCTCTGCCATCGCCGATGTGCTGGAGGATTTCGAGAGTGGCCGCCCCATGGATCGCCTCGTCGTGGGCGATGTGGGCTTTGGCAAGACCGAGGTCGCCATGCGCGCGGCCTTCATCGCTGCCATGTCAGGGGTGCAGGTGGCTGTGATCGCCCCCACCACGTTGCTGGCGCGCCAGCACTACAAGACCTTTGCCGAGCGTTTCCGGAGCTTTCCGATAAATGTCAAACCCTTGTCGCGATTTGTTAATGCGAAGGACGCGAGTGCCACGCGCGAGGGGCTGGCCAACGGCGCTGTCGATATCTGCATCGGCACCCATGCGCTTTTGGCCAAGGGCATCAAATTCGCCAATCTCGGGCTCCTGGTCATCGACGAGGAGCAGCATTTCGGCGTCACCCACAAGGAACGGCTGAAGGAGCTGCGCTCTGACATTCATGTGCTGACCCTGACCGCCACCCCCATCCCCCGCACGCTGCAACTCTCGCTGACCGGCGTGCGCGACCTCTCGATCATCCAGACCCCGCCCGTTGACCGCCTCGCCATCCGCACCTATGTCAGCGAATTCGACACGCTGACCATCCGCGAGGCACTCTTGCGTGAGCATTACCGTGGTGGACAGAGTTTTTTCGTCGTCCCTCGCATCTCGGACCTGCCCGAGATCGAAGCCTTTCTGTGCGAGCATGTGCCGGAAGTGAATTTCGTCGTCGCCAATGGGCAGATGGCAGCGGGCGAACTCGATGCGCGGATGAATACTTTTTACGATGGCAAACATGATGTGTTGCTCGCGACCTCGATTGTCGAATCCGGCCTCGACATCCCCCGCGCGAACACCATGATTGTGCACCGGGCCGATATGTTCGGCCTTGCGCAACTCTACCAGATCCGGGGCCGCGTGGGCCGCTCCAAGACCCGCGCCTATTGTTTCCTGACGACCAAACCCCGCACGCCACTGACGCCGCAGGCGCAGCGGCGGCTGAAACTGCTGGCCTCACTCGATTCACTGGGGGCGGGGTTCAATCTGGCCAGTCACGATATGGACCTGCGCGGGGCGGGCAATATCCTGGGTGAGGAACAGTCGGGCCATATCAAGGAAGTGGGCTATGAGCTCTATCAGCAGATGCTGGAAGACACGATCACCCGCATCCGCGCAGGCGAGATTGCCACGGTCGATGACCTTGATGGCCAATGGGCGCCACAGATCAATCTCGGCGTGCCGGTGCTGATTCCCGAAGATTATGTGCCCGATCTCGATGTGCGGCTTGGTCTCTACCGGCGGCTCTCGGGGCTGGCCAGCAAAGTCGAACTGGAGGGCTTTGCCGCTGAGCTGATCGACCGGTTCGGCAAGCTGCCGCGCGAGGTGAACACGCTGCTCGCGATCATGCGCATCAAGGCCGAGTGCAAGCGCGCGGGCATCGCCCGGCTCGATGCTGGCCCCAAGGGCGCGACGATCCAGTTTCATCGCGACAAATTCGCCAACCCGGCGGGTCTGGTGGCATTTGTGCAGGAACAAGAGGGCCGCGCGAAGATTCGCGACAACAAGATCATCGTGCAGGGCGACTGGGCCCGCGAGAAGGATCGCGTGCGCGGCGCCTTCGCGATTGCGCGCGATCTCGCGCGGAAAGCGGCTGTAGAGACCGCCTGAGGCCGGTTGTGTGGCCCCGCCTCAGCGGCGCGGCCCTTTCTTCGGTGCAGAGCGAGTTGACGGTTTTGCAGGCCGCCCGCGTGCGGGCTTGCGCTCTGGCCCTGCGGCCTTGCGTGGCGCGCCGGGCTTGCGACCCCGCCCGGACGTCACTGGCGCCGCCTCGCCCAATTGCTCGCGCAAGACACGCGGCTTGACCTCCTCCACCGCACCGCGCGCAAGCTTGCCGAGCTGGAACGGGCCGTAACTGACCCGGATCAGCCGGTTCACGCTCAGTCCAATTTGCGCGAGTGCCCGCCGGATCTCGCGATTGCGCCCCTCGCGGATGCCGATGGTCAACCAGGCATTCGCGCCCTGCTGGCGGTCGATGCTGACGATCATCGGCTGAAACCGCTCGCCCTCGACCACCACGCCTTCACGCAGCGGCGCCAGCAGTGCATCATTGGGCGCGCCATTTACCCGCACGCGGTATTTCCGCAGCCATCCGGTCGAAGGCAGTTCCAGCCGCCGCTTGAGTTCGCCATCATTGGTCAGCAGCAACAGCCCTTCGGAGTTGAGGTCGAGCCGCCCCACCGACATCACACGTGGCATATCCCCGGGCAGAGCCTCGAACACGGTCGGGCGACCCTTCTCGTCGCTGGTCGTGGTCACCAACCCCAGCGGCTTGTGATAGAGCCAGAGTCGCGGGGGTTCGGCCTCGGGCAGTGGCTTGCCATCGAGTGTGATCCGGTCGCGGGGGCCGACATTCAGAGCCGGGCTTTCGATGCGCTTGCCATTCACGGCCACACGGCCCGCAAGGATGATCGTCTCGGCCTCGCGCCGCGACGCGACGCCCGCGCGCGCCAGCACCTTGGCGATCCGATCTCCGGCCTTGTCAGCTTCGGACATCCCTGTCCCCTTCATCTTGCCCCAAATGCTCTGGGGTGAATGCGGCCGTAAGCCACATAGGAGCAAAGCCCCTGCGACGCCTGCGTCATGGCCACCAGCGCAGGAAATTCGCGATCATCCGTAGCCCGGTCGCCTGCGATTTCTCGGGGTGGAACTGCGTGCCGATGATATTGTCGCGCGCCACGATCGCAGTCACCGGCTCGCCATACTCGACATGCGCGACCAGATGCGCCGGATCCGCGACATGGAACTGATAGGAATGCACGAAATAGGCGTGATCCCCCGTGCCAACCCCGTCGAGCACCGGATGCGCGCGGTCGATCACCACATCATTCCAGCCCATATGCGGCACTTTCAGCGCGGCATCGCCGGGCGCGATGCGCTCGACCGCCCCGCCGATCCAGTCGAGCCCCGCAACTTCCTCATATTCGCGCCCGACGCTCGCCAGCATCTGCATGCCCACGCAGATGCCGAAAAAGGGCACGCCCCGGCGCAGCACCGCCTCCTCCAGCGCCTCGACCATTCCCGGCGCGGCGCCCAATGCGCGGCGGCAGGCCGGAAAGGCGCCATCGCCCGGCAGCACGATCCGGTCCGCGCGCGCCACATCCTCGGCGCGCGAGGTGACGATCACCTCGCCGCCGCCGACCTCCTGCGCCATGCGCTGAAAGGCCTTTTCGGCAGAGTGCAGATTGCCGCTCTCGTAATCGACCAGAACCGTGCGCATCACTGCTCAGAGCGCCCCCTTGGTGGACGGAATGGCATCGGCGCGACGCGGGTCGGGCTCGACCGCCTCGCGCAAGCTCCGCGCGACGGCCTTGAAGGCGGCTTCGGCAATGTGGTGCGCATTGATACCGTGCAGCTTGTCCACATGCAGCGTGATCCCGCCATGGGTCGAGAGCGCCTGAAAGAACTCGCGTACCAGTTCGGTGTCGAATGTGCCGATCTTCTGGGCAGGAATATCCACCCCCCAGACCAGATAAGGCCGTCCCGATAGGTCCAGCGCGCAGCGGATCAGCGCATCATCCATCGCCAGATGACAGGCCCCGTAGCGCCGGATGCCGCGCTTGTCGCCGAGAGCCTGCGCCAGTGCCTGCCCGAGCGCGATACCGCAATCCTCGACCGTGTGGTGATCGTCGATATGCAGATCTCCGGTCGCCTTGATCGTCATGTCGATCAGCGAATGCCGCGCAAGCTGATCTAGCATGTGGTTGAAAAAGCCCACGCCGGTCTCGCAGTTGCTGATCCCGTTGCCATCGAGATCGATGCTTACCTCGATATCGGTCTCATTTGTCTTGCGGGTAAGGGTAACCTGACGCATGGGTTTCTCCGGTCGCGGACGTTCCGGCGCGCTGTATAGGCGAGGGCGCGGCGCATGGAAAGCGCATTGATGCAGCCTCTCCGAGATGATGTAATGGCGCAAGATCAACCACCGAGGGGCTGCGTGCATGACGAAACAACTTGTCATTGTCGTGCACGGCGTCGGTGTCCGTGACGCAGGCACCAGCACTGAACTGCTTTCCGCAGTCCTGACGGATGACATCCTGCAACCTCATTCGACCGATGATTTCCGCCTCAGCGAGCCGCGTGCCTATGATCACAATGGGCTTGTGCGCACATTCCCGGCCCATCTGCGGCGCTACCGGGCGCGGGATGATGAGGGTAATATCAAGCGCGAACGGGTCGTGGCCGATTTCTACTGGGGCGATATCGCGGCTGTGCGCTGGGGAGCGATTGGCGCGGTGCTGGCCTTCTTTCGCATCGCCATGGGGCTAGGTCATGCCATCCGCGAGAATGCGCGCGATGTGTTTCCGGGGGGTGGCGCAAATTACTGGACGCGCCGCGCGGCCGGGCTCGCCGTGCTCACCATCCACGGGCCAGTGGTTGCACTCAATATCCTCATCCTGCTGGGCCTTGTGGTGGCGTTCGGGGCTGCGCTCTGGCCGCTCGGGCGTCCGGGGCTCTTCTGGGAGCTTGGCATAACGGCGGCGCTGGGGGTGGGGGTCGGGCTTGGCCTGATGCGCTTTACCGAGACCTATCTGTCGCGCTTCCTGGGCCGATGGGTCATCACCTCTGCGCTGCTGGTCGTGGTGCTGGGGGTTCTGTATTCTCTTGCCGTGTCGGATGCCACCCCCGACCCCTTGGGCCTCGCCGCCCGCCTCTGCGCCATTTACCTCCAGGCTGCAGCCATCTCCAACAGCACAAGTTGCATGGCGGCCTTCAGCGGCGCCTATCTGGTCGGCCTCTGGCTCTATGTGGTGATGCAGGTCTTCATCGTGATAGCACTCGCCCTGATTACCGTAATCGCCCTGCAATCTCTGCGCGGCTATCTCAGGGATGCCGCGCGCAGACAGGACCTGGTGACGCAAGGCGCGGCGCCCGGCAACTCAGTGCGTGTGCGCGGGGTCAATGTGACCGATCTGATCACACCTGCGCTCGGGTTGATGCTGCTTCTGTGGTTCGTGCTGATCTCGGCGGTGTTCGGTGTACTGGGGCTGGTCGGGTTGGGTGAGCAGGCTCTTGTGCCTGATGAGGAAATTCTCGTCGCAACCCTGCGCGGTGTCCTGCCCGCGCTGCTGGGTGTCGTCGCGCTTGTTCTCGTCGCTGTGGGCATCTTCATCCGCAAAACCCATGTCTTTCGCAGCACAGCCAAAGGCGGAAGTTTTCTGCCCGCTGATTACCTCAAGGATCGCGAAAGGCTTGCAGAGCGCTACCGGCTGCTGGTGTCGAAGTGGATGCTGGCAGTTCCCATGGTCTTTCTGGCCAGTCTGCTGGGGCTCTACCTGCATGCGCTAGGAATATGGCCTCTGGCCCGGGCCGGCTGGCTCGATGCAGCGCTGCGGGAATGGACCGGCGCGTTCCTCTTCGCCCTGGCGCTGGTCAGCCTTGCGCTGATCCTCTACCTGCGCGAGGCTTTCATAGCGGGTTTGGGCATCCTGTCCGATGTGCTGGCCTATCTGAACGATTATTCCTGGGCGCATGACCGGCTGGAGGCCGAGCAGGGCAAGGACAGCCAGCCCACAGCCCAGGGCGCACGCGCCTTTGTCGCGCACGACGCGCGCCAGCGTCTGCGCTTTGTCGATCTGCTCAAGGTGCTCTTCGGCCTGAAACTCGAGCCACCACCGGAAGGCGCACCGCGCGGGTTCTGGAAGCGCAACCGCATTCAGGACCGGCTGCGTGTGTTCGTGGAAACGTTCCTCGAGATCGAAAACCCTGACCAGGTGATCGTGATCTCACATTCGCAAGGCACCGTCATCGCGCTTGATGTGCTGCGCAGCGACGGTGCGCGTTGGCGCGAGCGGCTCGGTGCGCTCTCGCTTGTCACCATGGGCTCGCCTGCGACGCATCTCTACACGCATTACTTCCCCACCAGCTTTCCCGACTATTCGACCGATCCTGTGCTGCAACTTCACAATACGGGCGGGGCTCTGGATGGCTGGGTAAATATCTTCCGGGTCGATGACTTCGTGGGCACCCATATCACACGCGACCCGGCCTCCGACTGGCCTCGCGAGGTACCAGTGCCGGCGCGCGGCCACACCAATTACTGGATCGACCGCCATGTCATCCGCGTCCTGCGCGCGATCGTTCAGCACCGCAAGCCCGTGACAAAGACATCTTGATGCACCAGGCCGGTTGGGAAATAACTGTTACAGGCACTGGCAAGAGGAGAACGGCAGGCCATGACCATCCATATCGGCGCCGAACCGGGCCAGATTGCCGAAACTGTTCTCATGCCGGGCGATCCGCTGCGCGCGAAATGGGCCGCCGAGCGGTTTCTGGATGACGCGGTCTGCGTCAATCAGGTGCGCGGGATGCTGGGCTTCACCGGCACATGGCGGCGCGAGCGGGTCACGATCCAGGGCTCGGGCATGGGCATGGCCTCGATGTCGATCTATGCCAATGAGCTGATCCGCGACTATGGCGCGCGTACGCTGATCCGGGTCGGCTCGGCGGGGGCGATGCAGCCTGACGTTCACATCCGGGATATCATCCTTGCGCAGACGGCGACCTCGCTCTCGACCCCGTCGAGCGGCATCTTCCGCGAGATCAATTTCGCGCCCTGTGCGGATTTCGGGCTGCTGCGTGCGGCTCATGCGGCGGCGACAGGGCAGGGCGCGCGGGTGCATGTGGGAGGCGTTTATTCTTCGGATGTGTTCTATGACGAACGCCCGGACCTGAATGAGATCATGACGCGTCATGGCATCCTTGCCGTGGAGATGGAGGCCGCGGAACTCTACAACCTTGCCGCCCGCCACAAGGTGCGCGCCTTGGCGCTGCTGACGGTCTCGGACCACCTGCTGACGCATGAGGCGCTCTCGTCCCAAGATCGCGAGCAGAGTTTCGGCGAGATGATCGAGATCGCACTGACCACGGCCCTCGGATGAAGGATCGCGGCCCGCCCGATGCGGTTGCGGCCTTGAAGGAGGCGCAGGAGCGCCATGCCAAACTCTCCTCGAACATGCGCAAGCTCAAGGCGCGTCACAAGGCGGCGCTGCGCGAGATCGCCTTTCTGCGCGCGCGTGCCGCCGAGACCGAGCCCCATGCGCCCGTCGCGCCAATCCTGCTACCCCTAAGTGCGTTAGATATCGCGTTGCAGCCACGCAATGGGCGCGCGACGCTGTGGAAAACAGCGCGTGAGCGGCTGTTATGGACGGGGCTTACAGCAGAACAGGCCTTCTATCTGGAATGCGAATGCCTGCACAGACTGGCGTGCTCGTCACCCGCCGGAGCGCAGCATTTTCCGCAGCTGGTGGCGCTCGAGCCGGCGACCCTGCGCTTCGAGATAACCCATCAGGGCCGTACGGTGCGAGAGCTTATTGCGCAGGGCCATTTCATGGCTTTGCCGGATATCGAGGCTCAGACGGTGCACATCGTGGATTGCCTCCGCGCCGCCGGGGTGGTGCATCTCGACATGCATGCGGACGGTCGTAATCTGACCGTGACGCAAGAGGGCCGGGTTTCGGTCATCGATTTCGACCTTGCCGCTCTCGATGGCGTGCCTTTCAGCGGCGCAGTTGCCGAGCGGCTGGCGGTATTTGCGCAAGAGGGCGGGTATGAGGGTTTCCTGCAGCGTATGCGCACGATCCTGCAGCAATTGACCCATTGAGCGGGGGGCGCGCTTCGCAGCACCCCGTCGGCAAATGGCTTAATCTCGCCCTTTTTTCCCGCTATTGTTCCGAAAAACGCAGGCAAGCCCATGGATGCATCTGCAAAGCAGCGGCCAGAGCAGAGCGACGCGCCCCGCCAGAGCGTGCGGCGGCGGCGCGTATTCTACATTCCCGGCTATGACCCGTTTCCGCCGCGCCGTTACCGCGAGCTCTATCGCTGCGAGTCGACCGATCAGGCGCGCATCTCCGGCTACAGGATCAGGCAAAGGCCGAAAAAGTGCGACGGGCCCTATGGCTGGGTCGTGACCTCCGAAGTCGAGGGGCTGACCACCCAGAGCGAGGTCAATATCCTTGAGTGGTCCGATATCGTGCGCGACTCGATGCAGGCGGGCATTCTCGCCACCTATCTGCTGCTGGCGCGTACGGCCTGGATCTATCTCTCGACCGGGGTGCTGGTCCGGCTGTTTCGTCTGCGCGCCGGGCCGGGGATTGCGGCGATGTATCCGGTCGTCATGCTGCTCGGCCAGCTTGCGATTGCGCTGGGTGCGGCGGGGGCTTTGGGTTGGGGGCTGTCTTTCCTGTTGCCATGGTGGGCCGCTTACCCGCTCGGGCTGGCCGTGGTGCCGCCCATCCTGCAGGGGTTTCGCAAGATCGACGGCAAGTTCTTCGTGCATTACCTGCTGCTGGACTTCGCCTTCACGGCCAAGCACCGGGGCCGTAACCCGCCTGAGTTGGAGGCGCGCCTGGATGACTTTGCCGAGATGATCGGCGCGGCATTGCAGGAGCACGAACTCGATGAGGTGCTTGTCGTCGGGCATAGCTCGGGCGTGCATCTGGGGGTGTCGGTGCTGGCACGGGTGATCCGGGCAGGGCATGCGCCGGGTCGTGCGCGGTTTGCCTTTCTCTCGCTTGGCCATGCGGTGCCGATGCAATCCTACCTGCCTGAGGCGCAGGCTCTGCGCGAGGATTTGCGCTATCTGTCCACGCGCGACGAAATCTTCTGGCTCGATGTGACGGCACCGGGCGATGGCTGCTCCTATGCGCTCTGCGACCCGGTCTCGTCTTCGGGTGCAGCACCGAAAGCGGGAAAGCGCTGGCCTATCGTCATCTCCGCGGCCTTTACCCAGAGCCTGACGCCCGAGACGTATCGCAAATACAAACGCCGCTATTTCCGGCTGCATTTCCAGTATCTTTGCGCTTTCGATGCACCGCGCGACTATGATTATTTCCTGATCACGGCAGGCCCGCTCGCACTGGTCGACCGCTTTGCCACGCGCAAATCCTCGGCCTCGGTCAGCCATGCCTGTTATCTGCGCCCAGAGGAGCGCCTGCCCTGATGCGCCCGCCCATGCCGGAGCATCGCGCGGACCGCGTGCCGCTCTGGCGGCATCTGGCGCTGTTCCGGCGCGATATCCTCTCGGCTCAGCCTGTAAGGCTCTACCGGGCCAAGATGGCGGAAGTGAAACTGCCTTTCCTGCATTCGGTCATGGTGAACACGCCCGATCTGGTGCGGCTGGTGCTGTCCGGGCGGCCCGAGGACTTCCCGAAATCCGAGCGCGTGCGCGAGGGGCTGCAGCTGCTTCTGGGCGAGTCGGTCTTTGTCACCAATGGCGCGACCTGGGCACGGCAGCGGCGGATGATCGACCCGGCCTTCGAGGGCGGGCGGTTGCGCGAGACTTTCCCGGCCATGTGGGCGGCGGCGGAGTCGATGGCGGCGCGACTGGTGCCGGGCGAGGCCGAGGTCGAGGAGGCGATGAGCCATGCCGCAGCGGATGTGATCTTTCGCACCCTGTTTTCGATCCCGATCGAGGATGACACGGCCGCGGCGGTCTATCGCAGCTTCCGCGCGCATCAGCGCTCGGCCCCGATCCTGAACCCTGCCGCGCTGATCCCCATGCCGCGCTGGATGCCGCGCTATTTCCCGCGCCAGACTCGCAAGACGGCACGCCATATCCGCGCATTGATCACGGATATGACCGCGGCGCGGATGGCGGCGATCGAGGCTGGCAACGCGCCGGATGATCTGGCCACCAAGATCATGACCACGCGCGACCCCGAGACAGGCGAGACCTTCAGCACCGAGGAAATGGTCGATCAGGTCGCGATCTTCTTTCTGGCCGGGCATGAGACGAGTGCCTCGGCGCTGGCCTGGACGCTCTATCTGATCGCGACTCACCCGGAATGGCAGACGCAGTTGCATGTGGAAGCGCAGGCGCTGCGGCCCTATTTGAACGGCCCGGCACCCGGTTTCGGCATACTGCGTCAATTCCCGCTGATCCGTGATACCTTCCGCGAGGCGCTGCGGCTCTACCCGCCGGTGCCGATGATGGTGCGCGAAGCCGCGCGGGCCGAGGCTTTCCGTGGGCGCAGGCTGGGGGCGGGGGCGCAGGTCATTGTCTCGCCCTGGCATATGGGGCGCAATGAGCGGATATGGGAGGACCCGCATGATTTCCGCCCGGAGCGCTGGCAGCAGGACGACACCAAGCGCTGCGCACGTGACGGCTATCTGCCTTTCTCGGCAGGCCCGCGCGTCTGCACCGGGGCAGGCTTTGCCATGGCCGAGGCGGTGCTGATTCTCGCGCGCATCCTCTGCGACTGGAACCTGCGCCCGGTCGAGGGGCGCAGGCCGGTTCCGATTGCGCATATGACCGTGCGCGCGAAGCAAGGGATCTGGATCGAGTTCCAGCCACGCGCACGCGGTTGAGCCGTCTCTTTGTGCTCAGGCAAGCTTCTGCTTCACCAGCGCGCCGGCCTTGGCGAAATCCATTTGCCCGGCATAGTCGGATTTCAGCGCCGCCATGACTTTGCCGATATCGCGCACGGAGTTGGCCCCCGTAGTCGAAATCGCCTTGGCGACAGTGGCTTCGAGGTCGTCGCCGGTGATCTGGCGGGGCAGGAAATCCTCGATCACGGCAATCTCGGCCATTTCCTTCTCGGCCAGATCGAGCCGTGCGGCCTCTTCATAGGCCCGCGCCGAGTCGCGGCGCTGCTTGACCATGCGGGTGAGCACGGCGGTCAGGTCGGCATCGGTCAGTTCCTGCACCTCGTCACTGCCGCGCGCGGCGATCTCGCGATCCTTGATCGCGGCATTGATCAGGCGCAGCGTGGCCAGCCGGTCGCTGTCGCGCGCCTTCATGGCGGATTTCAGGGCTTGCGATATGGTCTCGCGCAGGGACATGCGGGCGCTCCGGCTTGGCAATGGCGTGATCCCGCATGTTACCGGTGCCTTTGAGATGCTACAAGGGGAAGGTTAACCTTTTTATTACAATGATTTAAGGGAGACGCGCTGCCCTCGGCAGCGCTTACCGGAGATGCTTGATTCTCTGCGCGCGGCAGACTAGGGTCCGCGCGATCTCGACCACCCCCCAAGCGACGGAGCCGCGCGTCATGCCCGCCAATGCCCCCAAACCGACAGCCTGCCTTGCGCTTGCCGATGGCACCATCTTCTACGGGCGCGGATTTGGCGCTGTTGGCGAGACGGTCGCAGAACTGTGCTTCAACACGGCCATGACCGGCTATCAGGAGATCATGACCGATCCCTCCTATGCCGGGCAGATCGTGACCTTTACCTTTCCGCATATCGGCAATGTCGGCGCGAACCCAGAGGATGACGAGACCGCCGAACCGGTCGCGGCAGGGATGGTCGTCAAATGGGACCCGACGGCTCCCGCGAACTGGCGCGCAACCGAACCGCTCGTGGATTGGCTGACCCGGCGCGGTCGGATCTGCATCGGCGGTGTGGATACCCGCCGCCTGACCCGCGCGATCCGCCAGCAGGGCGCGCCGCATGTGGCGCTGGCGCACGATCCTGAGGGCAAGTTCGACATTGCAGCACTTGTCGCCAAGGCGCGGGCCTGGCCAGGTCTCGTGGGGCTCGATCTGGCGCGCGAGGTGACCTGCGCGCAGAGCTACCGCTGGGATGAGATGCGTTGGGCCTGGCCCGAGGGTTATACCCGCCAGACCGCGCCGCAACACAAGGTCGTTGCCATCGACTACGGCGCGAAACGCAACATCCTGCGCTGCCTGGCCTCAGCGGGCTGCGATGTGACAGTGCTGCCCGCGACCGTGACCGCCGAGGATGTGTTGGCGCTTGAGCCCGATGGTATATTCCTGTCGAACGGCCCCGGCGATCCGGCGGCGACCGGAGAATACGCGGTGCCGATGATCCGCGAGGTGCTTGAGGCTGATCTGCCGGTTTTCGGCATCTGTCTGGGTCATCAGATGCTGGCGCTGGCGCTTGGGGCGCAGACGATCAAGATGAATCACGGCCATCATGGCGCCAACCACCCCGTCAAGGACCGCGAGACCGGCAAGGTCGAGATCACGTCGATGAACCATGGTTTTGCCGTAGACAGCCAGACCCTGCCCGACGATGTAGTCGAGACGCATGTCTCACTATTTGACGGGTCGAATTGCGGCATCCGGTTGCGCGACAAGCCTGTCTTCTCGGTCCAGCACCACCCCGAGGCCAGCCCCGGCCCGCAGGACAGCTTCTACCTCTTCGAGCGTTTCGCCGCCTCGATGGCCGCGCGCAAACACCCCGCCTGATCTCGGCGTTTGGTTAACGCGTTTTTTACCGTTTTACGGCCATATGGGGCAAAGCGGTAAAAGGGTTTGGCCATGGCTCAGGGGGTCGTCCTGCGACGGCAGCATGTTGTGCGACGCTCAGAGGGTCCGCCTCTGGCGCTGATCGTCTCGCGGAGCAAGACCCCGTCGCGTGCACCGCTCGGGCAGATTCTGGTCGAAATGGGGGCCCTGTCGGCTGAGGATCTGGTGCGCGTGCTTGAAATCCAGGCGAATCAGACGAGTTTTTTGGGCGATATTCTGCTCACTCAGGGGCTTGTCACGCAGGAAGACCTGACCGAAGCGCTCTCCCGCCAATACGGCGCGGCTCATCTGACCCGCAACAGCCCGCATCGCGACCCGGCGCTGATGGATCATCTCGGCGTGCAGACCTGTCTTGCCATGCATTGCCTGCCTTGGGCGCGCGCGGGCGATGTTACCATCGTCGCCTGCGCGCGCCCGGCTGAGTTCGAGCGCCACCGCACGCGGCTGGAGGCGCGCCTTGGCCCTGTGGCAATGGTGCTGATCAGCGAAAGCGATCTTCACGAGATCGTATTAAGAACCCGGCGCAACCGACTGAAATTATGGGCTGAAAGCTGCGTCGCAGAGTCAGAGAGCTGTCGCCGTATCCAATCGCGCGGCTTTGGCCATGTGTTGCTGGGCGCGCTCCTGATACTGGGGATCCTCACCTTGCTGGCACCGCTGAAGGTTTTGCTCGTGCTGACTGTCTTCACGACAGTGGTGTTGGCGCTGAGTTCCGGTCTCAAACTGGCTGCCGCCATCGCTGTTCACCGTCGATCGCTCACTCGGGAACCAGAGGCCCGAGCGGAAAGTGCAGGCAAAAGCGGGCACAGCATCTTGCGCAACCGCAAGCCAGTCGTCTCGATCCTTGTGCCGCTCTATCACGAACCGCGCGTCGTGCCGCGCCTCATCAACCGGCTCTCGCGCCTGACATGGCCGCGCGAGCTGCTCGATGTCCTGCTGGTGGTCGAGGAAAACGACGATACCACGCGCGACGTGCTGCGCCAGATGGATCTGCCGCGCTGGATGCGGGTGATCCCCGTTCCAGACGCCCCGCTCAAGACCAAGCCGCGCGCGCTGAACTATGCCATGCTGTTTGCGCGCGGCACGATCATCGGGGTCTATGATGCTGAGGACGCGCCCGCACCCGACCAGATTCACAAGGTGGTGCGCTGTTTTCAGCAGGGTTCGCCAAAACTGGCCTGCGTGCAGGGCGTACTCGATTTCTACAATGCGCGCAGCAACTGGTTGTCGCGCTGCTTCACCATCGAATACGCGACATGGTTCCGGATCGTGCTGCCGGGCATGCAACGGCTGGGACTGGCGGTGCCGCTGGGCGGCACAACACTGTTTTTCCGCCGCGACATCCTCGAAAGCCTCGGCGGCTGGGATGCGCATAACGTCACCGAGGATGCCGATCTGGGCATCCGTCTGGCGCGGCACGGCTATTACACGCAGCTTCTCGACACAGTGACGCAGGAAGAGGCGAATTGCCGCGCGATTCCGTGGGTCAAGCAACGCTCGCGCTGGCTCAAGGGCTATGCGGTGACGTGGCTGGTACATATGCGCGCACCGCGCTTGCTTTGGCGCCAATTGGGGGCGTGGCGGTTCTTTGGCGTGCAGCTTCTGTTTCTGGGCACGCTGGTGCAGTTCATGTTCGCGCCGCTCTTGTGGAGCTTCTGGCTGTTCTTCATCGGGCTGGGCCATCCGCTTGCGGGGGTTCTCGACGCCGCGGCGATCGTGGCATTCACCGCAGTATTTCTGACCTCCGAGGCGATCACGCTGACGCTGGGCTATCTCGCGCTGCATGGGCGGGCGCATCGCCGCCTGCGCTTCTGGCTGCCCGCGTTGCACGCCTATTTCCCCTTGGCCGTGCTTGCGGTCTACAAGGCACTCTGGGAATTGATCAGCGCCCCCTTCTACTGGGACAAGACCGCGCATGGCGAGCATGAGGCCGCCTGCGATCTGGTGCCAGTGGTCGCGTTGCGCAGCGCGTGATCTCGCGCCGCCGCTGTAGACGTGCGACGCCCCAGCCGCTAGGACTCGGGGCAGGCAGATCAGGCACAGGCGCGACATGCTCTACTTCCACAAGGCCGGGCTGGTTCTTCTGGCCACCCCCAAGACGGGGAGCACTGCGCTGGAAAAGGCGCTCGCGTCCCGCGCGGATATCGTGCTGCAGGGCGATGCGCAGATCAAGCATTGCACCTTCCAGCGCTACACATGGCGTATGGAGAAATTTATCCAGATTTTCACCAAGGACCTGCCCGAGACCGTGGCCCTGATCCGCCACCCCGAAGACTGGCTGTCAAGCTGGTATCGTTTCCGCCATGGCGCCTGGCTGGTGGACACCCCGCGCTCGGCGCGGGGCCTGAGTTTCGATCAGTTTGTCGAGGGCTATCTGGCCAAGACGCAGCCCCCCTATGCTGCGGTCGGGCGGCAGGCGCGTTTTCTGACCAATCCCAAGACCGGGGATCAGGTCGATCAAATCTGGTGCTATGACGCCATGCCGGCCTTTCTGCGTTTTCTTGAGGAGCGCTTGCAGACCGACATCACGCTCGAGCGCGTGAACACATCGCCCGACTGGCCGGTGACGCTCTCATCCGAGTTGCGCGCGCGGCTTGAGGCGCAATATGCTCAGGATTACGACCTCTATGCGCGCGCGCGCCGTGAACAGTAACCGAGGAGCCCTGCCATGAACCTGGAGACCCGCATCGCCGCCGCAAGAGGTGAGATACCCGCTGATCTGGTGCTGCGCGGGGCGGAGGTGCTGTGCATGGTCACGGGCGCGCGCATCGCAGGCGATGTCGCGATCTCGGAAGGGGTGATCATCGGGGTAGGGGCCGAATATGCAGGCCGTGAAGTGATCGAACTGCCGGGTCATGTGCTGGTGCCAGGCTTCATCGACACGCATCTGCATATTGAGTCCTCATTGGTCACGCCCTTCGAGTTCGACCGTTGCGTGGCCCCTCGCGGTGTGACCACCGCCATCTGCGACCCGCATGAGATCGCCAATGTCGCCGGCGCCGAGGGGATTCGCTATTTTCTCGAGGCCGCGACGCGGACCGTGATGGATATCCGCGTCAACCTGTCGTCCTGCGTGCCCTCAACGCATATGGAAACCGCCGGTGCCGATCTGGGCGCGACCGATCTGGTGGCGCTGTCCGATCACCGCCAGGTGATCGGCCTTGCGGAATTCATGAATTTTCCCGGTGTGATCCACCGCGACCCGGGCTGCATGGAGAAGCTCCACGCCTTTGCCGGGCGCCATATCGACGGGCATGCGCCGCTTCTGTCGGGGCGCGACCTCAATGCCTATATCTGCGCAGGCATCCGGACCGAACATGAGGCGACCAGTGCCGAAGAGGCGCGTGAGAAGCTTCAGAAAGGGCTGCGTGTGCTTATCCGCGAGGGCTCGGTCAGCAAGGACATGGTGGCGCTTGCGCCGCTGCTCACGCCCCTGACCGCGCCCTATATGTGCCTTTGCACGGATGACCGCAATCCGCTCGATATCGCTGAGCATGGCCATCTCGACCACATGATCCGAAGCCTGATTAACATGGGCTGCGACCTGCTGGCGGTCTATCGCGCGGCGACACTCTCGGCGGCGGAGGCATTCGGGCTCAAGGATCGCGGGCAGATCGCGCCGGGCAAACGCGCGGATATCGTGGCGCTATCCGATCTCGCAGAGTGTCGCGCGGCGCTGGTGCTCTGTGGCGGGCAGGTGGCAGATGCGGCGGCCTTCGCCGCGCGCGAGACCATCGCCCCGGTCGCGCGCCAGTCGGTCAAGGCACCCGAGGTATGGCCGGAGCAGTTTCGCCACGCAGGCAACGCGCCCGAGACACCGGTGATCGGCATTCTCGAAGGCAAGATCATCACCGAGCATCTGCGCGAGGAAATCGCGCCCGAGGATGGCGACAAGCGCCCCGACCCCGCGCGCGATCTGGCCCGTGTCGCGGTGGTCGAGCGGCACGGCAAGAACGGCAATATCGCCACGGGATTCGTGCGCGGTTTCGGGATGCAGCGCGGCGCCATCGCGGCCACGGTCGCGCATGATCACCACAATATCGTGGCAGTCGGGGTAGATTACGCCGATCTCGCGCTGGCTGTGAACCGGCTGTCGCAGATCGAGGGCGGGTTTGTCGTGGCGCAAGCGGGCGCAGTGCAGGCCGAACTGGCGCTGCCCGTGGCCGGGCTCATGTCACTCGAGCCGCATGAGGTGGTCCATGCGCAGTTGGTTACGCTGCGCGAGGCGGCGCGCGCCCTGGATGTGGTGCTGGAGGAGCCCTTCCTTCAACTGGCCTTCATTGCGCTGCCCGTGATCCCGCATCTGAAGATCACCGATCATGGCATGGTCGATGTCGACAAATTCGCCCTGATCTGAATGCAGAACCGGGTGCGCAGCACCCGGCCTCGTGCAGTTTATCCGCCAGTGTGGCTCATGTGGCGGCTTACCTGACCTTCGACGCTCTGGCGCGAATAGTCGAAATCATGGCCCTTGGGCTTGCGCGCAATCGCCGCGCGGATCGCGTTTTCCAGCACGCGCTGGTCTTCCGAGGCCCTGAGCGGCGCGCGCAGGTCGGCCATGTCCTCCTGCCCGAGGCACATATACAACTCACCTGTGCAGGTCAGACGCACGCGGTTGCAGCTTTCGCAGAAATTATGCGTGAGCGGCGTGATGAAGCCGATTTTCGAGCCGGTCTCGTTCAGCCGCACATAGGTCGCGGGACCGCCCGTGCGCTCGGCGAGATCCTCGAGCGTGTAGCGCTTTGCAAGCCGGGCGCGCAGGTCCTTGAGCGACCAGAACTGGTCAAGCCGGTCCTCGCCGCCCATATCGCCCATCGGCATGACCTCGATGAAGGTCAGGTCCATGTCTCGCGCGGCGCACCATTCGACCATCTCGAAGAGTTCGTTCTCGTTCACGCCCTTGAGCGCCACAGCGTTGATCTTCACACGCATGCCTGCGTTCTGCGCCGCCTCGATGCCGTCGAGCACCTGCCCGAGCCGACCCCAGCGCGTGATCCGCGCGAATTTCTCTTCGTCGAGCGTGTCGAGCGAGATATTGATCCGGCGGACGCCGCAATCGGCAAGCTCATTGGCCATACGGCCCAACTGGCTACCATTGCTGGTCAGCGTCAACTCATCCAGCGCGCCGGTTTCAAGATGGCGTTGCATCGCGCGGAAGAACGTCATGATTCCCTTGCGCACCAGCGGCTCACCCCCGGTGACGCGCAGCTTGCGCACGCCCATATTGACGAAGGTCGAACAGAGCCGGTCGAGTTCCTCCAGCGTCAGCAACTCGGCCTTGGGCAGGAATGTCATGTTCTCGGACATGCAATAGACGCAACGAAAGTCGCAGCGATCCGTGACCGAGACACGAAGGTAAGAGATCGGGCGGGCGAAAGGGTCGATGAGCGGCGTATCCATACGAAAGATTTATCCACCGTTACGCCATCAGGCAAGGGGCAGAGCATTGTCGGACGTGTCTTTTGTGTTTACGACTATGCCCATGAAGCGGTTTCTGTCACTGTTCTGTCTGGTCGGGTTCGGATTGTTGCTCGCAGCTTGCGCGCAATTGCAGGGCCTCACGCGCCAGACCACGGTCGCGACCGATGTCGCTGTTCAGAGCCCGGATGCCGAGACCCCGCGCCCCGCGGAACGTCCCCAGAGGGCGGCCGCGCAGGCGCTCGGACGGAGTGGACAGACAGCAGACATGCTTGACCGGACCAGCCCAGAGGAACGCGCCGCTGCCTTGGCACCGGCGGCCGGACGCACCCAGTTTCTCGGCGACACTTTGGCGAGTCTCGGTGGCGTAAGCGAGCCCGGGCTGTGGCTACGCACCGGGCTTGTACGCGAGACCACGCAGGGGCGGGTTGAGTTGCAGCGCGGAACGGGGTCATTGCGCGTCGAACTGCGCCCCTCGGGCGCAGCGGCGGGCGCAGGCAGCCAGCTATCGTTGGCAGCCTTCCGCAGTCTGGACGTGCCATTGTCCGAGCTCGTCGCACTTCGGGTCTATGCCGAGTAGCCCGAGGCACTCATTCGGGCATTCCTGCATGAATCGACGCAGCCGGACCCGGATGGGGTGGAATGCCGGTGGTCAGGATGAGGGTCGCGGCAAGCAATGGGGCAATGATGCGCGCGGCGAAACGAGGGCTCCGCAGCATCACGGCGTCGCAGAGCGATGCCTCGATCGGCACATCACTCTCATCCGTTTCCGGGACGGGCCCATCGCTTCGAAACACGGCTGCAAGCTCGGCACTGTCGCGTTCAATGCAGATTCGGGCAGCGAGCCCCTCTGCGCGGCGCAATTCGCTTTTGTTGGGCGCAGGGTCTCTGCCTGAAAAGGCGGAAGGGGTGGGCGAGGCGACGACGGCACCTGGGCGCGTATAGCGCGGGGTCAGGTCCGGCAGCAGCGGGCCGGGACGCAGGTTCTCCAGGCCCGTCTCAAGTGCAGTCTCGAATTCGGATTTGCCGAGCACCAGCCCCGAGCCACTGAGGATAACGGCAGAGGGGCGGTGCAGTTGCATGACAAGCTGACAGATGTCGGTGAGCAATGCAGCAGGGGCACCCTCTGCCACGCGAAGGCGCAGGGCGAGCGCGTGGTGGTCTATGAAATAGGCGAGGCGCGCGGCTTGCCGCGTGGCATTGCACAGATCGGGTCTGCGAAAGACGGGGCCGATCCTGCGGATCGGCCCGGCGTCGCCGAGCACTAGCGGCCAATCCTCGACTTGCAATTCGATCCGGTCGTCGAGCATGGCCGCGCGGCTGATCGCGTGTTGCAGCGTACAAAGGGCTCGCAACAGCGTCTGAAAACGCGCGAGTTGCGGTGTCGGGCGGGCGCGATGAACCAGCAGGATGACATCAAGACTTGCGCTCGGGATGGTACGCGAGAAGGGGGTGATCGCGCCTGACCCCTCCGAAATGCCTGTAGCGCCGGCGATACTCGTCTGCGACGCCCCCGTGGTCTGGCGCGGCACTTGTGGCGCAGCATTCGGGCTGCGTCGCGCCGCTGCTTGTGTTTTCGAACCCTCTGGCAGCAGAGCGCGTGATTGAACAGATGGCTCCGCTGGTGGTTCGCAAGGGGTCTTTTCCACCATACCATCCGCAGTTGGATCCTGTGCTGCGAACCTGTTGTGGCGCGGGAGCGGTGGCGCCCGTCGCGCTGGCGTGTCGGTGCGTGGGATCGGCCTGAAAAGTGGTGGTCTTTGCACCTGCGATGGTTCGCGAAAGGATGCAGCGGGAGCGTCATCTTCGGGAGGATCCGAAACCGATTCCTGCGCCGGAGCACCGTCCTCAGGCGGCCAAGCGGCTTTCTTCATGGACAAGTCGGTATTTTGCGCCCGCGCGCTTTGATCCGATGCGCCCGCTGCCCCCGGTTGCTGGTTTTCCAAGCGTCGGTGTTCGACCATCTGCGTCGTCCGGTCGTTCATTGCGGCTGTCGGTGCAGCCGGTCGTAGTGAAACGACCCTCGGTTCGGTCGAACCCGAAGCCAGAGGACCGGCTCCCTTGGCGCTGAGCGATCCACCCATTTTTCCACCCGCCTTTCATCGTGTTGCAATCATAACGTGTTGCGCGCCTGTTTTGGTCTTGATTCTGTCTCGCATTTTATCGAGCGGGCCCTGTCGCGTTCGGGCTTGAGAACTGCGCGCAGTGCGCCTAAGCCTTCGGGATGCGAGTTTTGTTTCTGGGTGATGTGATGGGGCGGGGCGGGCGGCACGCAGTGGCCGCGGCCCTGCCAGTGCTACGCCGCGACTGGCGGCTGGATTTCGTTATCGTCAATGGTGAGAATGCAACCGGCGGAATGGGGCTCTCGCCCGACCATGCCAAGGGGCTGTTCGACGCGGGCGCCGATTGTGTCACGCTGGGGGATCATGCCTTTGACCAGCGCGCGATGCGCGAATTCGCCAGTGTCGAGCCGCGCATCCTGCGGCCGCTGAATTTCGCCAAATCCGGCGCGCCGGGGCAGGGGGTGCGGGTTTTTGACGCAGCGGGCGGGCGCAAGATCGCCGTGGCGCAGGTGCTGGGGCAGGTGTTCATGAAACAGCCCTATGATGACCCTTTCTCGGCCATCGATCCTGTCCTGCGCGCCTATCCGCGCGGCGGGCAGGTGCAGGCGCTTGTGGTGGACATGCATTGTGAGGCGACCTCGGAGAAGACCGCGATGGGGCATTGGTGCGACGGGCGGGCGAGCCTTGTGGTGGGCACGCATACGCATATTCCGACCGCCGATGCCCAGATTCTGAGCGGCGGCACCGCCTATCAGACCGATGCGGGCATGTGCGGGGATTACGATTCGGTCATCGGGATGCAGAAGGACGAACCGATGCGGCGTTTCATCACCGGGATGCCGCAGACGCGGTTCTCGCCCGCGCTCGGGGCCGCGACCGTCTCGGGAACCTATGTCGAGACAGATGATTTGACCGGGCGGGCCAAGCGGGTCGAGATGGTGCGGCTGGGCGGGCGTCTCGCGCCTGCCGGACCCGCGCCGCTGCCGGAGATTCTCTGGAGTGGTCATGGCGGAGCATGAGCAGGATGTGGGCAGGGGATTTGCACCTTTCGCGAGGCGCGCAGGCCTTGCCTGCGCGATCGGCGCCGAGAGCTGGATGGTAAACCGGCGGCGGGCTGTGCGCGCGCCATCTTTGGAGTGTTCGCCCTGCCAGATCTCGTCTCCGCCCCGGCCTGCGACAGGATAGATGACCATGAACCCGCCAGATACCAGGCCAGCGCTCTGGGTCGGCATTGCCGCGCTGATTGGGATCGGTGCGTTATGGGGGCTGGGCGCGCCTCTGATACGCTTCGCGCGGCTGGAAGGCTTAACGCCGTTCAGCATCGTGCTGTGGCAATCGCTGATCGGGCTGGTGGTGCTGGCGCTGGTGCAGGCCGTGAGGGGGCGGCTGGTCCTGCCCTGTGACCGCGCGTCGCTGGAACTCTACGCTGCCGTGGGCCTGTTGGGCATCGTGCTGCCGCATCTGGCGGGCTTCTGGGCGCTGGGGCATATTCCGGCCTCTGTGCATGCGCTGCTCACGTCGCTGGTGCCGATCTTCGCGATCGTGCTTGCCCTCGCGCTGCGCTTCGAGCGCTTCGAGCCGGTCCGCGCGCTCGGGATTGCGCTGGGTGCGCTGGCCGTGGCGCTTCTGATCCTGCCACAGGGCAGCCTGCCCGAGGCGGTGCCGGTGATCTTCATCTTCGTCTCGGCGCTGGCACCACTTTGTTACGCGCTGGAGAGTGCCTTTGTTGCTCATGTCTCGCGGGCCGAGGCGGGGGCGCTGCAGGCATTGCTGGGCGGCTCGCTGGTCGCGATTGTGATCATGGCACCGCTGACATGGGCTACCGGAGAGCCGCTCTGGCCCGAAGGGGCTGACCCTGCCGTGCTGGCGGTCTTCGCCTCGGGTGCCGCCGGGGCGCTGGCCTATGCCGGTTATGTGGCGCTGTTGCGCAGTGCGGGCAGCGTCTTTGCGACACAGGTGGCCTATCTTGTCACGGGTTGGGCCATGCTCTGGTCGATCCTGCTGCTTGGGGAACGGCCTTCGGCCTGGGTCTGGTTGGCGCTTGTCACGCTGTTTGCGGGCCTGTTTCTTGTGCAGCCGCGGCCGAAACTCGCGTATCTCGCACCTGACCCGCGCTGAGAGGCGCTTGCATCCGCGCGCGCTCTCGCGCAACACTTCGGCCGAGGGCGCTGCGGCGCGGGATGAAGGAGCAGCCATGTTCGGGATCGAACTGGGCGAGACGACACAGGCGATCGTCGCGTTGGTCATCATTCTGGGCATGTTCGTGGCTTTCATGCGCGAGGTTTACCCGGTCGAGGTGACGGCCATCGGCGGGGCGGTGTTGATGGTCGTGCTTGGCATCCTGCCACAGGGCGCGGCTTTTTCTGCCTTCTCCAACCATGCGCCCTGGACGATTGCCGCGCTTTTCGTGATCGTCGGTGCGCTGGTACGCACAGGTGCGCTCGACTGGATCTCGCAACTCGCCATGCGCAATGTTGCGAGGCATCCGATCCTGACGCTTCTGGTGATGACCCTGACCGTGCTGGGGCTGTCGGCCTTTGTCAATAACACGCCGATTGTTGTCGTGATGATCCCGATCTTCGTGCAACTGGCGCGGCAGATGGGGGTAAAGGCCTCCAAGGTTCTGATCCCGCTGAGTTATCTGGCGATCATGGGGGGGACGCTGACGCTGATTGGCACCTCGACCAACTTGCTGGTGGACGGGGTGGCGCAATCGGCTGGTCTGGCGCCCTTCACCGTGTTCGAGATCACCAAGGTGGCATCACTGATGGCGCTGGCCGGGGTGCTCTATCTCGGGCTGATCGGGCGTTTTCTGCTGCCGG
>REER01000029.1 GCA_007694945.1 Paracoccaceae bacterium | reverse complement strand
CACCGGCGACAAACAGCACCACCACGATCTCGTCAAAGGAGGTGATGAAGGCAAAGAGCGCCCCCGAGATCACCCCCGGCAGGATCAGCGGCATGGTGATCTTGAAGAAGGTCCGCGTGGGCGAGGCGCCCAGATTGGCTGCCGCCCGGGTTAGCGAATGATCGAACCCTACCAGCGTTGCTGTCACCGTGATGACCACGAAGGGCACTCCCAATGCAGCATGAGCAAGGATCACGCCAAAATGCGTCCCAGCGATATTGATCGAGGAGAAGAAGAAGAACATCCCCGCCGCCGAAATGATCAGTGGCACGATCATGGGCGAAATCAGAAGCCCCATGATCAGCCCCTTGTAGGGCATTTCGGACCGTGACAGCCCCAGAGCCGCCAATGTGCCCAACGTGGTCGAGACGAGCGTCGCCGCGATCCCGATGATGAAGGAGTTCTGAATCGACCGCCGCCAGCTCGCCGAGCTCAGGAAATCTTCATACCAGCGCAGCGAAAAACCTTCCGGGTTGAGCGTCAACATCTCGCGCGTGAAAGTGAAGAAGGGCTGCGCGTTGAAGCTGAGCGGGATCATGATCAGGATCGGCGCCAGCAGGAAGAAGAAGATCGAGTAGCAGATCACGCGAAAGGCGTAATGCCAGATCTTGTCCTTGGTGGTGTAATAGGCGGGCATGGACATGCGCGTTCTCCCCTTACCCGAATTTCAGGCTGTCAGTGCCGACCAGCCGATTGAAGAGCCAGTAGAGCAGGAGCACACCCACCAGCAGCATAGACCCAAGCGCAGCCGCAAGCCCCCAGTTCAGGGATTGCTGGATATGGCGCGCGATCTCGTTCGAGATCATCCGCCCCGACTGGCCGCCGACCAGCGCGGGTGTGATGTAGTAGCCAATCGAGATGATGAAGACGAGCACACCCCCGGCCCCGATTCCCGGCAGGGTCTGCGGGAAATAGACCCGGCGGAAGGCCGTCGTCGGTGTCGCGCCCAGGGATTTCGCCGCGCGCATATAGCTGGGCGGAATGGTGCGCATCACCGAATAGAGCGGCAGGACCATGAACGGTAGCAGGATATGCGTCATCGCGATGATGGTGCCGGTCTGGTTATAGATCAGATCGAGCCTGTTATCATCGCCTATGAGGCCGATATTCACGAACAGGGTATTAAGGACCCCCTGCTGCTGCAAAAGCACGATCCAGGCCGATGTTCGCACCAGAAGCGATGTCCAGAAGGGCAGCAACACCGCGATCATCAGCAGGTTGGCGTAGCGCATGGGCAGGATCGACAGGTAATAGGCTATCGGAAAGCCCAGCAGAAAGGTCATCACAGTAATCGTGACACTCAGTGCCAGCGTGCGCCCGAACAGATTGACATATATCTGCCGGTTCTCGGGGCGTTTGACGATACTCCCGTCCTCGTCAAATTCGCGGTCCAGCGCCGCGACATAATAGGACATTGTCAACGGGCGCCCCTCGCGTTGGATCACACGCCAGAGTTCGGGCTGCCCCCAGAGCCTATGTGCGTCCGTAAAGGCATCGCGAAACGGAGCCTCGAAATTCGGCACTTGCCGTGCCGTCCGCGAGACGGCCGAACGCGCGGCGCTCAATTCATAATTAAGCCGGATGCCCATCGGGCCGATCCTCTGCTCACGACGCGGGCGGTCCAGATCTTCCATCATATCCGCATGCAAGGCTGCGAAGACCCGTTCGGGCGGCACATCCCGGCCGTCCCAATCCTGCAAAGCCTCGAGCGTGCGTGGCACAGCATTGACGATCTGCGGATTATCGACAGAGCGCCACATCATCTGTGCAATGGGGAAGGCAAAGAAGATCAGGATAAAGGCTAGTAGTGGCGCGACGAGCGCAAAGGCCATGAGCTTTCGGCGTCGCATCGAGCGTTCGAGCGCCCGGCGCAGGGGCGTGCCATCCGATGTGACCAGCCGTCCACGCTTGTCGGTCGTGTCACCGACCTGGACATCATCCTGTGTCGCATCTGCCATTGCCATTGTCAGACCCTCTCGCCCACGCGAAATACCATCTTTGTCCGGAAGGACGTTGGGTCAGGGCGCGCGGTACGCCCTGACCCGAAAGGCCACAGATTACTGCAGCATCCAGTTCGCGAAGCGCTCGCGCAGTTCGTCGCCATAATCGACCCAGAAATCATTATCCAGAACGATCGGCGCGAAGTAGTTCTCGAGTGCCGACGGCATGTGCGGTGCCATGTCGATCCCCAGATCGGCATGCTGGCCGACCAGTTCCGACGAGGACGCACGCGCCGGGCCGTAGCTGATGAACTGGGCCTGATCTGCCAGACGCTGGGTGTCGGTGGCAAAGAACAGATAGTCCATCACGGCGTCGATATTGTCGCCATCGGCGGGAACGACCCAGCCGTCCCATTCAACCACCTGGCCGTCCCAGATGATCTCGGCTTCCATGCCCTCGACCTCGATCGCGTCGAACATCCGGCCGTTATAGCCGGTGGCAAAGGCGACTTCGCCATCCGCCAGAAGCTGCGGTGCCTGTGCACCCTCGGTCCAGAAGATGATGTCGTCCTTGATCGTGTCGAGCTTCGCGAAGGCCCGGTCCACACCTTCGGGCGTGGACAGCACGTCATAGATCTCCTCGGGGTCCACACCATCGGCATAGAGCGCCCATTCCAGGTTGGTGCCCGGACGGTCCTGCAGTGCGCGACGACCCGGGAAGTTCTCGGTGTCGAACAGATCCGCGATGGTCTCGGGCTGCGCATCCTCCGGGAAGGCATCCGGGCGGAAGGTCAGCACGGTCGAGTAGAGAATCTGCGGGATGAAGCACTCGCCCAGGCTGCCGGGCAGGAAGTCTTCGCTCGCCGGCGTGCCATCGGGGGCGGGTGCCAGCATCTCGTCATGGTCGATCGGCATGATGATGCCTTCGTCACAGGCAAGCTGTGCGTCCGACGGCAGCATGTCCACCAGGTCCCAGGTCACGTTCCCGGCCTGTGCCTGCGCACGCAGACTGGCGAGGGCGTTGGCCGAGCCATCATCATTGATGATGGTGACATGCGGATTCATCTCCATGTAGGGCTCGTGATACGCGCGCACCTGGCTCTGCGTATACGCCCCGCCCCATGACACGATGGTCAGGGATACCGGATCGTCGGCCGCGGCACTCAACGCCATGGCGCTGACGGCCGAGCTGAGCGCGATCAGTTTGACTTTGGATGACATTGCATTCCTCCTTGTTCAGGTTTTCGCAGGGGTATGTCCCACTGCGATTTCACACAGTCCTGTCCCTCGGACCGTTTTCGCAGCCGTATGTTCTGTCACGCTGGACAGTCAAGTGCACGGCAATCCTGTGGCAACCAACCGATCTGAACCTTGTCGCCTCTGCCATGGCGGATCTGATCGGGTGCGTTGCGAGTTTTCATGATGAAATTCTCGTTCCCAGCCACTTTGAGCCGAGTGCGGAACACATCACCCATATAAATAAACTCCATCACCTCAGCATCGATCAGATGCGCATCCGCGTCCAATCGATCCCTGTTGGCCTCGACCCGCTCGGGGCGGATCGACACGCGGGTGCGCTCGCCGACCTTCGACACATTGACGGGTTTGGCATCAATAAGCGCACCACCGTCGAGCTGTACCACGCAGGATTCGCCTTTGATCTCTTTAATTACACCGTCCATGGTGTTGTTTTCGCCGATGAACTGCGCAACGAAGCTGTTGCTCGGCTCTTCATAGAGGACGTCTGGCGGATCAAGCTGCTGGATGCGCCCATCGTCAAACACGGCGACATTGTCGGACATGGTCAGCGCTTCGGTCTGATCGTGTGTTACGTAGACCGTGGTGATGCCAAGGTCATGCGCAAGGCGTGTGATCTCGAATTGCATGTGCTCGCGGAGTTGCTTGTCGAGCGCGCCCAGCGGCTCATCCATCAGGACGAGCTCGGGCTCGAACACCAGCGCGCGTGCGAGCGCGATGCGCTGCTGCTGGCCGCCCGAAAGCTGCGCCGGGCGACGGCTCATGAAAGCGCCCATCTGCACCATGTCGAGGGCGCGTTTGATCTTCTCCTCGCGCTTGGACTTGCCCAGGCCACGCACTTCAAGCGGGAAGGACAGATTCTCTCCAACGGTCATATGCGGGAACAGCGCGTAATTCTGGAACACCATCCCGATTCCGCGCTTGTGCGGTGGCACCGAGTTGATAGGGCGGCTATCGAGCAATATCTCACCGTTGGTGGCCGTCTCGAAGCCTGCGAGCATCATCAAGCAGGTGGTCTTGCCCGACCCCGAGGGCCCCAGCATCGTCAGGAATTCGCCCTTCGCGACCGAGAGGTTGAGGTCCTTTACGACCAGTGTCTCACCATCATAGCTTTTCTGCACTCCATCAAAGACGACGAAGCCTTCGCTTTCCTGTGCTGTTGCCACAGCCAACTCCCTGTCTTCCGGCGGTCACCCGCTCTTCGTGTTGATGGGAATAGTAAAAGCAAGCTCGACGCATATTGCAACCCATAAGTCCAATTCTGCCCAGAAAGCTTGGGAAATCCATAGTTTGCACAGTCCGAAGGCAGATAGCGAGCGCCGCCAGGTAAGCCTTTTACGCGAAAATCTGGCGCAACATACAGCCAAGCCGTGCATCACCAATCACGTATAGCGCCTGTTGCTTTGCTCTGCCGGGAAGGAAAAATGGTGCGGTCGAGAAGACTCGAACTTCCACGGGAGTTACCCCACAGCGACCTCAACGCTGCGCGTCTACCAATTCCGCCACGACCGCACTGGATTGGTGGCGGTCTCTTAGCTGTTCGTCCGGCGCTTGTGAAGGGGAAAATGAGGGTAACCGGCCAGCAGGTTGGACCGGCGGCAAAGACTTTCTACCCACCTGTATGGCTCATGTGACGGCTGACCTGGCCGGCAACCTTCTGGCGGGAATAATCGAAGTCATGCCCCTTTGGCTTGCGGGCGATCGCGGCGCGGATGGCGTCCTCGAGCAGCGCATCAGCATCACTGGCGCGAAGTGGGGCGCGGAGATCGGCCATGTCCTCCTGGCCAAGGCACATGTAAAGCTCGCCCGTGCAGGTCACGCGCACGCGGTTGCACGATTCGCAGAAGTTATGGGTGAGTGGCGTGATGAAGCCGATCTTTTGCCCGGTCTCCTCGAGACGGACATACCGCGCGGGGCCGCCAGTGCGTTCGGCGAGATCGGTGAGCGTGTAGCGTTCGGCTAGCCGGGCGCGCAGGTCTTTCAGCGGCCAGTACTGATCAAGCCGCAGCTCTTCACCCATCTCGCCCATCGGCATGACCTCGATCCAGGTGAGATCGTGGTCTTCCTTCGCACACCATTCGGCGAGGCCGAGGAGCTCGTCATCGTTGAACCCCTTGAGGGCAACAGCGTTGATTTTCACGCGCAGCCCAGCCGACCGCGCAGCTTCGATCCCGCCCATGACCTGGGGAAGCCGTCCCCAGCGCGTAATTCTGGCAAATTTTTCAGCATCGAGCGTGTCGAGCGAGACATTCACGCGACGCACCCCGAGCGCGGCGAGATCCTTCGCAAAGCGCGCCAGTTGCGAGCCGTTGGTGGTGAGCGTCAGTTCCTTCAGCGCCCCAGATTCCAGATGCCGCGACATTGCTTCGAAGAATGTCATGATCCCCTTGCGAACCAAGGGCTCGCCGCCAGTGATGCGCAGCTTCTCGACCCCCATGCGGATGAAGGTTGTGCAGAGCCGGTCAAGCTCCTCGAGGGTTAGAAGCTCCCGCTTGGGCAAGAACGTCATGTGCTCGGCCATACAATAGGTACAGCGAAAATCGCAGCGATCGGTTACCGATACCCGTAGATAGCTGATGGCGCGCTGGAACGGATCGACGAGCGGGGTTGTCGCGGTTCGGGCTGGCATTTCTATCACTCCCTCTTGCGGCAGAATCTAATCGTGCGTGATGCGGGCGACAAGGTCGCAGTTGCCACTCCTAGCGGGCCGGGCTACGGTTCATGAATGGGACGGCTATTACCACTTATCTTACCACTTCTCCTGGCCGGTTGCGCCGATCTCCGGATGCCATGGTCTGAACGAGATCCAGCGGTCGAGGTGACGGTGGCGCCAGACGCGGATGCCCCGCGTCCTGAGACCCGCCCCGACGACACGGCCACGATCGCCCCGATGGGTGCCAGCGGACTGACTGCGGCTGCACTGGACCGTCCAAGTTCCGCTGAGCGCGCCGCGGCACAGGCTGGCGCGGGACAGGAGGGACGCTTGCTGGGCGAGACGCTCGCCTCGCTGGGCGCGCCGGGGGAAACGGGCTTCTGGCTTGTGACAGGACTGGTGAGCGAACCCGTGCAGGGCCGGGTAGAGAGTGAGGCGGGCCAGTCGGTCGGCGTAGAACTTCGGCCGTCGGGGCGTGAGCCCGGTGCGGGAAGCGAGATTTCGCTTTCGGCGCTGCGTGCGCTTGACTTGTCGCTTTCCTCTTTGGCGCCTCTCAGGGTCTACTCGGTGCGCTGAGGCGAGTTTCACCTGAAGGTGATCGAAGAGCCCGGATGAACCGGAGGCCATGATGGGTTGAAACACGGGGCGTTGCGGCGTAT
>REER01000143.1 GCA_007694945.1 Paracoccaceae bacterium | reverse complement strand
AGGGCGACGAGCTGCAAGGTGCGGCAGCGGACTGTAACTCCGCCGGGGAGACCCATGCCTGGTTCGATTCCAGGGTCGCCCACCACCTTCTACAAAATTTGAAGTCGCTGTCGGCGTACCGTGGCATTGCAACAATCGCGCAAAGGGTCGTCTTACCGCGATTACGTACCATCGTTACGTCGCGCACTTGCTGAAACCACTGCGCAACCTCGTAGAGAAACTGGGCGATATCAACCTCCTGCCGCCGCCCGCCCTGACCGGCGCGCGGGCGGGCGGGTGGGGCGTGTCGGTCGGGGCGGGCGCAGGCAGGGGGTGGCGCAACACCTGGGAAAACCCGCACCTGCCCGATCATCCCGCGCAAGCTGCTCAATATATATACCGGATCTGCTCGCTCCAGAAATGCTCGACCCGTTTGAGCGCGCGCGCCACCATGTCGAGTGTCGCGAACTCGATCACGCCCTGTTGTTGCATGATTTCGGCATGGCGCTGGAACAGCTCGGCCACGCGGGCGCGCACCTCATGCCCCTCTGGCGTCAGTCGCACGCGGACCGAGCGGCGGTCCATCGCGCAGCGCTTGTGATGCATATAGCCCAGCTCCACCAGTTTCTTGAGGTTATAGGAGACGTTCGAGCCCTGATAATAGCCACGGGTCTTCAACTCGCCTGCCGTCACCTCGTTATCGCCGATATTAAATAGCAAGAGCGCCTGCACCGGGTTGATATCAGCCGCGCCCAGACGCTCAAACTCATCCTTGATCACGTCCAGCATCAGCCGGTGCAATCGCTCCAGCAGCGCGAGATTATCCAGATAGCGGGTCAGAAACTCGCCACGCAGCGAGCCGCCCCAATCCTGCTCGATGCTCAAAACACGCTCCCTCGCAGCCAGCTTTCAGGACACGATGACAGCGAGAGGGAAAAAATCCGTTAATGCGCGCGGGCGACCCCAACCGCCGTTGCGATCTTGGACAAAAGCGAAACCAGATGATCCGGCGCAGGCTGCGCGCCGGTCACCCAGAGATAGAGATCCTGATCGTTTTCTTCGAGAAGGCGTTCATATTCTGCGAGATGGTCCTCGCCGAACTCCGCCAGTGCCGTGTCGGCGAAGGGGCCAAGGATCAGGTCCATCTCCTTCATCCCGCGCCGCCAGGACCGCATGCGCAGTTTCTTCAGCAGGGCTTCGCGGGCTTCGGGACCCATCACATCGCCTCGCGCAGGATCATGCGCAACCGCTTTTCGGCGCGCCCCATGCGGGCGGTAAGCTGCGTCATCTGGGTGCGCATCTCCTTGAGATCGGCCAGAACCGCCTTTGCATCGGCGGCGATCTCCTCGGCGCTGGCAGGCTCTTGCACACCTTCGCCTTCGCCGGTCAGGAGCCAGCGGATCGAGACATTGGTCAGCCCCGCCACCATCTGCAACTTGTTCGCGCGCGGCTCTGAGGCGTCATTCTCCCAGCCCTGAATGGTCTTGAGCCGCACACCGAGCCTGCGGGCCAACTGGGCCTGGGTCAGATTCTGCGCCTCGCGCGCGGCTGTCAGCCGATCGCCGAAGGTCGCATGATCCCCGGAATACCAATCGGTGCTGTCATCTGTCTCTGTCATCTCTCCCCCTGTCAGACATGCCCCCCTTGGACATGATTATGCTTGAACGGGTGCGGGGGGCACCATAAGAACAACGCGCCCAACTCGCAAACAGCTTTCCAAACGGAGTATCCGCCATGGCTTTCCTCTCCGACACGCTCGCCCGCGTCAAACCTTCACCCACCATCGCGGTCACGACCAAGGCTGCCGAGTTGAAAGCCGAAGGTCGCGATGTGATCGGGCTGGGTGCCGGTGAGCCTGACTTTGACACGCCTCAGAATATCAAGGACGCGGCAAAAGCGGCGATTGATGCCGGGAAAACGAAATACACGCCGGTCGATGGTATCCCCGATCTGAAAAAGGCGATCTGCGCCAAGTTCAAGCGTGACAACGGGCTGGACTATTCGCCAGCGCAGGTCACCGTTGGCACCGGCGGCAAGCAGGTGCTCTTTAACGCGCTGATGGCGACGCTGAACCCCGGCGATGAGGTGGTGATCCCGGCACCCTATTGGGTGAGCTACCCCGATATGGTGCTGCTCGCGGGCGGCGAGCCCGTGATTGCCGAGGCCACGGCGGAGACGGCCTATAAACTGACCCCCGAGACGCTGGAGGCAGCGATCACGCCGAAAACCAAATGGCTGATCTTCAACTCGCCCTCCAACCCCACTGGAGCGGGCTATACTTGGGACGAGTTGAAGCGGCTGACCGATGTGCTGATGCGCCACCCCCATGTCTGGGTGATGTCGGACGATATGTATGAGCATCTCGTTTATGTTGATTTCAAATTCTGCACACCGGCGCAGGTGGAGCCGGGGCTTTATGAGCGCACGCTGACGGTCAATGGTGTGTCGAAAGCCTATGCGATGACCGGCTGGCGGATCGGCTATGCGGCGGGGCCGGTGGAACTGATCAAGGCGATGGGCAAGATCCAGTCGCAATCGACCTCGAATCCCTGTTCGGTCAGCCAATGGGCGGCAGTCGAGGCGCTGACCGGGCCGCAGGATTACATCGCCGAGAACAACAAGACCTTCCAGCGGCGACGCGATCTGGTGGTCGAGATGCTGAATGCGGCCGAAGGCGTCGTCTGTCCGGTGCCGGAGGGGGCGTTCTATGTCTATCCGTCGATTGCGGGCTGCATCGGCAAGACCTCTGAGGGCGGCACGCTGATCGAGGATGATGAGGCTTTCGCAACCGCGCTGCTGGAGGAAAAGGGCGTGGCCGTGGTGTTCGGTGCGGCGTTCGGCACCTCGCCCTGTTTCCGGGTCAGCTATGCGACCTCGGACGAGGCGCTGCGCGAGGCCTGCACGCGGATTCAGGCATTCTGCGCAGGGTTGCGCTGAGCCGCAGCGCTGTATTTGAGTGTTTTTGGCAAGATGAAGCCATAGGGGTGTGCGGCCCTGCGATCAGGTTGGGTCGCGCCTCAATAGCCCAGCGCGCAGCCGTCCTTGCGGGGGTCGGAGGCGCCCTCGTAGCAGCCAGAGGGGTGAATGCGGATGGCTTGAGCCCCACCGATGGGGGTCTCGGCGCGGGCGATCCTGTGGCCTAGCGCGGCGAGGGCCTGGGCAGTGGCCTCAGGGTAAGGTCGTTCGAGTGTGAGCTGGCCTGCCTCGGCAAAGGCGCGAGGGGTGTCGATGGCGGTTTGCAGGTCCATTCCGTAATCGATCAGATTGCTGAGAAGCCTTGCATGGCCCACGGGCTGATAGGCACCGCCCATGACACCGAAGGGCAGGATCAACCGGCCCCCGTGGCGCAGCATGGCCGGAATGATGGTGTGCAGCGGGCGCTTGCCGCCCTTGAGTTCATTGGGGTGGCCTTCCGCCAGCGTGAAACCCGCGCCGCGATTCTGGAACAGGATGCCGAAGCGGTTCGAGGCCAGTCCTGACCCGAAGCTGTGATAGATCGAATAGATCAGCGAGACCGCCATGCCGTCGCGGTCAGTGACGGTCAGATAGACCGTGTCGCGATGGATCGCTTCGGTCATGGGCGCGGGGTCGGGCAGGACGCGGGCGGGGTCGATCAGCGCGGCAAGCCGCTGAGCCGTCTCGGGGGCGAGCATATGGGCGAGCCGCGTGGTGTGATCGGGGTCAGCGATGATACGATTGCGCGCGTCATAGGCGAGCTTGGTCGCCTCGGCCTCGAGATGGGCGCGCTGAGGGCCGAGCGGGTCGAGCCCTTCGAGGTCGAATTCGGCGAGGATGTTGAGGATCAGGCAGGCCGTGGCCCCCTGCCCGTTCGGCGCATGTTCGATCAGCTCATAGCCATGATACTCGCTGTGGATCGGCGGGCTGTACTCGGCGCGGGCCTGATCAAGATCGGCATGGGTATGGGTGCCGCCCAGCGCTTTCAGGCTCTCGATCAGGTCCTGTGCGACTTCGCCCTCATAAAACCCGGCCCGCCCCTCACGCGCGATGCGGCGCAGCACGTCGGCTTGGGCAGGGGCACGAAATATCTGACCGACGCGGGGTGCCTCGCCTGCCATCAGATAGGCTTCAAGCGCTGCTCCTTGCAGATGCTCCGCGCGCGCCCAGTCGAAAGCCGTTCGGGGGGCGACGGGAATGCCTTCCTGGGCGTAGCGGATTGCTGGCGCGAGGATCTCGGACAGGTCCTTGCGACCCCAGTCGGTGTTGAGCCTGCAGAAAGCATCGACTGCGCCGGGGAGCGTGACGGCCTCGACCCCATAGATCGGGACGGTATTATGTCCCTGATCGCGCAGCATCGCCGCATCCAGCCCGGCAGGCGCACGCCCAGAGCCGTTCAGCGCCACGATACGCTCTTCGCCCACGGGTTTCAGCAAGACAAAACAGTCCCCGCCAAGCCCGGTCATCTGTGGCTCGCAGAGGCCCAGCAGCACGGCGGCACCGATGGCGGCATCAGCGGCATTGCCACCTGCCTGCAGCAGATCGATCGCAGTCTTGGCCGCCAGCGGGTGCGAGGTGGCGCAGATGCCATTTGTGGCGAAAACGGCAGAGCGGCCGGGTGATTGAAAGTCGCGCATCTCTGTTCCCTGTTTGATTGCTCCAATCGTAGAGACAATCTCGTCTGCGTCCAGCGCAGAAAAAAACCCCGCCACAAGGGCGGGGTGAAGTGGGTATCCCGACGGGTAAAACGGGACACCGGCGGTAAACTCAGGATTTAGTCGTCCATCTCTGCGCGAATCTGCTGCCTAAGCACATCGATGGGGATCAGTTGGCCGTCCCGTCGGAACTGCCAGTAGGTCCACCCGTTGCAAGAGGGCGCGTTTTCCAACGCTGCTCCTACCTGGTGGATCGAGCCGCGATGGTCACCCGTGACGAGTGAACCATCGACGCGCACTTTCGCTGCCTGCCCACGTGGATTGACCAGCACCTCGCCGGGGCGCAGGAGACCGCGCTCGACAAGTTGTCCGAAGGCCACGCGCGGGGCGGCGCGTTTGGAGGTTGTGATCTGGAGCGCCCCGCCCTCGAGCGGGCGGACCTGACCGAGGCGTTTGGCGGCCACCTTGCGATAGGTCTCCTCGCGCTCGATGCCGATATAGCGGCGGCCGAGCAACTTGGCGACCGCCCCAGTGGTGCCTGTGCCGAAAAACGGGTCGAGCACGACATCGCCGGGATTCGTGGTGCCGATGAGGATGCGATGCAGCAGCGCCTCGGGTTTTTGCGTGGGGTGGGCCTTTTCACCCGTCTCGTCCTTCAGGCGCTCATGACCGGAACAAATCGGCAATACCCAGTCCGAGCGCATCTGGATGCCCTCATTCAACTCCTTGAGTGCCTCATAGTTGAACGTGTATTTCGCGCCCTCGGATTTGGAGGCCCAGATCATGGTCTCATGCGCATTGGTAAACCGCTTGCCGCGGAAATTGGGCATCGGGTTCGATTTGCGCCAGATGACGTCATTGAGGAGCCAGAAGCCCTGATCCTGCAGCGCAGCACCCACGCGATAAATGTTGTGATAGGAGCCGATGACCCAGATCGCGCCATGGGGTTTCAGAAGCCGCCGCGCAGCGGCCAGCCAGGCGCGGGTGAAGGCGTCATAGGCCTTGAGGCTGTCGAACTGGTCCCAGGCGTCATCGACAGCATCGACACGGCTGTTATCCGGGCGGTGAAGCTCGCCTTTCAGTTGCAGGTTATAGGGAGGGTCCGCGAAGATCAGATCGACGCTCGCCTCTGGCAGCGCGCTCATCATCTCGATACAATCGCCATCAAGAATGCTGTCCAGAGGCAGCATATCTGCCCCCTGCGCCGGAATTGTCACTGTCATGCCTGCCTCGATACCGCGGTTCCCGCGTGTTGTTGAGTACAGGATGAGTTAAAGACGATTCTCGGTCAATTACTAACTGAATCAGAGGGTTGAAAAACTTTCTTCAAGTAACTTCTCCGGTCAACATATTGCGTATCGGCTTGAAGGAACGTCTATGCTCTGGGGTCAGCCCCAAATCTGCTATGGCATTTTTGTGACATCTGGTCGGATAACCTGCATTGCGTTCCCAACCGTAACCCGGGTAACGGCGCGCCAGATCAGCCATGATCGCATCGCGTGTGACCTTGGCGATGACCGAGGCAGCGGCGATCGAAAGTGCGCGGGTGTCGCCCTTCACAAGAGCCTCTGCCTTGCAGGGCAATTCGCGCGGGAGGCGATTGCCGTCGATCAAAAGGTGATCTGGGGGCAAGCGTAGCGCGGCGATGGCGCGCTGCATGGCAAGGAGGCTGGCCTGCAGGATGTTGAGGGCGTCGATCTCGGCGGGACTGGCATGACCGATGCCGACATCGGCGCACGCCATGATCTCTTGGAAGGCAGCAACCCGCGCCTGTCTGCTCATGCGTTTGGAATCCTTTAGCTCCTCGGGTAGGGCCGCCGGGTCGAGCCAGACTGCGGCGGCGGTCACAGGCCCTGCAAGTGGCCCGCGCCCGACTTCGTCGACGCCGACGACCCGACGCCACCCACTGGTCAGAAGCTGGCGCTCGATGTCGAAATCCGGGCTTGTCGAGAGCATGTCGGCCTGTTGCCTAAAGCTTCAGGCCGGGGGTTACCCCCGGCCTGTGCACTTGGGTGTAAACATGAGCGTCGCGACACGGCTGGAGGGACTCCACCCTATGTCAGCGCCCGCATCAGCAACGATCGTAGAGTCCAGTGTCGGGGTTCTTGCAATAGCGCGCAATGACCTCATAGGTGGGCTTTGGCTGACCACCCGTAAAGACAATCCCCAGCAACGTCGCGGCGACGGCACCGGCGGCCCACGTGGCGGCATCTGCATTGGCTTTGGTGGGCGCGGCTATTGTCAGCATGACGGCCAAGGCACAAGCACTCAGTGTTGCGACCCCACGCGAGGTCAGACACGAAACAAATCCAGACATTTCAATCTCCTGTTGGCAGCTTAAAGTAGTGCGAGTGTAGCATAGACAACCCAAAGATCAACTTTTCGTTAGTTTCTGAATTGGAAACAATGCGCGCTGCATCTGCAGAGCGTCGAAGCGGGTCAGAAGACCCGCTTCGAGCGATGTCACCGGCGCTGATAGCCATACTGTCTGAGACAATGGCCCCCATACACGTGACCGCTGCGGGTCGAGATCAGGCAAGCGGATGGCAAGCGGCGCAGCCCGGCATGATGCAGACAGCCTGCCTGATAGGCGCGATAGGTCTTGCCGTGCGCGCGATACCTCGTGGCGCAATGCTGCGGCAAAAAGACCGCGTGGCTCGACCGGTGCGAATGTGTCTTCGGCGCATGGTAGTACCGGGGCGCTGCATGGCGCTTGTGCGTCTTGGGCGGTTTGGAATGGGACTTGGAGGTTCCCGCCGCAATGATGGCAATAGCCGTCGCGCCAAGGAGGAACTTGACCAGCGCATCATCCGATGCGCGGGCGGGCGTGGTGGAGGCGGCCAGCGAGGTGACGGCGAGCGCGGCGGCGGCCAGACAGGCAGTCAGGCGCGCGCGGAGGGTCTGGGAAAGCAAGAACATGGGACAGTCCTTTCGAAGAAACCAGATGGCAGTGCTTCACGCTGCGCACAGCGCGCCTGTCAGGCAATAACGGGCGGCTGTTATTGGATAACACAGCCCAAGACAGCAGGCGGATATTGAATAGCACCGGGGCCGGTGCCACTGTCATACCATGAAACACACACTTCTCATCATGGTCCTCGGGTTTGGGCTGGCGTTTGCGGGGCAAGCCTCGGCGCAGTGCTTTGCGGATTACAAGGCCAAGCAGGACAACCCGCTGCGGCTGCAATATGGTATTGTCGAGCTGCCGGATCATGCCTGCGGCTCGCGCGCGGCAGCCTCGGAGTATGTCCGCCAGGTCGTGGCGCGGGCCGGCTGGACGCTTTTGCAAATCGAGTCCATCTTTGATGCCAGCGAATTTCAGCGCAGGAGTGCCGATGCCGGGGCCATCCATCGCCGCTAGTGACCTGATCCGGCTCGGCAGCCGGACCGTGGTCTGGGGTATCTCCGCAATCGTGGGGGTGCTGGCGCTGACTGCAGTTCTGTTGTTCCTCAACCTGCCCGATGCGGGCGCCTTCAATGACCGCGTGGAACGGGTCTTTGTCGAAAATGCCGACCTGACCTCGCAGGCCGAAATCAAGCTTCTGGAAATCCTCGCGCAATCGGGCACGGCGTTTTCCGAGACACTGGTTTCCTATCGCATCGTGATCTTCGTTTTGCTGGTCTTCGCGACCGGGCTTCTGGTGACATCGCTGGTGGTGATCGTGCTGCTGGTCACGCTCAACCGGCGCCTCGCGATGGTCGAGAAACAGGGCTTGCAGGTCTCGGCGCTGGTGATCGACCGGGCGACCAATGCGGTGGCAATCAATGATATGGAGTTCAAACTCACACCCGCCGCTGTCGAGACGCTCGCGGTGCTCGCCGAGGCGCGGATCGATGATGAGGTGCTCACGGGCGCGGCGATCGAGGCGATGATCTCGGGCCGTAGCGCAGCGGATTGCGATGAGGCCGCCGGGGCCACTCGGATCAAGCGGCTGCGCGACACACTGGGCAATCAACTCATCTCGGAAGTGCTGATCAAGAATATTGCGCGGCAGGGCTATACGCTGGCCATCGACAGCAAGGTGATCTCGCTGCGCTGAGGCGAGGCGCGACCCGTTGAGCCCTTGCGCCTGCCATCAGTGAATGCCAGATAATGCACAGGTGAACAGGGAGAGGCGCAATGCTGGACAAGCGGCAATTCTATATCAATGGCACATGGTGCGACCCGGTGGCCGGGCAGGACATGGAGGTGATCAACCCCTCGACCGAGGAGCCCTGCGCGGTCATCTCGCTGGGCGGCACGTCTGATACCGATATGGCCGTGGCTGCTGCAAAGGCCGCCCTGCCCGACTGGCTCTATTCCGACCCGGCCGCGCGACTTGCTTTGGCCGAACGCATTCTTGAGGAATACAACGCCCGCGCGGAGGATATGGCGCAGGCGATCAGCCTCGAGATGGGCGCGCCCATCGATCTTGCGCAGAAGTCGCAGGTTCCGGCGGGAAGCTGGAATATCAAGAATTCCATTCGGGCCTTCGAGCATATCCGCTTTGTTGAGCCCTTGGGCGATCACGCCCCAGAGGACCGGATCATCCGCGAAGGGGTCGGTGTCTGCGCGCTGATCACGCCATGGAACTGGCCGATGAATCAGGTCTCGCTCAAGGTGATCCCGGCGCTGCTCGCAGGCTGCACCATGGTGCTGAAGCCCTCGGAAATCGCCCCCCTGTCCTCTGTCATCTGGACCGAGATCATGGATGCCGCGGGCACGCCGAAAGGTGTCTATAACATGGTCAATGGTGATGGGCCGGGGGTCGGCACCAGGCTCTCAGAGCATGTTGACGTTGATATGGTCAGCTTCACCGGCTCCACTCGCGCCGGTATCGCGATTTCCAAGAACGCGGCCGATACGCTCAAGCGCGTGCATCTGGAACTGGGCGGCAAGGGCGCGAACCTGATCTTCGCCGATGCCGACGAAAAGGCAGTCAAACGCGGGGTCATTCATTGTTTCAACAATACCGGGCAATCCTGCAACGCGCCCACGCGGATGCTGGTGGAACGTTCGATCTATGACCAGACAGTCGAGCAGGCGCGCGAACTGGCTGAAGCGACAGCGGTCGGCCCCGCCAGCGAGAGCGGGCGGCATATCGGCCCGGTGGTCAGTGCCGCGCAATTCGACAAGATCCAGGACCTGATCCAGAAGGGCATGGACGAGGGCGCGCGGCTGGTAGCCGGTGGCTTGGGCCGCCCCGAGGGCGTCAACCGCGGCTATTTCGTCCGCCCGACCGTCTTTGCCGATGTCAACAATGACATGACCATCGCGCGCGAGGAGATTTTCGGCCCGGTGCTATCGATCATGCCTTTCGAGTCCGAAGAGGAAGCCGTGCGCATCGCCAATGACACGGTCTACGGACTGACCAATTATGTGCAGAGCCAGGATGGCGCGCGGCGCAACCGGATGGCCCGGTTGCTGCGCTCGGGCATGGTCGAGATGAATGGCAAATCGCGCGGCGCGGGCTCGCCCTTTGGTGGCATGAAGCGCTCGGGCAACGGGCGCGAAGGCGGGGTCTGGGGGATCGAGGATTTCCTCGAGGTCAAGGCCGTGTCCGGTTGGTCGAACGAGGCGGGCTGATGGGCTATTCCTACGACGATCAGAACATCTTCGCGAAAATCCTGCGCGGCGAGATTCCCTGTTCCAAGGTCCATGAGACCGAGCACAGCCTCGCCTTCGCTGATATCGCGCCGAAAGCGCCCCATCATGTGCTGGTCATCCCGAAGGGACCGTATGTTTGCTACGACCATTTCGCAGCCGAGGCCACGGATGCCGAGATCGTGGATTACACCCGCGCAATCGGCGCCGTCTGCGCACAGCTTGGCGTCTCGCCGAGCGATGGCGGCAACGGCTATCGGATGATCGCGAATACGGGCAATGACGGGGTGCAGGAAGTGCCTCATCTGCATGTGCATATTCTGGCGGGGCGCAATATCGGACCGATGATCCTGATGCGCCCTTGACGGGTCGCGCGCGCGCCTCTAAGCAGGCGCTCACGCTGGCGAGTTGGCGGAGTGGTTACGCAGCGGATTGCAAATCCGTGTACACCGGTTCGATTCCGGTACTCGCCTCCATCCCGCTTGTCAGGGTCTTATCTCCCCAGAACAGTTTTCATCGCAGCAGATTTGCAGCGTGACCTCGCTATATGATTTGTGGTTCAGACCGCCGGCAGCATGGTCGGGGGTTTTTCTGCTTAAAGCGTCATAAAAGCGTTACATTGCGCTTTTATCCGTTGCAGCAGCCTCTCAACTCACCTTTCAAACACCCTGTAAGATACCAGAAAAGCAAGGACTAGCCGCCAGATGGCTCAATCCGAGGACCCGGTCACGACGCGAGCCCTGCCGCTTGGCCGAGCGCATCCCGTCGGCACTCGCGTTGCACATGCGTTTTGCGGGCCAGCGGCGGCGGCGCGCCACGTCCTGAACCGCCAGCACCATAGCATGAAAAAACGTGACGAGCGTTGCTGAGATGGATGGCACGTATATGAGCATCGCACAAACGACAACGCTGATCGCGGCCCTGCCGCAGCCGGTCCTTATCGTGGATCGCGAGGGTTTCGTGCACACTGCGAACCCTGCGGCCCGTGACCTCTTCGGCGCCCGCATCGACGGGGCGCAGATCCGGGGGCATCTGCGCCAGCCCGAGGTTGCGGCGATGCTCGAACAGGTGCTGGAGGGCGATGAGGCAGGCAGCGCCTGTTTCGTCATGAGTCATTCAAGTCACGAGACGGTCTGGCGCGTGATCGCGCGCCACGCATCTCCCGATATGGTGGTGCTGTCGCTGACCGACATCTCGGATATCGAGAGCGCCGAAGCGCAACGGCGCGATTTCGTCGCTAATGTCAGCCATGAGCTGCGCTCGCCCCTTACCGTGCTTGCAGGCTTCATCGAGACGCTGCAAGGCCCTGCTGGAGCGGACCCGGCAGCGAGGGCCGAATTTCTTGGCATCATGGCCGAGGAAGCCGAGCGCATGGCGGGGCTGGTGGCCGATCTGCTCTCGCTGAGCCGAGTCGAGTCCGTGGAGAAGATCCGCCCCAGGACACCGGTCTCGATCAACATGGTGCTCAAGGCCACGCTTGCGGCCTTGCGTCCGCAGATCGAGACAGCGGGGGTCGAGATCGATTATAAAGTGCCCGAGGCGCTGCCCGAAATCCCCGGCGATTACGACCAGCTTGTACAAGTCTTTCACAACCTGATCGAGAATGGCCTGAAGTATGGCAACGCGGGCGGTCGGCTGGAGATCGTGGCGCAGCCCCCCTGTGCCATGCCGGGTTTCGAGACCGACATGCTGCGCGTCAGTATCCGCGATTTCGGCGAGGGCATAGACCCGATCCAGATCCCGCGGCTGACCGAGCGTTTCTATCGCGTCGACAAGGCCCGCTCACGCGAGAGCGGCGGCACCGGGCTCGGGCTGGCCATCGTCAAGCACATTCTCAACCGCCATCGCGGGCGGCTGGTCATCCGCTCATCCCCCGGCGCAGGGGCGTGTTTTGATGCCCTGCTGCCCTGCTGCGCCACAGTCGAAAAAGGACACTCGTCATGAAACCGCACACGCGCTCAGCTTTCGACCGCGATCTGGAGACCATTCGCCTTGCCGTGCTGACCATGGGCGGCTTGGTCGAACAGGCGATCCTGAACGCCTCGCGCGCGCTCGAATCGCGCGATGAAGAACTGGCCTCGGAGGTGGTGCAGGGCGACCGCACCATTGATGCCTCCGAAGAAGAGATCAACGCCCAGGTCGTGCGCCTGCTGGCGCTGCGCCAGCCGCAGGCAGATGATCTGCGCTCGGTCGTTGCGGTGATGAAGATGGCCGGGGAGCTGGAGCGCTTGGGTGATTATGCCAAGAACATGGCCAAGCGGGTGCCTGTGCTGATCGCCGCACCGATCATCGAGGGTGCAGCCTCGGCGCTGCGGCGTCAGGCGCGGCTGGTCGGGCAAATGCTCAAGGACATGCTCGATGCCTTCGCCCGTATGGACCCGGCGCTCGCGCGCGACGTGATTTCCCGCGATATCGAGGTTGATGACATGACCAATGCGCTGTTCCGCGAATTCATCACCCATATGATGGAAGACCCGCGCAACATCACGCCCTGCCTGCATTATGTCTTTATCGCCAAGAATATCGAGCGAATGGGCGATCTGGTAACGCATGGCGCAGAACAGGTGATCTTCGTGGCCGAGGGGCGGTCGGCCGGGCCGCGCGAGAAAGGCCATTCGACCGCCACGATCGAAGCGCCAGAGGAATGACCACGATGACCGAACTGAAACCGCCGCTGGTGCTGATCGTCGATGACGAGCCAGCCCAGCTTGCGCTGCTGAGCTACAACCTCAAGGCCGCAGGGTTTCGGGTGGTAACGGCGCGCGACGGCGAAGAGGCGCTGCTTGCAGTGGCCGAACAGGGGCCGGATGTGGTGCTGCTCGACTGGATGCTGCCCCGGCTCTCCGGCCTCGAAGCCTGTCGCCAGATCAAGGCCGGCACAGAGGGGCGCGAAGCCGCCGTGATCATGGTCTCGGCCCGGTCGGAAGAAAGCGACCGTGTGCGCGGGCTCGACACCGGGGCGGATGACTACATCGTCAAACCCTATTCGATCGCGGAACTGGTTGCCCGTGTCCGCGCCAATTTACGCCGCCTGCGACCTGTCGCGGCCGGTCAGGCGCTGGAAGTGGGCGATATCCAGCTCGATCCCGAAACCCATCGTGTCACCCGCGCAAAGGTGAGTCTGCATCTCGGACCGACCGAATACCGCCTGCTGGCCGCGTTGATGGAACGCCCAGGCAAGGTCTGGACCCGCGAGGCCCTGCTGGACCGGGTCTGGGGCCGTGACATCTATATAGATACTCGCACGGTGGACGTGCATGTCGGTCGCCTGCGCAAGGCGCTCTGCATGCATGGCGGCGAGGACCCGATTCGCACTGTGCGCGGGACCGGTTACGCGCTTGGCTGACGCCGGAGGCGTTTGAGGCTGCAGCCGCTTACAGGGCTGTGCTGACCTCTTGGGGCTGCTTTGGCCCCTGAGTGGCGGCAGGGGGTTGCGCTGTTTCTTTCAATGCCGCAGCGAGCGCGGCGACGCCCTGCTCCAGCGCCATGCGCCCCTCGCGCCCCATGGCCTCAAGGATCGCTTCGGCGCGCGCCTCGATCTGTGGCAGGATTTCGGCGAACAGCACGCGCCCGGCCTCGGTGCAGGTATAGAGCCGCAGGCGCCGGTCACTGGGGGCGATAGCGCGCGAGATCATTCCCTTCTCTTCCAGCCTTTGCGCAGCACGACTGACCTGCACCTTGTCAAGCGTGGTTCGCGCGCTCAGCTCCAGTGAGGTCATCTGTTCTGTCCCCGCCAGCAGAAACAGCAGCCGCCATTCCTCACGGCTCAGGCCATAGCGATGACCATAGACCTCGGCCAGTGCGCGCGAGAAGCCCTCGGCGGCTACAGCCAGCCGATAGGGAAAGAAACTCTCAAGCCGTGCAAACTCGTCTTTCATGGAGGCGAAAAGGCTCCGTGCGCTGGGCGATGCGTGCCAGAATACCCAGGATCATTGCAATTGCAACAACACATGTTTCCGCTGTCTCGCAACCGGTTGTCAGGATGGGCGATCCGTACAGCGCCCGGTTTCGAAGGCTGAATACGACCTGTCTCAATGCAGCGATCCCTTTGCGCAAGGGGCGCGGTTGCGCGAGGGTGCGATCTGACGTAAGCAAGCCACGCGCGGTCGGGACCTCGCTGGCACCCCGCACTCATCTGCCTGATCAGGAAAGCCGATGCACAGCTACGAATATCTTGCACTGCCCGCCCCCAGCCGCAGTCAGAAAGTCAAGGGACTGAAAACGCCGGCCGAGCGATACGCGCATCAGATCACCGTGATGCTGAACGAACTGGCGCAGGAAGGTTGGGAATTCTGGCGCAGCGAGTGCCTGCCCAGTGAGGAGCGCAAGGGGCTGACCGGAACAGTGACCGTGCAGAATCACCTGCTGATCTTTCGGCGCGCCAGCGCCGAGGCATTGGCCGAACAAGTGGCGCAGCAGGAGAAGGACGCCCCGCCCCTTACCTCACCTAACGCCGAAAGCAGGTACGAGGCCCCGCAGGAGCCAAGCTTCGGAAACCCGTCGGGCGAGGCGCGCGTCTATGACACGCGCCGCGAACCCGCCTTCAACTTGACGCGGCGCGATTCCTCTGGGGCGGATTGACCTGCCCCTCAGCCCGACACATCCAGCGCCAGCGCGTGAATGCGCCGGACCAGATCGGCGCCGAGGGCTGCATGGACAGCGCGGTGTCGGTCAATCCGGCTCATGGCAGCAAATTGCGGGGTGCGCAGTTTCACATTGAAATGTGTCTCCCCTCCCTCGCGCCAGCCGCTGTGGCCACGGTGGCTCTCGCTGTCATCTTCGACCAGAAGCACATCAGGGTCAAATGCTGCGCGCAGCTTGTCTTCGATCTCATCACAAATCCGCATGGGGTCCCCTTGCCTCTTCAAACCTTTAATAAAGATAACTAGACTTCTGCCTCCGAGTCGAAAAGGCCCCGTGTCGGGCTGCGGCTCACGCCACAAAAGGCAGGATGCAGGCACGCGCCCAGAGGCAGAACGGACACGGCAAGATATGGATCGCAAACCCCTTTTCGATTTCGACATACGCGCATCGACTGACAAGAAGAAACGCGCGCGCGGGCGGCGCGGGATGTCGGGGGCGTGGGAGACCTCGGTACGGCAATGCGAACATCCGGGCTGCTCGCTCGACGGCAAGTATCGCTGCCCGAAATCACCCGATTTGCTGAATGAGTATTTCTGGTTCTGCAAGGATCACGCGCGCGAATACAATCTGAAATGGAATTATTTCGAAGGCCAGACCGAGGCCGAGATGCTCGACTCGATGGAGCGCGAGAGGGTCTGGGGGCGCGCAACCAAGCCGCTGGGTGGCAATGACGAGCGGCTGGCGTGGGAACGGCTGGGGATCGAGGACCCGCATCAGGTTCTGGGCGACAAGGCCACGCAAAATCCGGGCCGACGTGCATCTGCCAACGGGGGCACACGCAAATTACCGCCGACCGAGCGCAAGGCGCTCGAGATTCTGGACGCGCGCGACAGTTGGAGCCGCTCCGAGATCCGCAAGCAGTACAAGAGCCTCGTGAAAGACCTGCACCCCGATCGCAACGCGGGCGCACGGGCCGATGAAGAGCGGCTGCAAGAAGTCGTCTGGGCTTGGGACCAGATCAAGGACAGTCGGAATTTCCGCGACTGAGGCCGGGCAACGGCAGGCACTTCGAGACCCGCTCCAGGACAGCCATGAGCGCGCCAGACGGTGTCCTGCGGCTGGTCTCTGCCGCATCAGCCTCATCAATCACCCCTTCGAGGCGGCGCAGATCGTGCAGCGCGTCACGCGGCGCAAATTCATCGGTAGGTCGCGGCCGGGTAGTGTTCATGCGCGTGTTCCCGTCAAGGCTTGGTTGCAACTTCGCACCAATCACAGTCTTCCGAACAAGATGACGTCTCAAGGTTTCAGACTCATGAAACCGCATCGCGTACGTGACGAAAAATCGTGCTCAGCGGGGATTTCCCTCTTGCAGGGGGCAGGGATAGTTTGTAAGTCGCGATCACAAGGCGCGGGCGTAGCTCAGGGGTAGAGCATAACCTTGCCAAGGTTAGGGTCGTGAGTTCGAATCTCATCGCCCGCTCCAGATCAAAAAGACCGTTGCCTCGGGGCAACGGTCTTTTTCATTCCTCGGGTCCGCTTTGACTTGCAACGATTGTTAACTTTCGAGTCGTTTCAGGCACTTGCCCGACATCACATCAGGTCAAGTAAAATTTCTTGCATCAGCCCGTGAATTTTCCGTTGACGCCCCCCCTCATTATACGCCAAGTTGTGGCCTGTCATCGGGACACCCACTATATCTGGTAATAACGCGATACGCGACTGTGGGGCACGGGACAGGGATTTGAAGCATCGACGGAAGCGGCATCTGCACACGTGGCAGGTGTAGGCGGCCTTGCGGCTGCGCTTCATGCCCTGTGCCTACCTTCCGGGACAGGTGGCGCACGCCACTTAAAAGACATGGTGCAGACTGAATAGGGGCAAGGGCACATGATCATCGAGCGGCATTTCACGACCGAGAAAAAAGACGCCTACGCGGCGCTGGACTTCACCACGACAGTTTCCGAAATCCGCAATCCGGACGGAACCGTCGTTTTTCGCAATGACAAGGTCGAAGTGCCGAGTAGCTGGAGCCAAGTCGCCTCGGACGTGATCGCGCAGAAATATTTCCGCAAGGCCGGCGTTCCGGCCCGGCTCAAGCGCGTGGCCGAGGATGGCGTGCCCGAATTCCTGTGGCGCTCGGTCGCCGATGACGAGGCGCTGGCCGCGCTCCCCGAAGAGGCGCGCTATGTGGGCGAGACCTCGGCCAAGCAGGTGTTCGACCGCCTGGCGGGCGCGTGGTGCTACTGGGGCTGGAAGGGCGGTTATTTCGCGAGTGAGAAGGACGCGCGCGCCTATTTCGACGAGATGCGCTTCATGCTGGCCGCCCAGATGGCCGCGCCCAACAGCCCGCAATGGTTCAACACCGGCCTGCACTGGGCCTATGGCATCGACGGGCCGTCGCAGGGCCATTTCTATGTCGATCCCTTCACCCACAAGCTGGTGAAGTCGAAATCAAGCTATGAGCACCCCCAGCCGCATGCCTGCTTCATCCAAAGCGTCAGTGATGATCTGGTCAATGACGGGGGTATCATGGACCTCTGGGTGCGCGAGGCGCGCCTGTTCAAGTATGGTTCCGGCACCGGGACCAATTTCAGCTCGCTGCGTGGGGAAGGCGAGAAACTGTCGGGCGGCGGTAAATCCTCCGGGTTGATGGGTTTCCTGAAAATCGGTGATCGGGCCGCTGGCGCGATCAAGTCGGGCGGGACCACGCGCCGCGCGGCCAAGATGGTCATCTGCGATATGGACCATCCCGATATCGAGGAATTCATCAACTGGAAGGTGATCGAAGAACAAAAGGTCGCCTCTCTTGTTGCCGGTTCCAAACTGCACGAAGCGCGTCTGAACGATATTTTCGGCGCGATCCGGGCATGGGACGGCAGCACGGAGGATGCCGTCGACCCGGCAAAAAACCCCGCGCTGAAAGCTGCGATCAAGGCGGCGAAGAAGGCCATGATTCCCGAGACCTATGTCGGGCGCGTACTGCAATATGCGCGGCAGGGCTATGACAGCATCGAATTCCCCACCTATGACACCGACTGGGACTCCGAAGCCTATGTCACGGTCTCGGGGCAGAATTCGAACAACTCGGTCCGCGTCACCGATGCCTTCCTGAAGGCTGTCAAGGATGACGCCAATTGGGAACTTGTCCGCCGGACCGATGGCAAGGTGTCCAAGACCGTCAAGGCGCGCGAATTGTGGGACCAGATCGGTCACGCCGCATGGGCCTGCGCCGATCCGGGCATCCAGTTCCATGACACGGTGAATTCTTGGCATACCTGCCCGGCGGACGGCGCCATTCGCGGCTCGAACCCCTGTTCGGAATATATGTTCCTCGATGACACCGCCTGCAATCTGGCCTCGATGAACCTGTTGAAATTCTTTGACGGCGAGCAGTTCGATGCGACCGCCTATATGCACGCAACGCGGCTCTGGACGATCACGCTGGAAATCAGCGTGATGATGGCGCAATTCCCATCGCGCGAAATCGCGCAGCGCTCTTACGAGTTCCGCACACTGGGTCTGGGCTACGCCAATATCGGTGGCTTGCTGATGAATATGGGCCTTGGCTACGATTCGGACGAGGGCCGCGCGCTTTGCGGCGCGCTGACGGCGATCATGACCGGGGTGAGCTACGCCACTTCGGCCGAGATGGCGGCCGAGCTGGGCGCTTTCCCGGGCTATGCGAAGAACTCCAAGCAGATGATGCGCGTCATCCGCAACCACCGCCGCGCGGCCTATGGCGATGACAGCTATGAGGCAGTGAATGTGGCCCCGGTGGCGCTGGACGCCACGCATTGCCCTGAGCCGCGACTGATTGAGCTGGCCCGCGCGGCCTGGGACGAGGCGCTGAAGCTTGGCGAGGCGCATGGCTACCGCAACGCGCAGGCCACCGTCATCGCGCCCACTGGCACGATCGGTCTGGTGATGGATTGCGACACCACCGGCATCGAGCCTGATTTCGCGCTTGTGAAATTCAAGAAACTGGCCGGGGGCGGCTACTTCAAGATCATTAACCAGTCCGTCCCCGCTGCGCTGCGCAAGCTGGGCTATCGCGAGAGCGAGATCGGCGAGATCATCGCCTATGCCGTGGGGCACGGTTCGCTCGGCCAGGCCCCCGGCATCAACCACACCAGCCTGCTTGGCCATGGTTTCGGGGCGGAAGAGATCGCCAAGATCGAGGCCGCCCTGCCCTCGGCTTTCGACATCCGCTTCGTGTTCAATCAATGGACGCTGGGCGAGGCGTTCTGCCGCGAAACACTGGGCATTCCGGCCTCCGAGTTGAGCAACCCGGCCTTCGACATGTTGCGCCATCTGGGCTTTGACCGCGCGCAGATCGAGGCCGCCAATGACCATGTCTGCGGCACGATGACGCTGGAAGGCGCGCCGCATCTGAAGCCTGAACATTACGGCGTGTTCGACTGCGCCAATCCCTGCGGCAAGAAGGGCACGCGCTACCTGTCGGTTGACAGCCATATTCACATGATGGCCGCTGCGCAGAGCTTCATCTCGGGCGCGATCTCCAAGACGATCAACATGCCGAATTCGGCCACGATCGAGGAGACACTGGCGGCCTATGAACTGTCATGGTCGCTGGGCATCAAGGCCAATGCGCTTTACCGCGACGGCTCCAAGCTCAGCCAGCCGCTGGCCGCTGCGCTGATCGAGGATGACGAAGACGCCGAGGAGGTGCTGGAATCCGGCACGCCGCAGCAGAAGGCACAGGTCCTCGCCGAGAAGATCGTCGAGAAGGTCATCGTCAAGGAGGTGGTCCGCCGCTCGCGCGAAAAGCTGCCCGAGCGCCGCAAGGGCTACACGCAGAAGGCCATTGTCGGCGGGCACAAGGTGTATCTGCGCACTGGTGAATACGGCGACGGCAAGCTGGGCGAGATCTTCATCGACATGCACAAGGAAGGCGCGGGCTTCCGGGCGATGATGAACAACTTCGCCATCGCCGTGTCGGTGGGCCTGCAATACGGCGTGCCGCTGGAAGAGTTCGTGGATGCCTTCACCTTCACCCGGTTCGAACCGGCGGGGATGGTACAGGGCAACGATAGCATCAAGAATGCGACCTCGATCCTCGATTACATCTTCCGCGAACTGGCGGTGAGCTACCTCGACCGCACCGACCTTGCGCATGTCAAACCCGCGGGCACCGCCTTCGACGATCTGGGCGCGGGCGAGAATGAGGGTGTGCGCAATGTGGTCGAGCCCTCGGACGAGGCGACCAACCGGTCGCTCGAAGTGCTGCGCCAGATCAGCTCCACCGGCTATCTGCGCAAGCGCCTGCCGCAGGAACTGACCGTGCTGCAGGGCGGGCAGGCGACCGGGTTCATGTCGGACGGGTCCACTGCGGTCGCCTATGAGGCCTCCAGCGCCGAGACCCTGACCGTCGCGCCGATGGACGCCCGCACCCGCGCCCGGATGCAGGGCTATGAAGGCGACCCTTGCGGCGAATGCGGCAATTACACGCTGGTGCGCAACGGCACCTGCATGAAATGCAACACCTGTGGGGCGACGAGTGGGTGTAGCTGAGGGCTGGCGAATCGGCTCTCGCAAAGGGGGCGCGAAGCGAAGCTTCGCGCCCCCTTTGGGCATTCCGCACACAGGATGTCAAAAGAAATGCACCCGCGACCCGGCGACGCGGGCGGGTGGGTGGGGCGACGCCGGGGCGCGGGTGCGCGGCGCGCCCTCCCCGACACCTCTGTGGGAACACCTGCCCCGAAAAGGGGCAGGTGCCCCCGGACTACAAGGAACGGCCTGCGTAGCGGGCCAACTGGCGCAACATGCCATGCAGAATCTGCACATCCGCGCGCGTGAGCATCAACCGCGCCCACATGTTGCGCAGATTGAGCCGCATCCGCGCGGCCTTCTCGGCGGGGAAGAAGAACCCCGCCTGCTCGAGCGCACCCTCCACATGATCGGCCAGTTTCTCGCGCTCGATGGCAGTGGCAAAATCGCCCCCCGCAAGCTCCAGCACCTCCGGCGGGACCTCCTGCCCCTGACGCATGAATTCATAGGCCACCAGCAACACGCATTGCGCCAGATTGAGCGAATAGAAGGCCGGATTGACCGGCACCGTGACGATCGCATTCGCCCGCGCGACATCCTCATTCTCGAGCCCCGCGCGCTCCGGCCCGAACAACACGGCCACGCGCTTGCCTGCCGCAACCATCTCGCGAGCCTCCATCATGGCGCGCTCGGGCGTGCGGACGGGCTTGGTCAGACCGCGCCCGCGCGCCGTGGTGGCATAGACATAATCGCAATCGGCCACCGCCTCGGGCAGTTCCGCAAACACCCCCGCCCGCTCCAGCACGGGCGAGGCCCCCGAGGCCATGGCCGTGGCCTTGGGGTTGGGCCAACCATCGCGCGGGGCGACCAGACGCATGCGGGCACAGCCGAAATTCAGCATTGCCCGCGCAGCAGCGCCGATATTCTCGCCCATCTGCGGGCGCACCAGCACCATCAGCGGCGTGGACGCATCGAACAGGCTATCATCAAGGGGTGTCATGCTCTCTCCGGCTCTGGGGCGCGTACCTCTCCTAGCGGGCCGCGCGGGCCCCGGCAAGCGCGGCTTGTCTCGGCTCCGGGCGCGCGTTATGAGGGCGCGGTGTACCGCAGGAGAGCATGCCCATGACGGTCCAGACCCCGCAGCTTTACCTGATCACACCGCCGGTGATCGATCTGGACCATTTCCCCGCGCAACTCGCCCGGCTCTGCGACACGTACGAGATCGCCTGCCTGCGCCTCGCCCTCGCCGCGCAGGACGAGGACACGATCCTGCGTGCGGGCGATGCCCTGCGCGAAATCGCCCATACGCGCGACATTCCGCTGGTGATTGCCGATCACGTGCTGATGGTTGCGCGGCTTGGGCTCGACGGCGTGCATCTGGGGGATGCCCGCCGCCCCGTGCGCAAGCTGCGCGCGGAACTGGGCGAAGACGCGATCATCGGTGCCTTTTGCGGCAATTCGCGCCATGATGGCATGAGCGCAGGCGAAGCGGGCGCGGATTATGTCAGTTTCGGACCCGTCGGCAGCTCGCTGCTTGGCGCGGGCGAGCAGGCCCCGGCCGATCTCTTCGCCTGGTGGAGCGAGATGGTGTCGCTGCCAGTAGTGGCCGAAGGCGCACTCGACCGCGATCTGGTTGAAGCCCTGGCACCAGTGACGGATTTCTTCGCCATCGGTGGCGAGATCTGGAGCACAGAGGACCCTGTCGCCGCGCTTGGCGCATTGACCGCACCGCTGCGCTGACGTGCTCGGAATATCGCGCATGATCTCAAAGGGGGCGGCGCCGAAGGTACCGCCCCCTTTGAGGATTCAAATAATCTTGGCCGAGCCAGTAAAACTCGGCTCCCGTTCCAGACCCTTCCTCACCTGCGACTCACAGCGCTGCGCCAATTCTTTCCGACCCGCGCATTCGGCAACGCGCTGTGGCGGGTGAAATACCAGATCAACGCGGCCTTGCCGCGGCTCGGCCAGCACGCGCAGCAGATGCGGCCCAAGCGCCATGTCACCCCACCAGCCATAGAAGCGCGCATCGCTGTCGCCTGGGGCACTGTAGATCAAACTCACCGGCTGAATATGCAGAAAATCGCGGAGCTCCGGCGCAAAGAACGCTTCAAAGAGCGTTGATTTGAAGGGTAAAACCCGCAAGCCATCAGAACTTGTGCCCTCGGGGAAGAACAGCAATCTATGGCCAGCGCGGAGCCGCGCCTCGAAGATCAGTTTCTGCATCCGCGCTGCGCGCCGGTCGCGCTCGATGAATACTGTGCCCGTCGCACGCGCCAACAGGCCGATGCCCGGCCAGCCAGCGACCTCCGCTTTGGAGACGAAGTAGACCGGGCTCGCGGCATTGAGCACCAGAATATCGAGCCACGAGACATGATTGGCGACCATCGCCCCACGCTCGGTCATGGGCTGCCCGACACAGCAGAGTGGCAGGCGCAACAGGCGCAGGGTGAGCCGACACACAGCCTGCACGAACCGCGCGCTCACTGGGCGGCGCAGACCGAGAAAAAGGCGCTCGATCAGACGCAGGATCGCATGAAGCAGCAGACCCGAGGACAGCACCAGCACGATGGCACCGCCGCGCCAGAGGATGCGCGGCAGGGCACGGGGCGGAATCGGACTTTCGGGCGGCGGCGTGTCGGAGGCCCAGGTCATGGCGCAGTGTCACCCGGCGAAACCGCGCGCGGTGAAGGTGCGCGCCTGCTGCGGCATCGATCTGGTGTCGAGGATGATGCAGACATCGGTGGTGCGAAAGGCATGATCGACAAACACCCCCTCCCCCACCATACCGCCGAGGCGCAGATAGGCCTTGATCAGCGACGGCATCTGCGAGAGCGCCGCGCGCCGGTCAAGCGCGTCAGGCGGCAGCAGATAGCCCTCGGCCGGGGCGCGGCTGCGCACGCGCAGCGCCTCGGAGGCCAGATGATGGTGGTGCAGCCAACTGAGCGGCTGTGCCCAGCGTGTCGGATCGGTACCGCGGAAACTGGCGGCTCCGAACAGGATTTCGATCTCGCGCGCATGAACATAGGCGGCGAGCGCCTGCCAGATTTGCAACATTCCTACCCCACCACGATGTGCAGAATGTATGCAGGACCTGCCCAATTCCAACAATCGCCGTCCAGACTGGCGCAAAGGCCCGAGGTCAAATTCCCCATCGCAATAGAATTGTCCGGAATCGACAAGCCGGGTGTCTGGGAGCAAACGATAGGCACCAATGACATGCGCACCGGCATCGGGGTCGCACTGCTCGTCGATCAGAAGGAGATGATCGCACACCTCGTCAAGCGCATCGCGTTCGAGCCTGTCCTCATGATCCACCAGCGGACCTGTTCCGCCCATTTCCGCAATAAACACCTGGTAACGCAGTCGCTGCGCGGCCAACAGGTCCCGATGATCGCGCGCCAGACGCACGGTGAACCGACCCTCGACCAGAGATCTCGGGCACGGATCAATCCTCGAGGGACCATGTGCGGGCGCACTCACGTAACGCATCCGGCACTGGGGCGGCTGGGCACAGGCTCTGCGGTCCGGGATTCTGGCTTGAATGCTCGCAAGGGTTGTGTGAACCTATAATTATGCATCCGGAACCAGAACAAGTGGGCTTTGCGAGGCTTTAATGACCTTTTTACCTGCGTCTGCGAAATTCACAGTCACCAGATCGTCGACCCGCGACTGCACCTGCCCGATCCCCCAATCGGGGTTGTCGGGGTGACGGACCAACATGCCAGGGGCGAGGATAAGATGGCTCATGCAACGACGAATACAGGGCATCGCGAGAAAGCGCAAAGCACATTCCAGCAAGGCGACCTCAGTGCGCTGGTTGCATCGCGCATCTGCCATGACCTGATCAGCCCGATGGGTGCCATCGATAATGGTCTGGAATTGCTGCAATTGTCGCAGGGCATCACCGGACCGGAATTCGACCTGATCGCGCAGAGCATCACACAGGCCAATACGCGGCTGCGGCTTTACCGGCTCGCATTTGGCATGGTGGGTGACGAGCAGATGATTTCCCGCAACGAGATCGATTCGATGCTCAAGGCGCTGGGTGCGAGCGGGCGGCACTCTTTTCGCTGGACGGGGTCCGATCATCTGAACCGGCGTCAAAGCAAGCTGGTGTTCCTGCTGTTGCTTTGTCTCGAGAGCGCGCTGCCCTGGGGCGGCGAAATCGTGATCGGCGATGCTCCGGGAGGGTTGCGGCTTACTGCACTCTCCGACCGGATGAAACTGGACGAGGCGCTGTGGAATATGGTCCTTTCGAAAGCCACTGATGAGACCGCAGACCTGAGCGCAGCCAAAGTGCATTTTGCCCTGATCGCGCAAGAACTACGTGCGCAGGAGGCCTCGGTCACCATGGTCCGAGAGGCGAGCGGGCTCCGACTGCACCTGCGCTGCGCATCATAGGGTGTGACGATCTGCGCGGCCAGTTGTCGCCAGCCATGCAGATGTCGCTCCGCGCCGGGACATGAAACAGAGCCGCGTCGAGGCGCTCGGATCGCCATCATCTTCTTGTGATCGGTGGATTCATGCTCATCGCATGCAGCGCGCGTGACAGCCCCTCGGAATCTGATAATCTAACACCATCGAGAGTAAATCGGCCATTGCGCCGGAGGAGCACACATGAGAAAGATCGTTCCCGCCACATTCCTCGCCGCGGCACTCGCCCTAGGCGGCTGCCAGATGACAGACACGGAGCGTAGTGTCGTTGGTGGAGTTACCGGCGCTGCTGGTGGGCTGGCTGTGGCCAATCTCCTCGGTGCCAATACCAACTGGAGAATCCTCGGCACTGTGGCGGGCGCCGCAGCCGGGACGTTGCTTGCGCAGAATACAACGACGGGCAAATGTGCCTATGCGCGCGGCGACGGGACCTATTACGAGGCGCCCTGCCCCTGATCACGGCAGAACGCGATTGCACAGCCCCGCCGCAAGGCGGGGCTTTCTCGCTTTACGCCGCCGCGAGGCGGCGCTCGGCCAGTTCCACCCAGAAACTGCACCCTGCCGGGATGACGGAATCATTGAAGTTGTATTTCGGATGGTGGACATCGGCCGTGTCACCATTGCCGACCAGAATGTACGCGCCGGGGCGCTCTTCCAGCATATAGGCGAAGTCCTCACCGCCCATGACAAGCGGCGCGGTGGTGCAATCGCCCGATACAGCGCGGGCCGCCTCGGCAGCATATTCGGTCTCGATCTCGGAGTTGACCATGACCGGATAACCGCGCCGATAGTCGACATGGGCCGTCGCGCCAAACCCCGCCGCGATATTCTCCGCCAGGGTCTTGATCCTCGTCTCGGCCAGTTCGCGGATCGCCGGGTCCATCGTGCGTACAGTGCCGCGCAGGGTCACGTGCTGCGGGATGACGTTGAAGGCCTGCGACTCGGTCACGAAAGATGTGATCGAGACAACAGCCTCCTTGGTCGGGTCAGCGTTTCGGCTGACGATGGTCTGCATCGCGAGCACCAGTTGTGCGGCCACCACAGTCGTGTCGATGCACTGATGTGGTTTGGCCGCATGCCCGCCAAGACCCTCCACTGCGATTTCGAACTGGTCAGTGGCAGCAAAGAAGGCGCCCGGACGGATCGCGAATGACCCTGCTTCATGGCCGGGCCAGTTGTGCATGCCATAGACTTCCTGAATACCAAAGCGCTCCATCATCCCGTCGCGGCACATCTCGTCACCACCGCCACCGCCTTCTTCGGCGGGCTGGAAGATGACCACCACAGTGCCGTCGAAATTACGGGTCTCGGCCAGATACTTGGCAGCCCCCATCAGCATCGCGGTGTGCCCGTCATGCCCGCAAGCATGCATCTTTCCCGCCTCTTTCGAGGCATAATCGAGCCCTGTCGCCTCATAGATCGGCAGCGCGTCCATATCCGCGCGCAGCCCCACGACCCGGCCCGAGCCGGTGCTCTTGCCCCGGATCACCCCGACCACGCCAGTGCGCCCGATGCCCTCAACCACCTCGTCGCAGCCGAATTCGCGCAGTTTTTCGGCCACGACACCGGCGGTGCGGTGGCAATCGAACAACAATTCGGGATGCGCATGGAAATCCTGTCGCCAGGCTGAGATCTCGGGCAGAAGTTCGGCAAATCTGTTGCGGATCGGCATTGGTTTCCCCTGTTTGGTAGTGCGGACCAGCGGCCCGGCTCATGGCAGCAGAATGCCACAGCTTGCGCAGGCATGCCACGGGGCCGAGGCCAAAAAACGTCACATGTTCACAAAATCGGTTACACTATAGCCTTGAAGATAGAGCAGCGCGGTCAGATCGCCATGGTTCACGCGCAGTTCGCATTGCGCGGCGACCACGGGCTTGGCGTGCAGCGCCACCCCTGCCCCCGCCCGGCCCAGCATGCCAAGATCATTCGCCCCATCGCCCACGGCCAGGACATCCTCTGGTGTGATTCCAAGCCGCGCGGTGATCTCTTCCAGCGCCGCGACCTTCGCCGCACGACCAAGGATGGGCTCGGCCACGGTGCCGGTCAGCAGGCCGCCATCCATTTTCAGCAGATTCGCGCGGTGCTCGTCAAAGCCGAGCGCCTGCGCGACATGAGTGGTAAAGGCAGTGAACCCGCCCGAGACGAGGACGGCATGCGCGCCATGAGCCTTCATCGTCGCGATGAGTTCGCGCCCGCCTGGCGTGAAGCTGATCCGCTCGGCCAGAACCTTCGCGATGGTCGTCTCGGGCAGACCCTTCAACAGCGCGACACGCGCGCGCAGCGCGCCCTCGAAGTCCAGTTCGCCATTCATTGCCCGCGCGGTGATATCGGCGACATAGGGCCCGACCCCGGCCTCATCGGCCAATTCGTCGATGCATTCCTGTCCGATCATGGTGCTGTCCATATCCGCAAGCAGCATCCGTTTGCGCCGCCCCTCGGCAGATTGCACGGCCATGTCGACCCCCCGTGCCTGCAAGTCTTCCCAGACCTGCCAGCGATTGTCGGGAGTCGCAGGAAGCGCGAACTCGGCAGCGATATCGGGGTTTAGCCAGACCACATCCCCGCCACACCAGGCATTGCGCAGCGCCTCAACTGTGGGTGCATCGAGAACAGGCGTTGCGGGGTTGGTCAGAAGCGTGGCGATATACATGGGCTCTCGGTCCTGCTGCGTCGGTTTGGCATGCTCGGGCGTCGCTCTAGGCCAATTTTCCCGCTTGCACCAGACGCGATTGAGCCCTACACGCGGCAGTGGGACACCCTTCCCCAACGAAGGGCGATTATCTGGAAGGATACCATGACCAGACCTGCTCAACCGGCCAAGCGCCCGGTCAATCCGCGCTTCTCTTCTGGCCCCTGTGCCAAGGTTCCCACATTCTCGCTGGACCTGCTTGCCGATGCGCCGCTTGGTCGGTCGCATCGTGCCGCTGTCGGAAAGGCCAAGCTGAAAGCAGCAATCGACGGCACGCGCGAGGTTCTCGGCGTGCCTGAGAGTTATCGCATCGGCATCGTTCCGGCCTCGGACACCGGCGCTGTCGAAATGGCGATGTGGTCGCTGCTGGGCGCGCGCCCGGTCACCATGGTGGCATGGGAGAGCTTCGGGGCGGGCTGGGTGACGGATGCTGTCAAGCAGTTGAAACTCGATGCCGATGTGCGCACGGCAGACTATGGCCAGATCGTCGATATGGCGGCGGTTGATTATGACACGGATGTGGTCTTCACCTGGAACGGCACCACCTCGGGCGTGCGCATGCCGCATGGTGATATGATCCCCGACGACCGTGCCGGGCTGACCATCTGCGATGCCACCTCAGCCGCCTTTGCCATGGATCTGCCCTGGGACAAGCTAGATGTCGTGACCTTCTCCTGGCAGAAGGTCATGGGCGGCGAGGCCGCGCATGGCATGCTCATCCTGAGCCCCCGCGCCGTCGAAAGGCTGGAGAGCTACACGCCGCCCTGGCCCCTGCCCAAGATCTTCCGCCTGACCAAGGGCGGCAAGCTGATCGAGGGGGTTTTCAAGGGCGAGACGATCAACACGCCATCGATGCTGGCGGTCGAGGATTACCTCGTCGCGCTCGACTGGGCGCGCAGCATCGGCGGGTTGCCCGCCCTGATCGCGCGCTGTGACGCGAATGCAGCCGTGATTGCGCGCTTCTGCGCCGAAAACGACTGGATCGCCAATCTGGCCGAAGACCCGGTGACGGCATCGACCACAAGCGTCTGCCTCAAGTTCACCGATCCGAGCATCTCTGATGGTGCCGCATTCGCCAAGGCCGTGGCCAAGCGGCTGGAGGCCGAAGGCGTGGCGTTCGATATCGGTGCCTATCGCGATGCCCCTGCGGGTCTGCGCATCTGGTGCGGGGCCACGGTCGAGACCTCGGATATCGAGGCGCTGATGGGCTGGCTCGACTGGGCCTATCACCTTGAGCGCGCAGAGCTTTCCGACGCCGCCTGACCGCGACCGACCCATCGTCATTTCCAAGCGGGCGCGCAGCGCCCGCCCCCCTGAATCTCTCAAGGAGCCTGAACATATGGCACCCAAGGTACTTGTATCCGACAAACTCTCGGAAACCGCTGTCCAGATCTTCCGCGACCGCGGCATTGACGTCACCTTCGACCCCTCCATCGGCAAGGACAAGGAAAAGCTCCTTTCCGTGATCGGCGACTATGACGGCCTCGCCATCCGCTCGGCCACCAAGGTCACCGAGAAGGTTCTCGCCGCTGCAACCAACCTCAAGGTCGTGGGGCGCGCCGGGATCGGGGTCGACAATGTCGATATTCCCGCCGCCTCGAAACAGGGCGTGATCGTGATGAACACGCCTTTCGGTAATTCGGTCACGACCGCCGAGCATGCCATCTCGCTGATGATGGCCGTCGCGCGTCAGATCCCTGAGGCCAATGCCTCGACCCATGCCGGAAAATGGGAGAAATCCGGTTTCATGGGTGTGGAGCTGTTCAACAAGACGCTGGGCGTGATTGGCGCGGGGAATATCGGCGGGATCGTCTGTGATCGCGCGCTGGGGCTCAAGATGAAGGTCATCGCGTATGACCCCTTCCTGAGCGCCGAACGCGCCGTGAAGATGGGCGTGACCAAGGTCGAGTTGGACGAGCTTCTGGCACGGGCCGATTTCATCACGCTTCATGTGCCGCTGACCGACAAGACCCGCAATATTCTCTCGGCGGAAAACCTCGCCAAGACGAAAAAGGGTGTGCGGATCATCAACTGTGCCCGCGGAGGGCTGGTCGATGAAGCGGCGCTGGCCGAAGGGATCAAATCGGGCCATGTGGCGGGTGCGGGGTTGGACGTCTTTGCCGTCGAGCCCGCCACCGAGAGCCCGCTTTTCGGTCTGCCGGGTGTCGTCGTGACCCCGCATCTGGGTGCCTCGACCACAGAAGCGCAGGAGAATGTGGCGCTGCAGGTCGCCGAGCAGATGTCCGATTACCTGCTGTCAGGTGCGGTCTCGAACGCGCTCAACATGCCCTCAGTCACGGCCGAGGAGGCGCGGATCATGGGCCCCTGGCTCAAGCTCGCCGCGCATCTGGGCGCCTTTGCGGGCCAGTTGACGGACGAGCCGATCAAGGCCGTCAACATTCTCTATGATGGCAAGGTGTCCGAGATGAACCTTGAGGCGCTGAGCTGTGCCGCAATTTCCGGTGTCATGAAAGCGACCAATCCGGATGTGAACATGGTCTCGGCGCCTGTGGTGGCCAAGGAACGCGGGGTGCATTTCTCGACTACGACGCAGGAAAAATCGGGTGTCTTCGACGCCTATATCAAGCTCACGGTTGTCACTGACACGCGCGAGCGCTCCATTGCGGGCACGGTCTTCTCGGATGGCAAACCGCGTTTCATCCAGATCAAGGGCATCACCATCGATGCCGAGGTGGGCGCGCATATGCTGTATACCACCAACGAAGACGTGCCGGGCATCATAGGCGCACTGGGCAACACGATGGGCGAGGATGGCGTCAATATCGCGAACTTTACGCTGGGCCGGTCCGAGGCGGGGCGCGACGCGATTGCGCTGCTCTATCTCGATGCCCCCGCGCCCCAACCAGTGCTCGAGAAGCTCCGAGCGACCGGGCTGTTTCGACAAGTGCGTCCGCTGGTCTTTGACGCGACGTGAGTTGACAAGCGCGGCCGCAAGGCCGCGCCTGCCCTCGGAAAGGGTTCACTTATGCGCAGCTATGCCATCGGCGACATCCACGGCCAGTTGAGCCTGCTTGAGGATGCGCATTCCCGCATCACTGCGGACCGGGCCGCCTATGGCGATGATACCGCGCCCGTGGTGCATCTGGGCGATCTGGTGGACCGCGGCCCCGACAGTGCGGGCGTGATCCGCTTTCTGCGCGAGGGGCTGGCGCGGGGCGAGAACTGGGTGGTGCTCAAGGGCAATCACGACCGCTTGTTCGAGCGCTTTCTGTCTGAACCCGACTGGCGTGACGAACGCATGTCGCCCGAAGTGAGCTATCTGCACCCGGCGATCGGCGGGCAGGAAACGCTCATGTCCTACGGGCTGTTCCGCCCCAGCGCGTTTCATATCAAGCATGTGCGCGAGGCCGCAGTTATGGCCGTCCCGACCGAGGATATCACCTTTCTGCGCGAACGGCCCCTGATGCATCGGGTCGGCGAGCAGCTCTTCGTCCATGCGGGGATTCGTCCTGGAACGCCACTGCCTGAGCAGATCGAACAGGATCTGCTCTGGATCCGCGAGCCTTTCCTGAGCGACACGCGCGAGCATGGGTTTCTGGTCGTCCATGGTCATACGGCCATCCCGCAGGCCACGCATTATCGCAACCGCGTCAATATCGACAGCCGCGCGGCCTATGGCGGCCCGTTGACGGCAATTGTCATCGAAAACCGCAGCGTCTGGCGGCTGACCGATACGGGCCGCGTGCCGCTTCTGCCGCTATAGAGCACTCAACCCCAGGGGTTCGAACGCGAGGACGGGGCCGCGCCAATTCCGGCTTCGTGCGCCAGCTTCTCAAGCGCCGCGATGCGATTCTGGGTGTTCGGGTGGGTCGAGAAGAGCTTGTCGCGTTTATGGACATGCAGCGGGTTGATGATGAACATATGCGCGGTCTGGGGGTTCTGTTCGGCGCGGTCATAATCGATCCGCGAGGCAAAACCCTGAATTTTCTCCAGCGCGGAGGCGAGCCAGAGCGGATTGCCGCAGATCGCTGCCCCCACGCGGTCGGCCTCGTATTCGCGCGAGCGTGAAATGGCCATCTGCACGATGGCCGCTGCCATCGGCGCGAGGATCATGACTAGCAGAACCGCGATGATATTCCCGCCGCCATTGCGACCGCCGCGAAAGAAGATCGCGAAATTCGCCAGCATCGAGATGGCACCGGCAAAGGTGGCAGTAATTGTCATGATCAGCGTATCGTAGTTGCGGATATGCGCCAGTTCATGCGCCATCACGGCGGCTACTTCCTCGCGCGTCATCCGGTTCAATAGCCCCGTGGTGGCTGCAACGGCTGCGTTTTCAGGGTTTCGTCCGGTGGCGAAGGCGTTGGGTTGGTCTTCGTGAATCACATAGACTCGCGGGCGCGGCATATCCGCATCATCGGCGAGCTGGTGCACCATACGTTGCAGGTCGGGATGGACCTGGCTGTTGCATTCCTGCGCATTGTGCATCTTGAGCACGGCCTTGTCGGAGTTCCAATAGGCATAGATATTCATGCCCGCCGCCACGGCCAGCGCGATCAGCAACCCGGCGCCGCCACCGAGCGCATAGCCCACGGCCATGAAAAGCGCGGTCATGGCGGCCATCAGGATGGCGGTTTTCGTGTAACCCATCATGGCGCGTTATCCTGTTCCTGCTCAAAACTGCGCCTCAGATATGGGCGCGCAGCGCGGTCATTGCAACGCGCAGAGAGGCTCAGCCCCCGAAATTCTCCATCGCGCGGAAGTCGATCTGCTCCAGAAACGGGATCATCACCTCGGCATCCGCCCCTTCGGCCTGCACCAGAATGCGGTTGCCGACAATCGCCTTTAGGCTCTGATCCTCGCGCAGGAACCGCACGCGATTGATCCGCTCCACCTGGCCACCCATCTGCGTGATCATCGTGGCACTGCCCAGCATCATGCCGATCTGCGCCACCATCGGGTTATCGGCCATGAAGCTCAGCTCAAAGCGCTGATCCAGGCCGCTATATTGCGCGCTGGCCATTGTGCCGCCGCCGATAAAGCCCAGCATCTGGCCTGCCTCAGTGTCGATCACGCGGGTCCAACCCTCAAGAGCCTCGGGCAGGAAGCTGGCCAGCCCTGCGGCCTTCATCTCGCCCAGCAGGCGCTGCGCCGCGACCAGTTCATCCTCGGCATATTGCAGATCGCCATCGCGATAGGCGTCTATAGCGGTCTCCAACGCCTTGATGAACGGATCGGCACTGGCAGGCAGGGCGAGACAACCCGCGATCATCGCGGCGGCAAAAATCTGTTTCATGACGATCTCCGGAAACAGTTACGCATTCAGAGTGCCGCAGTCGCAGGCAACGAGCAAGCCTTTCGTCAAGCGACCAGCCCGGCACGGCGGAACGCGGCGCGGATATCGCTTTTCGGGCGCGCGCCGATATGGCTGATCACCTCGGCCGCTGCGATCACACCCATGCGGCCCGCTGTCCCCATGTCGCGCCCAGTGGCCAGCCCATAGAGGAACCCCGCCGCGAACTGATCGCCCGCGCCGGTGGCATCGACCGGCGTGACAAGGGTGACGGGCACCTCGGTCCGCGTGCCCTTGGCCAATATCGTCACCTGGTCGCCCGATCGGGTGCAGACGACAAGCGGGCAATCCCGCGCGGCCTGCGCCAGCGCATCATCAAGGTCATTGGCCTGATACAGCGCGACCCATTCCTGTTCATTGCCAATGACATAATCCATGTCATTGGCCACCAGCGTACGGAAATCGGCCCGGTGGCGGTCGACGCAGAAAGGGTCCGACAACGCAATGCCGGCACGCCCGCCCGTGCTGCGACAGGCGCGCGCGGCTTTCAGGAACGCCTCCTTGCCCTTATCCTTGTCGAAGAGATAGCCCTCCAGAAACACGATCTCGGAGTCGGCCATAACATCCGCGTCCACATCCTCGGGGCCAAGCTCGGCGGAAATGCCCAGATAGGTATTCATCGACCGCTCGCCATCCGGCGTGACGAAGATCATGCTGCGCGAGGTCGGCAATTCGCCATTCGCTGCAGGCGGGTTGACGAAATCGGCGCTGGTGTCGTCGGCATAGAAGCGGCCCAGCGCATCGTCATTGACGCGCCCGACAAAGGCGGCCCTCAGCCCCAATCGCCCGACCCCGGCCAGCGTATTGGCGACCGAACCGCCCGAGGCTTCGGCCCGGTCCTTCATCGCGCCATAGAGCACCTCGGCCCGCTCACGTTCAACAAGCTGCATGATGCCCTTGCGAATGCCCATATGGTCAAGAAACAGGTCATCAACCGTGGCGATCACATCGACAATCGCGTTGCCGATCCCGGCAATCTGGTAGCGTTTCAAAGGGTCTTCTCCTCATAGGGGCAGAGATCGCGGATCAGGCAGGCAGCGCAGGCTGGTTTGCGCGCCTTGCAGATGTAGCGGCCATGCAGGATCAGCCAGTGATGGGCGTGAAGCTGGTATTCGGCGGGGACATGGTCCTCGATTGCGCGCTCGACCGTGTTCACATCGCGCCCCGGACAAATGCCGGTGCGGTTACCAACGCGGAAGATATGCGTGTCCACCGCCTGCGCCGGCATACGCCACCACATATTCAGCACCACATTCGCGGTCTTGCGCCCGACACCGGGCAGCGATTGCAGGGCCGCGCGGGATGAGGGCACCTGCCCGCCATATTGCTCGACAAGAATGCGGCTAAGCTTGATGACATTCCTGGCCTTGTTGCGATAGAGGCCGATGGTCTTGATGTGCTCGATAACACCCTCTTCGCCAAGGGCCAGCATCTTCTCGGGTGTGTCGGCGACAGCAAAGAGACCGCGCGTGGCCTTGTTCACACCAACATCGGTCGCCTGCGCCGAGAGCGCAACGGCCACGACCAGCGTGAAGGCATTGACATGCTCCAACTCCCCTTTCGGTTCGGGGTCGGCCGCGTGGAAGCGGGCAAAAATCTCGCGGATGGTGGCGTAATCGAGTTGCCGGGTCATGGCGTCCCTATGCCGTGGCAGGGCGCGGGGGGCAAGGGCTCATCCACGCGCCATGGCCTGCAGGTCCAGCGCGCCTGCCTGGCGCATCAGGGGACGCACCTCGTCAGTGAAGAATTCACCATCGCCGGGGTGGGTGTCGCCCTGATGGATGACGAGGGGGGGCAAGAGCGTGAAGGGCGCACGCCCCCCCTTTCGCGCCTGCAATATGATCCTCCGGGCCGCGCGCCTGCGGCGCGCGGCCAGCGGCAGCACGATGACGGACGCGCGCCCCTGCAAAGCGGCCAGCAGGTCGGGCAGGCGTTCGGTCAGGTGGATCAGACTGACATGCCCGCCATCGCGACAACGGCGCAGCGCGACATCGACCCAGGTCGCGAGCGGCGTGTCCTCACGCAAGGCACGGTCACGGCCAATGTCCTGCGCGGCAGGCCCCTGCGCGGCATAATAGGGCGGGTTGGCGATGACATGGTCGAAGCTCTGCGCCCGGAGGGCGGGGGGCAGCGCACGCAGATCGCCCTCGACCACCTCCAGCGCAGCCCCATTCTCTGCGGCATTGCGTCGCGCCAGCGCGGCATAACCGGGTTGCAATTCGACGCCCACAAAGGTCAGCCCCGGCACGCGCGCATTGAGACACAGCGTCGCGACCCCGACACCACAGCCCAGTTCGAGCACCGACTGACTTGCGCGCGCCGGGACGGAGGCGGCGAGAAAGACGGGGTCAGTCGCCGCGCGATAGCCTTTCGCGGGTTGCCACGCCTGCACCAGCCCATCCAGAAAGGCATCGCGCGTCAGCGCCTCAGTCATGCAGGGGGATGCCGTTGTCACGAAGGATCGAAACTGCCATGAAATGATCCTCGCGCCGCACCCAAAGCCGCCGCGGCATGATGCCCAAGGTGGATTCGATGGTGTGCATATGGACGTCGATATCAAACACCTCTATACCTTCCCCTTGGAGGAGGGCTGTCGCATAGGGTATGATCGTCGGGTCAGTTGTGCGGAGCAATTCCTTCATATGCCGAGCATATTTCCCTTTGCCCCGATTTGTCGAGACAGGATGCGATGAACAAGATCACACCCGAGACAGTGGCCCATGCACCGCATGAGCAACTCGCCGCGTATCTCGCGCCCGATCTGGACAGGGTCAACGCGCTGATCCGTGCGCGGATGGCCTCGGAGCACGCGCCCCGCATCCCCGAAGTGACCGCCCATCTGATCGAGGCCGGAGGCAAGCGCATCCGCCCCATGCTGGTGCTGGCTGCGGCACATTTGTGCAAGTATCAGGGCGAATTCCATCATCATCTGGCCGCCACGGTCGAGTTTATCCATACGGCAACCCTGCTGCATGACGATGTAGTGGATGAGAGCCTGCAGCGGCGGGGGCGCGCGACGGCCAATCTGCTGTGGGACAACAAATCCTCGGTGCTGGTGGGTGACTATCTCTTTGCGCGCGCCTTCCAGCTCATGGTCGAATGCGGCTCGCTCCGGGTGCTGGATATCCTGTCCAATGCCTCAGCCACGATTGCCGAGGGCGAAGTGCTGCAACTGACCACGGCGCAGAATATCACGACGACCGAGGATCAATATCTGCGCGTGATCCGTGGCAAAACGGCGGCGCTGTTTTCTGCCGCGACCGAGGCGGGCGCCGTGCTGGCCGGTGCCCCCGAGACGCAGGTGCGCGCGCTGTATACCTATGGTGACGCACTGGGAATCAGTTTCCAGATTGTCGATGACTGGCTCGATTTTGGTGGCGCGGGTGCCGGGATCGGCAAGAATATCGGTGATGATTTCCGCGAGCGCAAAGTCACTTTGCCGGTGATCCGCGCTGTCGCACAGGCCGATGCCGACGAGCGCGCATTCTGGGAGCGCGTGATCGTCGCGGGCGATCAGCGCGAGGATGACTTCGCGACTGCACAGGCGATTCTCGACCATCGTGGCACGATGGAGAGCACACGGCAGGAGGCGCTGATGTGGTCGGCCCGGGCCAAAGCGGCGCTGCGAGAATTGCCCGACCACCCGCTGCGCGAGATGCTGGACGGGCTTGCGGATTACGTGGTTGCCCGACTTCACTGACTTGGCGAGCAGTGCATCACACTGATAGCGAGAACGCCGCTTTCACCCGGCCAGCGCTGTCGCGACGACCCACCACTCCGGGTATGCCTGCTGCAGGTCACGGGCGGCGACCTGCGCAGCGTCCAGACCCTCAAACAGCCCGAAACAGGTCGCTCCCGAGCCCGACATTCGCGCAAGCGCACAGTCCTGCGTGCTCTGCAAGGCTTCGAGCACAGTGGAGATGACAGGGGCCAGATGACAGGCCGCGGGCTCGAGGTCATTGCGCTGCTCGGCCAACCAATCGATGAAGGCGCGACTGTCGGACCAAGGGCCAAGGGTCTCGGGCAAGGGCGCGTTGCTGCGCGAGGCGAGCGCGCGGAAAACCTCTGGCGTCGGCACCTCGACGCGCGGGTTGACCAGCACCAGCGCCAGAGGCGGCAGCGGGGGCACCGGATCGATCTGCTCACCTATGCCGCGCATGCGAGCCGCGCGCACGGGCAGGCATACCGGCACATCCGCGCCCAGCGCGAGCAGGTCTTCGTTGCGAGGCAAGGGGCGGCCCGTCAGGCGCGTCAGAAGCCGCAGGGTCGACGCAGCGTCCGAAGAGCCCCCGCCGATGCCAGCGGCGCGGGGCAGATGCTTATCCAGCGTCAGCGCCACATCCTGCGCGCCCATCAGCCGCGCGGCGCGCAACACGAGATTATCCGCCCCCGCGGTGAGCCCCGCGGCTTCGGGGCCAGTTATCGAGAGCGACAACCCCCGCAAGGCTCGCGCAGATATCTTGTCGCCGATTTCGGTAAAAGCGACCAGCGAATCCAGCAAATGATAGCCATCCGGCTGTTGCCCGGTGACATGAAGACACAGGTTGACCTTGGCGGGCGCGGGCTCGGTGCTGCCGGTCATTCGGCAGCTTCGAATTCTTCCAGCGCGGCATCCTTGCCGATCTCAAGCTTGCGGCGCACCAGATCGACATCGAGATCAGGGTGCGGCGCGAAGGAGAGCGCTCGGCGCCACTGAAAGCGCGCCTCGCGTTCGCGGCCCACGGCCCAATAGACATCTCCCAGATGGTCATTCAGGATCGGGTCAGCGGGCAACAACTCCACCGCGCGCTCCATGACCGGCACAGCTTCCTCGAACCGGCCCAGCCGGTAATACGCCCAGCCCAGCGAGTCGACGATATAGCCGCTTTCGGGGTCGCCCTCGACGGCGCGCTCGATCATCTCGAGCGCTTCATCCAGATTGCGACGCTGTTCAACCAGCGAATAGCCCAGATAGTTCAGCACTTGCGGTTCATCCGGCACGAATTCGAGCACGCGCCGGAATTCGGGCTCGGCCAGCTCCCACTCGCCCATGCGTTCGAGGGAAATCGCGCGGGTATAGAGCAGCACCCAATGGCGCTCCTCGATCTCGTCGATCAGGTCGATGGCGCGGGAATAGGCATCGGCGGCCTCGTCAAAGCGTTCCTCGCGGCGCAGCATGTCACCGAGCGAGGACAGCACCAGCACGGAGTCGGACTTGGTCTCGGCCAGCGCGAACAGGCTGTCGATCGCCTCTTCGGTCTTGCCCGACTGATAGAGCGCATTCGCCCGGCCCAGTTGCGCACCCAGATATTGCGGGTTCTCCGGGGGCATCAACTCATAGACCTGATCGGCCAGCGGGAACTGATTGGCACGTTCCAGAAGCTGCCCGGTCAGCAGGATCGCATCGCCATGATCGGGTCGAAGGGCTAGCGCCAACTGTCCATAGATGATCGGCAGCCAGTCGCTGCGCTCACCGATCAGGGCAGAAGAGAGCAGGAAATACACCTCGGCCATGCCGTCGCTGGCAGAGGTCACCGTCGTGAAAGGAACAGCCTCACGCTTGTCCAGCGCGGCCATGACCACGCCCGCGTCACCGTCGGGCGAGGAACCGAACATCTGTTCGCCAAGGTACAGCGCTTCATCGAACTGGCCCAGTTGCGACAAGATCGTCATATGCGCCGCCACGCCCCGGCGCGACAGGTTAACCGGCCCCTCGGGCTCACCCGACAGGATATCGGCAGCGCGTTCCAGGTCGCCTACGAAAGCAAGCGCCATCGCTTTCTGATAGAGCGCGAAAGGCGCCAATTCGGCGCGCTCTTCAATCGCTGCGTCGAAAGCGGCGAGCGCATCGGACATGCTGCCACGGCCCAGTTCGGCCCAAGCCACGCTCATGGCATCCGCCAAGGGTCCAGTGCGACGCCCGTCCTGCAATGCCGCAAGAGCCGCGTCATAATCACTGCGCTTGAATGCATCTGCCTGCAGGATCGCATTGGCGACCTGACTGCCGTCGTTTTCATCGACGGTCTGTCCGGCCAGTTCGACCGCGCGCGCAAAATTGCCGCTCAGCAGATGCCCCTGCATAGCCAGTTCGCGAAACCCGGAGTTCTCCGGGTCCGCGGCCAGCGCGCGATCATAGCTTTCGGCGATGCGCTGAAAATCATCATCGGAAACCGCCAGCCGCCCGGTCAGGAATGCGCCTGCCAGCCCCTGTGGCAGGTGCTCGCCTGGCTGCGCCATGACCGAAGGGGCATGAAGCGCCATGGTCACGGCGGCAATCGCAATCGGGCTGATCAGGCGGCGCAGAAAGGTCACGGGCAATCGGCTCCATCGTCCGGGGTTTGTGTGCAACACTAGGGCGGCGCTGCCTCAGAGGCAATCACTGCGCACCCAATTTCCCGTGCGCTTTCGCTCACATGTTCGGATAATTCGGCCCGTCGCCGCCCTGTGGCGTGACCCAGTGAATGTTCTGACTGGGGTCCTTGATATCGCAGGTCTTGCAATGGACGCAGTTCTGGAAGTTGATCACGAAACGCGGGTCCTTGCCCTCTTCCTCGACCACCTCATAGACACCCGCCGGACAATAACGCTGCGCGGGTTCGGCATATTTCGGCAAGTTGACCGAAATTGGCACAGCAGGGTCCTTCAGCGTCAGATGCGCTGGCTGGCTTTCTTCATGGTTGGTGAAGGAATAGGCCACATTCGTCAGCCGGTCGAAGGAGAGCACGCCGTCAGGTTTGGGGTAGTCGATGGGCTTGTGCTGCTTCGCCTCACCAGTCGCGGCGGCATCACTCTTCCCATGACCCATCGTGCCGAACACAGAGAAGCCCAGCGTGTTGGTCCACATATCGAAGCCCCCCAAGGTCAGCGAGGGCAGAAGGCCGTATTTCGACCACATCGGCTTGACATTGCGCACCTTTTTCAGGTCGCGACCCACGTCACCTTCGCGCAGTTCCGTCTCGTAGGCGGTCAACTCATCGCCTGCGCGGCCCTCCTCGATAGCCGAATATGCCGCCTCGGCCGCAGCCTTGCCCGAGAGCATGGCATTATGGTTGCCCTTGATGCGCGGTACATTGACGAGCCCCGCCGCGCAGCCCAGCAGCGCGCCACCGGGGAAAACCACTTTCGGGATGGACTGATAGCCGCCTTCGCTGATCGCGCGTGCGCCGTAAGCCACGCGTTTTCCGCCGTCAAGAAGTTCCGCCACCATCGGGTGATGCTTGAAGCGCTGAAACTCGTGATAGGGCGAGAGATAGGGGTTTTCGTAGTTCAGATGGACCACGAACCCGATATAAACCTGATTGTTGTCAATGTGGTAGATGAAGCTGCCACCACCTGCATTCTTGCCCAGCGGCCAGCCCATGGTGTGGGTGACGGTGCCCTCGCGATGCTTTTCGGGGTCGATCTCCCAGATCTCCTTCATGCCGAGGCCGAATTTCTGCGGCTCTTTGCCTTTCGAGAGCTCATATTTTGCCATCACCTCTTTCGACAGCGACCCGCGCACGCCCTCGGAGAGGAAGACGTATTTGCCATGCAGCTCCATGCCCGGCTCATAACCCTCGCCGGGTGAGCCATCGGGGTTCTTGCCGAATTCACCCGCGACCACGCCCTTCACCCGGTCGCCAGCATAGACCAGTTCCGAGCAGGCCATGCCGGAGAAGATCTCGACCCCCAGCGCCTCGGCCTGTTCGGCCATCCAGCGGCAGACATTCGCCATCGAGACGATGTAATTCCCGTGATTGTTCATCAGCGGCGGCATTGGCCAGTTGGGAATGCGGATTTGTCCCGCCTCGCCCAGCATGTAGAAGTTATCCTTGCGCACCGGCACAGTGATCGGCGCGCCGCGCTCTTTCCAGTCAGGAATCAGCGCATCGAGGCCGCAAGGGTCGAGCACGGCGCCCGAAAGGATATGCGCCCCAACTTCCGAGCCTTTCTCCAGCACCACCACGTTCAGATCGGCATCGAGCTGTTTCAGCCGGATCGCCGCCGAGAGCCCCGCAGGCCCCGCGCCAACGATGACGACATCATATTCCATGGCTTCACGGTCTATTGCAGACATGGCGGCTCCTCAACTTGCACATGGCGCTGACTCGCATACACTTTCTCTCAAGGTACACCTAGCCAGCACGGGGCGAGAGGTCAATCGGGACGCGGCGTCGCAGCATCCTGCGCAAACCTTTCTATTGCGCTTGCATTTCAGGGCGGTCTCGGTTCAGATGGCGCGAGGAGTTAGACAGCCCCGGCCCCGCCGCGGGCGGTCTTTTGCATTAAGTGGGACGAGCATGGAAAAACTGCCCCTGACACGCGCCGGACAGCAGATGCTGGATGCCGAGTTGAAAAAGCTCAAGAGCGAAGAGCGGCCCAGCGTGATCCGCGCCATTGCCGAGGCGCGCGAGCACGGCGATCTGTCTGAAAATGCCGAATACCATGCCGCTCGCGAAAAGCAGAGCTTCATCGAGGGCCGGATCAGGGAAATCGAGTCGATCCTTGCGCGCGCTGAGATCATCGACCCCGCGAAGCTCTCCGGCTCGATTAAATTCGGCGCGACTGTCACTGTTGTCGACGAGGACACTGAAGAAGAGCGCACTTATCAGATCGTGGGCGAGGCCGAAGCGGATCTGGAAAAGGGTCTGCTGAACATCAAGGCACCGCTGGCGCGCGCGCTGATTGGCAAGGATGAGGGCGACTCGGTCGAAGTGCGCACACCCGGTGGGGCGCGCAGCTATGAAATCCTTTCGATCAGATACGGGTGATATGGCCAGCGAGCTGCAGCCTCCGCAGCGCGCGCGCCGCCTGCCCGGTGGCATCACCCCGGGTCGCGCCCGCATCATCTCGCTGCTGGTCTGGCTGATCGCGGTCGTGGTCTTTATGCTGATGTCGGGTCGTGCACCGATGGATGCGCTGACCCGCGCTGCATTGGCGGTTGCAGTCTTTCTGCCGGCCGTCGTGATCACGATGATGTTGCTGATCGCAAGTGCCACCCATATGCTGCGCGAAGAGACAAGGCATCTGCAGGGTGCCATCGACGCGCTGCGCCGCGACCTGCTGCAACGCGAAACACCTGCCCCCCCTGTCCTGCTGCCGACTGTTGCCGCCGAAGAGCCCAACACCCCAGCCCCGGTCTTCCTATCGCAACGCAGGCAACGCGAGACACCTGCCCTGCTGGCAGGCGAACAGCCCACACTCGCGCTTGACCCCGACCCCGGGCCAGACCCGCAAGGCCTCGACCCGGCAACCCTGATCCGCGCGCTGCATTTCCCCGAGGACGAAAACGACACCGAGGGGTTCGAGGCCCTGCGCCGTGCGCTCGCACATCCGCGCCCGGCGGCCCTCATCCGTGCGGCACAGGATGTCCTGACCCGGCTTGCGCAAGAGGGAATCTATATGGACGACCTGCGCCCCGACCGCGCCCGCCCCGAATTCTGGCGCGCCTTCGCGCAAGGGGCACGTGGCCCGATGATCGCACCGCTCGGCGGCATTCGCGACCGCTCTTGCCTCGCCATCACAACAGGCCGGATGCGCGCCGACCCAGGCTTTCGCGCGGCCGTGCATCTTTTCCTGCGCGAGTTCGACCATGTCTTGTCGCAGTTCGAACCAGAGGCCGATGATGCCCAGATCACGGCCCTGTCCGAGACCCGCTCGGCCCGCGCCTTCATGCTGCTGGGGCGGGTCAGCGGAGTATTCTCGCGATGAACACCCCGCTGTTTCATCTTGCCTCAAATACTCACGGGGGGTGAATTTACCAAAGGGCAAAGAGGGGAGCAGACAGCCCCCTTCTCCGACCGCACCAAATACCAGACAGGCGACCTCATGACTCCAAGCTCCGAATACTGGCGCGGCAATCGCGACGGCCTCCCCTTACTTTTGGTGATCGCGCCCTTTGGTGCCGTCTTCGGCGTGGTCGCGACCGAAGCGGGGCTCGATATTGCGCAGGTCATGGGCTTTTCGGTTCTGGTCATCGCAGGGGCTGCGCAATTCGTCGCCCTGCAGATGATGGTTGAACATGCGCCCGCGTTGATCGTGCTGGCGGCCTCGCTGGCGGTGAACCTGCGCATGGCGATGTATTCCGCCTCACTCGCACCGCATCTGGGCAGGCTGCCCTTCTGGAAACGCGCCCTAGCGTCCTATGTCATGGTGGATCAGACTTATGCCGCCGCGATCCTGCGCTACGAGAACCAGCCCCAACTCTCGCCTCAGGCAAGGCTGGCCTACTTTCTGGGTGTCGCGACCCCGATCGTGCCGATCTGGTATCTGTCCACCTGGGTCGGGGCCGCGCTGGGCAGCGCCGTGCCCGCCGGGCTGCCGATCGATTTCGCCGTGCCCATCACATTCATCGCGCTGATCGTGCCCATGCTGCGCACGCTGCCCCATGTCGTCGCAGCACTGGTCTCGATCCTCGGCGCGCTTCTCTTCGCCGGCCTGCCTTTCAATCTCGGGCTGATGGTCGCGGCCTTGTTGGCCATGATGGCCGGGGCCGAGACTGAGCGGCGCATGACCAAGGGGCGCGGCGCATGATCTATTCCGAATGGCAGATCTGGGCGATCATTCTTAGCTTGGGGCTCGGCACCTATCTGCTTCGGCTGTCCTTTCTCGGGCTGATCGGCAGCCGCCCGATGCCCGAATGGGTCCTGCGCCATCTGCGCTATACTGCGGTCGCAGTCATGCCCGGGCTGATCACCCCGCTGATCCTGTTCCCACAGGCGACTGACGGGCAACTCGAGCCCGTGCGGCTGAGCGCGGCGCTGGCCACAATCGCGATTAGCCTCTGGACGCGGAATGCGACCCTGACCATTCTCGGCGGCGCCACAGTCCTGTTCGGGTTACATTTCGCCCTTGGCTGAGGGCTCTTCGGGCAGGACGGCACCGGGGTTGAGGATGCCGCGCGGGTCGAGTGCGTGCTTGATCGCGCGCATCGCGATCAGTTTCACCGGGTCGCCATAGCGCTGCAAATCCGCGGTCTTGAACCGCCCGATGCCATGCTCGGCACTGACCGAGCCGCCCATCGCATGCACGAGATCATGCACACAAGTCTTGATCGTCGCGCGCTCGTCTTCATGGTCCGCCCGGTTGCGTCCCGGCACCGGGAAGACGTTGTAATGCAGGTTACCATCTCCCAGATGGCCGAAACAGTTGATCCGGTAGCGATTGATCCGCGCCAGTTCCGGCCCCGCCTGCACGATGAAGGCCGGGATTTCGGAGAGCGGCAGCGAAATGTCATGGCTGGAAATAGCGCCGATATGGCGGTTCGCCTCGGGGATCGACTCGCGCAGGGTCCAGAATTCGGCGCGCTGCGCGAACGAGGCCGCGATCACGCCATCCGAGACCAGCCCCGCCTCGAACCCTTCTGCGAAAAGGGCCTCCAGCGCGCCGTCCGGCGCGCTGCCCTCGGGCAGGCCCAGATCGATCAGTACCATCCAGTCGGGCGGCGTGTCAAAAGGCAAGCGGACCTGCGGCATGGTCTCAGCCAGAAAATGCAGCCCCATCCCGCCGATCAGCTCGAAAGCCGAAATCCCCTCGCCGAACCGCGCCTGCGCGCGCGCCAGCAGTTCGATCGCCGCGGCAGGGCTTTCGACCACCATCAGCGCCGCGCCCTGCTTTGCAGGGCGCGGCGAAAGGCGCAGGCTGGCCGCCGTGATCACACCCAGCGTACCCTCCGATCCCAGCATCAGATGGCGCAGATCATAGCCCGTGTTATCCTTGCGCAGCCGCTTCAGCCCATGCCAGACGCGCCCATCCGCCAGCACCACTTCGAGCCCCAGCACCAGATCACGCGCGTTGCCATAGCGGAGCACATTCACCCCACCTGCATTGGTCGCAAGCAATCCGCCGATCTGCGCCGACCCTTCCGAGGCCAGCGAGAGCGGGAATAGCCGCCCGACCTCCTCAGCTGCGCGTTGCACATCGGCCAGTATGCAGCCGGCCTCGGCGATCAGCACATTCTCAGAGGCATGAACCGCGCGGATCGCCGCCATCTTCTCCAGCGACAACAAGAGCGGTATTGGCCCATCGCTCGCCACCTGACCGCCGACGAGCCCGGTGCCGCCACCAAAGGGCACCACAGCCACCCGCGCTTCATGCGCCGCGCGCAGGATCGCCGCCACCTCTTCCACATTGCGTGGCAGGGCGACGGCACCGGCCCGGCCATTCCACCGCCCGCGCGGCTCTTCGAGGTAACGCGGCGCGGGGACGCAGAGCCTGCCGTCGGGCAGGCTCTGCGTCAGGTGGTCGAGAAAATCAGTGTCACAGTCGCGCAGCATGGCAGCCCTCATTCAGGTTCTGCCAAAGAGGTAGGGCCTTGCGGCGCGATTGGGAACAGTCATCCGCGCGGGCTGTGCAATTCGGCGCCATGGTTCGATCTGCCTGGGTCAGTTCAGAGCGCCGCCCGGAAAAAGCGCGCAGCCTAGCGCATTGCTCGCCGCCAGCCCGCCGCCTGCGCCGCTTCTTCGGAACAGAACCAGCGCACCCCGGGCTTGTTCATGTTGATACTTTCATAGTGGCGCTGGCCCGGCAGATGATAAATCTGTCCATTGGCCGAGACATTACCCTTGATCTCACATCCCGAGGCCACTGGTTGTTCACCTGGAAGCCGACAGAACCTCGCGACCGGATTGAGCGGGCCACCGTAAATGCCGGCACGCGCGCGCAGCGCGCGTGCCTCGGCGTATGTATAGATGGCCTCCTGCCCCTGTGCGCGGGCATAACGCAGACAGGGGCGCGCGGCCCCGGCCTCGATCAGGTCAATAGCAATGTCCTGCCCGTTCAGATAACAACGCCCGACGACGCGGCCATGCGTCCGCTCGCCCAGATCGATGCAGCGCAGCCGCTGGCCGTCCAGCATCGCGCGCGCCCGATCGGTCGCCCAGCGCCCGCAGGACCATGGCCGCCCATCGGCGCGCAGGCAGGTTTCGGACATTTCCGGCGCATCGATCCCGCCGAGCCGAATCCGCTGGCCCGCCACATCGATCGTGTCGGCATCGATCACACGCGGCACACCCGCAATCTCGGGTTGACCGGCCCAGAGCGGCGCCGCGAGCACGAGCGCCAGAAAGAATGAACAAATCCTGAACATGTGGCAGGCTTGCCGGAAAGTGTCATTCCCGGTCAAGAATTTTGTTAACTTTTCGTTAAGGAAAGTTAACGGCGTTCCGAAAATGCCTCAGCGCTGCGCGGCTGCCCAGTCGAGGTGGTGCCACGGGGCGAGGTTTTCCGTCGGCAGACACCGCCCGAGCATGTGGTCGGCGATCTTTTCGCCCACCATGATCGACGGCGCATTCAGATTGCCATTGGTGATGCGCGGAAAGATGGAACTGTCAGCGACGCGCAACCCCTCGACGCCGATCACCCGGCCTTCGGGGTCTACCACGGCCAGCGGATCATCACGCCGCCCCATCCTGGCCGTGCCGCAAGGGTGATAGGCGCTCTCGACATGCTCGCGGATAAAATCGTCAAGCTCCGCATCCGTCTGCGCTACTTTGCCCGGCTGAATCTCGTGGTCACGATATGGCGTGAAAGCGGGCTGCGCCATGATCTCGCGCGTCAGCCGGATGCAGGTGCGGAACTCGTCCCAATCCGCCTCCGTGCTCATGTAATTGAAGCAGATGCGCGGCGCCTCGCGCGGGTCTGGGCTTGAGAGCTTGACCCATCCGCGGCTTTGCGAGCGCATCGGCCCGACATGGGCCTGGAAGCCGTGGCCTTGGGCCACGGCACGGCCATCATAGCGCACGGCGATCGGCAGGAAGTGGAACTGAATGTCAGGATAGTCGATCCCCGCGCGCGAGCGGATGAAGCCACAGGCCTCGAACTGGTTCGACACCCCCGGTCCGCGCCGCGCAAACAGCCATTGCGCCCCGACCCAGGCCTTGCCAAGCAGATTCCAATAGCGATAGAGCGTGATCGGTTTACGGGCCGCATATTGCAGATAGATTTCGAGATGGTCCTGCAGGTTCTGCCCCACGCCCGGGCGGTCAGCTCGGACAGATATGCCATGCTCGGTGAGATGCGCGGCAGGGCCAATGCCCGAGAGCATCAGCAGTTTCGGCGTGTTGATGGAGGAGGCCGCGAGCACGACCTCATGGCGCGCGCGCAGCGCGCGCCCCCCGAGAAGAGCCACGCCTGTGGCATAGTTTTCTTCGTCAAAGAGCACCTGCGTAACCTCGCCCCGTACCAGTTCCACACGACCGGTCGCGAGTGCCGGGCGCAGATAGGCGCGGGCCGCCGACCAGCGCTGGCCCTGCCAGATCGTGGCCTCCATCGCGCCGAATCCCTCCTGCTGGGCGCCATTGTAATCCTCGGTCACCGGATAGCCCGCCTGCCGCCCTGCCGCGATAAAGGCGTCAAAAAGCGGGTTGTCGCGCGCGCCCCGGCTGACATGCAGCGGCCCGCCCTGGCCGCGCCATTCGGACGCCTCGCCGCCATGCCAGTCTTCCATGCGCTTGAAATAGGGCAGCACATCGGCAAAACGCCAACCCGTGGCGCCTGCCTCGGCCCAATGGTCGAAATCCCCCGCATGACCGCGGACATAGACCATCCCGTTGATGCTCGATGAGCCGCCGATCACCCGCCCGCGCGGGCAGGCAAGCTCGCGCCCGCCCAGGAATGGCTCCGGCTCGGTCCGGTACCCCCAGTCGTAGCGGCGCATGTTCATCGGGTAGGAGAGCGCGCCGGGCATCTGGATGAAGGGCCCGGCATCGCTGCCCCCGGCCTCGACCACCAGCACCGAATGCCCCGCCTCGGCCAGCCGGAAAGCCACTGCGCAGCCGCCCGATCCCGCCCCGACAACAATGAAATCAGCCTCGTGCATCTTCCGACTGTTTCCCTTTCGGGGGCAGGCGGGCCTGCGGCCCGCCTGCCCGAAACCCCGTTAACCTGCGTCAGTGACCGCGGGCCGTCAGGCCCGCCAAATGCATCTCTTCACGCCCCGCGAGGGGCGTGGCCGCTGGATCAGACCGCACGGCCCGCACCTGCGCTCAATACGGCGCATCCACATCACCAAGCCCCAGATAGACCGACTTCACCCGCGTGTAATGCTCCAGAGCCGCATGCCCATTCTCGCGCCCTACGCCCGAGGCCTTCACCCCACCGAAGGGCATCTCGACCGGAGTCAGGTTATAGGCATTGATCCAGCAGGTGCCCGCTTCGAGCGCTGCGACGACCCGATGCCCGCGCGCCAGATCGCGGGTGAAGACACCTGCGGCAAGCCCGAACTCGGTCGCATTCGCGCGCGTGACGACCTCGTGCTCACTCTCGAAATCGAGCACCGCCATAACCGGTCCGAAAATCTCCTCGCGCGTGATGACCATGTCATCGCGCACATCGGCAAAGACTGTCGGCGCGACGAAACAGCCCGTCTCGCCCCAGCGTGCCCCGCCGCAGACCAGCCGCGCGCCCTCCTCGCGGCCCTGTGCAATATAGCCCAGCACCTTGGCCATCTGCGCATCCGAGACCAGCGGACCCATTTGCGTCGCCGCATCCAGCGGGTCGCCCAGCACGATCTTTTCCGTGCGGGCCGCGAGCTTTTCCAGAAACGCCGCCTTCACGTCGCGATGCACGAAGACGCGGGTCCCGTTCGTACAGATCTGGCCTGAGGAGTAGAAATTCCCCAGCATCGCAGCGCCCACGGCATTGTCGAGATCGGCATCCTCGAAGACGATCAGAGGCGATTTGCCGCCAAGCTCCATCGTGACCGCCTTGATCCCCTCACCTGCGGTCGCATAGACGCGCCGTCCGGTCGACACCGAGCCGGTGAGCGAGACTTTCGCCACCCTTGGATCACTGACCAGAGCGGCGCCGCAGGCGCCGCCCCCCTGAATCACATTGAACAGCCCTGCGGGCAGCCCGGCTTCGGTCAGAATCTCTGCCAGTACCAGCGCGGAAAGCGGCGTGACTTCCGAGGGTTTGAACACCATCGCATTGCCGAAGGCGAGCGCGGGGGCGGCTTTCCAGCAGGCGATCTGGATCGGATAGTTCCAGGCCCCGATGCCCACGCAAACCCCCAGCGGCTCGCGCAGCGTATAGGCCATGTCACGCCCCAGCGGGATGGTCTGGCCGGTGACCGTGGGCGCGAAGCCCGCGAAATACTCCAGCGCGTCCGCCCCCGAGGTCGCATCGGCCACCAGCGTCTCCTGCAGGGGTTTTCCCGTGTCGAGTGTCTCGAGTTCGGAGAGTTCTCGGTTGCGGGCCCGAATGATCTCAGCGGCGCGATGCAGGACGCGTCCGCGCTCGACGGGCGGTCGGGCGGCCCAGTCCTTTTGTGCCTCTCGCGCCACCTCTAGCGCGCGGTCGATGACAGTTGGCGTCGCCTCATGCAGGTGCGCAATCACCTCTCCCGTCGCAGGGTAGAGCGACTCGAAGGCCGGGCCCTCGCGATCGTCCACCCACTCTCTGCCAATGAAATGGCTGGCTTTCGGCTGTGCTCTCATTGTTCCACTCCGGTCATCGCTGCATCGACCCAGACCTGCACCTGCGCCACGGCGCGCGCGCCATCGGGCTGGCCCGTCCCCAAAGCTTCGCGAAGATAGAGCCCGTCGATCATGGCGGCCATGGCCTCGGCCATCTCTGGGGCGCGCCCACCCATCAGGGGCCGCAGGGCGTGGCGCAGGTTCGAGCGCAGCCGCTCCTGATAGACGCGCAAGAGCCGCGCGGCCTCGCCATTGCGCTGCGCCATGACGTAAAAATTCAGCCATGACGCCACCACCTCGCGTCGGAAATTGCTGCCGCTGAACGAGACCCGCACGATCGCGCGCAGCCGCGCCTGCGCCGTGTCGCAGGCCAGCAGCGCGCCGCGGATCTCGGCCCCATAGACCGCCAGCAGATGTCGCATCGTGGCCAGAAACATCGCATCCTTGGACCCGAAATAGTGATGCGCCAGCGCAGCAGACATGCCCGCGCGCTTCGCGATTCGGCTGACAGAAACATCCAGCGAGCCCTGCGCGCCGATCTCGACAATTGCCGCCTTGATCAATGCGTCGCGCCTGATAGGCTCCATCCCCAGTTTCGGCATGGTTTTTCCTGCAACCCTGCGTCATAACATCGTTGCAGGAGGAGTAGCCGATAGTTTATTGACTGGTCAATCAAGAAAAACCAACCGGGAGAAACCACCATGCGCCTGCCCATCCTCGCCGCTGCCACCCTGGCCGCCGCGCCTGCCCTTGCCGACTGCCCTTCCGTCACCTTCTCGGATGTCGGCTGGACCGACATCACCGCGACCACTGCCGTCGCCACTACGATTCTCGACGCGCTGGGCTATGAAACCAACACGCTCGTGCTCTCGGTGCCGGTGACCTATACCTCAATGGCCAATGGCGATGTCGATATCTTCCTCGGCAACTGGATGCCGACAATGGAGGCCGATATCGCCCCCTACCGCGAGGCCGGCACGGTCGATACGGTCCGACGCAACCTGGAAGGCGCAAAATACACTCTGGCGACCAATGCCGCCGGGGCGGAGTTGGGCATCACCGATTTTGCCGCCATCGCGGCACAGGCCGAGGCTCTGGGCAACCGCATCTACGGCATCGAGCCTGGCAATGACGGCAACCGGCTGATCCTCGACATGATCGAAGATGATGCCTTCGGGCTGGGCGGGTTCGAACTGGTAGAAAGCTCAGAACAGGGGATGTTGGCGCAGGTGGCGCGCGCTGACCGACGCGGCGAGCCGGTCGTGTTCCTGGGCTGGGAGCCGCACCCGATGAATGCCAATTTCGAGATGACCTATCTCGAAGGCGGCGATGACTGGTTCGGTCCCGATCTGGGCGGTGCCGAGGTCTATACCAATACCCGCGCGGGGCTGGTTGAAGAGTGTCCCAATCTGGGCGCGTTCCTGAACAATCTCGAATTCACGCTCGAGATGGAAAACGAGATCATGGCCGCGATCCTCGATGACGGCATGGAGCCCGGTGCGGCTGCGCGCATGTGGCTTGACGCGAACCGTGATGCGATTGCGCCGTGGCTGGTGGGTGTCACGACGCTGGACGGGGACGAGGCGCTGGATGTCGTCTTGGCTGCGCTTGACTGACGATCTACAGGCAGGGCCGCGCTTCGCGCGGCCCTGCCTGCGCCTGCGCTCGGGGTATATGGGTTGGCCGCCTGCAGTTAGCCGTGCAACCGCTCTATGCAATGGCCACGGAGTGGCCTTCGGCCCGCAGGCGCGTCGCGAGACCACCATCTGGCAGAAGAAGACCCGCGGCACGCTGAACACTGGCGCCTTCGACAAAACTAGCAGGGGGGCCGCGCTTCGCGCGGCTCCCCTGCCCCCGGAGCATATGTCATGTCTGATCCCCTGACCCAGCCCATCACCGATGCCAAAATCCCGATGGGACAGTCGGTTGCGGCCGCTTTCGACTGGATGCAGAATACGTTCATCACCGCCTTTGACGGGCTGGAAGCAGGCCTGCGCACCATCATCGGGCTGCTGTCAAATGCGCTGCAAACCCCGCATCCTTTCGTCATCGTCGCCACTTTCGCTGCGATCACCTGGCTCCTGCAACGCCGCCTCGCGCCGGTTCTGATCGTCACGGCCTGCGCGCTCTTTGCGCTCAATCAGGGCTATTGGGTGCTGACCATGCAGACGCTGACGCTGGTGCTGGCCTCCTGCGTGGTCTGCATGGGCGTGGGCGTGCCGCTGGGCATCTTCTCTGCCCATCACCCACGGTTCTACCGTGCGCTGACGCCACTGCTGGACCTGATGCAGACGCTGCCCACATTCGTCTATCTCATTCCGGTGCTGGTTCTCTTCGGGCTCGGCATGGTGCCGGGGCTGGTGGCGACCGTCATTTTCGCCATGCCCGCCGCGATCCGCCTGACTGAACTGGGCATTCGCTCGACTCCCACTGCGCTGACCGAGGCCGCCACGGCCTTTGGCGCCACCACGTCGCAGCGCATCCTGAAGGTCGAGCTGCCTTATGCCTTCCCCCAGATCATGACGGGGCTCAACCAGACCATCATGCTGTCGCTGTCGATGGTGGTCATCGCCGGGCTGGTGGGCGCGCCGGGACTGGGCGTACCCGTGGTGCGCGCGCTCAACACGGTCAATGCCAGCCTCGGCTTCGAGGCCGGTGCCGTGATCGTGGCCGTGGCGATCATGCTCGACCGCATGCTCCGTGTGGAGCGCGCGCAATGAGCGAGCCCGCCATCCGCTTCCAGAATGTCTCGATCGTCTTCGGCGCAAACCCTTACAAGGCGATTCCGCTGATGGAGACCGGCCAGAGCCGCGACGAGATCAAGGCCCGCACCGGGCAGGTTCTGGGCGTACATGACTGTACGCTCGATGTGGCACCAGGCGAGATTGTCGTCCTGATGGGTCTGTCGGGCTCGGGGAAATCGACGCTGCTGCGCGCGGTCAACGGGCTGAACCCGATCGTGCAGGGCGATGTTCTGGTGCATGATGGCAAGAGTCTGGTGAGCGTGCCCAAGGCGTCACGCGCCACGCTTCGCAAGCTCCGGATGCGCCATGTCGCCATGGTGTTCCAGCAATTCGGCCTGCTGCCGTGGCGGTCGGTGCGCGAAAATGTCGGGCTCGGGCTGGAACTGGCCGGGGTGCCGCGCCGCGAGCGCCGTGAGCGGGTCGAGGTGCAACTCGAACTGGTGGGGCTAGCGCAATGGGCCGACCAGCCCGTGAGCGCGCTTTCAGGCGGGATGCAGCAGCGCGTGGGGCTGGCGCGTGCCTTCGCAACCGAGGCCCCGATCCTGTTGATGGACGAGCCTTTCTCGGCGCTCGACCCGCTGATCCGCAACCGGCTGCAGGATGAGTTGCTGGAATTGCAGTCACGCCTCAAGCGAACGATCCTGTTTGTCAGTCACGATCTCGACGAAGCATTCAAGCTCGGCAACCGCATCGCTATTCTTGAGGGCGGGCGGATGATCCAATGCGGCACCCCGCCCGAGATCTTTGCGCGGCCCGCCAATGCCTATGTCGCCGATTTCGTCGCCAATATGAACCCGCTCGGCGTGCTGCGCGCGCGAGATGCGCTGATTTCAGGGGCGGGGCCACAGCCGACGCGCTCGGTTCCCATTGATCTGCCCATTCGCGAGGTCATGGCGCTGATGGACGCACAGCACGAAAGCCTTGGCGTGATGGAGAACGATAAACCAATGGGGCTGGTCACCCGCGCATCGGTACTCGCCGCTTTGTCCGAGTCGCGCGGTACGCCGGTGCAGGCGTCAAAGACGTCGAACCCGTCACCGACCCGCGAAAACTGACTGCCGGATAAGCGCGACAGCGGGTCACTGCTGGTGCGCTTTTGGTAGCGCGAATGTAAGTAATGCAGGTCAATGCGACCAACGCTACGATCCATGCATTTTAAAAGCGGGGGACCGATGCTTCGCATCGGCCCCCTGTTTGTAGATGGGTCGCGCACATCACTTCCATCAACCCGTGGCCAGACGGTAACGCGCCTCGAACCCCAGTTCCGGTTCCGCCACCACCAGACCGCGCGCTTCGAGATCTATGAGATGCGCAAAAACATTGCGCGCCGCCGCGCCATGCATGGCGACAGGCGTATCCGTGTAAATGATCCTGACCAGCCCACCGATCTGCTGCGGTCCGTCTGCCAGCGCCCCGAGAATGGCAGCTTCACGCGCCAGCCTGTGGCTGCGCAACTCCAAGATGCGGGTCGCAGGGTCGTGTACGGCTGCGCCATGTCCCGGATAAAGCACCCGCGCCTCTTCGGCATCGAGACGATCCAGCGAACGCATATAGGCGCCGATATCGCCATCAGGCGGTGAGATAAAGGTGCTGGACCACGCCATGACATGGTCACCGCTGAACACCGCACCCCGCCAAGCGAAACAGAGATGATTGCCGAAATGCCCCGGCGTCCAGAGCGCGCGAATCTCGTCGCCGTCCAGATGCAGCGACTCGCCATCACCAAGGCAGCGATCAGGCGCAAACCCTGTGTCCACGCCTTCGCCACCGCCGGAAAGGCCCAGCTCCGCCAGTCTTGCCATCTGCTCGGACCGACCAGCAAACGCATCCCCGAAGGCAAGCACCGGTGCACTCGTGTCCTGCGACAGTTGTCGCGCCAGCGGCGAGTGGTCGCGATGGGCATGGGTGACAAGGATCGCCTCGACCGGCAATCCGCCAATGGCCGCGCGCAAGGCCGAAAGATGGTCAGCATCCACGGGGCCGGGGTCAATCACCACCAGTTGATTGCGTCCCAGAATATAGCTATTCGTCCCCTCGCCGGTCATGGGTGACGGGTTGGGCGCGCAGATGACACGAAGGTCTGTTTCAAGTTGGTGCGACGCTTTCATCAGCGCAGCCTATCCCCTTGCGACGGTGCCGAAAAGCCCTCACGACTGGCGTCCCCGCACTGCCACCCGCCGCGGCGCGAGGGGCCGTGCTCGCAAGGGCACGGCACCGACGGGCGGGTGGCAGGGCGGGGACGCGCGCAACGCGGCTTGTCGGGACGCCCGACTGCCCCTAGACTCCCGGATCATGCGCAGGCTTTCGCTCAAGACCCTCTTTCCGGCCAGCTTCTACGGGCGCGCGGTCCTGATCCTGATCATGCCGGTCATTGTCATCCAGATCGTGCTCTCGATCGTCTTCATCCAGCGCCATTACGAACGCGTTACAGCGCAGATGACCACCAATATCTTGCGCGACATCCGCTTCCTGTCGGATCGCATCGAGGCCAGCGACACACCCGAAGCCGTGCTGGCAGATTTTGACGATCTGATCGAGCATCTCGGAATCGAAATCGAGGTTTCGCAATCCCCACCTGCTTTCGCGACCCCCCAGGTCGCGCGCACAGATCTGGCCGGCCATGAGATCATCCGCGTCCTGCAGGAGGAGATTCCACGCTTCCGGATGGCCGATTTGGTCCATGCCGATGGGCAGGTGCGCATATGGCTTGAGACGCGCCACGGGCTGATGGCGCTGACGCTTCCGCGCAGGTTGGTCGCGGCATCCAATCCGCATCAGCTTCTGGTCATCGTGTTCCTCGCCTCGGTCGTAATGACCTTGATCGCCTTTCAGTTCCTGCGGCTGCAAATCCGGCCGATCCGACGGCTTGGAGCAGCGGCGGAAGCCTATGGTCGCGGTGAAAATCTGCTCTTTCGCGCTTCAGGCGCGCGCGAGATGCGCGTCGCCGGCCAGGCCTTTCTCGACATGCGCAACCGGCTGGAGCGGCAGCGCGTGCAGCAACGCATCATGCTCTCGGGCGTGAGCCATGACATGCGCACGCCACTGACTCGGATGCGGCTGATCTTGTCGATGACCGAAGACAACGAGGATCGTGCCGCTCTTGAGGCCGAGATCGACGATCTGGAAGCGCGGCTGGATGGATTTCTTGACTATACGCGAGGTCAGATCGGTGAGCCGCTGGCAGATGTCGATCTGGCCGAACTGGTGCGCGAACTGGTCGAGCGCTACCGCTCCACCGGCCATCCGATCACGCTTTCGGCCTGTCCGGATCATCCCTGTCCCCAAGCTGTTCAACCCGGGCAGTTGACCCGTGCGCTTGACAATCTGATCAGCAACGCGCTTCACCATGGCAAGACAGCATCGGTCAGCCTGACCTGCGCGCCAGACGCCCGCGAAATCGCGGTCGAGGATGACGGACCAGGGATCGCGCCGGACGACCGTTCTCGCGCAGTCGAGCCTTTCGTGCGGCTGGATGATTCGCGCAATGCAGCGGATGGCGGGGTCGGGCTGGGTCTGGCGATTGTTTCCGAAGTCATGCGGGGCCATGGTGGCAGTCTGCGGTTGGAGCAGAGTGATGCTCTGGGAGGGCTGCGGGCTGTCTTGCATCTGCCGCGGCTCAATTGAGCGGATCACCCGGGATCAGAGAGGCTACCTCTTGCGAGGCATACCCACCTGGCCAGGCCTCCCTCAGAGCCTGTAAAGCTCGGAAAACTTGCCTTCCAGATACTCGATCAGCGGCGCCTCATCCGGCTCGAACCCGCAGGCTGCCGCAATGGTCGCGCGCGGCAAGCGCATGGCCCCGAAACGCTGCAGCTTCTCGTTGAGCCAACTTGTCGCGGCCGAAGTATCCCCCTCGGCAAGCTGCGCATCAAGCTCGGGCAGATCAGCGCGCAGCGATTTGTGCAGGCATCCCGCGTAGATATTGCCCAGCGCATAGGTCGGGAAATAGCCGAACAGCCCCACCGACCAATGCACATCCTGCAACACGCCATGCGCGGGCTGATCGACCGGATAGCCGAAATCCTGCTTGAAGCGGGTGTTCCAGGCCTCTTCCAGATCCTCGGCCTCAAGCTGGCCGCGCATCAGCGCGCGCTCCAGATCGAAACGCAGCATGATGTGCAGATTATACTGCACCTCATCGGCCTCGGTCCGGATATACCCGCGATTGACCCGGTTCACAGCGGCGTAGAACGCTTCGGCATCCTTCACGCTAAGCCCGCCGAATTCCTGTACCATGGCCTCATACAGCCAGCGCGTGAAAGCCCGCGAGCGGCCAAGCTGGTTTTCATAGATGCGGCTCTGACTCTCGTGCACCCCCATCGACACTCCGCGCCCAATTGGCGTCAGCAGATGATCCGCCGCAACGCCCTGCTCATAGGCAGCGTGACCCACCTCATGGATGGTGGAATAGAAGCAGTTGAAAGGTTCTTCGACGTTGACACGCGTCGTGATGCGCACATCCGTTCCCGAACCTGAGGAGAAAGGATGCACAGCAAGGTCAATCCGCCCGCGCGTAAAGTCATAGCCGAAATGCTCGGCCAGACGACGCGACACGCGCAATTGCCCCTCCTGCGGGAAATGCCCGGTCAGCGCGGCGGGGGCGTCGGCCCCAAGTACGGCCTCGCGCAACGCCACAAGCCGCGGGCGCATCCGTGCAAAGGTGGCCGCGACCGTCTCGGAATCCGTCTCGGGCTCGTAATCGGCCATCAGCGCGTCATAGGGGTCCCCACCATCGGCGATGGCCTGCCCCTCTTCGCGGCGCAGCGCGATCATCTGCTTCAGCCAGGGCAGGAATGCGACGACATCGCCAGCGAGCCGCGCCTCTTCCCACGCGGCTTGCGACAGGGGTGCAAGACGGGCAAGCTCGGAAGCCAGTCGCGCGGGAACGCGCGAATTGCGCCGATAATCACGGCGCAATTCGCGCAGATTGGCCGCGGCCACGTCATCTGTCGCCTCGGCGGCCTCCAACCAGTCGCCGATGCGCGGGTCGGTACGCCGCGCGTGCAGCACTTCTTCGAGCGCGGCCATTTCTTCGGACCGCTGCGCATTCGCGCCGCGCGGCATGACCGTCCGCGCGTCCCAGCCCATGCGCCCCATGATCTCGGCAAGGGCTTCGGTCTGGCGCTGGAAGGCCATCAGTTCGGAATAAGCAATCATGCCTTGGCTCCTTGTGGGCGCAATGTGTCGAAGCGCGGATATTGGGCAAGATGGCGCGCGCGGATGATTAGCACCCAGAGCAGCACCGCCGTCGCCTGATGCGCGATGCCCAATTGCCAGGGCGCGCCGTAGAGCACGGTCACGATCCCCAGCGCGATTTGTGCGGCCATCACGACGATCATCGTATTGAAAGCCGCACGGGTCGCCGAATGGCTGGACTTGCGCCCGCGCCACCAGACGATGAGCGCGAACACGGCCAGCAGATAGCCCGCCTTGCGGTGGATGAATTGCGTCGTGGCCGGGTTCTCGAAGAAATTGGTCCAGAACGGCTGCATGGCGAATAATTCGGGCGGGATGAAGACGCCATTCATCAGCGGCCAGTCGGTATAGCCGCGCCCGGCGTCTATGCCTGCCACAAGCGCACCCAGCAGGATCTGCAGAAAGGCGAAATGCATGAGCCCGGTTGACATAGAGAACAACTTGCCCTCGCGCGCGCGTCGGGCGGCAAGCAGCTCGGCCTCGGGGCGGTTGAGCAGGAAGGCATACCAGGCGATCAACCCGAGGATCACGAAGGCCAGCCCCAGATGCACGGCCAGCCGATAGGAGGCGACCGCGATCATGCCTTCGGTCAGGCCCGAGGCCACCATCCACCAGCCAATCGCGCCCTGCACCCCCCCCAGACCGCCCAGCAGCAAGAGGCGCGGGGTCCAGCCCTTGGGGATGCGCCTGGTGAGCCAGAAAAACAGAAAGCCCAGCCCCCAGACCAGGCCGATCACGCGGCCAAGCTGCCGATGGCCCCATTCCCACCAGTAGATGATCTTGAACTCGTCCAGCGTCATGCCACGATTGATGAGGTGATACTGGTCGATCTGGCGGTATTTCTCGAACTCCTCTGCCCACATCTCGGCGGTATAGGGCGGTATGGCCCCGGTAACGGGGCGCCATTCGGTGATCGAGAGCCCGCTATCGGTCAGCCGTGTCATGCCCCCGACCACGATCATGACACAGACCAGTGCGAAGAGCGCCAGGAGCCAGAGGCGTATCGCCTTGCGGGTACCCTTGCGGGTGCCGTCGATGACGCCACCTTTCGGCGCGGAGGCGCGTTTATCCTTCTGACCCACCTCCTCGAAAATCGCGCGCTGTTTGGCCATCACCTGCTCCTGTCTGCACGAGGCGCAAGCTAGTCGCTGCGCACGACCCGTTCAAGCGCCACATGTGGTCGCAGGAGCGATACTGGCGCGCGGGTGCCCCGCTCCTTCTTTTGGAGAAAGGGATGCCCGCGGGGGCACACGAAGGCAAAGGAGTTAGCTTGAGAGTCTAAAAGGGGGGCGGCGCATCGCGTCGCCACCCTTTGAAAACGTCTTTAAACACCCTTGCCGTAGGGCTGAACCCTTTTCGGCATGCATAGGAAGGTTTCCGATGCGACATCGGGGTGTGTCTTGTATTCCTGCGGAAGCTTGAAGCCTTGCAGGAGGGGGTGCGTTTCGCGCGTCCCCTCCTGCTGAGGTGTTCAATTCTCAGTGCACCACTTTCATCCGCGGGCCGTCATCCTCACCGCCCACAGCATGGTCGCCGATGATCAGACCATCGACACCGGCGGTCACCGGAACCGTCGCGCCGTCCAGCAACTCGCCGCTCAGCAGGAGTTGCGCCAGCGGGTCCTGCAGGTATCGCTGGATCACCCGCTTGAGCGGGCGGGCGCCGTAAACAGGGTCATAGCCCTTGTCGGCCAGCCAGGTGCGGGCCGTGTCATCAAGCTCCAGCGCGATCTTGCGCGCCATCAGCCGCTTGAGCAGGCGGCCCATCTGGATATCGACGATCGCATCCATGTCCTCGCGGCCCAGCCGGTCGAAGATAATTGTCTCATCAAGCCGGTTAAGGAATTCGGGCCGGAAATGGGCGCGTACGGCCTCCATCACCTCGGCGCGCGCGGGGACCGGGTCGGCCCCGTCTGGCAGACGCGAGAGCGCCTGAGAACCGAGATTCGAGGTCAGCACGATCAGCGTCTGCTTGAAATCGACCGTGCGGCCATGCCCGTCGGTCAACTGCCCGTCATCAAGAACCTGCAACAGCACGTTGAACACTTCCGGGTGCGCCTTCTCGACCTCGTCGAAGAGAACGACCTGATAGGGCCGGCGCCGTACCGCCTCGGTTAGCACACCACCTTCCTCATAGCCTACATAGCCCGGAGGAGCGCCGATCAGGCGGGCGACAGCATGTTTCTCCATGAACTCGGACATGTCGATACGCACCATCGCCTGATCGTCGTCGAAGAGATACTCGGCCACCGCCTTGGTCAACTCGGTCTTGCCAACCCCGGTCGGGCCGAGGAACAGGAAGGAGCCCAGCGGCCGGTTCTCGTCATTGAGCCCGGCCCGCGCGCGGCGCACGGCATTGGCCACGGCGCGAACCGCCGTATGCTGGCCGACGACGCGCTTGTGCAGTTCTTCTTCCATCTTCAGAAGCTTCTCGCGCTCTCCCTCGAGCATCTTCGAGGTCGGGATGCCGGTCCAGCGCTCGACCACTTCGGCGATCTGTTCAGGCCGGACGGCGTCGGCCACGAGTTTCTGCGCCTCGCGCGCCTCGGCCTCGGCCAGCTTGCGCTCCAGTTCCGGGATCTCGCCATATTGCAAGCGGCCTGCGTTGGCGAAATCGCCCTGCCGCTTGGCCGTTTCCAGATCGATCCGGGCGCGGTCCAGCTCTTCCTTGATCTGGCGCGCTTCCTCCAGCTTGTCGCGCTCGGCCTGCCAGGTCGCTGTCATCTCGGCGCTGCGCTCCTGCAAATCCGAAAGCTCTTTCTCCAGCGTCTCCAGCCGGTCGCGGCTGGCGGCGTCATCTTCCTTGCGCAACGCCTCGGCCTCGATCTGCTTTTGCAGGATGTCGCGGTCGAGCGCGTCAAGCTCCTCAGGCTTGCTGTCCACTTCCATGCGCAGACGGCTGGCCGCCTCGTCCATCAGGTCGATGGCCTTGTCGGGCAGGAAACGGTCGGTGATGTAGCGGTGCGAGAGCGTCGCAGCCGCGACCAGCGCCGAGTCGGAGATGCGCACACCATGGTGCAGCTCGTATTTCTCCTTGATACCGCGCAGGATCGAGATCGTGTCCTCGGCCGTCGGCTCTTCGACCATCACCGGCTGGAAACGCCGCGCGAGCGCAGCATCCTTCTCGACATGCTTGCGGTATTCGTCGAGCGTCGTGGCCCCCACGCAATGCAACTCACCCCGCGCCAGTGCAGGCTTGATCAGGTTCGCGGCATCCATCGCGCCCTCGGATTTGCCCGCGCCGACCAGCGTGTGCATTTCGTCGATGAAGAGAATGATCTCGCCATCTGCGCTGGTGATTTCAGAGAGGATCGCCTTCAGCCGCTCCTCGAACTCACCGCGATACTTGGCACCAGCAATCAGCGCACCCATGTCGAGCGCCATCAGCTTCTTGTCGCGTAAGGACTCAGGCACATCGCCATTAACGATGCGAAGCGCGAGGCCCTCGGCGATGGCGGTCTTGCCGACGCCGGGCTCGCCGATCAGCACCGGGTTGTTCTTGGTGCGGCGGGACAGCACCTGCATCGAGCGGCGGATTTCTTCATCCCGGCCGATGATCGGGTCGATCTTGCCCTCGCGTGCGGCCTCGGTCAGGTCGCGGGCATATTTCTTGAGCGCGTCATAACCTTCCTCGGCCGAAGCACTATCGGCAGTGCGCCCCTTGCGCAGATCATTGACCGCCGCGTTGAGGTTCTGCGCACTGACTGCGCCCGCATCAAGCGCCGCCTTCGCGTCGGATTTCACCAGCGCAAGCGCCGTCAGCAGCCGCTCGACCGTGACATAGCTGTCGCCGGCCTTTTGCGAGATCTGTTCGGCCTGATCGACCACCTTGGCGGTTTGCGGGTCCATGTAGATCTGGCCGTCACCACCTGAGACCTTGGATAGCTTCGCCAGTGCAATATCATTGGCCTGCGCTACCCGTTCCGGCGCGCCGCCTGCGCGGCGGATCAGATTGGCGGACATGCCCTGATCATCATCCAACAGCGCCTTGAGCAGGTGAGAGGGTGTCAGGCGTTGATGGTCTTCGCGTAACGCAATGGTCTGGGCCGATTGCAGAAAACCGCGCGCCCGCTCGGTAAATTTCTCAAGATTCATCTCTTGTTTCTCCTCTTGAAGCGCCCTTTTTTGTGAGGTCTGCCTGCCCTGCAGCACAGCCCCCTGTCAGGCCTCGCAATGCATGTGGGGAGCGCAGCACCCTGTTGCAAGACGACAACAGATGCGCCAGTGCAGATTTATGGCCGCGCCTGCAGCGTTCCGCGCGATTGGGCCAGAAAAGGGATTGACGGGGTGCATCGCGGACGGGCACCACAACGCGACACCATCATCGGGAGCACCGCGTGATACAGACCGAGGCACAGCCTGTCCGCGCGGCCCTGTGGATGGTAGGGGCGATTTTGTCCTTTACGATCATGGCTATCGCCGGCCGCGCCATTCAGGCTGAGCTCGATTCCTTCGAGTTGATGTTCTGGCGCTCGCTCATCGGCTTTGTCCTGATCTGCGCGATCGTTCTGGCGCGTCCGGTGCGATTGCGACCGACCAGCCCCGGCCTGCATCTGGCGCGCAATGTCTTTCATTTCGCAGGCCAGAACCTGTGGTTCTACGGGATCATGGTGCTGCCGCTGTCTCAGCTTGTGGCGCTGGAATTCACCATGCCGATCTGGGTCGTGCTGCTGGCACCGCTGGTTTTGGGCGAGCGGCTGACCGGGCGGCAACTCGGGCTGGCGGGGCTGGGGTTTCTGGGCATTCTGATCGTGGCGCAACCCGGCGTGCAGCCGCTCGGGCCTGGGCATCTGGCGGGCATTCTCTGCGCGGTGGGTTTTGCCGTGAACGCGCTGCTGACCAAGCGCATCATGCGCAATGACCCGATCCTCTGCGTGCTGTTCTGGATGACGGCCTCGCAGACGCTCTTCGGGCTGATACTGGCGCAATTGGGCGGGTTCACCTGGCCCTCACCCGCGATCTGGGGCTGGCTGGTGGTTGTCGGGCTGACGGGGCTGAGTGCGCATTATTCGCTGTCTTCGGCATTGGGGCTGGCACCGGCGGCGACCGTGGCGCCGATGGAGTTCTTCCGCCTGCCGGTGATCGCGCTGGTGGGCGTGTGGCTCTATGCCGAGGCGCTGGATCCGTTCGTCTTTCTCGGTGCGGCGGTGATCTTTCTGGCCAACTGGCTGAATATCCGCGCGGGCCGTCCTGTGCCGGTTGCGCCGCGGTGAGGGCACGGAAGCGACGCTGCTGCGCAGCGACGCCTCCGTACTGGGTCATTACGCGGGCTAAAACAGGATCGAGGGCAGCCAGAGCACGAGGCCTGGGAAGATGAACAGCATCGCAATAGCGAATATCTGCAGCGCGACAAAGGGGATCGCGCCGCGATAGATCGTGCCGGTGCTGACCGAGTTCGGCGCCACCCCGCGCAGGTAGAAAAGCGAGAAGCCGAATGGCGGGGTCAGGAAGCTCGTTTGCAGGTTGACGCCAATCATCACGCCCAGCCAGACCGGATCGATCCCCAGCAGCAGGAGCGTGGGCGCCGTGATCGGCAGGACGATGAATATGATCTCGAAGGTATCGAGGATGAAGCCGAGGACGAACATGATCAGCATGACCACGATCATCGCGCCCATCGCGCCACCGGGCATCGAGGTCAGGAAATCGCGTACCAGTGAGTCGCCGCCCATCTGCCGGAACACGATGGCAAAGACCGACGCGCCGAAGAGAATGATGAAGATCATCGAGGTGATGACGGCGGTGCGCCGTGCGACCTCGGTGAAGATCGCGAAGGACAGCCGCCAGCGCAGTGCCGCCAGCAGCGTCGCCCCCACCGCGCCCACCGAGGCGGCTTCGGTCGGGGTGGCAATGCCACCGAGGATCGAGCCCAACACCGCGGTGATCAGCAGAAGCGGCGGGACCAGCGCGAAGAGGATTTCCTTCCACAGGCCCTTTTTCTCTTCGGGCGGCACCGGGGTCGCCGGGCAGCTTTCGGGATCGAAGATCGCCTTGTAGATGATATAGAGGATGTAGAGCACCACCAGCAGCAGGCCCGGCAGCATTGCTCCTGCGAAGAGATCGCCGACCGAGACTGTCGTAGGGGCGAAATTGCCCAGGCTCATCTGCACCTGGCTGTGCATGCCCGCGATCATGTCCCCCATGAAAATCAGCACGGTCGAAGGCGGGATGATCTGGCCCAGCGTCCCGCTGGCGCAGATCGCGCCAGAGGCGAGTTTCGGGTCATAGCCCGCGCGCAGCATCGCAGGCAGCGAGATCAGCCCCATCGTCACCACAGTCGCGCCCACCACGCCCGTCGAGGCCGCCAGCAGCGCGCCCACAAGGATTACCGAAATGCCCAGCCCCCCGCGCATGTCGCCAAACAGCCGCCCCATCGTGGTCAGCAACTGCTCGGCGATATTGCTGCGCTCCAGCATCACCCCCATGAAGATGAAGAGCGGCACAGCCACCAGCACTTCGTTGATCATGTAGCCGGTATAGCGCCCGGCAAGGGCCCGCAGGTTCGACATGTCGAAGACGCCAAAATACAGGCCCAGATAGGCGAAGAGGACCGAAGTCCCCGCCAGCGTGAAGGCCACCGGAAAGCCGATCAGCAGAAAGCCGATCACGGCAAAGAACATCAGCCCGGCGAGGATCTCGCCCAGAAGAACAGGATCCATGTCAGCTGGGCTCCGTATCGTATTTGTAACGGTAATCGTCTGGAACGAGGTCTTCGCGCCCGGCGATGATCAGGATCGAACGGATCGCCATGGCGATACCCTGTGCCGCGATCAGCACGGCCATCACGAGGATGAAGGTCTTGACGATCCAGAAGCCGTCCATGCCACCGGGGTTGGGCGAGGCCTCGCCAATACGCCAAGAACGGGCCACGAAATTGAAGCAATACTCCCAGACCACCCAGCAAAAGGGCAGCAGAAAGATGCACACACCGAGCAGATCGAGCCACGCCTTGCGCAGCGTCGAGGCCGGACGAAAGAAGATGTCCACCCGCACATGATCATTGCGATACAGCGCATAGCCGGCAACGGCGGTGAACATGATGCCGTTCATCCAGGGGTAGAGATCCTGCATCCAGAGCCGCGTGGTGGAGAAGACATAGCGTTCCACCACAACCCAGAAGCAGACAATGACAATGCCCACGGATAACCACATGAAGACATTGCCGGCGGCCCGATTGATCAGGTTGATCAGGCGCATCAGATAGGAAAGCGCAATCATGGCAGCCTCGATGCCAGGGTGTGAGTTGCGAAGTGCGGCCCCGGATCATGTCCGGGGCCGCATTTCGCGATCAGGCAGGGCGCAGGGAGCTCAGCCCATATCCGAGATGTCGAAATACTTCTCGCGGGCGAGCGCGAAGGTCAGATCGGTGTTTTCGGTCCGGCTCCGCAGCAGGTTGAGGTTCTTGACGAAGCTCTCGGCCGTGGCCTTGGTTTTGGCATCGCCACTGTCGAGGATCTCTTCCAGAAGTTCCCGCGAAGCGGCTGCACCTGCCTCGAGAACGCTCTCAGGCCAGTTCGGGTGGACGATCGTGCCATGGTTCTCGACCATGTCGGCAAGTGCGATAGGGTCGTTGGCGTAGAACTCCGACGGCACCTGATCATATTCGGCCTGACATACATCGCGCACGATGGCCTGAAGGTTATCCGGCAGTTCGGTGTATTTCGCCTTGTCCACGACGAGTTCGGTCGCGAGGCCCGGCTCGATAAACGACATGGTATAGTAGTGATTGCGCACCTGGTGGAAGCCCAGTGCGCGGTCGTTATAGGGGCCCACGAATTCGGCAGCATCCAGCGCGCCCGACTGCAGGGCTGCAAAGATCTCGCCGCCTGCAAGGTTCGTGACCGAAGCGCCCATCTTCTGCCAGACCTGACCGCCCAGCCCCGGTGTGCGGAAGCGCAGACCCTGAATGTCCTCGATGCCCGTCAGTTCCTCCTGGAACCAGCCGCCCGCTTGTGTGCCAGTATCTCCCGACAGGAAGCCTTGCAGCCCGAAATCATCATAGATGTCGTCCCAAAGCTCCTGCCCACCCAGATAGCGCATCCAAGCTGCCAGCTCGCGCGAGGTCATCCCGAACGGAACCCCGGTGAAGAAGGAAAGGCCAACCGAACGGCTCTGCCAGTAATAGGCCGCGCCATGGCTCATCTCGGCAGCACCATCGAGAACGGCATCAAGCGATTGCAGCGCGGGCACCATTTCGCCAGCGGCAAACACCTCGATTGTCAGCGCGCCATCCGAGGCGGCAGTGATGCGGTCGGCCACGCGTTGCGCGCCGGTTCCGAGGCCGGGGAAGTTGCGTGGCCAGGTAGTGACCATGCGCCATGTGATCCGGCCCTGCGCAACAGCAGGCGCAGCCAGTGTCGAGGCGGCAGCGGCTCCGGCGCCGACAGTCGACGCCTTCAGGAATGAACGACGATCCATTATATCCTCCCAGATATGGTTTCTTGATCCAGCGATTGTGCGGATGGCGGTTATAAAGCACATAAGCCCCGTCCTGTGAAGCCGTATCTTACCCGCCGGCAAAGCAAACGAGCACCGACTGCGCCTGCGGCCGGAGCGAAGTGCTTGCAGATCGGAAAGGCCAGAAAAAGACGGTGGACGACATTTGCCCACGTCAGCTGCGCGCCTTCGGAAATGGCGCATCAGCACCTGTTCCCACGCGATCTTGACATGAACCACGAGGGAATTGCGCTTGGCCAGTTCCCCTTACGTGTCAACACGAGTGGGAGAGCGCTCTCGTCTCAGCGATGGCGTGGTGGTCCACCAGGTGCACAGGACAAAAACCGCGCAGCGGTCAGGCTGACCCCCTGAACACGCAGACGGGCCATCCGAAAGGATGGCCCGTCTTGCAGAAACCTGTGTCCAGATCAGCCGTTGACAGCGTCTTTCAGCGCTTTTGCGATCGTGACTTTCACAGCCTTGTCGGCCGGTTTGGTCATTGTCTCGCCGGTAGCCGGGTTGCGGACCTGACGCTCGGGGCGGGCGCGGCACATGATCTTGCCGATGCCGGGCAGAGTGACAGCGCCACCGGCGGCGACTTCGCGCATCACCAGCGCCGAGACGGCGTCAAGCGCAGCATTGGCAGTCTTCTTGTCGCTGCTCATCTCTTCTGCGAGCGCGGCCACGAGTTGGGTCTTTGTCATCGGTTTGACGGTCATCTCTGTCTCCTGGTTTTGTTGGCAAGTCGGGCGCTGCATCCGATGCGGCGTCTAATGCGAGCCGCATCTAGCCCGATATCCGAGGCCGTGACAATCGCCCAAAACCAAGAAAATCGAGCGTTGACCGGGAAAAATGCGCGAATCCGCGCTACAGGAAGGCCGTTTCTGTGAAAGAGCGCAGTTTTCGGCTATGGATCTTCTCAAGCGGCATCTCGCGCAAAAGCTCCATCGCCCGGATCCCGATCTTGAGGTGGCGTGCCACTTGCGTGCGGTAAAACCCCGAGGCCATGCCGGGCAGTTTCAACTCACCATGCAGCGGTTTGTCCGAGACGCATAACAGCGTGCCATAGGGCACGCGGAAGCGAAAACCGTTGGCAGCGATGGTAGCCGATTCCATATCCAGCGCAATGGCGCGTGACTGGCTCAGGCGCTGCACCGGGCCCGACTGATCGCGCAATTCCCAGTTGCGGTTGTCGATAGTGGCGACGGTGCCAGTGCGCATGATCTGCTTGAGCGCATAGCCCTCCAGCTGCGTCACCTCGGCCACGGCATCCTGCAGCGCGATCTGGATTTCGGCCAGTGCCGGGATTGGCACCCAGACCGGCAAATCCGCGTCCAGCACATTGTCCTCGCGCAGATAGGCATGGGCGAGCACGAAATCGCCCAGCGCCTGGCTGTTGCGCAACCCCGCGCAATGACCGACCATCACCCAGGCATGCGGGCGCAGCACAGCGATATGGTCGGTCGCTGTCTTGGCGTTGGAGGGGCCTACACCGATATTGACCAGCGTGATCCCACCGCCGCGCTCTCGCTTCAGGTGATAGGTCGGCATTTGCGGCAGCCGCGGCAGCGGTGGGATAGGAGTTTCCGGGTCAGTGATGACCGCATCGCCGGGGGCAACAAAGGCGGTGTAGCCGCTCTCGGGGTCGGCAAGCTGGGCGCGGGCAAAAGCCTCGAACTCGTCGACATAAAACTGGTAGTTGGTGAACAGGATGTAGTTCTGGAAATGCTCGGGCGCAGTGGCCGTGTAATGCGCCAGCCGGGCCAGCGAGTAATCCACCCTTTGTGCCGTGAACAGCGCCAGCGGCAGCGCGCCATCGGGGTAGCGCAAGCGCTCGCCACTGACGATGTCATCATTGGTCGTGGCCAGATCCGGCACATCGAAGATATCGCGCAGCGAGAGCATCAACTCGCCGTCTTCCGGCAGTGTCACATCGCCCCGCCCGGACATCGCGAAATGAAGCGGGATCGGCGTCTCGGAGGGGCCGACGCTTATAGGAACGGCATGGTTCTTCATCAACAGGCCGATCTGCTGGCGCAAGTAGTGGCGGAACAGGTCGGGGCGGGTTACCGTCGCCGTATAGACACCCGGCTCCGAGACATGGCCGAAGCTCAAGCGCGAATCCACCTTGTCGTAGCGGGTCGTCGCCATCCGGATCTCGGGGTAAAAGGCACGGAAGCGCGCCGAGACACGCTCGCCGCTCGCGACGCGATTGAACCCGTCGACAAGAAAACCCGTGGCTTCTGCGTAAAGGCGCTCGAGGCGCTCGACGGCTTGTTCCGCGTTCGTGTAGAAGTGATGCTCGCCCCGGGGCGGGGTCAGCAAGGTGAGCGTATCCTTGGGGGTCATGGGCGCCTCGCTGCTGCCTCGGGTGCTGTGGTGTTTCGCGCAGAGTGCCACCAGCATCACAGGCGGGCAAGAGCACCCGCGGCGAAAAACGCTCTTTCCCCGCCCGGGCCGATGCACTAGCCTCACCCGTATGAGCACTGCCTATCTCACCCACGCTGATGCACATCGCCACCAAACGCCGCCCGGCCACCCTGAACAGGTCGCCCGGATTGAGGCGATCGAGGCGGCCTTGCGCGCACCCGAGTTCAGCGATATCCAGCACCATGATGCCCCGCGCGCCGAAGAGGCACAGCTTCTGCTCTGCCACCCGCAGGACTATATCGACCGTATTCGCATGGCGATCCCGGCCGCAGGGATCTACCAGCTCGACGCCGACACGCATGTCTCCAATGGCTCGTTCGATGCTGCACTCAGGGCAGCGGGCGGGGCCTGTCACGCGGTCGATCTGGTCATGGACGGACAAGCAGCTAATGCCTTTGTTGCAATGCGCCCGCCGGGCCACCATGCCGAGCGGGCCACCCCGATGGGGTTCTGCCTATTTGGCACAATCGCCATCGCGGCCAGACATGCGATGGAGCGCCACAGCCTCTCGCGCGTTGCAGTTGTGGATTTCGACGTGCATCACGGCAATGGCACGCAGGACCTGCTCTGGGACGAGGAGCGCGCCTTTTTCGTCTCAAGCCACCAGATGCCTCTCTGGCCTGGCACCGGGTGCCGCGAGGAACGTGGCGCGCATGGACAGGTCATGAATGTTCCGCTGGCACCGGGCACAGATGGCGCGAAATTCCGGCGCATTTATGAGGACACGGTGCTGCCGCAACTTGACCGTTTTGCGCCCGAGTTGGTGCTGATCTCGGCAGGCTTCGATGCCCATCGCAACGACCCGCTGGCCGAGCTTGCGCTCGTGGAGGAGGATTTCGCCTGGGTTACCGGGGAACTCTGCGATATTGCCGCGCGCCACAGCGCGGGGCGGGTAGTATCCTGTCTGGAAGGCGGCTATGACCTCGACGCGCTGTCGGCATCGGTCAGGGCGCATATCCGGGTGCTGATGGAGAAGGGCGCATGAGCGAGAAACCCGTCGAGGAGATGAGCTTCGAGGAGGCGCTGCGCGGGCTTGAGGAGATTGTCACCCGGCTAGAGCGCGGCGATGTGCCGCTTGATGAGTCGATCGCGCTTTATGAACGCGGCGACCTGCTGAAAAAGCATTGCGAGGCAAGGCTGAACACCGCCCAGATGCGGATCGAGGCGATCCGCCTGTCCGAGGACGGCACGCCCGAAGGCACCGAGCCCTTTTCGGCATGAGCGGCTTCCCCGAGGCCCTGTCGCGCGCGGCGGCACTGGTCGAGGCCACATTGCAGAACGAGATTGGCCGCCTGCCAGACAGCGAGGTGCGCGATGCAATGGCCTATGCGGCGCAGGGCGGCAAGAAGCTGCGCGGTTTTCTGGTTCTCGAGTCTGCGCGCCTGCATGGCATTGCGCCCGAGACCGCGGCGCGCAGCGGCGCGGCCATTGAGGCGATCCATGCCTATTCGCTGGTTCATGATGACCTGCCCGCGATGGATGATGATGATCTGCGGCGGGGTCAACCCACAGTCCATGTGCGGTGGGACGAGGCCACGGCCATCCTTGTCGGCGACGCGTTGCAATCGCTCGCCTTCAGTCTGCTCGCGGCCCCTGAAGCCGCCCCCACGCCCGAGGCGCGGCTTGACCTGGTCGCCTCGCTCGCCCGCGCCGCAGGCGGCGGGGGCATGGTGTTGGGTCAGGCACTCGACATTGCCGCCGAGAGTGCCGAGGCGCCCCTTACGCTGGATCAGATCACCGCCTTGCAAGCCGCCAAGACCGGCGCGCTGATCGAATGGGCCGCCTGCGCCGGCGCGCGCATGGCGCAGGCCGACACTCGCCCATTGGCCACCTACGCACGCACGCTCGGGCTGGCCTTCCAGATTGCCGATGACATACTCGATATCGAGGGGGATACAGCGCTTGCGGGCAAGCGGCTGCACAAGGATGCCGATGCGGGCAAGGCGACCTTTGTCTCGCTTCTCGGGCTGGAGGGCGCGAAAGCACGGGCGCGCGCGCTTGTCGCAGAGGCCGAGGCAGCCCTTGCCCCATATGGTCCCGAGGCCCATTTATTGCGTGACGCGGCGCAATTCGTTATCGCCCGCAGGAATTAGCGGTGGGGTAAGACCGCAAAGGGACACTGACCATGCCGAACACACCACTTCTTGACAGGGTGCACGCCCCAGCAGACCTCAAGGCGCTGAACGACCGCGAGTTGCACCAGTTGGCAGACGAATTGCGCGCCGAGACAATTGCCGCTGTATCGGAGACCGGTGGCCATCTGGGCGCGGGGCTGGGCGTGGTGGAACTGACCGTCGCGCTGCATGCTGTCTTCGACACACCGCGCGACAGGCTGATCTGGGATGTCTCGCACCAATGCTATCCGCACAAGATCCTGACCGGGCGACGCGACCGTATCCGTACGCTCCGCCAGAAGGACGGGCTGTCGGGCTTCACCAGGCGCTCCGAGTCGCCCTATGACCCGTTCGGGGCGGCGCACAGTTCGACCTCCATCTCGGCCGCGCTGGGCTTCACCATGGCGCGCGAGCTGGGCGGCGCACCCGACCCCGCACTGGGGGATGCCATCGCCGTGATCGGCGACGGCGCGTTGAGCGCGGGCATGGCCTATGAAGCGCTCAACAATGCGGGCCATCTGGGCCGGCGTATGTTCGTGATCCTCAATGACAACGAGATGTCCATCGCCCCACCCACTGGCGCGATGTCGAGTTATCTCTCACGGCTTTATGCCGACAAGCCCATGCAAGAATTGAAGCACGCCATGAAAGGCGCGCTCAACCTCATGCCCGGGCCCATTCAGGAGGGCGCGCGCCGCGCCAAGGATCTGCTAAAGCATGTGACCGTCGGCGGCACGCTGTTCGAGGAACTGGGCTTCAATTATCTCGGCCCCATCGACGGGCATGATCTCGACCAGCTTCTCTGGGTGCTGCGCACGCTGCGCGAACGCGCGGACGAGCCGATGCTGATCCATGTGCTGACCAAGAAGGGCAAGGGCTACGGCCCCGCCGAGGATGCGTCCGATCGCGGTCATGCGCGGGCGAAATTCGATGTCGTGACGGGAAAGCAGCAGAAGGCGGCCTCCAATGCGCCGAGCTACACCAAAGTCTTTGCAAATGCCTTGATCGAAGAGGCCAACCGGGATGACAAGATCGTCGCCATCACGGCAGCCATGCCCGATGGCACAGGTCTCGACATTTTCGCCAAGGCGCACCCACGGCGCATGTTCGACGTGGCGATTGCCGAGCAACATGGCGTAACCTTCTGCGCCGGGCTGGCTGCGGGCGGGATGAAACCCTTCTGTGCGCTCTATTCGACCTTCCTTCAGCGCGGCTATGACCAAGTCGTGCATGATGTCGCGATACAGCGCCTGCCCGTGCGCTTTGCCATCGACCGCGCGGGGCTGGTGGGCGCGGATGGCGCGACCCATGCAGGCAGCTATGACATCGCCTATCTGGCCAATCTGCCAGGTTTCGTGGTGATGGCGGCGGCTGACGAGGCCGAACTGGTGCATATGGTCGCCACTGCCGTGGCGCATGATGACGGCCCGATTGCCTTTCGTTTCCCGCGTGGCGAAGGTGAAGGGGTGGAACTGCCCGAGCGCGGTATTCCGCTCGAGATCGGAAAGGGGCGGATCATCCGAGAGGGCAAGCGGGTCGCGATCCTGTCCTTCGGCGCACGGCTCGGGGAAGTGCTGCGCGCCTGCGAGAGCCTGTGCGCCAAGGGCATCACGCCGACTGTGGCCGATGCCCGTTTCGCCAAGCCGCTTGACCGCGAGATGATCCAGCGCATCGCGCAGAACCACGAGGCGCTGATCACCATCGAAGAGGGCGCCGTAGGCGGCTTTGGCAGTCATGTGGCGCAGTTTCTGGGCGATGAGGGCGTGTTCGATCACGGTCTCAAATTTCGCTCGATGGTGCTGCCTGACACTTTCATCGATCAGGCCAGCCCAAGCCAGATGTATGACATCGCCGCGATGAACGCGCCGCATATCGAGGCCAAGGTGCTTGATGTGCTGGGTGTGGCGCAGATGGGCAAGCGGGCGTAGCCTGACGCAGCCTTGAACGGTAGCGCGTCGGGTGTGGTCGGATTGTTGGTCAACCGCACACCATGCAGAAGGGCGTACGGCGGGGCGTGATGACCGGCGAATGTTCAACCCTTTTTCCAGTATTGTCTGAGCGGCTTCTTCATCGGCTCTGGCCCAACCACTGCGATGGGGTAAGCGCGCCACAGGCTCTTCAAACTGCATGGCTTCGCCATCACCTCTTGGCGCAGCCGCTTTTCTTTCGAGCCACACTGGCTTAACTGTCGAAAGGACGAACAGAAGGACAGACCCAAGCCATGAGTCGCAGTGACAACCCGGCCGATCCGTTCAAAAAGGCGCTCTCCGAAGCTGCGCGGACCATGGCCGATGCGCCGGACCTGACCGTGAGCTATTCGGTCGATCCAGCCGGGATGAGCGGGGACACGATGCGCCTGCCGCAGGTCACGCGGCGCATGACCCGCGACGAGGTTCTGCTGGCTCGCGGCACCGCCGACACGTTGGCACTGCGCCACCGCTATCACGACACGCCCACCCATGCCCGCTACATGCCGCAGGGCCAGATGGCGCGGGACCTCTATCAAGCGATGGAAGAGGCCCGTTGCGAAGCCGTGGGGGCGCGGCATATGCCGGGCACAGCGGGGAATATCGACGCGCGCATCACCCATGAGGCCACGCGCAAGGGCTACGCTCAGATCCGTGACCGACAGGACGCGCCCCTGCCCGTCGCTGCGGCCTATATGATCCGCGAGGCCGCGACCGGTCGTCCTTTGCCCGAAGGGGCCGCGCATGTGCTCGAACTGTGGCGCGGTTTCATCGAAGAGCGCGCAGGCGGCACGCTGGAAGATCTCGAGAAGGTTCTCTCCGATCAGGGCGCCTTTGCCCGCTTTGCCCGCAAGATCATCGAGGATCTGGGCTATGGCGACCAGCTTGGCGATGACCCCGACGACACTGGCGACGAAGACGAAGGCACCGAGGACGAGAGCGACGAGCAGCCCGACGAGCCCGAGAACCCCGACAGCCAGGGGCAGGAGGACGAGGGCGAAGAGGAGAATGACGAGGAGGGCAGCGAGCAGGACAGTGCGCAGGCGGATGTCGCGCTCGATCAGGACGCCGATGAAGAGATGTCCGACGAGAGCGAGATGCCCGAGGCCGAGGCCCCGCTCGAACCCCCTCCCCCGCCGCCACATTCCGAGGCAAGCGCGGACTACAAAGTCTTCACAACCGATTTCGACGAGGAAATACGCGCCGAGGATCTGGCCGAACCCGCCGAGCTTGAGCGGCTGCGCGCCTATCTCGACCAGCAATTGGAGCCGCTGAAAGGCGCAGTCTCGCGGCTGGCCAACAAGCTGCAACGCCGGTTGCAGGCGCAGCAGAACCGCTCATGGCTGTTCGATCTCGAAGAGGGTATTCTCGATGCCGGGCGGCTGGCGCGGGTGGTGGCGAACCCTACCACCCCGCTCAGCTTCAAGCAGGAAAAGGACACCGAGTTTCGCGATACGGTCGTCACGCTGCTGCTGGACAATTCCGGCTCGATGCGCGGGCGGCCAATCTCGATCGCGGCCATCTGCGCCGATGTGCTGGCACGCACATTGGAGCGCTGCAGTGTCAAGGTCGAGATTCTGGGCTTCACCACCCGCGCCTGGAAGGGTGGGCAGTCGCGCGAGCGTTGGCTTCAACAGGGCCGCAGCCTGCAACCGGGACGGCTGAATGACCTGCGCCATATCATCTACAAACAGGCCGATGCGCCCTGGCGGCGGGTGCGGCCCAATCTGGGCCTGATGATGAAAGAAGGTCTGCTGAAGGAAAACATCGACGGCGAGGCGCTGGAATGGGCGCATCGGCGCATGGTCGCCCGGCCCGAGGCGCGACGCATCCTGATGGTCATTTCCGATGGCGCGCCGGTTGATGATTCGACCCTGTCGGTGAACCCCGCGAATTATCTGGAAAAGCATCTGCGCGACGTGATCGCCATGGTCGAACGGCGCAAGATGGTCGAATTGCTGGCCATCGGGATTGGCCATGATGTGACGCGCTATTACGAGCGCGCAGTCACGATCACCGATGTCGAGCAACTTGCCGGCGCGATGACCGAGCAACTGGCAGCACTCTTCGACAAGGACCCGCGCGCGCGGGCCCGCTTCACCGGGATCCGGCGCGCGATCTGAGCAGCACCGACCCCCCACACCTGTCAATGCGCAAAGCGCATTGGCAGCGCCCATGAGGGGCCATTAGGGTGGCTGGGTGCGCGGGGCCCCAAATGGGCGCTTTGTCCCACGGCCGCGCTTGACCTTGACGCTGCAAGCAGGCACTCCGGCCTCATGCTGATGATCGACGATATTTCCTTCGCCATCGATGGCAGCCCGCTTTTCGCGGGCGCCTCGGCGCGCATCCCCACCGGGCACAAGGTCGGGCTGGTCGGGCGCAATGGCTCGGGCAAGACCACACTGTTTCGCCTGATCAGGGGCGAGTTGGCGCTCGAAGGCGGCGCGATCACCCTGCCCTCTCAGGCCCGGATCGGCGGGGTCGCGCAGGAAGTGCCCTCCTCCTCGACCTCGCTGCTCGACACGGTTCTCGAAGCCGATACCGAGCGCGCGCGGCTGTTGGCCGAGGCCGGAACGGCCTCGGCCCCCGAACGCATCGCCGAAATCCAGATGCGGCTGGCCGATATCGACGCCTGGTCCGCCGAAGGCCGCGCCAGCGCCATCCTCAAGGGGCTTGGTTTTGACACAGAAGCGCAGGCGCGCCCCTGTTCCGATTTCTCGGGCGGCTGGCGGATGCGGGTCGCGCTCGCAGGCGTGCTCTTCGCCCGACCTGACCTCTTGCTGCTCGATGAGCCGACCAACTATCTCGACCTTGAGGGCGCGCTGTGGCTTGAAAGCTACCTCGCCCGCTACCCGCACACGGTCATCATCATCAGCCATGACCGTGGGCTGTTGAACCGGGCGGTCGACCATATCCTGCATCTCGAGGACCGCAAGCTGAGCCTCTACGCAGGCGGCTACGACAGCTTTGCCCGCATTCGTGCCGACCAGCGCGCTGTTCTGGCCGCCGAGGCCGCCAAGGTCGCCACCCAGCGCGCGCATATGCAGAAATTCGTGGACCGGTTCCGCGCGCAGGCGACCAAGGCGCGTCAGGCACAATCGCGGCTCAAGATGCTGGAAAAGCTGCAACCGATCACCCCGCCTGCGGAAGCCGCGCGGCATGTCTTCACTTTCCCCGAGCCCGAGGCGCTGTCACCCCCCATCCTGCGGCTGGAGGATATCGCCGTTGGCTACGGTGGCACGCCCGTGCTTCGCAATCTCAACCTGCGAATCGATCAGGATGACCGCATCGCGCTTCTGGGCCGCAACGGCGAGGGCAAATCGACCCTGTCCAAACTTCTGGCGGGCAAGCTCGAAGGCAAGGGAACCCTGACCCGCGCCGCCAAGCTCCGCGTTGGCTATTTCGCACAACATCAGGTCGATGAACTGGAGCTTGATGAAACCCCTCTCCAGCACTTGCAGCGCGCTCGCCCGCTGGAGGCCCAGCCCCGATTGCGCGCGCGTCTTGCCGGGTTCGGGCTGATGGCCGAACAGGCCGAGACCGTGGTCGCGCGCCTCTCGGGCGGGCAGAAGGCACGGCTCTCGCTCTTGCTAGCAACGCTCGACGCGCCGCATCTGCTGATCCTAGACGAGCCGACCAACCATCTCGACATGGAAAGCCGCGAGGCGCTGGTCGAGGCCCTGAGCGCCTATTCCGGGGCCGTGGTGCTGGTCAGCCATGACATGCACTTGCTCTCGCTGGTCGCCGACCGGCTCTGGCTGGTCTCGAACGGTCGCGTGACCCCCTATGAGGATGACCTCGAGAGCTATCGCGCCCTGCTGCTGGCAGGCGAGGCGAAGCCTGCGCGCGAGAAGCTGAAACCGGCATCGAAGCGCATCAGCCGCGATGACATCGCGGTGCTGCGCTCGGAGCTGCGCAAATCCGAGACCCGGGTCGAGAAGCTCGAAGCGATGCGCGACAAGTTGGCGGCGAAACTCGCGGACCCAGCGCTCTATGAGGATGACCGCGCGAGGGATCTGCAAGTCTGGCAGGCGAAATATGCCGAAGTGATGGACGGGCTCGACCGGGCCGAGGCGCTCTGGCTAGCCGCGCAGGAGGCGCTGGACGCGGCGCAGTCGGAAACGGTCAGCCAATCATGAGATGCGCATCACCCATCTGGCGGTAATGGCAACTCAGCCGCTGCAGGGCTATGCGCAGCACGATCTTGCCGGACCGCGCTGACCAACCCAACGCCGACTCAGCAGATTCGACGCCTTCGAGCCTGCAGCAGCAGCGCAACGCCATATCCCCAAGACCCGGCCCCAATTCTTGCAGCACCTCGAGCACTCGCTGGCGGGCGGCCTTGGTTCCGGGTGTTGCGCCACTGGCGGGCACCTTTCGCTGTTCAAGTGACGCAACGACCTCGTGCACGGTGACAAGATCAAGCGTGTCGAGTTGCGCCATAACGAAATCCTCGCGCAAGCGCTCCGCGGCCTGAACCTGATCAGGCGCAAGAAAGGGCGCCCCGCTCTTGTCTCGACGACGCGCGAGAACCGTGACCGGGCTCTCACCCGCGCCATAACGAATGCGGCGAACAGTGCCGCTCTCGACTTCGTCACCGCTGTCCGTCTCGCCGGGGTCAAGACGGGCGTCCCGCAAGGCCGCCCTTCCGACCGGAGAAATCGCATAGCTAAGCACGCGCCCCTGACGGCGGCAGGTGATCCAGTCCTTCAGGGCCATCGCCTCGGCCACTTCACGGTCGATCACAGCGATGCGTTGCGCGACCCCTTGGGCGTCTTCGCGCGTGACCACGGCCTTGGGCATGTCCGGCGCAACGATGAGAATAGCGTCGCCACAAGCAAGATGCGACAGGCAGCGCAACCCCTCGTCGGGAAAAATGGAGTCGATCCGAGGCTCCGGGCAGTCTCGCGAGGTAGCTATCATCTGTGACGCCTCCGGTTCGGGAAGGGAGACAGCACCGTCACGCAAGGCCAGATCGAGCCTGCGCAATGCGTCATCGACAAGCGGATCGTCGCGCCGACTCTCGAAACGGCGGACCTGGCGCAAAACGGTCGAGGCATGGCAGCCAAGGTCGCGCGCCAGCGCGCGCAGCGACCGGCCTTCGGCCGTATGAGACAGATAAAGCCGCACCCCGGCAGGAATCCATTCTGGCAGAATATCAACCTGACCTAAACGATCCTTGGATGCGACCCATTCCCGAGCAGACATGTCGCGCCCTGCCCCCTTCCAGTTTTTCTACCTATGATTGCAAAGGTTACTAGAGTGTTAACTGAGCCTTGCACCTGTTCAGAATGGTAACGATTCCCTAAATCGAGTTAAATCGAGCGCACGCATACTTTCAAAAATCATGCAACGGGTTCGGTTCGAATGCGATGATGCGGCGGTTTCGCAATTTGGAGATTCGGCATGAGCGACTTGAGTTTTTCACTCGACACCCTGATCCGCCCTCGCCTTCTGGTTGTTTCCGCGCGATATGCGCTGCCCGAGTATGACCGCCGGAAACGTCTGCCAAGACTGCTTGGTCTGCCAGTGGGGCGCAGCCTTCCGGACCACCCGGAGGCACAGGAGCAACTCATCACGCTGGAGCGCTCATATGAGCAGGCACGCAGGCGTCATGATGCAAGCTGGCGCGCCGCTGATCATGTCGCCGTGATCACGGCATTGCTGCATGAGGCGACATGCTGTGCACAAGGGCAAGACGTAGCGCAGGCGATGCCTGCGCCGATGCTCACTGCACGATCCGCGACCTCATGAGGCCACAGCCGCGCTGGCCTCCGCCATGGTCTCCAGCGCCATGTCGAGAACCTCGAGCCCCGCGCCGGGGCGGTGTGCCTGCTCCGACAGCACGCGTCGCCAGTGACGCGCACCGGGTCGCCCAGCGAAGAGGCCCAGCATATGCCGCGTGATCGCAGTCAGCCGCGTGCCCCGCTGCAGTTCTTGTGCGATATAGGGGCGCATCGCTTCAATGGCAGCGAGGCGGTCAGTTGCGTGCGCGTCACCAAAAATCTCGTCATCGGAATGCAGCAGCAGATCCCCTGGGCGCTGATAGGCCGCGCGCCCCAGCATCACGCCATCCAGCCCCAGATTCAGCCAGTGCCGCACCTCAGCGAGCGAAGTGATGCCGCCATTGAGCGTGATCCGGAGCGCCGGAAAGTCACGCTTCATGCGCAGGACCAGATCATGGTCGAGCGGCGGAATCTCGCGGTTCTCCTTGGGCGAAAGTCCCGCAAGCCAGGCTTTGCGCGCATGAATGATGACATGGCCAATGCCGGCATCGGACAGCATCGCTAGGAACCCGGGCAGCACCTCTTCGGGGTCCTGATCATCCACCCCGATGCGGCATTTGACCGTGATCTCGGCTGGGCTGGCGGCGATCATGGCACGGCAGATATCAGCGACATGGTCAGGCTGCTCCATCAGCACTGCGCCGAAACAGCCTGACTGCACCCGATCCGAGGGACAGCCGCAATTGAGGTTGATCTCGCGATACCCTGCCTCCCAGCCGATCCGCGCCGCCTGCGCAAGTTCCTCGGGCTCCGAGCCGCCGAGTTGCAGCACGAGCGGGTGTTCATCCGGATGATGCTCCAGCAGATGCAGCGCGCCCCCGCGCACCAGCGCAGGGGCCGTAACCATTTCGGTATAGAGTGTCGTGTGGCGCGTAAGCTGGCGGTGGAAATACCGACAGTGCCGGTCGGTCCAGTCCATCATCGGCGCGCAGGATAATCTAGCATGTTGATTTATTTGCATTTTTTGTGTATCTTCAAACTGTTGGCGGCGGATGCTGCTACGCTGGAATACGCCCCAATATCCCCGAATTTGCCCCTCTACGACGACTCATTGCACACACAGCGCACACGAAAATGGCCTCTATCACCAAGCTCCCCTCCGGTGCCTACCGGGTCCAGATCAGACGAAAGGGCCGCTACGCGAGCGAGACCTTTCTCCGTCGCGACGACGCCCATCGCTGGGCCCGCCAGGCGGAGACCCGGGTGGATCAGGGACTGGCGCCGAACAAGTCGTCCGTCTCTCGCCTCGCCACCTTCGGCGACCTCATCGATATCCACATAATCGATATGTGCGAGGTAGGCAAACCGCCGCGTCGCAGCAAGGCCGCCACGCTCACGACGCTCAAGCGCGATCTGGGCAAGGAACGGATTGGGCACCTGGATCGGCAAAAGCTGATCGACTACGGCAAGATGCGCGCAGAGCAAGGCGCAGGTCCGGTGACCCTCGGGATCGATATCGGCGTGATCAAGATGATCATCACCCATGCGGCAGCCGTGCACGGGCTCGACATCTCACCCGAGCCTGTCGATCTGGCGCGTGTCGCGCTCAAGCGGCTCGGCTTGATCGGCAAGGGCACAGAGCGGGATCGCCGCCCCGGCACGGACGAGTTGAACCGCCTCTTCCGCTGCTTCGATGACAACGAACGCCTGACCCTGCCGATGACGCGGATCGTCAAGTTCGCGGTGGCTACCGCGATGCGGCTCGACGAGATCTGCCGCGTCGAATGGACCGATCTCGATATTGATCGCCGCATGCTCCTGATCCGGGACCGGAAAGACCCGCGCAACAAGACAGGAAACGACCAGAGGATCCCGCTCTTCGCCGCCACCGGGTTCGACGCGTGGGCGCTTGTCACGGCTCAGGTCAAGGATCTGGGGCACGTAAAGGGACGGATCTTTCCCTATAATTCGAGATCAGTCGGAACCGCATTCCGGCGGGCCTGCAAGGATGTCGGTGTGAAGGACCTGCATTTTCACGATCTGCGCCACGAAGGCACAAGCCGCCTGTTTGAGGCCGGATTCGCTATCGAACAGGTCTCACTGGTCACAGGCCACAAGGATTGGAAGATGCTGCGCCGCTACACCCATATCCGCCCGGAGGCCCTGCACGGGTTGGCCGCGGCGCGCGCGCCGTCCCCACCCGGCAACCTCGCAGCCGAGTGATCAGAGAGTGAGAGGGCTACCGGCCCGGTCCGTGACGGGTTTGGAGGTCGAGAGAGAGGCTTTCGGCCGCCCGTCGCGGGAGAA
>REER01000145.1 GCA_007694945.1 Paracoccaceae bacterium | reverse complement strand
GCCGAGCATCACGCCTGGGATTTCGACCGCATGAACGAGGACCAGATCGCCATGGCGGTCGAGGGCCAGTGGCGCACCTATTCAGTCACCCTTGCCCTCTCGCCCAATGAGAGCCTTCTGCGTCTGGTCTGCACTTTCGAGATGGACCCACCGGAAGAGGCGCGCTCTGCACTCTATGAGACCATCAGTCGCGCCAATGACATGGTCTGGTCAGGCGCGTTCAGTTTCTGGGAGAGCCAGCGGCTGATGGTCTGGCGTTACGGGCTGATCCTCGCAGAGGATCAGCCCGCCGGAATCGACCAGATCGACCACATGATCCGCGCCGCCATCACGGCGGCCGAGCGCTTCTACCCGGCCTTTCAACTTGTCGCCTGGGCCAATCATTCGCCTGCGACGGCGCTGGATGTTGCCCTTGCAGAGGCGGTTGGCCGCGCATGATCCGACCGGGGTCTTGACCAAGTCCTGAACTGGCGCGACAACAGAGAAAAAGCGTTACAGGGAGCAGGTCATGTCACTAGACCCGGTTGCAGAACGCGGGATGGTTCTCTTGGGCTGCGGCAAGATGGGCTCGGCCCTGCTCGCCGGTTGGCTCTCACGCGGGGTGGCGCTGCATAGCGTCCATGTCATCGACCCGGCCCCCTCTGACTGGCTCATGGCGCAAGGAGTTGCGGTCAATGAGGCGCTACCCGATGCGCCCGCCGTTGTCCTGCTTGCCGTAAAGCCGCAAATGATGGGTACCGCCCTGCCCGCGATTGCCGCCTATGGTGGTGGCTCGACCCTGTTTCTCTCCATCGCTGCAGGCACATCGCTGACCCAGCTTGGCGCCGCACTTGGCGATACCAGCCCGATCATCCGCGCCATGCCCAACACGCCCGCCGCTGTCGGGCGCGGTGTCTCGGCGCTGATCGGCAATGAACAGACCTCCGAGGCCGATATGAACCTCGCCGAGGCGCTGATGGCAGCCGTCGGCACCACGCTCAGGCTCGAGAGCGAGGCGCAGATGGATGCCGTCACAGCGCTTTCCGGCTCCGGCCCGGCCTATGTCTTTCACCTGATCGAGGCCATGGCGCAGGCCGCCGCGGCCGAAGGCCTCGCCCCCGAGATGGCCATGAAACTGGCCCGCGCCACAGTGACCGGAGCGGGTGAGTTGGCGCATCTGGCCGGGGAGAGCGCCGAGGAGTTGCGCGTTAATGTCACCAGCCCTGGCGGCACGACCGCGGCGGCGCTCTCGGTGCTGATGGACCCGGAGAATGGGCTGCCCCCGCTGATTGCGCGCACGATCCGTGCCGCGGCCACCCGTTCACGCGAGCTATCCCAATGAGAGCAATCACTTACGACGATTTCCTCAAAGTCGATATCCGCACAGGCCGCGTGTTGCGCGCCGAGCCTTTCCCCGAGGCGCGCAAGCCCGCGTTCAAGCTGTGGATCGATTTCGGCCCCGAGATCGGTGCGAAGAAATCTTCGGCCCAGATCACCGAACTCTACACGCCCGAGGCGTTGATCGGCCGACAAGTGATGGCCGTGGTCAATTTCCCGCCGCGCCAGATCGGGCCATTCATGTCGGAAGTGCTGGTGCTCGGCGCCTCTGATTCCGAGGGCCGGATCACGCTGCTGGCACCGGATCATGACCTTCCCCTTGGCGCGCGGATGCATTGATCATGGCCGAGTTATACCTCACCCGCCCCCTGCCAGACCGCGTTGTCGCCGCTGCGCAAGAACGGTTCAATGTCACCATGCGCGAACTGACCTCGCCGCTCAAGAAAGGCGAGATGCGCGCGGCGCTCGTGCTCTATGATGTGGTGATCCCGACGTTGGGGGATTTGTTCAATGCCGAGGTGTTCGATGGCATGGCGGGTGCACGCTGTGGGCTGCTCGCGAATTTCGGGGTCGGCTACAACCATATCGATCTCGAGGCCGCGCGCGCGGTCGGCATTGCCGTCACCAACACCCCCGGCGCCGTGACTGAAGCGACGGCGGACATCGCGCTGATGCTGATGCTGATGACCGCACGCCGCGCGGGCGAAGGCGAGCGGCTGGTGCGCGCGGGCAAATGGACCGGTTGGCACCCCACCCAGATGCTCGGCCTGCATCTGGGTGGCAAGACCTGCGGCATTGTGGGCATGGGCCGCATCGGGGAGGCCATCGCCCGGCGCGCGCATTACGGGCTGGGGATGAAGGTGATATATCACAACCGCTCGACCAAGCAGATCGAGACACCCTCGCAGCAGGTGGGCAGTTTGGACGAGCTGTTGCAAGTCGCAGATTGCGTGGTGCTCGCCGTGCCCGGTGGCGCTGGGACGCGGCATCTGATCAGCGCGCGCGAATTGGGGATGATGCAGCCGCATGCGCATCTGATCAATATCGCGCGTGGTGATGTAGTGGATGAAGAAGCACTGATAACCTCTCTGGAATCATGTGAAATTGCCGGTGCGGGGCTGGATGTCTACGAGCATGAGCCGGACGTGCCCAAGGCGCTTTGTGCGCGCGAGAATGTGACCCTCCTGCCCCATCTCGGCACCGCAGCGCTCGATGTGCGCGAAGAGATGGGGATGATGGCGCTCGCCAATGCCATTGCGCATATTGATGGCGAGCCACTGCCTAACTTGCTCTGATTTCATGCATTTTTGAGAGCAGGTGGGGGGCTGTTTGCCCCCCGAGTGTATTTCAGGCAAGATGAAACAGATAGTTAAAGGTGTATTCTGCAGTTCTTGGCATGTTACTCCATCGCCTCGAGCTCGTCGATGAAGCCCTCGATCATCGCCAGACCCTTGTCCCAGAAGACCGGGTCCGAGGCGTCGAGGGCGAAGGGGGCGAGCAGGTCCTTGTGATGCTGCGAGCCACCCGCTTTCAGCATCGCGAAATACTTGTCCTGAAACCCCTCGGGCGCGGCCTCATAGGCGGCATAAAGCGCGTTCACCAGCCCATCGCCGAAAGCATAGGCATAGACATAGAAGGGCGAGTGGATGAAATGCGGGATGTAGGACCAGAAACACTCATATCCCTCCATGAAATTGAACACGGGTCCTAGGCTTTCGGCCTGCACTGACATCCAGAGCGCGTTGATATCGTCGGGCGTCAATTCGCCCTCGCGGCGGGCGGCGTGGAGTTTGCATTCGAAATCGTAAAAGGCGATCTGACGCACGACCGTGTTGATCATGTCCTCGACCTTGCCCGCGAGCAGCACCTTGCGCTCCGCTTGCGTCGCGGCATTGTCGAGCAGTTTGCGAAACGTCAGCATCTCGCCGAAGACGCTGGCCGTTTCGGCGAGCGTCAGGGGGGTCGAGGACAGCAACTCGCCCTGCCCTGCGGCCAGACGCTGATGCACCCCATGCCCAAGTTCATGCGCCAAAGTCATGACATCACGGGGTTTTCCAAGATAGTTGAGCATGACGAAAGGATGCGCATCGGTGACAGTCGGGTGCGAGAAAGCGCCCGGTGCCTTGCCGGGTTTGACGGCGGCGTCGATCCAGCCTTGGGTGAAGAACGGCTCGGTCAGATCGGCCAGATCGGTCGAAAAGCCCGAGAACGCGTCAAGCACGGTCGCGCGCGCCTCGTCCCAGCCGATCTTGCGCGGGGCTTCCATCGGCAGCGGCGCGTTGCGGTCCCAGATCTCGAGCTTGTCCAGTCCCAGCCATTTGGCCTTGAGCGCATAGTAACGGTGCGAGAGGCGCGGATACGCTGCAACCACCGCATTGCGCAGCGCCTCGACCACCTCGGGCTCGACATGGTTGGCGAGGTGGCGCGAGGTCTGGGGCGTGGGCATCTTGCGCCATCGATCCTCGATCTCCTTGTCTTTCGCCAGCGTGTTATGAACGCGGGTGAAGAGTTTGATATTGCTGGAGAACACTTCAGCCAAGGCATGCGCCCCCGCCTCTCGGCGGGCGCGGTCAGGGTCGGTCAGCAGGTTCAGCGTGGCCTCCAGCCCCATGGGCTCATCTTCGCCTGCGACCCGGAATTCCAGCCCCGCCATGGTCTCGTCAAAGAGGCGGTTCCAGGCGGCCGCCCCGACTGTGGACTGGTCATGCAGGAAGCGCTCCAGCTCATCCGAGAGCTGGTGCGGGCGCATCGCGCGCATGCGCTGGAACAGTGTGCGGAAACGGGCCAGCTCGGCGTTGGCCTCAAGCAGCGCGTCAAAAGCTGCATCTTCGATGCGGTTCAACTCGAGCGTGAAGAACACAAGCGGCGTGGTCGCGACTGTCACACGGTCCTGCGCGTCGGACATGAACTTGGCGCGGGACGGGTCCACTGTGTTCTGGTAATAGCGCAGCCCGGCGTAAGACATCACGCGCCCGGCGACCATGTCGATCTTCTCGTAGCGCTGGACGCAGGCAAGCATGGCGTCCGCGTCAAGCGAGGCGAGTTTGCCCGCGTAAGTCTCTGCAAAAGCTTTACATTCCTGATCCAGCCAGTCGAGGTGGCGGGCGAATTCGGGCGCGTCGGGGGCGCTGTAGAGCGCGCTCAGATCCCAGTCGGGCAGCTCTCCGAATTCGGTCTGGGTATGGGTGGGCTGGTCAAGGGCCATGATTGTCTCCGGGCGTTTGGTTTCGCCCCAGACTTAGGCCGACACTCGCGCGCCTGCAAGCTCAGTCCATCTCCTTGAAGGGCCAGGGCTTGGCATCTGTCGCAACCGAGAGGTAGCGCGCGGCCTTGGCGACCCAGGCCCCCACCATGCAGCCGAAATCGGCCAGCCGCTCATTGGGCTGGCGATTGTCGATAAGGATAACGATGAACTGGATCACCGCGATCAGGAACAGGATCGACTGCGCGATCGAGAGCATGGCGGCGATGATCAGCATGTAGATCAGCCGCTGCCAGAGCGGCTCTTGCGGCTTCTCCAGCGGGGGCGAGGGGCGGTCGTCGTCGATATCCTGCATGATGTCGCTCCGGTCAGGCTGGTGGCATGATAGGCGAAGCCCGTGCTGCGCGCCAGTGTTCAGGGGTGGCTAACCTGCCCGCCGCCGACAGCCGCCGCGACGCCTGTGGTGGTGCGGCAGGAGGTCGGCAGACCGCGCGCAACCCGCATGGCGAGAAAGGCGAACGCCTGCGCCTCGATCATGTCGCCATCGAGCCCGACGGACTCGACTGGCGCGACTGGACAGGGCAGATGCTGGGCGATGGCATGCATCAGATGCGCATTATGGCGCCCGCCCCCGCTGACCAGCACGCGCTCGGGCGGTTTAGGGCAAAAGCCGATCCCTTCGGAGACCGAAGCCGCCACGCATTCGGTCAGCGTGGCCAGCGCATCGGCATCCCCCAGATGGGCCACACGCGCCGCCATGTCACCGAAATTGCGGTCGAGAGATTTCGGGGGTTCGCGGAAGAAATAGGAATGGTTGAGGAAAGCCGCGACTGCGTCGCGGTCCGGCCTGCCCCGGGCGGCCAGCGCGCCCCCTTCGTCGCGGGCGATGCCGAGTCGGGTATGGCAGAGATCATCGAGCGGCGCATTGGCGGGGCCAGTGTCGAAGGCCAGCAAAGCGCCCTCCTCCTCGGGCTTGTCCTTACGCGGATTGACCCAGGTCAGGTTGCCCACACCCCCGAGATTGAGAAAGACAAGCGGCGCCTCGGCTCCGATATGGCGGGCCAGCGCGAAATGGTAGAAGGGGGCCAGCGGTGCCCCCTGCCCGCCCAGCTTGATATCAGGCTTGCGGAAATCCCACACGACCGGCACGCCCGAGACCAGTGCCAGCACGACCCCCGAACCGGCCTGATGCGTGCCGCGCCCGCCCGGATCATGCGCTAGCGTCTGGCCGTGAAACCCCGCGAGCGTGATGCCATCAAACCGCGCCATCACTTCGGCATGGGCGGTCTCCACCACTTCGGCGGCCTCCTCGACACCCGCCTCACCCGGCCAGCACCCCATCGCCGCGCGCAGCACCGCGCGTTCGGCCTCGGTATAGGGGCGAAAGGCGCTAGGGCCAAAGGCGGTGATGCTCTCGCCATCGGTTTCCAGCACCGCCGCATCCACCCCGTCGAAGGAGGTTCCCGACATCATCCCCAGCACGCGCTGGCCACCTGCTTTCAACATGGGCTTTTCCTTGGGCCATGGCAGGGCTATAGATCGCCCCAATCTGCCAGCCGGGACAAGCAAAAATGACCTACAGCCCCAAATCGGATTTCCTGCGCATCCTCTCCGAGCGTGGTTTCCTTGCCGATTGCACCGACCTGCAAGGTCTGGACGAGGCGCTGCTGAAGGGCGTGGTTCCGGCCTATATCGGCTATGATGCAACGGCCAAATCGCTGCATGTCGGGCATTTGCTGAACATCATGGTGCTGCGCTGGTTCCAGAAAACCGGCCACAAGCCGATCACGCTGATGGGCGGCGGCACGACCAAGGTGGGCGACCCGAGCTTTCGCGCTGAGGAGCGCCCGCTTCTGGATGCTGCGGCAATTGACGCGAATATCGACGGCATGCAGCAGGTTTTCGCCAAATACCTGCGCTATGACGACAGCCCCGAGGGAGCGATCATGCTCAACAATGCCGAATGGCTCGATGGGCTGAACTATCTCGATTTCCTGCGCGATGTGGGGCGGCATTTCTCGGTCAACCGGATGCTGTCATTTGAGTCGGTGAAGTCTCGGCTCGACCGGGAGCAATCGCTGAGCTTTCTCGAATTCAACTACATGATCCTGCAAGCCTATGATTTCGTGGAAATCTACCGCCGTCATGGCTGCCTGTTGCAGATGGG
>REER01000144.1 GCA_007694945.1 Paracoccaceae bacterium | reverse complement strand
CCCTGACCATCCGGGCGAAACAGCAGGCGTATAGCTTTATTCATAAAAACCCTCCTGACTGGCGCGCACATTCTAATGACGGCACACAATCAAGGAAAACAAATAATATTTGTAGCTCAGTTGAGTATTACTTGTTTTATTTCGGGATTCTACGGGGTGTCCGTCATGGTCTGTTGCGCAGCCTGACATTTTCCGCGCGACTGCCGCGAGGCGCGTGATTGCACATCTTGCCCAGTGGTATACGCAGAGTCCGAAATCTGTCTGGACTGATATGTATATGTCGACGCCGCAAATCCTGATCTTCGCGATCCTGAGCGCCGCCATGGCGCTGTTTCTCTGGGGGCGTTTCCGGCATGACATTGTGGCGCTACTGGCGCTGATGGCCTGTGTTGTGACAGGGTTGGTCCCGGGGGCGGAGGCGTTCGTCGGCTTCGGGCATCCCGCGGTGATCACCGTGGCCTGCGTGCTTGTCCTCAGCCAAGGGTTGCAGAACACGGGCGCGGTGGACTGGCTGGCGCGCACGGTCCTGCCGCGCGAGGCCGGACGCCTGACCAGCATGGCCGCACTGGTTGGGCTGGGCGCGCTCCTGTCGGGCTTCATGAACAATGTCGGCGCGATGGCGCTGTTGATGCCGGTCGCTGTCCGGCTTTCGGACAGGCTGGAACTGACGCCGGGACAGGTACTGATGCCGCTGGCATTCGGCACCATCCTGGGCGGCATGACCACGCTGATTGGCACGCCCCCGAACCTGATCGTGTCGGGCTTCCGCGCCGAGGCGGGTCTGGGTCATTTCGCCATGTTCGATTTCGCGCCTGTGGGTGTGGCAGTCGCTCTGGCCGGAGTCGCCTTTGTGGCGCTGATCGGCTGGCATCTGGTGCCTGCGCGCACGGCCTCAGGGGCCGAGGGTTTCGAGACAGCATCATACATGACCGAAGTGCGCATGCCGGAAAAAAGCAAGGCCATCGGCCTGACCCTACGCCAGTTCGAGGATGAGATCGACGACAGCGAAGCCCAGATCGTGGGCCTGGTGCGCAACGAGGTGCGCATGACCGCACCGCATGGTGGGCGGCGCATCCGCGAAGGCGATATCCTTGTGCTGAAGGCTGATGTCGAGACATTGGCCAAGGCGCTTGCGGACTTCGGGATCAAGCTGGAGGAACAGGACCCGTCCTCGGAGACGGATGAGACGACGAAAGCCAAAACCGTGAAGGACAAGAAGGCGGCCAAAGCGAAGGCCGACGAAGCCCCCGAGGGGGAGGACAGCAAGCGCGACGATGAAATCGTGTTGCGCGAACTGGCGGTACTGCCGGGCTCCAGCCTTGTCGGGCGCTCGGCGAGCGATCTGCGCCTGCGCACACGCTACGGGCTGAACCTGCTGGCGGTGTCACGCGAGGGGCACCCCCCCAAGGCAAGGCTGCGCACGCTGAAGCTCAAGTCGGGCGATCTGTTGCTTATGCAAGGCCCGGCCGAGGTGATGGCGGATTTCGTCAATGACACCGGTTGTGTGCCACTTGGTGAGCGCGAATTACGCATCCCGGACAGGCGGATGGCGATCATCGCAGGCGCGATCATGCTGGGGGCAGTGGGCATCGTGACTGCAGGCCTGTTGCCTGCGGCGGCGGCCTTCACGCTGGGGGTCATCGCTTCAATGCTGTTGCGCACTGTGCCGCCGCGCCAGGTCTACACGGCCATTGACTGGCCGGTGATCGTGCTGCTGGCGGCGCTGATCCCGGTTGCTGGTGCCATGCAGGCCACAGGGGCTGCCGACCTGCTGGCGCAGTTTCTGGTCGAGACCATCGCGCAGGGCAATGCGATGACGGCACTGGTGGTTGTAATGGTCACCACCATGTTACTGTCGGATGTGATGAACAATGCAGCCACGGCTGCCGTACTCTGCCCCATCGCCATCGGAATCGCGGCAGCGCTTGGCGTCAACCCCGACAGTTTTCTGATGGCCGTGGCCATCGGTGCCTCCTGCGCCTTCCTGACCCCCATCGGGCATCAGAACAACACGCTGATCCTCGGCCCCGGCGGCTTCGGCTTCGGCGATTACTGGAAGCTCGGCCTGCCACTTGAAGTGATCGTTGTCGCAGTCAGCATCCCGCTGTTGCTCATCGTGTGGCCGTTGTGATGTCCCGATGACCCTTGCAATCGGGCTGATCCTTGCCATCCTGCTGGTTGCGCTGGTCCTTCGCGTCATTGAATGGGTCAGGATGGACCTTGTGCTCCTGCTGGTGCTGTCGGCCCTCGCCCTTGGCGGGCGGGTGACCCCGGCAGAGGCATTTTCGGGTTTTTCCAACCCCGCCGTGATCACCGTCTGGGCGATACTGTCCGGCCTGCAGAACGCGGCGCTCACGGCATTTGGAACACCGGTAGAAGCGATGCGTTGCTATGCATTGGCTCAGGCAAAGGCGGCGAACATGGCAGACCCCGACCTGACAACATTGCATGGCGTGATTCAGCAGGTGCGGGCATGACTGAAGCCCCTGCATATCGCCACTCAATCAGTGTAACAGCCTGTCATCCATGGCCCCCGCGTCACTTCTCTGCGGCCGGGAATTACGTTCTCACCCCGGTCCGCGTAACGCCGTCGGCCACCCAAGGAAACCCAATCCCATGAAAATATTCCAATGCCCCGGCTGTCATGCCGATCTGTTCATCGAGAACATGGCCTGTAGCTGTGGTCTGGCTGTTGCCTATGGCCCTGCGGCAGAAGCCTTCGTCAGCGATCAGCCCTTCTGCGCCAACCGCGACAGTATTGGCTGCAACTGGACCTCCGCGCCGGGGCAGACGCTTTGCGAAAGCTGCCGCATGACCAGTGTGCACCCGGATCTGTCTGTCGCCGGAAACGGTCAACTCTGGGCCAAGGCCGAGGCTGCCAAGCGCCACACCCTGATCGGCCTGATGCGCTGGGGATGGTTCACGATCCGCGACATGGGCCCCCGCCCCGAATTTCACATGCTGGCCGAAGCCACCTCGAGCGGATCGGTCGATGTGACCATGGGCCATGCGGCGGGCCTTGTGACGATCAATCTGGCCGAGGCCGATGCCTCGGAGCGCGTGCGCCGGCGTGAGATGCTGGGTGAGCCCTATCGTACCCTGATCGGCCATTTCCGCCATGAGATCGCGCATTTCCTGTTCGAGCGGCTGTCAGCAGAGACAGACGGCTTTCAGCCTGCTTTCCGCGAACTGATGGGCGACGAGACGCAGGATTATGGCGCGGCCCTTGCGCGCCACTATGATCAGGGTCCGCCTGCGGACTGGCAGGATGCGCACGTCACCCCCTATGCCGCCGCACACCCGCATGAGGACTGGGCCGAAAGCGCGGCTCATGCGATGCACCTGACCGACATCACCGACAGCTTCCTCGCTGCAGGGCTGAGAGCGGCCGACACGCCCGGACCCGATTATGACGCCTTCATCGAGACCGACCCCGCCCGTCTGCTTGACACGGCCATCGCCATCGGCGTCGCCATGAACCATGTCAATCGCTCTGTCGGACAACCCGACCTCTACCCCTTCGTCAACACAGCGAAAACACGAGAGAAACTTGTATTCGTGCTGAATTGGCTCAAAGGCGTGCGTGATATTTGAGTTGGGCGTGCTGCGGTGCAATCATGTTCGTTTTGCAGTGGCGGGTGCTGAACAGGTGCGGGCTGGCATGGAGACGGCTGGTCAAGAGATATTCGCAACCGGTCATTTCGTGATCCTTGATCCATTGCTTCAGTGACAGGCGCGGTGTGTCGGTGATCTCGAACCGGACAGGCTTGCGCGTCTTGCTTTGCGTGACCTAAGCGCGTTCTTTAACACGGCCAGCTGCATAAACGTCGTTCACCTTCAGGCAGACCAGATCGCAACCCCGGGGCTTGCTGTCGACGGCCATGTTGAACAGCGCGAGATCGCGCTTACGCTGCTTGCGCACGACATTGTCGAGGAGATCCTCGACGGGAAGCAAGGGTCCGAAGTAACGCTGAGGCGGATGTTGGAGCCGTTCCCGCTGGAGTGGGCGAAGCAACGCAAGCCGATATGTGTTAAATCAAGACCTCGAGCGATCACGGCGCTGGCATCCTAGCCCGGATAATTCAGGAGAAGGCGGCGGAGGTGGCGTAACCATCGGAAACCCTGTGGGTTTTGGCTGTTATAGCCAAAAACCGAGATTTCAGCGGGACGACCTCCGCCATGACCCAACCTACGCGCGCCACACCCTGTCGGTCACCCTTCAACGGCAAGCCGATCCTGCTTGGGTTCGAGGGTGGCGACATGAGTTCCGACGCTGGTCTGACCCTGCCGCGCGACATCGAGCGCAAGGCGGGTCTGGCGCGGCGGCTTGGCGGATGCCTGTGCGATCCACGCGATACGGCGAAAGTTCAGCATAGCCAGAACGACATCATCCGTTTCCGGATCATGATGATCGCGGCAGGGTATGAGGACGGCAATGACGCCGCCGATCTGCGGTATGATCCATCCTTCAAGATTGCTCTGGAGCGCAATCCGGAGACCGGGAACGCGCTGTGCTCGCAGCCGACAATCTCGCGGATGGAGAATCTGGCCGACACGCGCGAGCTGATCCGGATGGCGCGGGCGATGGTCAGTGTCTACTGCCAGTCCTTTGCGCGGGTGCCGGGCCAGATCGTGCTGGATATCGACGATACATTTGATGCGGTCCATGGGCACTAGCAGTTGCGCCTGGTCAACGCGTATTATGACGAATACTGCTTCAGTATATCAGCGAGAACGCAGGGTTTGTTGAAGAGTTGGATGTATGAGCGGCCTGGGCATCGCTGATGCTGATTTCGAGGATGCGTCGCCGCAGAAATGTGGCTTGAGGTCTGATTTCCGCTGCCCCCCGCAGGGTCATGCCGCGCGACTGATCTTGTCGGTGTCTGGCGCGCTGAAGCGACTGCTGAACAAGCAGGCAAAGCCGATATCTACCCGCCCCTTGACTTGGCGACGGAAAGCCCGGAACACTTGGGCAGTTTCCTGTCGGACCCGACTGGGCGAGACCGGAAAAACCAAATCAGGGAGACTTACATGTTTACGAAGCGACTTTTGCGCTCTGCGCGCGCCGGGCTTGTTTTGAGCACCGCAGCCGCAGCGCTGACACTCACCACCGTTGCCGTAGATGCCGAGACCATCCGCTGGGCGCGTGTCGGTGATGCATTGACGATGGACCCGCATAGCCAGAATGAGGGCCCGACACATACGCTTAACCATCACATCCATGAAACACTGGTGGGCCGGGCTGATGACGGGTCGCTAACCCCGCGTCTTGCCACCGAATGGGGCATCAGTGACGATGATGAAAATGTCTGGGTCTTCACCATCCGCGAAGGCGTGAAATTCCACGACGGCAGCGACATGACCGTGGAAGATGTTGTCTTCTCGCTCGACCGCGCGCGGACCCCCCCCTCGGGCATGGCCGCACTGCATGCGGCTGTCGAGGAAGTGACCGCCGTTGACGATACCACGGTGCATGTCCGCATGTCCGGACCCGCGCCGCTCTATGTGCAGAACCTCACCAATACCTTCATCATGTCGAAAGCCTGGGCCGAAGCGAATGGCGTCGAAACCGCACCCAATTTTGCGGCTGGCGAGGAAGCTTATTCGGTGCGCAACACCAATGGCACCGGCCCCTTTATGCTGGTCGAGCGTGACCCCGAGGTGCGCACCGTGCTGCAGGTCTTCGAGGATCACTGGGATGATGCCCCTGCTGTGACCGAGATCATCTACACCCCGATTTCCGAGGCCGCGACCCGCGTCGCCGCGCTGCTGTCGGGCGAAGTCGATATCGTGCAGGATGTGCCGGTTCAGGATATTGCGCGGCTCGAAGAAACGCCCGGCATCCGGGTGGTGCGCGGGCCGGAAAACCGCAACATCTTCTTCAGCTATGACATGGTCTCGGATTCGCTGGCCTCGTCCAATGCCGAAGGCAATCCCTTCGCCAGCCCGGAAGTGCGCGAGGCGATGTCGCTTGTGATCGACCGCAATGCCATCCAGCAGGTGGTGATGCGCGGCGAGAGCCAGCCCTCGGCCGCTCCACTGCCGCCCTTCGTCAATGGCTGGACGGAAGAAATGCACGCATTCGGCGACCCTGACCTGGCCCGCGCCCAGGAACTGATGACAGAGGCGGGTTTCGCGGATGGTTTCTCGGTGCAGCTCGATTGCCCGAATGACCGTTACCTGAATGACGAAGCCATCTGTCAGGCGCTGGTGGGCATGCTGGCGAGGATCGGCATCAATGTCGATCTGAACGCACAGACCCGCTCGCTGCACTTCCCGCTGATCGAGAACTGGGAGACCGATTTCTATCTGCTTGGCTGGGGGGTTCCGACCTTTGACAGCCAGTATGTGTTCGACTTCCTGGTTCATACCCGCGAAGGCAGCTATGGCTCGTTCAACGGTTCGCGCTATTCCAACCCGGAACTGGACGCCAAGATCCAGGCGCTGGCCACCATGACCGATCTGGAAGAGCGCGACGCGCTGATTGCAGAGATCTGGGATGAGGTGATGGAAGAGCGCATCTTCCTGAACGTGCATAATCAGGTGCTGGCCTATGCGATGCGCGACAACATCAATCTGGACGTGCACCCGGAAAACCAGCCGCGCATGACGACGGTTGCATTCGACTGAGTGTGTCTTGACGAAGAGACTCGCGCGGGGTAACTCGCGCGGGTCTTTCCATTTTGGGGCAGCGCTGCTGACCTAAACCCTTGCCCGAGGTCCGACATGATCGCCTTCATCCTGCGCCGG
>REER01000141.1 GCA_007694945.1 Paracoccaceae bacterium | reverse complement strand
ATGGGCTTTCGCATCTCGACCGAGGTGGGGCGCTTGCAACTCGATATGGTCTGGGCCGAAATTGCCGTGGCAGCCCTTGCGGGGTCGCTGTTCTACGGCGTGATTGCGCTGGTGGAACGGGGCGTGACCTTCTGGCACCCCTCGCAACGCGGGCGCTAACTTACTGTCCGGGGCAACACCCGGACAGCCAACAGAGAGGAAGAAAACATGAAGAAAACCCTATTCGGTTCCGTCGCGGCCTTCGGGCTTGGTCTGGCACCCGCTGCCTGGGCGCTGGATGACATCACGCTGCAACTCAAATGGGTGACGCAGGCGCAGTTTGCCGGCTATTATGTTGCGCTCGAGAACGGCTATTTCGAGGAAGAGGGGCTGAATGTCACCATCCGCCCCGGCGGCCCTGATATTGCACCTCCACAGGTGATCGCAGGCGGTGGCGCCGATGTCATCGTCGAATGGATGCCGGCGGCGCTTGCAGCCCGCGAAAGCGGGCTGCCGCTTGTGAATATCGCGCAGCCCTTCAAGCGTTCGGGTATGATGCTGACCTGTCTGGCCGAGACCGGGATCACCAGCCCCGAGGATTTCCCCGGTCGCACGCTGGGTGTGTGGTTCTTCGGCAATGAATTCCCCTTCCTGTCATGGATGAGCACGCTGGGCATCCCGACCGACGGCGGCGATGATGGTGTCGAAGTGCTGCGCCAGGGCTTCAACGTGGACCCGTTGTTGCAGAACCAGGCCGACTGCATCTCGACCATGACCTATAACGAATTCTGGCAGGTGATCGATGCGGGTATTTCCGAGGACGAGCTGGTGACCTTCAAATATGAAGATCAGGGTGTCGCCACGCTTGAGGACGGACTCTGGGTGCTCGAAGACCGGCTGGAAGACCCGGAATTCGTCGACCAGATGGCCCGTTTCGTGCGCGCCTCAATGCGCGGCTGGGAATGGGCTGCCGAGAATGTCGAGGAAGCGGCGATGATCGTGCTGGAGTTCGACGACACGGGCGCCCAGACCGAAGAGCATCAAATCCGGATGATGGGTGAGGTCGCGCTACTGATCGAGGGCTCGGACGGCACGCTCTCGCTCGAGGATGCGGAGCGCACAGTGGCGACGCTGCTTGCCGGTGGCTCTGACCCCGTTATCACTGCTGCGCCGGAAGGCGCCTGGAGCAGTGTCGTGACCGACGCGGCGCTTAACTGAGGACTGCTTGCCCCGGCCCTTGTTGGGCCGGGGCCACCGGAATATGCTGCTGGAAAGCCTTGTTTGAAACGCAGATGGTCAACCCATTCTGCAGCAGCTCACTCCAGCATCCGCCCCACCATCTCGGTCATGTCGCGGCTCAGAGGCTCATGCTCCATGATCCGCTCCAGCTCGCTTCGGATCAGCGCCTGTCGGTCAGTGTCATAGCGCCGCCAGGTCTCGAACAGGGTCGACATGCGCGCGGCGGTCTGCGGATTTACAGCGTCTAGCCGGATCAGCCAGTCCGCCACCAGTCGATAGGCGGCACCGTCTTTGTGGTGGAACCCCGCATGGTTCATCCCCAGTGCGCCGATGACCGAGCGGAAGCGGTTGGGGTTTTTCCAGTCGAAATCGGCATGCTCGGTCAGGCCGCGCGCGATCTCGGCTGCGCGCTCGGGTGCGGCATGGATCACCTGAGCTGCGAACCATTTATCGACCACCAGCCGGTCATGCGCCCATTGCCGGTAGAATTGCGCGCCCTCGGCCGCGCCCGCACCAATACCCAATAGCGCACCCCAGGCCCCCAACTGTTCGGTCATGTTATTGGCCTGCGCAAAGACTTCTGCTGCCTTCGCCCCACCATCGGCAAAGGCCAGAAGCCCGACCGCCTGCACCCGCAGCGCGCGGCGTCCGGCATCGCGGGCATCAGCGCTGTAGGGGCCGGGGGTGGTCATCTCGGCCACCAGTTGCCCGAGTTCTGACGCCAGCGCCTCGGCCACCATCCGCAGCGCCGTGCGGCGCGCAGCATGGATCGCATCGGGGTCGGGCACATGGCCCGCCTGATGCAGCGAGGCGGCGAGGTCATCCTGCCCCGGAAGGCGCAACGCCAGCGCGCGAAAGGCCGGGTCGAGGCTGTCGTCGCAGAGCATCACCCGCAGCGCGTCCAGATAATCCGGCCCCGGCTTCGCACCCTCCAGCACCATCGCGTGCAGGATATCGCGCGCAAGTTGCTGGCCTGCCTCGAAGCGGTTGTAGGGGTCGGTGTCATGTGCCAGCATCAGTGCGCGCGCCTCGCTCGTCATCGCGTGGTTCAGCGCTACGGGTGCCGAGAAGCCACGCAGGAGCGAGGGCAGCGGCCGTGCAGGCAGTTCCTCGAAGGTGAAGCTCGCCTCTGGCGCGTCGAGTTCCAGCACCTTGGTCGGCAGAAGCTCCGCCCCATCGGGCCCCAGTAACCCCATCGCCACCGGGATCACCAGCGGCTCTTTCAGCGGTTGGCCGGGGGTGGGGGGCGTGTGCTGGCGGAGCGTCAGCGTGTAGCGGCCATCTTGCCATTCCTCGGAGACATCGACACGCGGCGTGCCCGCTTGCGAATACCAGCGCTTGAACTGCGACAGGTCCCGCCCCGTGGCTTCCTCGAACACCGCGAGCCAATCCTCGATCGTGCAGGCCTGCCCGTCATGGCGGTCGAAATACAGATCAAGCGCGGCGGCATAGCCATCCTCGCCGACCAGAAGCTGCAGCATGCGGATCAGCTCGGCACCCTTCTCATAGACGGTTGCCGTATAAAAATTGTTGATCTCGACATAGCTTTCGGGCCGCACCGGATGCGCCAGCGGGCCGTCATCCTCGCGAAACTGTCGCGCGCGCAAGGTCAGCACATCTTCGATCCGCTTGACCGCATGACTGCGCATGTCGCCCATGAATTGCTGATCGCGAAAGACGGTCAGCCCTTCCTTCAGCGACAGCTGGAACCAGTCGCGGCAGGTGATGCGGTTGCCGGTCCAGTTGTGGAAATACTCATGCGCGATGATCCGCTCGATGCTGGCATAATCGGCATCGGTCGCTGTCTCGGGTGAGGCCAGCACATAACGCGCGTTGAAGATGTTCAGCCCCTTGTTCTCCATCGCGCCCATGTTGAAATCATCGACCGCGACGATATTGAACACATCAAGGTCATAGGCACGGGCGTAAACCTGCTCATCCCAGATCATCGAGCGCTTGAGCGCTTCCATCGCATAGCCGGTCTTGACCTCATCGCCCTGACGCACCCAGATATTCAGCGCCACCTCGCGCCCCTCCACCGTGGTGAAACGATCCTTTGTCGCGACCAGATCGCCCGCGACAAGGGCAAAGAGATAGGCGGGTTTGGGATGCGGATCGTCCCATTCAGCCCAGCCGGGGCCAACACCGGTCGGGTTGCCGTTCGAGAGAAGCACCGGCAAGTCTGATTCGATGCGCACGCGGAAAGGGGCCATCACATCGGGGCGGTCGGGGTAGAAGGTGATCTTGCGAAACCCCTCGGCCTCGCATTGGGTGCAATACATGCCGCGCGACATATATAGACCTTCCAGTGCGGTATTGCCTTCGGGTGCAATCTCGACCTCGCTTTCCCAGTCGAAACCGCCCTCGGGCAGCTCGCTAGCGGGGATGGTCAGCCCGGTGGCATCGGGCGTGGCCGTGATCGGCGTGCCCTCGATTGAGGCCGCGATCAGCTTCAGCCCCTCGCCGTCAAGCCGCAGGTTCTGTCCCGGCGCGGCCTCGGGGTTGGGTTTGACTCGGATACGGGCGAGGACGCGCGTGGCGTTGGGGTGCAGGCGGAAGGTCAGATCGACATGCTCGACCAGGAAGGGTGGGGGTTGGTAATCGGCAAGATAGATCGGCTGCGGGGTTGTATCGCGCATGGTCTCTCTCATGTTGCTTCTGTGCAGACATAGCCCGCGCGTGCGGTCGCATCAATCGGGGCTGCGCTCAACAGGCGCCCGCGTATAGCTGCACCCAATAGGCACCTGGCGCGCGTCCAAATCCGGCATGAGTGAAAGCGCGGTCCAGAATGTTGCGCCGATGCCCGTCCGAACGCAGCCAGCTTCCCATCGCGGTCGGCACATCTGATTGCCCCTGCGCGATATTCTCGCCCATCGTGCAATAGCCGCTCAATCCCGCCTGCCGCGCCCGCCCCATCATTGAGCGCCCGTCGGGGCTGGTATGGCTAAGATAGCCCCGCCGCGCCATGTCGCAGGCATGGGCCTGGGCAATCTGGCTCAGCGCCGGGTCCAGCACCAGCGCCGCGCGCCCAGCGCGCGCGCGCTCGGCATTGACGGCAGCGAGGTGAATTTCAAGCTCTGCCTGTGGCGGCATCGTGCAGGCCAGCGCATGGGCAGCGGTAAGGGGCGCAAGGCAGAGGGAAAAAAGCAGGTGGCGCGATAACATGGTAACAATCTCCGAGTCGGGCCGTAAGCTTGCCGCGAAATGCGGCAAGCTGCCCCTGACGTTTGCGCGAGCCGTACGTGAGCCCGCCCCCGCTTGCACAAGGCGCGCCATGGGGCTAAAGCCGCAGGGCAAATCCCGTCAGACCGGAGAGACCATGTCCGAGATCGACATCGAGACCGCGCGCAAGGTGGCCCATCTGGCCCGTATAGCCGTGCCCGAAGAAAACCTGCCTGCTCTGGCACAGGAGCTGAGTCATATCCTGAACTTCATGGAACAGCTCAATGAGGTCGATGTCGAGGGGGTGGAGCCGATGACCTCGGTCACGCCGATGCGGCTCAAGCGGCGCGCGGATGGTGTGACGGATGGCGATATTCAGGACAAGGTGCTCGCCAATGCGCCCGATGCGCGCGAGGGGTTCTTTGCCGTGCCGAAGGTGGTGGAATGAGTGATTTGAACAAACTGACCATTGCCGATGCGCGCGATCTGCTGCGCAAGGGTGATGTGAGTGCGGTTGCATTGACCGAGGCTTGTCTTGCAGCGATCGAGGGGGCAGGGCGGCTCAATGCCTTTGTCCACCATACCCCCGATCTGGCACTGGAACGCGCCCGCGCGGCAGACCAGCGCCTCGCAAGCGGCGAGGCGCCCGCGATGTGCGGCATTCCGGTGGGTATCAAGGACCTGTTCTGCACTGAAGGCGTGCCATCTCAGGCGGCCTCGCGCATTCTTGGCGGGTTTCACCCACAATACGAGTCGACCGTCTCGGCCCAGCTGCGCGATGCCGGTGCGGTGATGCTCGGCAAGCTGAACATGGACGAATTCGCCATGGGGTCGAGCAATGAGACCTCATGCTATGGCAATGCCGTCAACCCGTGGAAAGTGGACGACCGCGACCTGACACCCGGTGGCTCGTCGGGTGGTTCGGCCTCGGCTGTGGCGGCGGATCTCTGCCTTGCGGCCACGGGCACCGACACGGGCGGCTCGATCCGCCAGCCTGCCGCGTTCACAGGCACGGTCGGGATCAAGCCCACCTATGGACGATGCTCGCGCTGGGGGATCGTGGCCTTTGCCTCGTCGCTGGATCAGGCCGGGCCGATGACCAAGACCGTGCGCGATGCGGCGATCATGCTGCAAGCCATGTGTGGTCATGACCCGAAGGATTCGACCAGCGCCGATCTGCCGGTGCCGGATTTCGAGGCCATGCTCACGGGCGATATTCGCGGGCAAAAGATCGGCATTCCGCGCGAATACCGGATGGAGGGTATGCCCGCCGAGATCGAGTCGCTCTGGGCCAAGGGGGCAGAGATGCTGCGCGATGCGGGTGCCGAGATTGTCGACATCTCGCTACCGCATACGAAATACGCGCTGCCGGCCTATTATGTGATTGCACCTGCCGAAGCGTCCTCGAACCTCGCGCGTTATGACGGGGTGCGCTACGGCCACCGCGCGACGCTGGCGCAGGGCGATGGTATCACCCAGATGTATGAGAAGACCCGCGCCGAGGGCTTCGGCCCAGAAGTGCAGCGCCGCGTCATGATCGGAACCTATGTGCTCTCGGCAGGCTTCTATGACGCCTATTACAACCGCGCGCGCAAGGTCCGCACGCTGATCAAGCGCGACTTCGACGAGGTGTTCGCGCAGGGGATCGACTCGATCCTGACCCCGGCCACACCCTCGGCGGCCTTTGGCCTGGGCGAAATGGCCGAGGCCGATCCGGTGCAGATGTATCTCAACGATGTGTTCACCGTGACCGTGAACCTGGCCGGGCTGCCCGGGATCGCGGTGCCTGCGGGGCTGGACCGGCAGGGGCTGCCGCTGGGGCTGCAACTGATCGGGCGGCCCTGGGACGAGGCCGGGTTGCTGAACACCGCACATGTTCTTGAAGCCGCCGCCGGGTTTGTTTCCAAACCCGCGAAATGGTGGTAATCTGCGCGCAATAATGCGTGATGCCAAGCACGCGGGCCGGAGCAGGTTCAGAACATGCGATACATCAGGACTGTGGCGGGGGCGCTGACGGCTGTGCTGGCGCTGGCCGCGTGCGATCCGCAACCGCCCTATTCCAACACCACCACCGCCTCGCAGGCGCGTGGCGTCGGGTTTGGCGACTATCACGCCTATCTGCGCGCGCAGGAGGAACTGTCGCGCATCCGCGCCCAGCAGGCCCGCCAGCAGGCCGCACAGGCGCAGAACCCGGTGATGCAGGTGACACCGGGGCTGCGCGAACACCCGCCGGGGCCGTCTGGCGGGGCCTCGGCGCAGGGCGGACAGGGCAGCATCGGCGCCGAAGCCGTGGCCGCGCTGCGGCCCGGCGCGGGGTCGGGCACGGATTCGGGCGCGGGTTCGGGGGGCGCATCCGCGCAACCGGGCGGCTGGGATCAACAGCAGGCATCGGCGCAGACCGCGGGCGCGCCGCTGAGCGCGCTGGCCCCGTCGGTCGCGCCCGGC
>REER01000107.1 GCA_007694945.1 Paracoccaceae bacterium | reverse complement strand
GCCAGCGTCAAGATCCGCTCGCCCCTGACCTGCGAGGCCGAGGAAGGCGTCTGCGCCATGTGCTATGGCCGTGACCTTGCGCGCGGGACCTTGGTCAACAAGGGCGAAGCTGTTGGTATCATTGCCGCGCAGTCGATTGGCGAGCCCGGCACACAGCTCACCATGCGTACCTTCCACATCGGCGGAATTGCGCAGGGCGGCAGCCAGTCCTTCCAGGAAGCCAATGCAGTAGGCCGTGTGGAGCTGCGCAACGCGCAGACCATCGAGAACTCTTCGGGCGAGCAGATCGTTACCGCACGGGCAATGCAGGTCGCGATCATCGACGAGAACAATGTCGAGCGCGCGACCTTCAAGCCGGGCTATGGGTCCAAGCTCTTCGTCAAGGATGGCCAGCAAGTCGAACGCGGTGCCAAGCTCTTCGAATGGGACCCCTACACACTGCCCATCATTGCCGAGACCACGGGTCGCGCCCGGTTTGTCGATCTGATTGCGGGCCTGTCGGTTCGTGACGAGACCGACGAAGCTACCGGCATGTCGCAGAAGATCGTCAGCGACTGGCGTTCGGTTCCCAAAGGCGGCGATCTCAAGCCCGAGATCATCCTGATGGATGCCGAAACCGGAGAACCTGTGCGCAACGAGCAGGGCAATCCGGTGACCTATCCGATGTCGGTGGATGCCATTCTGTCGGTCGAGGACGGGCAGGATATCCAGGCCGGTGACGTGGTCGCGCGTATTCCGCGCGAAGGTGCCAAGACCAAGGACATCACGGGCGGTCTGCCGCGCGTGGCGGAACTGTTCGAGGCGCGGCGTCCCAAGGATCACGCCATCATCTGCGAAATCGACGGTTATGTGCGCTTTGCCAAGGACTACAAGAACAAACGCCGCATCTCGATCGAGCCCGTCGATGACACGCTGGAGCCGGTCGAATATCTGGTGCCCAAGGGCAAGCACATCCCGGTGCAGGAGGGCGATTTCGTCCAGCGCGGCGATTACATCATGGATGGCAATCCTGCCCCCCATGACATCCTGCGCATCCTCGGCATCGAAGCTCTCGCCAATTACCTGATCGATGAGGTGCAGGACGTCTATCGTCTGCAGGGCGTGAAGATCAACGACAAGCATATCGAAGTGATCGTGCGGCAGATGCTGCAGAAATGGGAGATCCTCAACAGCGGTCAGACGACACTACTCAAAGGCGAGCATGTCGACAAAGCCGAGTTTGATGAGGTGAACGAGAAGGCGGTCGCCATGGGTTTGGAACCTGCCAAGGGCGAACCGATCCTGCTGGGGATCACCAAGGCCTCGCTGCAGACGCGTAGCTTCATCTCGGCGGCCTCGTTCCAAGAGACGACACGTGTGCTGACCGAAGCCTCGGTGCAGGGAAAGCGCGATCATCTTGTCGGGCTGAAAGAGAACGTGATCGTTGGACGGCTTATTCCGGCCGGCACGGGCGGTGTCGTCACCAAGGTGCGCGGCATCGCTGCCGAGCGCGACCGCAAGGTGCTCGAGGCTCGCAAGGCCGAGGCCGAGGCCGCTGCGGCTTTGGCCGCTCCGGAGCCTTCGGAAATGTCTGAAGCTGACCTCGTTTTCGGCAAACGCTCCGATTAAGCGGCACCCGCTTGTAAAACTCGCCCCTGCAGCTCTGTCTGCAGGGGCTTTTCTTTTACCTCGCGCTCGGGCAACTATGCTGCACATGTGAAGGAGTTTCTGATGCTGGAGTCGATCCGTGCGCAGGCGATTGTCGTGATCCGTTTTTCTTACCTCGCCGAGGCCGGGTTCAAACTCAGCCGAGAAGGGCTGGAGGGTATGCGGCAGACACTCTATGACCCGGCGCGGCTGGAGCGGCGCTTCCGGCTCTTCGAAGCGGTCACTCTGCGATCGCTTGCCGCGCAGACGGATCCGGATTTCACGCTGGTCGTGCTGATCGGCGAGGATTTCCCCTCGGAGGCGCGCGCGCGTTTGGAGCGCCTGCTCAAGCCCTATCAGGATGCCAGGGTCGTGGCTCTGCCTGTCTACAACAATTTCAAAGGCACCAAACTGGCGATTGAGGCCTGTCGGAAGGAAAGCGCGACGCATGTCCTTTCGGTCCGGCTGGATGATGACGATGCCTTCGGGCGCGATGTGATCGCAGCGCAAAAAGCGCTTGCCCCGCGTGTCGCCGATCTTGGGCGTGATGATGCACCAGCCGTGATCTGTTTCAACAATGGGCTGTTTCTGGAAATCGGCAGTGACGGAAACCGCCTCTATGGTGTGATCGAGAAACTGCCGCTCGGCATCGGCATGGGGATGATCGCCCCAGCTGGCGCTCGGCCCACGATCTTTTCGACAGATCACCGTCGTGTGCATACGCGCTGGAATGTCTATACCGAGGCGCTGACACCGCGCTTTATCCGCACCGTGCATCGCGACAATGACTCGTCGGCCATCGCCTCTGGCGAACGCATTGACCACAGCGCCGAAGCGCTCGACGAATTGCTTGCCCGGAATTTCCCCTTCACGCGCAACCAGCTTCTGTCGCTAAGGCCCTGAGCACTCCATGCCGAACGACAATATCCGCGCCGCGCTTTACATGATGGCAGGGTCCAGCGCCTTTGCCGTCAATGATACCTTCATCAAGCTTCTGGGCCGCGAAATGGGCATGTTCCAGATCTTTGTTCTGCGCGGGATCGTGGTTTCGGCCATTTTCGGGCTCATTGTCTGGCATGCGCGCGTGGTCTTTGCCGACCTGACCCGGGCGGATCGCAATTTCCTGCTGATCCGCTCTGCGTCCGAGGCTTTCGCGGCGTTCTTCTTCTTCAATGCGCTGTTCAACATGCCATTGGCGAATGTGACAGCCATCCTGCAAGTTGTCCCACTGGCCGTGGCGCTTGCAGCCTTTCTCGTGCTCAACGAACCGCTTGGCTGGCGCCGGCTTACCGCCATTCTCATCGGCTTTGGGGGCGTCATGCTGATCGTTCAGCCGGGCACTGACTCCTTTGCCATGGCTTCGATCCACGCACTGGCCTGTGTGGTGATGGTCACACTGCGGGACCTTTCGACGCGGATGATGGCGGTCAAGGTGCCCTCTTCCCTAGTGGCGCTGACCACATCGCTGGGCGTGATGCTGTTCGGCGTGTTCGGCTCGATCTTCGAGACTTGGGTGATGCCCAGCCCGCGCGCGTGGGTGTGGCTGTCGGGCACGGTCCTGTTCGCGTGCCTGGGGTATTACCTCATCATCCTCGCGATGCGCGTAGGCGAGATATCTTTCGCTGCGCCGTTCCGCTATGCATCGCTGGTCGCTGCCATCCTGCTGGGTTGGTTCGCGCTGAATGAATGGCCGGATAATCTGACCTTTATCGGCAGTGCCATTGTTGTGGCGACAGGTGTTTTTGCGCTCTATCGCGAGCGGCAGCTTCAGGCTCGGATCAGAGCTGCACAGACAGGTTGAAGTTCACGCCGGAGTCTGTTGACAACCCCGGCGACTCCCCCTATACGCGCCCCAATCCTGCATGGGGGCGTGTACGCGTCTGATAGGCAGGGTCTCAGATTTGAAGTGGTCATGATCCGGGCCAGATTGCCCCGATCCTCTGGAATTCCACCGCGGCGGCTCAGGGATTGAGCCGCAAGCGGTTTTTCGCGTTCTGCCGAATCGGGTGGCTCGCGGGTGTGAGAGGCGCGAGAGCGCCATGAAAAACGGGTTGAAACGGGAAGAACCGGAATGCCAACGATTCAGCAGCTGATCCGCAAGCCGCGGCAGCCGAAAGTGAAGCGCTCCAAGTCGATGCATCTGGAGCAATGCCCCCAGAAGCGCGGCGTGTGCACGCGCGTCTATACCACCACACCGAAGAAGCCGAACTCGGCCATGCGGAAGGTTGCCAAAGTGCGCCTGACCAATGGATACGAGGTCATCAGCTACATTCCCGGTGAAAAGCACAACCTGCAGGAGCACTCGGTGGTGCTGATCCGCGGTGGCCGGGTCAAAGACCTTCCCGGTGTGCGCTATCACATCCTGCGCGGTGTTCTGGATACCCAGGGCGTCAAGGATCGTAAGCAGCGCCGTTCCAAATATGGCGCGAAGCGTCCGAAGTAAGGAGAGTCCCAGATGTCTCGTCGTCACGCTGCTGAAAAGCGCGAAATCCTGCCTGACGCCAAGTTTGGCGACAAGGTGCTGTCGAAGTTCATGAACAATCTGATGATCGACGGCAAGAAATCGGTTGCCGAGTCGATCGTCTACAACGCAATGGACCGCGTTGAGACCAAGCTCAAGCGTGCGCCCATCGAGGTGTTCCATGAGGCGCTCGACAACATCAAGCCTTCGGTCGAGGTCCGCTCGCGCCGTGTCGGTGGTGCCACCTATCAGGTGCCCGTCGAAGTGCGCCCTTCGCGCCGTGAGGCACTCGCCATCCGCTGGCTGATCAAGGCCGCGCGGACCCGCAACGAAAACACGATGGAAGAGCGTCTCGCCGCTGAGCTGATCGACGCGGTGAACTCGCGCGGGTCGGCTGTGAAGAAGCGCGAAGACACCCACAAGATGGCCGACGCCAACAAGGCATTCAGCCACTACCGTTGGTAAGACATACTGCAAGCCTGAGGACACAAGACCATGGCACGCGAATACCCCCTGACGCGCTACCGGAATTTCGGGATCATGGCGCATATCGACGCCGGCAAGACCACGACCACCGAGCGCATTCTGTTCTACACCGGCAAGTCGCACAAGATCGGCGAAGTGCATGATGGCGCGGCCACCATGGACTGGATGGAGCAGGAGCAGGAGCGTGGCATCACTATCACCTCGGCTGCGACCACGACGTTCTGGGAAAAGACTGTCGATGGCGCCACGCCCATCGGTGAGAAGCACCGTTTTAACATCATCGACACGCCCGGGCACGTCGATTTCACCATCGAGGTGGAGCGTTCGCTTGCCGTGCTTGATGGAGCGATCTGTCTGCTGGACGGCAATGCCGGGGTTGAGCCGCAGACTGAGACCGTCTGGCGGCAGGCCGACCGTTACAAGGTGCCGCGGATTGTCTTCGTCAACAAGATGGACAAGATTGGTGCAGATTTCTTCAATTGCGTGAAGATGATCAAGGACCGCACGGGCGCGACACCGCTCGCGATCCAGCTTCCCATCGGTGCCGAGGACAAGCTCGAAGGCATCATCGATCTGATCGAGATGGAAGAATGGACCTGGAAGGGCGAGGATCTGGGCGCAAGCTGGACCCGCCAGCCGATCCGTGACGAGCTGAAGGATCAGGCCGAGGAATGGCGCAACACCATGATCGAGATCGTTGTCGAGCAGGATGACGAGGTCATGGAAGCCTATCTCGAGGGCAATGAGCCGGACGCCGACACGCTGCGCCGCCTTATCCGCAAGGGTACGCTGGCGCTTGATTTTGTTCCGGTCTGCACCGGGTCGGCGTTCAAGAACAAAGGCGTGCAGCCGCTGCTGAACGCGGTGATAGATTACCTGCCCGGTCCGCTGGACGTTCCAGCCTATATGGGGTTCGACCCCAAGGACGAGACCGAGACCCGCAATATCTCGCGCTCGGCCAAGGACGATGATCCCTTCGCGGCCCTCGCATTCAAGATCATGAACGACCCCTTCGTGGGCTCTTTGACATTTACGCGGATCTATTCGGGCGTCGTGTCCAAGGGTGATCAGATTCTGAATTCGACCAAGGGCAAGCGCGAGCGTGTGGGCCGGATGATGATGATGCACTCGAACTCGCGTGAAGAGATCGATTGGGCGGCTGCCGGTGACATCATCGCGCTGGCTGGGCTGAAAGAAACCACCACCGGTGATACATTGTGCGATGCGCAAAAACCGGTGGTTCTGGAAACGATGACCTTCCCCGAACCGGTGATCGAAATCGCTGTCGAGCCGAAGACCAAGAACGACCAGGAAAAGATGAGCCAGGGTCTGGCCCGTCTGGCTGCCGAGGACCCGTCCTTCCGTGTCGAAACCGATCTTGAATCGGGTCAGACGATCATGAAGGGCATGGGCGAATTGCATCTCGACATTCTGGTGGACCGCCTAAAGCGCGAGTTCAAGGTCGAAGCCAATATCGGCGCGCCGCAGGTGGCCTATCGCGAGACGATCAGCCACAAGATCGAACACACCTACACCCACAAGAAACAGTCGGGTGGGTCGGGCCAGTTCGCCGAGGTCAAGCTCGAGATCATGCCGACCGAGCCGGGCGAAGGTTATTCGTTCGAGAGCCGCATTGTCGGCGGCACGGTTCCGAAGGAATATGTGCCGGGTGTTGAAAAGGGCATCAAGTCGGTGATGGATAGCGGTCCGCTTGCGGGCTTCCCGGTGATCGACTTCAAGGTCGCGCTGCTGGACGGAAAATACCACGATGTTGACTCGTCGGTTCTCGCCTTTGAGATCGCATCTCGCATGGCCATGCGTGAAGGCCTTAAGAAGGCTGGTGCCAAGCTGCTCGAGCCGATGATGAAGGTCGAAGTGATCTCGCCCGAGGAATACACGGGTTCGATCATCGGTGACTTGACTTCGCGTCGGGGCCAGGTGACCGGGCAGGAGCAGCGCGGCAACGCGATTGCGATCAACGCTTTCGTGCCGCTGGCCAATATGTTCGGCTATATCAACACCTTGCGTTCGATGTCTTCGGGCCGGGCGAACTTCACCATGCAGTTCGACCATTATGAACCCGTGCCGCAGAATGTCTCGGATGAGATCCAGAAGAAATACGCCTGATCGGTGCGGCGGGGTGCGCCCCGCCCTACCACCAACCTCGTAGGGTGGCCCTGGCCACCGCACCCAACAAGACTGAGGAGTAGCCAAGATGGCAAAGCAAAAGTTTGAACGCAATAAACCGCATGTGAACGTTGGCACGATTG
>REER01000060.1 GCA_007694945.1 Paracoccaceae bacterium | reverse complement strand
TCGGGCATATCCTCGGCCACCAGCACCGGATAGCCCATCAGCCGCGCAGGCTCGCTCGCTGCGAGGCCATCGGACCACAGGAAGCGGCCATCGGTGTCCTTCATCTTGCGCACGGCACCTGCAGTTTTCGAATTCATCACGAAAACCGCATTGGCGCGATAGGTCGCGTCCAGCGCATAGACCAGATCGACAATGGCATCCGCCGGGTTGGTGGGCGCGAAATCACCATCATCACCCGTCGCGATGTAACCGATCTCGCCCCATTCCCAATCACCATCGGCAACCGTGTCATGGTCAAGGAACCCGCGCGGCTTGTCGACACCATCGCCATTGATGAAGGCCGCCGCCTCGGCCCGCGCGAATTTCGACGCGATGCGGCCCGCAAGCCAGCCCTCGACATCGAACGCGCTGTCATCCAGCAACCGCTGACTGGCCTTGGGCATGGCCGAAAGCTCATGCAGCCGGATCGGGATGCGGTCGATCTTGGGCGTGTCCGATCCCGTGATCGTGCTGCTCTCGGTCGCCCAGCCGGTCGAGACATCACTGTGGTCGATCAACACATCAAAGGAAGTCGCCTCGACCGTCACAACGCTTGCAATCGCCCGGATCGAGGCCGTGGAGGCGAGCGTCGAGCGGATCGTCTCGGCGGTCTCGGGGTCCACCAGATAGCCCCCGTCGGCAGCCTGCAACGTGCTCAGCCCCTTGGTCTCGAGCTCGAGCCCGCGCATGGGCGCTTCATCACCCCGGCGCAGATAGGCATCGAACGCCTTGTGGTGCAGCGTCTCGCCTGCATCGGCCTGAGCCAATACTGGGCGGGCGGGGGAAAGGGCAGTCTTGCGGTCCAGCATGGTCAGTCGCTCTTCTGTTTGGGAAAGTTTGCGGGTGAGTTCGGCCTGAAAGGCCGTGAATTCCTGCGCGAAATCACTCAGCGCAGTCTTGATCTCCAGCTCCGGGTCATCGGGCGCACCCGCGCCGCTCTGGCCCGCTGCCAAAGGCACGGGGGTGGTCATGTTGCTCTCCTGGTTTGGAAAAAGGCATTTCGCCGATCCGGGGCCAGATTAGCGTCGCTGGCCCAAGATCCTCTCAACGCAGCGTGCGCTGCCTCACAGCCGCGCAACAGCCCCCCGCGCGTCGCGGATCTGCGCACTCATCGCTGCAAGCGCCCGCACGAGGTCGGATTTCTGCGAAATCCGCGCCTCGGCCTGCATGGGAAAGGTGACAAGCGAGACCTCCCAGAGGTCGAGCTCAATGAGCTTGCGCCCGCCCTCAGGCGTCTTCTCCGCGCGCAGGGTGCGGTAGCCGATCGAGAGCCCCTCGACCGCGCCCGCCTCCAACAGCGCCCTGGCTTCGCGCGCGCGCGCCACATCCTCCAGCAACCACCCACGCACATATAGGCCATGCCCGTCCTCGACCACCTGATCCCAGATGCCGATGGGCTGGCCGGGATCATGCTGCCAGAGCATCCGCACCTTCTCGCCCCGCGCGGCCAGCCTCTTGAGCGAGCCCGCATAGGCCCCCGGCAGCACCGTATCACCGCCCTTGTCGCGCAGCCCAAAGACCGAGGCATAGCCCGCGATCTCGTGCCCGCCGATCAGCGCGACCCCGGCCTCAGGGCGCATGAATTTGGTCTCCATTCTCTCACCTTTCATTGCAAGGCACTCACCAGCGCCAGCGCGCCATGGATAAGCACCCCCGCCGCGACACCATAGACCGCCAGCCAGAGCCGCTTCTCGACCCGCTCCAGCGCGATCTCGAGCCGCGTGATGCGGAACTCCAGCGCTTCCTTGCGGGCCTCGAACACGCGCTCCTGCGCGTCGATCCGCGCTTGCGCGGCCTCGAAACTGTCATAGAGAAAGCGCGAGCCACCGATGGCGCGGCGCGCACTCATGCGCCCTCGACCAGTAGCGGCAGACCCAGCAGCGCGCGCTTCTCGGCATCCGTCAGGAAAGACGCATCGCCCACGCGCCGCCATTGCTGCTCCCGCTCCACTGCCAGTGCGGGCACCTGGTCGAGGTCGGGCTTCAACTCCACATCCCCGTCGACAAAGCCTGAGAGCCAATGCGCGACCGAAGCCGTCACCCGCATCGCCATGGGCAGCACGGTCAGCCGGTAGAAGGCTCGGTTGGCCTCCTGATAATTCGCATAAGTGGCGTCGCCCGGAATCCCCAAGAGCATCGGCGGCACGCCAAAGGCAATCGCGATCTCGCGCGCAGCGGCCTCCTTGGTCTTCTGGAACTCCATATCCGAGGGCGAGAAGCCCATCGGCTTCCAGTCCAGCCCGCCCTCCAGCAGCATCGGACGGCCCGCATTGCGCGCGCCCTGATGATGCGCCTCCATCTCGGCCTGCAGGCGTTCGAACTGCTCGGTGCTCATCGAGCCCTGACCCTCGGGCCCCTTGTAGACAATCGCCCCCGAGGGTCGCGCCGCATTGTCCAGAAGCGCCTTCGACCAGTTCGACGCGGCATTATGGACATCCACTGCCCGCCGCGCGGCCTCGAGTGGTGAGAGCCCGTAATGATCATCCTGCGGGTGGAATGAGCGGATATGACAGACCGGCGAGCGGCCGTCGCGCACATTAAAACGGTGTTTCGCGTTCCCGACCCTGTAGTCATAGGCCACGGGCCAGCCATCGGCACCGGGCACCACGCTCATCCGGTCCGAGCGCAGCACATGCAATTCGCGCGCCGCGCCTTCGGCATCGGTCACCAGCTCCAGATAGGCATTTCCCGAGAGCAGAAGCTGCGCATAAAGTGCCTCAAAGAGCTCCGCTCGCCCCTGCGCCGGGTTGGGCCGCGTGATCAGCTCCAGCACCGGATGGCTCTCATAGCGCCGCGCGCAATCCTGCACCACCAGCGGCAAGGCCGAGGCCGCCTCCGAAATCAGCCGCACGGCGCGAAAGCCCACCGGATTGCCCATAAACCCGGCCCGCGCCAGCGACACTGTATCGCGCGCGGTCCAGGCAGCCCCGGCGACACCATAGGCCGCCCCCTTGCCGGTGATCCGCCCTGCTGTCAGCGGCCCCACAGCCGAGGCCTTGCCCTCTGCCGCCCCGGATGCCGCCACTTCCGGCGCACGCGCCTTGCGCAAGAATTCAAACATCAGCGCCTCTCTTCATCCGTGAACCCCGTTTTCTTGCCAAAAATACTCTTGGGGGGTCGCCATTGTCGTACCATTGGTTCGAGCGACAATGGCGACGGGGGCAGACAGCCCCCCGCCTGCTCGCGCAGATCACCTCCGCCTCGCAAGCCACCCTAAGCCGAGAGGGTTAATCCCCGCCTTTCACAGCGTACGCAGCATCGGGCGGGCATGGCGCGATGCAGGCCCAAGGACCAGATCCTGCACCGCCCAGACCAGCGCATCCACCCGGTCCGGGCTGCCTGCACCGCAAAACCCCTGGGCGGTCATCTGCATCATCTGATCCTCCAGCGCCCCCAACCGGCCAGCGTGAAACACCCGCCCCTGCTCATAAAGCGCCGCGACCGGCTCCGCCCGCGCGACCTTGCCGCGTGAAGCCCGCACGGCGCGGAACGGCACCAGCGGGTCGATCTGCCGCAGCACTTCGGCGACCAGATCACCGCCCTGATTGACCTCGGCCACCACGCGCTCGGCATTGTGGCGCACGCGGGCCGCGAGCACGGCCTCGGCCCAGGCGCTTGGCGAGCTGGCCTTGACCGAGGCATCCTCCAGCACATAGGCTCGCCAGTCCGACGGCGGCCCCTCGGTCACGGCCCCGACGACCACTATTCCGCAGAGATCCGAGCCCGCGCCCGATGTCACCGCCGGATCGACCGCCACCACCACGCGGTTCAACTCCGGCACGTCGGCCACCCGCGCCCCTTCCAACAGCGCCAGTGGCCAGAGCGTGCCCTCGGCATCTTCCAGAAGCGTGCCGTCCAGTTCCTGCCGCTCCAGCGCGGTGCCGCGATAGCGCGCGCGGATTTCCTGCAGGAACGAGGGCGCAAGCCAGGCGCGGTTGGCCTCGGTCGCGGCATGGGTCATCACGCTCGACGGCGCGCGCAGGATCGCTTTCAGCGTCGGCTGCCCGCGCGGGGTGGTAGTGACAAGCTGGCGCGGGTGATCCCCAAGCCGCAGCGCGAATTGTAGCATGTCCCAGGTCTCTTCCGCCTTGCCCCATTTCGCCAGCTCGTCGCACCAGGCCAGATCGAATTGCGGCCCGCGCAGCGCCTCTGGGTCCGATGCCGAGAAGCATTGCGCCATGGCGCCATTGGGCCAGACCAGCCTGCGCCGTGTTGCCTCCCAGACCGGCAGGCGATCGGGGGGCGAGCAGGCCATCATCCCTGAATCGCCGAACACCATCACATCGCGCGCCTGATCATAGGTCTCGGCCACCAGCGCCACCCGGCGTGCGCGCCCCACATCCAGCGGGCGCGCGCCCTCGACCTCGGCGCGAACCCATTCCGCCCCGGCCCGTGTCTTGCCCGCGCCGCGCCCGCCCAGGCAGACCCATGTCCGCCAGTCGCCCTCGGGCGGAAGTTGATGCGGCTGCGCCCAGAACTCGAACAGCCATGGCAGCGCGGCCAGCGCCCCCTCACTCAGACTGTCGAGGAACTCCGTCACCTCCTCTGGCGGCGCGGAGGCGAGCCAGCCGGCGCTGCACTTCATCGCGGGCGGCGGCAAGGTCGAGGCAGGCGCCTCCGCCTCCCTCTGCCCCCTTGAGCTTTTGAAGATTGGCACGTTCATGATAAGCGATCTCCAGGGCTTTGCGCAGCGAGCGGAACTCATCGGCGAGTTCGCGGCCTGCGGCAGGTGTGATTTCTTCCTGACTGACCAGAAGCAGTGTCAGCCGTTCAATGCTGTAGTTGAGCAGGCGCTCGGAATAGGACACCATGTTTTCCGGTGTCGGCCCCTCGCTGGGGAAATGGTCGTCGATCATGCTCGGCTTGCCTGTCCTCTTGACCCCTCGCAGCGCGTGAGCGCGCAGCGGCACCGGGTCCGCCCGCGTTCAAGCGGCGCGCGCCAGTCTAGGGCGTAAGGCTGAAGTAAACCGCATCATACCGCCCGCACCCGCCCGAATGCGCAGCGAATCGCCATGCAGGCTGGCGCGAGGAGCGCGGTACTGATCGCGTCATTTCTTACTTTGCAAGCCGAAACAATTACGGGACAGGTGATCTGGCGGCAGCACAGAGTGATGTAAGCGCAACCACTCAACCGGGGGACGTCAGACCAACGACACATGCGCATCGCGCTCGGCAAGAAACGCCATAACTGACAGGCGCAACCCATAGGCCACGACCTCATCATAGCGCTCGATCAGCAGCGTATTGGCGGCATCGAGCCCGGTGATCACAGCCAACCCGGTGGGTGCCGCCGCGACCAGTTCGACACGCAGATCGGGGCGAAACTGGCGCAGCACCATCGGCAGACGCCAGACATCGCCGGTCCAGGAGCGGGTGAAGCGATGGCGCGCGGCTTCCGCCGCGCGTCGGGGCAGCACGTCATGCACCAGCACAGTGCAGCCATGTGCGGCCAGCGCCTCGACCCCGATGAAATCGCGCAGTGCGAATTCGAACACATGCAACCCGTCGATAAAGGCCAGATCCAGCGCGAAATCGGATGGTCCCTCGCCGAAAAGCTCCTGAAAGAAGGCGTCCGACGGTTTGCGTTCAACCCGGAACGGCGGGCGGTCAAACCCTTCGGGTGGCAGTTTGGGCGCGGGGTCGACCCCGATGGCCAGCTCAAGATCACTGCACAGCCGCAGGCTCTCGCCTGTGTTCACACCGGTCTCGAGATAGGTCGTGACCAGTGGTGAGCGGATCCGGCGTTCCAACTCGACCTTGTAGGACGGGCCGGGTTTCAGAGGCCGCAGCCTGTCGTCATAGAGTTCTGCAAGCGAGGCATGCAGATCCGGCTCGCGCGGGGTGAAATTGGCCGATGCATTCCACGGCGCGGCCGAGGTATCGGCGAGGGTTCTGAAGAATTCCGCAAGCTGCTTCGCTCTGGCCTTGTCCATGCGGCTTGCCTCTCTCATCTCGAAACCCTCCCTTACAAAGGCCAGAAGACAGGAATGAACACAGCCGCAACCACTGCAAGCAACAGGTTCATCGGAATCCCGATGCGCAGGAAATCGGTGAAACGATAGCCACCGGGACCATAGACCAGCGTGTTGGTCTGGTAGCCGATCGGTGTCGCGAAAGAGGCCGAGGCCCCCATCATCACCGCCACCACGAGCCCGCGCGGGTCGAGCCCCAGTGCCGTGCCAAGCGCGATGACCAGAGGGGTCAGGATCACCGCGACCGCGTTATTGGTCACCAGTTCGGTCAGAAACGATGTCAGCGTATAGACTGCCAGCACCAGCAGGACCGGTGACAATGTGACGAGACCGGGCGCCAGCACATCCACCAGAAGCTGCACAGAGCCTGCATTCTCCAGCCCTGCCCCTACGGCCAGCATCGCAAAGATCAGCGCCAGCAAGCGCCCGTCGATAAAACTCAGAGCTTCATCGGCATCAATGCAGCGAGTCAGCAGCACGACGGCCACGCCGATGAAACTCATCAGCGAAATCGGCGCGATTTCCAGCGCCGACAGCACGACAATCGCGATCAGCACCCCGACCACGATCGGCGCGTGACGACGGCGATATGCGCGCTCGGTCGGGCGCGCGATATCGGCAAGCTCCATGTCCTGCGCCAGTCGCTGGATGTCCTCGGGCGCCCCTTCAAGCAGCAGCGTATCACCGACCCGAACAACCAGATTTTCGAAATTCGTCCCGATGTTCTGGTTGCGTCGGTGCACGGCCAGCGGATAGACACCGTAGCGCCGCCGCAGGCGCATCCCGCCCAACCGGCGACCGACCATCTTGCAGTCGGGCGAGATCAGCACCTCGACTGTTGTCGTTTCGACCGAGGACAGCCTTTCGATATCGCGCTGGGGCCCGATCATGTCGAGATCGGGGTCGTCATCGCTGACTTGCTCGACATCGGGGTTCGACTTCAGCCCCAGAACTTCGGACATCTGCGTGCGCAACACCACACGGTCACCCGGCTGCAGCCGCACCTCTGACATATTGCCCCGGCGCAGCGAGGCATCGCCGCGCAGCACGTCGACCACCCGCGCACCTTCGCGCTTGAACAGGTCGATCTCCGAAAGTTTGCGTCCGGCAAGCCGCGATTGCTCGGGGATCGCCACTTCGGTGAAATATTTGCTGCGCGAGCGGTCCGAGAGCACATCACTCATCGATGCCCGGTCCGGCAGCAGAAAACGCCCGATCAGCCCGAGATAGAGCACCCCGGCCAGCGCCAT
>REER01000089.1 GCA_007694945.1 Paracoccaceae bacterium | reverse complement strand
GCGGTTCTGCCAGCGGACCCAGCAGAACCTATGCGACGAACTTTAGATTCGGGTGGCTAGATTCCGCGCACAGTATTGGAAGCTTGTGTAGTATTCTGCCCGCCAGTATATCAATTGGAACCCAGACACCTTGATCCGCCTGAAACGGTCTCGCCACAACCTCACCCTGCCTCTGCTTTGCAGGAGAGCCATGAGGCTGGCGCTGTCTCAAAAGGCGCCACTGCCGCACGGCGCCTTTCCGCTGGAAACCAAGCCACCCACCGCAAGCGGCGGCTAGGGAAGGCGGGCTTGCGAATGGACGCGTGGATCCTCCTGTCGATTGCCGCCGCCGCTTTCCAGACACTGCGCTTCATGCTGCAAAAACATCTCAGCATGGTCGCCCTCAGCGCAGGCGGCGCGACGCTTGCGCGATTCTTCTACGCAGTGCCCTTCGTGGTGATGCTCGCGCTGGGATACCTGATTGTGAGCGGCGATGGGCTGCCTGGGCACAGCCCAGTGTTTTGGGTCTATGCGGTTGTCGGTGGGCTTCTACAGGTAGTGGCAACATGGTGCGTCGTAGCGCTATTTGCCGAGCGGAATTTCGCAGTTGGCATCACATTCAAGAAAACCGAAGTTCTACAGACCGCGCTGGTGGGTTTCGTAATCCTTGGGGACCGGATCTCTCCGCTTGGAGCAGCCGCGATTCTATTGGGCTTCGCGGGGGTCCTTTTATTGTCGGACACCCCCGGCCTGACAGGACGCTGGTGGCAAAGGTTGAGCAGCCGCGCGACGCTTCTGGGACTGGCCTCGGGTGCATGTTTCGCGATCTCAGCCGTTGGGTATCGTGGGGCCACGCTGGAGATTACCAGCGCTGACCCATTGATGCGCGCATTACTTACCCTCTGCGCGGTCACACTGATGCAGACGCTGGCGTTCTCGCTCTGGCTCTGGTGGCGCGAACCGGGCGAGCTGGGGCGCGTGATCGCAGCGCGCGGGACAGCAGTCTGGATGGGCCTGACCGGGATGGCTGGCAGCCTCTGCTGGTTCACGGCCTTTACCCTGCAAAGCGCGGCGCTGGTCTTTGCGGTCGGTCAGGTGGAAGTCATCTTTTCGCTGCTTGCGGCCGTTCTTTTCTTTGGTGAACGGATCACCAGGCGCGAAGGGGTTGGTATTGCGTTGATCACCTTGTCCGTAATCGGCGTCGTCCTGTTTCAATAGGCCTGCCCGGAAAGCTTTGAATAGGGGAAAGTGAAGCGCCCTGACCTTGCGGTCAGGGCGTTCTGAGCAGAAACCACGCGACGGTGTTCAGGCGGCGCGCTTGGAGCCCGAAACGGGACGCAGAGTTCCCGTTTCGAATGACCTCCGATCCTCGCCTCTCTGGCTCAGCACATGATTGCGTTCGTTCACTTCGGCTGTTCCATCGAGGTCTGATCGCTTGAGTTGAGAGTGCGTCATTGCCGTGATTCTTCCAACGTCAAAAGTGGCGAAAGAGCCAATTCTATCCGTATTTCTGCCATGACTGTGTGGCATTGTTCACAGGGGCTTATCAAACCGCCCACAATAGCAGCTTTGTCGTCAGATCGGAAAAACCAATCTGATACAGGGTTCCACACGGCGCCGACCTGAAACAAGGCGGCACTCCCGTTCAGCGATAGACGTGCTCTTCATCGGGGAATGCCCGCGTTTTTACCTCTTCCGCGTAGCTTGCGACCGCACGTTCGATTGCGGGCCCGAGATCACCATATGTCTTGACGAATTTGGGCACCCAAGGGTTCAGGCCCAGCATGTCTTCGAGGACGAGGATCTGACCGTCGCATTTCTTCGACGCGCCAATCCCTATGGTGGGGATATCAACCGCATCGGTAATCCGGTCCGCAAGCGGCTCCACCACCCCCTCGACCACCAGCGCAAAGGCGCCTGCCTCGGCCACGGCGCGGGCATCCTCGATATGCGCCTCCCATGTTTCCTCGTCGCGGCCCTGCGTCTTGAAGCCGCCCATGACATGGCTTGATTGCGGGGTCAGGCCGATATGCGCCATCACCGGAATGCCACGCTCAACAAGGAAATGGATGGTCTCGGCCATGCGCTTGCCGCCTTCGAGCTTGACCGCGCCGCAGGCGGTTTCCTTCATGATCCGCGCGGCATTACGGAAGGCCATGTTGGGGCTTTCCTCATAGGTGCCGAAGGGCATATCCACCACGATCAGCGCGCGCTTGGTGCCCCGCACCACGGCCTTGCCATGCATGATCATCAGATCAAGCGGCACGCCCACAGTCGACTCCATCCCGTGCATGACCATTCCGAGGCTGTCACCAACCAGAATGAAATCGGCATGCTGGTCCACGATGGCTGCCGTATGGGCGTGATAGGAGGTCAATGAGACAATCGGATCACCCCCCTTGCGGGCGCGAATCTGAGGAACTGTCATGCGACGGATCGGGGCTTGCGTGCTCATGGAACCTCCTGTGCGGGATAGACGACGCGGTTGTCGATGACAAAGACCTGGCCGAAGGACACAGCCAGAAGAATGACCGCTGGGCGCGTGAGTGACCCCGAGACAGGGGTCAAGGTGGCGGCATCGCGAATATCGACCGACTGGACGCGCGCGCGCGGCTCGGCTTCGAGCCGGGCGCGCACATGGCTGCGCAGGCGCGAGGCGGTGATACCAGTGGGCGCCATCGTCTCGGCCTCGTCCAGTGCCCGCGCCAGTACCGGGGCAGCGGCGCGGTCTTCGGGCGAGAGTCGTACATTGCGCGAGGACATCGCGAGCCCATCGGCCTCACGCTGGATCGGTGCGCCGATGATCTCGATATCCATATCCAGATCGCGGACAATGGTGCGGATCACGGCGAGCTGCTGATAATCCTTCTGGCCAAAGATAGCGGCATCGGGGCGGATAATGTTGAAGAGCTTGGTGACAATCGTCGCCACGCCACGAAAATGCCCCGGGCGCAGCTTGCCGATCAGTACCTTGCCCAATTCGGTCGTCTCGACAATGGTCTCTGCCTGCGGGTCGTAGATCTCGTCCGCCTCTGGTGAAAAGACGGCATCCATGCCCTCGGCGCGTAAAAGATCAAAATCGCGGGCCTCGTCGCGGGGGTAGCTGTCGAAATCCTCCCCTGGGCCGAATTGCGTCGGGTTGACGAAAATCGAGGCAACCACGCGACCCTCCGACCCTGCGCGCTCGCGCGCAAGCCGCATAAGCGACAGATGCCCCTCGTGCAGAAAGCCCATGGTCGGCACCAGCACAATCGGCGCGGGCCGCCAGTCGGCGAGCTGCGCGCGAACTGCCGATTTGCTGCGAAAGACCTTCATCCCGTTCCTCTTGCGCAGCGAAGCCTTCACACCCAGCGGGCGAAGGGCGGCAGGCTCATCAGCACGGCATCCGGGTCATGGCCCGTCTGCAAGCCGAATTTGGTACCCCGGTCATAGACGAGGTTATATTCGGCATAGAGCCCGCGATGGACAAGCTGCGCCTCCTTGTCCGCCTCTGACCACGCCATCCCGCGCCGCCGTTCGACCTGCGCCAGAAAAGCCGGCAGGAAGGCCCGCCCGACATCCTGCGTGAAGGCGAAATCGGCCTCCCAGTCGCCAGTGCAATAATCGTCATAGAAGATGCCACCCACACCGCGCGCGCGCTTTCGGTGCGGGATGTAGAAATACTCGTCCGCCCATTCCTTGAAACGTGGATAGAGTGCAGCGTCATGCCGGTCGCAATGCGCTTTCAGCGTGGCGTGAAAATCGGCCGTGTCCTCGTCATACTCAATGCAGGGGTTCAGGTCCGAACCGCCGCCGAACCACCACGCACCCGGAGTCCAGAACATGCGCGTGTTCATATGCACGGCGGGCACATGCGGGTTCTGCATATGCGCCACCAGCGAAATCCCGGAGGCCCAGAAGCGCGGATCCTCGCCCAGACCGGGAATTTCCTTGCGCGCAGTCAGCGAGCGCTGCGCCTGATCGCCCAGCGCGCCAAAAACTTCCGAAACATTGACGCCGACCTTCTCGAACACGCGCCCGCCGCGCATGACGCTCATCAGACCGCCGCCCGCGTCCTGCCCGTCCGCGCCATGGCGTTGCGTCTCACGAACTTCGAAACGTCCAGGCGTGCGGTCGGACAATGGACCATCGGTCTGGCTGTCCTCGACCGATTCAAATGCTGCCACAATATCGTCGCGAAGGCTAAGAAACCATGCAGCCGCACGGCGTTTGCGGTCGTCAAAATCCTCAGTCATGGGCCGTCCTTATTCGCTTTGCCTCTGTGTGGCATGGTGGCCCCCGCCTGACAAGCCGCCTTTACACCTGCGCCAGAAGCGCCGCATGGCGCGACAGATAGGCCGCGCGGGTCTCGGCGGGTGGGCGCAGATGAAGGCTTAGTCCCTCGACTGCCCCGGAGGCCGGCTTGCCGAAGAAACGGTCGGCCTCGGCCTCGGTGAAGCCTGCGATCTGCGTCGCCTCCAGCCAGGCCGACAGCTTGTCAGCAGCCTTGATCCGCTTTTTGACGGGTGCAGGCAGCAGAGCGGGCAGGCCGAAGCGCACATGGATCGCCACAGACAGCCGCGCATCCAGCGCGCCATAGGCCGGCCCGACCGCGTCTTTCACGGGCGAGATCATGTCACCGATCACATATTCGGGCGCGTCATGCAGCAGCGCGGCCAGTTGCCAGCGCGGCTCTGGGCGCGGGCTCATGCGACTGTAAATCGCTTCGACCAGCAGCGAATGCTCGGCCACCGAATAGGGCCAGTCGCCCATGGTCTGGCCGTTCCAGCGCGCGACAAAGGCCAGCCCATGGGCGATATCCTCGATCTCGATATCGACCGGGGTCGGATCCAGCAGGTCGAGCCGGCGGCCCGAAAGCATGCGTTGCCAGGCGCGTTTGGGGGGCATTGTAACCTCGTGTTTCGACCTGTCCTAGCGGGCGCAGTCCGTCACGGCAAGGCGGTGACGTAACGTCGCCTTTGCAGCCCCGCAGGCCCGGGCGCATAGATCGGTCGGGATAGAGAGGAGAGCAAACCATGCAGATTGCAGGACATCTGGCACTTGTCACCGGCGGCGGTAGCGGTCTGGGCGCGGCAACCGCGCGGCACCTTGCTGACAAAGGGGCCGAGGTCGCGATTCTGGACTTTGATATTGACCGCGCGCAGGCTGTCGCGACCGAAATCGGCGGGCGGGCGTATCACGTGGATGTGAGCGCTGATCAGGCGGTTGGCGAGGCCGTCGCGCAGGCCGTGGCAGAGGCGAAGGGCACCCTGCGCATCGCAGTCAACTGCGCGGGCATTGCCGATGCCGCCCGTGTTGTTAATCGCGATGGCACGCCCTCAACAGCGCTCTTTGCCCGCGTGGTCCGCGTCAACCTGATCGGCTCGTTCAATGTGATGGCGCATGCCATGGCGCAGATGCAGAAACTCGAGCCTCTCGAGGGGGGCGAGCGTGGTGTAGTGGTCAACACCTCCTCGGCAGCCTGGCAGGATGGCCAGATCGGGCAGGCGGCCTATGCCGCCTCCAAGGGCGGAATTGCCGCGATGAGCCTGCCTGTCGCACGCGATGCCGCGAAATTCGCCATCCGCTGCGTGGCCATCGCGCCGGGTCTCTTTCGTACCCCGATGATGGAAGCGCTGCCCGAGGAAACCACTGCCGCGATTACCGCCAACATCCCCTTCCCCGCACGCTTGGGCGACCCGGATGAATTCGCGCTTATGGTCGCGCAGATCATCGAGAATCAATACCTGAACGGCACCACGATCCGGCTAGATGGCGCCACGCGCCTGCCTGCGCGCTGATCGGGCCGGGCCGCGATACTCAAAGAAAAACCCCGGCGCGGGGTGCCGGGGGCTAATTCGACCGTGAAGTAGATCAGTTCGGCAGTTCTGCCGTGATCCCCTCGACATAGAAATCCATCGTCGCCAGATCACCATCAGGTGCCACTTCGCCTTCGGCCAACCATGGCGTGCCATCCTGACGATTGATCGGTCCGGTGAAGGGGTGATACTCGCCCGCGGCAATCGCAGCGACCAGCCCGTTGGCCTCCTCCTGCAATTCAGCCGGGATGCGGTCATTCCAAGGTGCCATCTCGATGATGCCATCGGCAAAGCCCAGCCAGGAATTCTGCGCCTCCCATGTTCCGTCCATCACAGCCTGCACGCGGGAAATGTAGTAGGGCGCCCAGTTGTCCACGATGGCGGTCAGATGCGCATTCGGCCCGAACTGCGTCATATCGCTGGCTTGGCCAAAGGCCATGACGCCCGCATCCTCCGCCACGCGAATGGCGGCTGTGGAGTCGGTGTGCTGCATGATGACATCTGCGCCCTGCTCGATCAGGGTTTCGGCAGCGTCAGCCTCCAGCGCCGGGTCGAACCAGCTATAGGTCCAGATGATGCGGAACTGGATATCCGGGTTGACGGCCTTGGCGTGCAGATAGGCCGAGTTGATCCCAGCGATCACTGCCGGAATAGGGAAAGAGGCGATGTAGCCAATCGTGTTGGTTTCGGTCATTTTGCCCCCGATATGTCCCAACACGGCACGGCCCTCATAGAAGCGCGCGTCATAAAGCGAGATATTCGGGTGGTCCTGAATGTACCCGGTCGCGTGCTGGAAAGCGACATCGGGGAAGCGCCCAGCCACGGAGTTTACATCAGGACCATAACCGAAGGACGCCGCGAAGATTACATCCGTGCCCGAAATCGCCATTTGGGTCATGACCCGCTCGGCATCGGCACCGTAATCGACATTTTCGACAATGGTCGTCTCGACGGCGTCCCCGAAGTGTTCGGCCATTTCGCGCCGCGCGCGGTCATGCCCGGCAGTCCAGCCGAAATCACCGACCGGGCCGATGTAGATGAAGCCGGCCTTTGTGGTGTCGGCCAGCGCCGGTGTGGCGAGTGCAGCACTCAGCACAGCGGCTGTCAGCAGTTTCTTCATATGGATGGTCTCCCTGTTGGCAGCGTTAAGCCTCAGTTTGAGGCGTGGAAAGGTCGGTTCAGTGAGCCAGGCGCATTCAGCGACCCGCGCCCCTTGCCCGAGGAAATGATCACAAGCACCAGAATGGTTATCAGGTAGGGTGACATTGACAAGTACTCGACCGGAATGCGGACCCCGGCGGCCTGCAGATTCAACTGAAGTACGACGACCCCGCCAAAGAGATAGGCACCCGCCAGCGCACGCCATGGCCGCCAGCTCGCGAACACCACCAGCGCGAGCGCGATCCAGCCTGCGCCCACGGTCATGCCCTCAGTCCATTGCGGCACGCGGATCAGCGAGAGATAGGCCCCACCCAGCCCCGCGCAGGCCCCGCCGAACAGGATCGCAAGCACGCGCACCCGCTTGACGTTATAGCCGAGTGCATGGGCTGCATCATGGTTCTCTCCCACAGCACGCAGGATCATGCCCGCGCGGGAGTATTTCAGGAACCACCAGACAGCGCCCACCAGCACGATGCTGAGATAGACCACGATATCGTGCCGAAAGAAGGCGCGGCCGAGGAACGGAATTTCCGCTAGTGGCCCAAGGTCAAGCCGCGGCGTGCGCGGCGGGGTGATGCCAACATATTGCTGCCCCAGCAGCGCCGTCAGCCCCAACCCGAACAGCGTCAGTGCGAGCCCGGAGGCCACTTGATTGGTCATCAGCGCCTGTGTCAGCAAGGCAAAGAGCAGCGCCAGCGCCATGCCCCCCAACGCGGCCCCGGCGAAGCCAATTATTGGGCTGCCAGTATTCACTGCGACAATGAAGCCGATGCAAGCGCCCATGATCATCATGCCCTCGACGCCAAGATTGAGCACGCCGGCCTTTTCCACCACCAACTCGCCGATCGCCGCCAGCAGGATCGGCGTAGCCGCCACCATAAGCGCGGCCATCAGGACAGCAGGATTGATAGACCCCAGGATCATGCGCGAGCTCCTCGTGTCAGGCGAATGCGGTAATTGGTCTGGAAATCGAGCGCGAGCAGGAAGAAGAGGAGCATCCCCTGGAACACCTGAATCGCCGCACCAGGGATCTGCAACATCATCTGCGCCAGTTCACCCCCGATATAGGTCAGCCCCAACAGCAGCCCGGCAAACACGATGGCCAGCGGATTGAGGCGACCAAGAAAAGCCACGATAATGGCCGTGAAGCCATAGCCGCTGGCGAATTCGATCCGCACCTGCCCACCGGGTCCCGAGACCTCGAACATGCCGGCGAGTCCGGCCAGTGCGCCCGCAATGCCAAGGCAGATCACCACCAGCCGCGCAGGCGAGACACCACCAAAGCGGGCAGCGCGCGGGGCTTGCCCTGCAAGCTGGACATGGAAGCCCAACAAGTGTCGTGTCATCATGACATAGGCGAAGATGACGGCAATCAGCGCGGCTACCACACCCCAGTGAATGCCCGTATTTGCGATCAGTTCGGCATTATGCGCCGCCTCATAGCGGCGCAGATCGCGCGAGCCGGGAAACCCCGGCTGGTCTGGGTTGCGCATCAGGCCCAGCGCCATCGCTGCGAGGATCCGTTCAGCGACATAGACCAGCAGCAGTGAGACGAGAATCTCGTTGGTATTGAAGCGCGTCTTGAGGATCGCGGGGATCATCGCCCAGAGAAAGCCCCCGAACGCCCCTGCAATCACCATTAGCGGAAAGATATACCAGCCCGGCTGCGGAAAGAACGCCAGCGCGACCCCCGCGCCGAACAGCGCGCCGATGATGTATTGCCCCTCGGCCCCGATATTCCAGATGCCCGCCCGAAAGCCGATGGCGAGCCCGACGGCGATGAGGATCAGCGGTGCCGATTTGATCAGCAATTGTGGTCGCGAATAGCTGGCGAATGTCTCGGAGAAGATCGGGTCAAAGAAGATCAGGCGAATGGCGGCAATCGGATCCTTGCCCAACGCCGCAAACATTATGCCGCCTGCCAGCATAGTCAGCAGAACAGCCAGAAACGGATTGGCAATGCGCCAGAATTTCGACGGCTCCTTGCGTTTCTCCAGCCGGATCATTCGGCGGCCTCATGGGCTACATGCATATCCCCTGCACCCCCCATCATCAGCCCGATCTCCTCTACCGTCAGCCCTTTGGCCGGGCGCACGGGCGTCAGCCGCCCCTCGTTCAGCGCAGCGAAACTGTCGGCGACCTCCAGCAACTCGTCGAGGTCCTGACTGATCACCAGCACCGCCGCGCCCTTTCCTGCCAGATCGAGCAGAGCCTGCCGGATGGTCGCTGCGGCCGCCGCATCCACGCCCCATGTCGGCTGATTGACCACGATCACATCCGGGTCGAGTTCGATTTCGCGCCCGATGACGAATTTCTGCAGGTTGCCGCCCGACAGCGCCCGGGCCAGAACATGCGGCCCCGGGGTGCGCACATCGAAACGCGTTATAATCTCGCGGGCGAAGCGCTCGGCTCCACCCCAGTCGATGAAACCACCTTTCTCCAGCCTCTTGCGCCCCGAACCAGACAAAAGCGCATTCTCGGTCAAGTTCATATCCGGCGCCGCCGCGTGACCAAGCCGCTCTTCTGGCGCGGCCACCAGACCCAGCGCGCGGCGGGTGTTGGGCTCGAGATCGCCAATCGGCGCGCCCTTGAGCCTGACCTGCCCTGCGGGCGCAAGCAACTCACCCGACAGCATCAGCAGCAATTCATCCTGCCCGTTGCCTGCCACCCCGGCAATTCCCAGCACCTCGCCCGCACGTAGCTGCAAAGAGATGTCCTTGAGCGAAGTGCCGAAAGGGTTGTTCGACTTCAACGACAGCTTCTCGACCTCCAGCACCACCTCGCCAAAGGGGCGCTCGGGGCGCTCGGGCGGGGTCAGCAATTGGCCGACCATCAGTTCGGCCAGCTCGCGCGCCGATTTCTCCCGCGGGTCGCAGGTCGCGACCTTCTTGCCGCCGCGTAGGATCGTCGCCTCGTCACACAGCGCGCGGATTTCCTCCAGCTTGTGCGAGATGTAGAGGATGGCTGTCCCTTCGCTCGAGAGTTTGCGCAGGGTGCGGAACAGTATTTCGACTTCCTGCGGGGTGAGCACCGAGGTCGGCTCATCCATGATCAGAAGTTTCGGGTCCTGCAGCAGGCAACGGACGATCTCGACCCGCTGCCGCTCCCCCGCCGATAACTCGCCCACCAGCCGCGATGGGTCCAGAGGCAAACCGTATTCCTCCGACACATCCCGAATGCGCGCGGCAAGATCGCGCAGGGGCGGCGGGTTCTCCATACCCAGCGCGACATTCTCGGCCACATCCAGCGCATCGAACAGACTGAAATGCTGAAACACCATCGCCACACCATTCTGTCGCGCCTCAGATGGCTGCGAGGGTGCAAACGGCGCCCCGCGCAACCTCATCTCGCCCGCGTCGGGCCGCACCAGACCGTAGATCATCTTGACCAGCGTGGACTTGCCCGCGCCATTCTCGCCCAGAAGCGCATGCATCTGCCCCTCGCCGATCGCGAAGGAGATGTCATCATTGGCCTTGACGCCGGGGTAGGATTTGCTCAGCCCTTGAAGCTGCAGCAAAGTATGGCGCATGGTCTCACTCCCCCTGTCCGCGGCGATTTTTCGCACTTGCATGAAGAAACCCGTGTGCGGCTCTCAAAACAAGGGAAAACTCACGTCAGTGTGTTGAGACTGATTCAATGCCTCATTGATAATCAGCGCACGTCAGAGGTTCTGCGCCACGCGACCAACCCCGATAGCCGCTCCAAGCAGGGCGAGCACCCGGGCGGTTGTGGTCGCCGGGGCCTGCGTGGCCATGACAATATCGCCATCCTTCAAAGGGAACTCATCGGCGCTGAACATGCCATCGGCATTGGTCAGATCGAAGCTGAACACGACGCGCGCGGCTGGCGCGCCATGGTCTAGCGACGCATAACGCCGCAACACCAGAATGCCGCGCGGATCCGCGCGGGTGTCGGCCATTCCACCCATTAGTGAGAGCGCACGCAACGCGCTGACCTTTTCTGCATCAAATCCGATGACCTCTTCTCGCTGGGCAGCGCCCAGCGCCTTGAAGCTGCGGGGGTCAGGTTCGATCAGAACCCTATCACCGCCCTGCAGCAAGGCATCCATCGAGGGGGTGGTCAGAACCTGGCGCAGGGGTCTGCGATAGACTTGGCCACCGCGCATGATCTGCACCTGCGGGTTGCGCAGCCCCTCTCGCGCACCGCCCGCGGCCGAGATTAGGTTCGACAGGGGAAGGTTGCGCTCGGTTAATGGGTAGCTGCCAGGTTTCGCCACGCCCTCCAGCAGATCAACCGAATTGCGCCGCCCCTGACGCACCGAAAGCTGCACCTGCGCCGAAGGCGTGATGCTGGTCAACTGCTCTTGCAGCCGCTCTCGCGCGGCCTCGGCAGTCAGCCCACCAACCTGCACCGTGTTGATATAGGGTAGAGTCACAGTGCCATTGCTGGTGACCACCACATTCGACAGGTCCGAAAACGGCGCGTCGCTTGCCGTAATTAGCGAGGTTTCTTCAGCATCCCAGATGCGCAGGATCAACTCGTCTCCGGGGGCAAGCCGCTGGTCGCTTAGGGACCTGCCAGAGGCGGGCCAGCCGGTCTGTGCGAGATACGGGTCACGCGCCCAGCGCGGATATAGCGACAGCCGCTCGCGCGTCACGAGTTCGAGCACGAAACCCGCATCCTCGCTCCCGGCTCTGGCGATGACTTCGCTGCGCGTCGGCGCACCGCGCGCAACGGCACAACCAGACAGCGAAACCGCTGCGGCGCCCAGCAACAGACCCCGTCTGGAAATCAGACTGTTCACATCTCCATCCGCGCCAGCAACATCCGTATTTTTCGAAACTTTTCCGATTAAACACCGACAAGGTCAATAAAGTGTTGAGCGTCTGACGTAATTATTGCATTTACATGGCATGGTTGTGCGGCCGCACGAACATGCTGAACAGATTATCCAGCAAACGCAATTTCCTCTTTCGCGCATTCGGGGCTGAACCTAGAGTGTCCACATGAGTGATTTGCCCCGCTTCATCCATCTGCGCACCCATAGTGAATATTCGCTCCTCGAAGGTGCGCTGCCGCTCAAGAAACTGGTCAAGACCTGCGCCGAAAAAGGCTACCCGGCCATCGCCGTGACCGATTCAGACAACTTGTTCTGCGCGCTGGAATTTTCGGTTCTCGCATCGGGGCTGGGCGTGCAGCCGATCCTCGGCTGCCAGATATCGGTTGCCTATGACCCTGTAGCCCCCGGCGAGAAACTCCGTTTTCCCGCACCCATCGTCCTTCTGGCGCAGTCCGAGACTGGCTATCAGAACCTGCTGGCACTCAACTCCTGCCTCTATCTGCCAAAGGACCGACCCGTGCCGCAGGTCACGGTCGAAGAGCTAGCGCAGCATTCCCAAGGGCTGATCTGCCTCTCGGGCGGGGCCGATGGGCCGGTTGGGCGGTTGATCCAGACCAATCAGATGGCGCGCGCCCGCGCCATGATGGAACAGCTTGCTGCGATCTACCCTGACCGGCTCTATGTGGAATTGCAGCGCCATGCCGATACTGGTGGCCAGATGATGGAAGGCGAGCGTGTGACCGAGCGCGCTTTTGTCGAGATGGCCTATGCGATGGACCTACCGCTTGTGGCGACCAATGACGCCTATTTCCCCGACCCGGATATGTATGAGGCCCATGATGCCCTCTTGTGCATCAAGGAGGGCAGCTATGTCGATCAATCCGCCCCGCGCCGCCGCCTGACCCCACAGCATTACCTGAAATCACCCGAGGAAATGGCCACGCTCTTCGCCGACCTGCCCGAGGCGCTGGAAAACACGGTCGAGATCTCGCGCCGCTGCGCCTACAAAGCCGAGAAACGCGCGCCTATACTGCCGCGCTTTGCCGAGGACGAGGTCGAGGAGCTGCGCCGTCAGGCCAAGGAGGGGCTGGCAGAGCGGCTCAAGGTCATTCCCCACGCTGCCCCGGTCAAGGATTACGATAAACGGCTGGAATTCGAGCTAAGCATTATCGAGGGCATGGGCTTTCCCGGCTACTTCCTGATCGTGGCCGATTTTATCAAATGGGCCAAGGAGCAGGACATTCCGGTTGGACCAGGGCGCGGCTCAGGCGCCGGTTCGCTGGTGGCCTATGCGCTGACCATCACCGATCTGGACCCCTTGCGCTACAACCTGCTGTTCGAGCGCTTCCTGAACCCCGAGCGCGTGTCGATGCCCGATTTCGACATCGATTTCTGCATGGACCGCCGCGAAGAGGTGATCCGCTACACGCAGGAAAAATACGGTCATGACAAGGTCGGCCAGATCATCACCTTTGGCGCGCTTTTGTCCAAGGCCGCCGTGCGCGATGTCGGTCGCGTGCTGCAACTTCCATATGGTCAGGTTGACAAGCTCTCCAAGCTGATCCCGGTCGAAGGGGTGAAGCCCGTCAGTGTCGAAAAGGCGCTGGCCGATGAGCCGCGCCTGCGCGAGGCCGCCAAGGCCGAAGAGGTGGTGGACCGTCTGCTAACCCATGCCTCGCGCATCGAGGGGCTGTTGCGCAACGCCTCCACTCATGCTGCCGGTGTCGTGATCGGCGACCGCTCGCTCGACCAGTTGGTGCCGCTCTACCGCGACACGCGCTCGGACATGCCCGCAACCCAGTTCAACATGAAATGGGTGGAACAGGCAGGACTGGTAAAATTCGACTTTCTTGGGCTGAAAACCTTGACCGTGATCCAGAACGCGGTCGATCTGCTCAAGCGCCGCGGGGTCGATCTCGACATCAACGCCATTCCGCTGGATGACGAGGCCACCTACAAGCTCTACGCCTCGGCCCGCACAGTTGCCGTGTTCCAGGTCGAAAGCTCGGGTATGATGGATGCGCTGCGGCGCATGAAACCCACCTGCATCGAGGATATCGTGGCGCTGGTGGCACTCTACCGCCCCGGCCCGATGGAAAACATCCCGACCTATTGCGAGGTGAAGAACGGTTTGAAGCCGCTCGAATCCATCCACCCGTCGATCGACTTCATCCTTGAGGAAACCCAGGGCATCATCGTTTATCAGGAACAGGTGATGCAGATCGCACAGGTCATGGCAGGCTACAGCCTCGGGCAGGCCGATCTGTTGCGCCGCGCCATGGGCAAGAAGATCGCCGAGGAAATGGCCAAGGAACGGCCCAAATTCGTCGAAGGCGCCCTGGCCAATGGGGTGGAAAAAAAGAAAGCGGCTGAAGTCTTTGACCTGCTGGAGAAATTCGCCAATTACGGCTTCAACAAATCACACGCCGCCGCCTATGCTGTTGTCAGCTATCAGACCGCCTGGCTCAAGGCGAACCACCCGGTCGAATTCATGGCCGGTGTGATGAATTGCGACCTGCATCTGACCGACAAGCTCGCCATCTACAAGCGCGAGGTCGACCGCATGGAAATCCCCGTCATCCCGCCCTGCGTCAATCGTTCGCGTGCGCGCTTCGATGTGCAGGACGGTGCGCTGGTCTATGCGCTGGGCGCGCTCAAGAATGTGGGCGTCGAGGCGATGCGGCTGATCGTGGACGGGCGCGCGGACAAGCCCTTCGCCACACTCTTCGACCTCGCCCGCCGGGTTGACCTGAAACGCGTCGGCAAGCGCTCGCTCGAGATGCTGGCGCGGGCGGGTGCCTTTGATGTGCTTGACCGCAACCGCAGGCGCGTTTTCGACAGTCTCGACGCGCTGGTGAGTTACTCTGCCGCCATCTTTGATGCCCGCGCCTCCAATCAGGTCTCGCTCTTTGGTGAAGCGGGCGAAGACATTCCCGAGCCGCGCCTCCCTTCGGTCGAGGACTGGCTGCCCACGGAACGCCTGGCGCAAGAACATCAGGCAGTTGGCTTCTACCTTTCCGGCCATCCGCTTGATGACTACGCAGGGCCTTTGCGGCGCAAACAGGTGCTCACGTTGGCCGAAATCGAGAAACGCGCGGCTCAGGCGCCGCTGGTGGCCAAGATCGCCGGTGCTGTCTCGGCCCGACAGGAGCGCAAATCGGCGCGCGGAAACCGTTTCGCTTTCGTCCAACTCTCCGACCCGACCGGGCTCTATGAGGTGACCGTCTTCTCCGACACGCTTGAGGCTGGGCGGCAATATCTGGAAGCAGGTGCAAATGTGGTGCTGACGGTCGAGGCCACGATGGAGGCCGAAACGCTGAAACTGCTCGCACGCGGTGTGCAGCCGGTTGATACGGTCGTTGCCGATGCTGGCGCGGCCGGGCTGCGCGTACATGTCGAGGATGCAGGCACGATCAAAACCGTTGCTTCAGTGCTGGCGCGCTACCAGCAAGGGCCTGCGCGGTCGCGCGGTCCGCTTTGGTTCTGTGTCACAGACCGTGACAAGGGGCAGGAATACGAGATCGAGACCGGCGCTGAATTCGCGATCACGCCGCAGATCCGTGGCGCCGTGAAATCGCTCGATGGTGTGGTGATGGTCGAGGAGTTGTGACCGTCCAGTAGAGTAGATGGCGGGGACCGATACCAACGGCTTTTGAGTTTGACGGTCGAGGGATTACCTTCGGCCTCATTCTGTGGCTCCCCGTCGCTGCAAGAGCAAGGGCTTGATGGCAGTTGCGATCTCAGGAACAGAGCATTCGGCTCATGAGCTTCGCAGCGTGACGGCGGGTGGAGTTGAAAGAAAGGATCGAGGTGCGTTTCGGCTTGGCAATGCATAAGTGCACCTTCGGCAAACAGCTGACAGCGCGGGCATCCTGACTACTCTCCAGAAAGGAAAGACGCCGCCCCTGCAGGGACGGCGCAGTTAGATAGGACCAAGGAGTTCAGCGCGTTTCGATTTCGGTATAATCGCGGCGCGGCGCGCCTGTGTAGCGCTGACGCGGTCGACCGATCTTCTGCTCTGGATCGGAGATCATCTCTTTCCACTGCGAAATCCATCCTACTGTACGCGACAAGGCAAAAATCGGCGTAAACATCGCTGTCGGGAAACCCATCGCTTCGAGGATGATACCCGAGTAGAAATCCACATTCGGATAGAGCTTTTTCTCGACGAAATACTCGTCCTCCAGCGCGATCCGCTCCAGTTCCTTGGCGATCTTCAGGGTCTCGTTATCCTCGATCCCCAGAAGCCCCAGCACCTCATCGGCGGATTGCTTCATCACTTTGGCGCGCGGGTCAAAGTTCTTATAAACCCGGTGACCGAAGCCCATCAGCTTGAACGGGTCGTTCTTGTCCTTTGCCCTCGCAACATATTCGGGGATCCGATCAACGGTTCCGATTTCGCGCAGCATCTCGAGGCAGGCCTGATTCGCACCGCCATGCGCCGGCCCCCAAAGGCAGGCAATGCCAGCCGCGATACAGGCGAAAGGATTCGCTCCCGATGACCCCGCCAGCCGCACGGTCGAGGTTGAGGCATTTTGTTCATGATCGGCATGCAGCATCATGATCCTGTCCATCGCGCGGCTCAGGATCGGGTTGACCACATACTCCTCGGCCGGTACCGAGAAGCACATATTAAGGAAGTTGCCGGCGTAATCGAGGCTGTTCTTGGGGTAAACGAAGGGCTGACCGATGGAGTATTTGTAGGCCCAGGCCGCAATTGTCGGCATCTTCGCGATCATCCGGATCGCGGCGACCTCGCGCTGCCAAGGGTCGCTGATGTCAGTGCTGTCATGGTAGAAGGCCGACATCGCGCCCACCACGCCGGTCATGATTGCCATCGGGTGGCTGTCACGACGGAACCCGCGGAAGAAATACTGCATCTGCTCATGCAGCATGGTGTGGCGTGTCACGCGCGTCTCAAAATCTTCGAGGTCTTCCGCCGAGGGCAATTCGCCGTAAAGCAGCAGGTAACACGTCTCGAGGAAATGCGACTTCTCGGCCAGCTGATCAATCGGATAGCCGCGATACAGCAACTCGCCCTCGTCACCATCGATATAGGTGATCGTCGAAGAACAGGATGCCGTCGAGGTGAATCCCGGATCGTAGGTGAATACATCCGCCTGCGCGTATACCTTGCGGATATCCACCACATCGGGGCCGACAGACGGTTTCAGCACGGGCAGGTCAATGACCTTGTCGCCGATTGTTAGTGTCGCTTTGTCCTCAGTGCCTGCCATTGACCACCCTTTCGCTCAAGCCCGCGCGCCTAATGCGTCGCTGGCAACCCAGAACCCAAGGATAGACAGACTCTGAGCCCGCCATCCTTTAGGTCGTTGCATCGTTGATCCGGGCGAGTGTTTCCTCACGGCCCAGAACAACCATCATGTCAAAGACGCTGGGGCTCGAAGTCCGGCCCGCAAGTGCCGCCCGAAGAGGTTGTGCCAGCTTGCCAAGCCCAAGACCATACGATTCGGCCAGCGCAGCAATCTCCCCCTCCAGAATATCTCGCTTCCACGTAGCAGTTTGCAGGCGCGGCGTCAATTCTTTCAGTATACCACGGGATACATTATCGAGCGCCCTTGCAGCCTTTTCATCGCATTCGACGGGTCGCGTCACCATAACAAAACGCGCTTTTTCAATAAGTTGATCGAAGTTCTTGGCCTTGTCCTTGACCAGAGGCATGGCCCGTGCAAGCCCATCTTTCTGTTCTGCCGTTAGCGGCTCGGCGCGGGTTGCAGCCAGATAGGTCTCCAGTTCATGCAGCAGCGCAGCATTGTCGGCCACGCTCATATGCTGTGCCGTCAGATGGTCGAGCTTCTTGAAATCCAGCCGCGCCGGTGACTTGCCGATGCCCGGCAGGTCGAACCATTCAAGCGCCTGTTCATCGGAAAAGAACTCGTCGTCGCCGTGGCTCCAGCCCAGACGCGCAAGGTAATTGCGCATCGCCGCCGCCGGGTAGCCCATCGCCTGGTATTCCTCGACCCCCAGCGCTCCATGCCGCTTGCTGAGCTTCTTGCCATCGGGGCCATGGATCAACGGAATATGCGCCCAGACAGGCACCTCCCAGCCCATCGCGGTATAGACAAGCATCTGCCGCGCGGCATTGTTCAGATGATCATCACCCCGGATGACATGCGTCACACCCATGTCATGGTCATCGACCACAACTGCCAGCATGTAGGTCGGAGTCCCGTCCGAACGCAGCAGCACCATGTCATCAAGCTGATCATTGCGGATGCGCACATCCCCCTGAACTTTATCGAGGATAATGGTCTCACCCTCCAGCGGCGCCTTGACGCGGATGACATAGGGCGCATCCGGGTGCATTGCTGCATCAGCATCACGCCAGGGCGAGCGATAGAGCGTCGAGCGCCCCTCGGCGCGCGCGGCCTCGCGATAGACCTCGATCTCCTCCTGCGTCGCAAAACACTTGTAGGCCCGTCCTGCCGCCAGCATCTCGCGCGCGACCTCGGCATGACGGTCGGCGCGGGCGAACTGGCTCACCGGCTCACCGTCCCAGTCCAGTCCCAGCCAGCGTAGCCCCGCCAGGATCGCCTCGGTCGCCTCGGGCGTCGAGCGCGCGCTGTCCGTATCCTCGATCCGCAACAGGAACTGGCCGCCCCGCCCGCGCGCGTAAAGCCAGTTGAACAGCGCCGTGCGCGCACCACCGATATGCAGAAAACCCGTGGGCGATGGGGCGAAACGCGTAACGACAGAAGCAGCAGACATGAGCGGAGTTTAACCTTTTGGAAACCAGTTTTGAGGTAGGCTTGCACTGAGTTCTAGGGAACAGCGGGGATGGAAACAAGGGTGCATGCACTGACCTTTTTCCGGCAAGCCCTACCGTCTGCGTTGAACTGGCCGCTCCACGCAATCGCCGCCCAGTGCGGGCGGCTGTTTCTTTTCGTGCCCGTCCTCCTCGCTATCGGGATAGGCTGCTATTTTGCCCTGCCCCGGGAGCCCCTCGCCCTTGAATGGACAGCCCTCGCGGCTGGCGCCGCGGTGCTCCTCCTGCTCGCATGGCGCGCCCCGCCAGACCTGAGCCCGCTGCTGATCGCCCCGGCACTGGTCGGCGCAGGGCTGATGATCGCCGGCCAGCGTGCGCATTACGTTGCCGCGCCAGTGCTCGACTATCGCTATTTCGGACCGGTCGAGGGGCGGATCGTCAAAATCGACCGCGCGCAGTCCGATGCGCTGCGGCTCACGCTCGATCAGGTCGTGCTCGAAAACCTACCAGCCGAACGCACACCCGAGCGCATCCGCTTCACGCTCCACGGCCAGCAGGGCTTCATCACCCCAGAACCCGGCCTGCGCGTGATGAGCACCGCCCATCTCTCGCCCCCACCCGCGCCCTCCGAGCCCGGCGGTTTCGACTTTCGCCGCCTTGCCTGGTTTGAGCGGCTGGGCGGAGTAGGCTATACCCGTGTGCCGGTTCTGACAGCCGTCCCCGCGACCGAAGGCGCCGCAGGACTGCACATACACCGGCTGCGCATGCAGATTTCCACCGCCGTACAAGCACAGATGCCGGGCGACCGCGGCGGCTTTGCCGCCGCCATCCTGACCGGCGACCGCTCGGGCATCCCGCAGGTCCGAATGGAAGAGCTGCGTCGCTCCAACCTCGCGCATCTTCTGGCCATCTCGGGGCTACATATGGGGCTGCTCACTGGCTTCGTCTTCGGACTGTTGCGGCTGCTGCTCGCCTTGATCCCGGCGTTCGCCCTACGCCTGCCGATCCGCAAGATTGCCGCCCTCGGCGCGCTGGGCGCAGGTGGGTTCTACCTCTTGCTTTCGGGCGGCAATGTCGCGACCGAGCGGGCCTTTATCATGGTGGCCGTCATGCTGACCGCTATCCTGCTCGATCGGCGTGCAATTTCCCTTCGCTCGGTCGCAATGGCTGCGACATTGATTCTGTTGCTGCGCCCCGAGGCACTGGTGCAGGCAGGCTTTCAGATGAGCTTCGCCGCCACAATCGCCCTCGTCGCCGTGTTCCGCTGGCTCTCAACCGAACGCACGTGGCGCAACGGCATTCCACGCTGGGCCTGGCCCGCAATCAGCGTTGTGCTCTGTTCGGTCGTGGCAGGAGTCGCGACGGCCCCAGTAGCCGCAGCAAGCTTCAACCGACTGGCAGAATACGGGCTTATCGCCAATCTTCTCGCTGTGCCATTGATGGGGCTTGTCGTAATGCCCTCGGCCGTTCTGGCAGCCCTGCTCACGCCCTTCGGCCTGCAGGGTCTGGGGCTTGCAGTCATGGGGCCCGCCATCGACTGGATCCTGCGCGTCTCAGCCGGTGTCAGCGCGCTGGACGGCGCCGTGATGCCTGTCGTCCAACCAGCACCTTGGGTGCTGCCCGTCATGGCACTGGGGGCACTTTGGCTGATCATCTGGCAAGGGCTCGCTCGCTGGGCAGGCATATGGGTGATTGCCTTGGCTGCATGGAATTGGGCTGAGACGCCGCGCCCTCTGCTACTGATTGCGCCCGAAGGCGCGATCGTTGGACTGACGGGGCCAGATGGACGCATGCTCAGCCGTGCACGCGGCGGAAGTTTCGCCGCCGCGGCCTGGCTTCGGGCCGATGGCGACAGCGCAGATCAAGCCACGGCCTTCGCCCGCAGCGGTGCCGATCCGCGCGCAACTGTCACGCATCTGCGTGCGAGCGGGCTGGATGTGGTGCATTTGGCGGGCCGGCGAGGGTTGGCGCTGCTGGAGGACATATGCGTGGCTGAGCGCATAGTCGTGACCTCGCAACCAGCGCCAGAGGGCCAATATCCATGCCGACTGATTACGCCGCGCGAGCTGCGTCACAGCGGCGCGCTCGCCATCAATGCGCGCGGTCAGACCCGCTCCGTGCAAGAGATTAGCGGCAGGCGGCCGTGGACAGGGTCGTGAACCCCTCGCGCAAATGGCAATTGTGGCATGCCAATCGCACGAAGGCACGCTGATCAGGCATTTGCTTCGCGGATCTTTTCGGCGGCATCCTTGTCGAAACTAACGCCCTTATCCGCAAGGATCTGGTCCAATTCGCCCGACAGCGTCATCTCGGTCACGATATCGCAACCACCGATGAACTCGCCCTTCACGTAAAGCTGCGGGATGGTCGGCCAGTCCGAGAAATCCTTGATTCCCTGTCGAATCGCGTCATCGGCGAGAACATTCACGTCCTGATACTCGACGCCCATGTAATTCAACACACCTGCCACACGGCTGGAGAAACCGCATTGCGGCATGGTTTTGGTGCCCTTCATATACAGTACCACATCGTTCTTCTCGACGGTCTCGCGGATCTGGTCCACTGCGCTCATTTCATTTATCCTCTCAGTCTCAATCGGGGGCTTTGGTGGTCAGGGCAAGGGCGTGCAATTCGCCATGGTTGCCATCCATCTTGCCTTTCAGCGCGGCATAGACCGCGCGCTGTTGCTGGACGCGGTTCAGCCCGCGAAAGCTCTCGTCGATCACCTCTGCTGCGTAGTGGTTGCCGTCACCAGCGAGGTCGGTAATCGTGATCTGCGCCTTGGGGAAGCCGTCGCGCAGCAGGTTTTCCAGTTCCGATGCCGTGATCGCCATCTGTTTGTCCTTGTATTCTGGCCATCTCGTGTCTTTTGAGCAAAACTAACCCTCGGACAAGGCATAATCAAGCGCTGCAGGCTGCCGCTATGGCGCCCCTTTCGCAGGTCGCGCAGAGCCTGCGCGTGACCGGCACAGGAGGAGCCGCGATGACAAAGGAGACGTGTACATTCCGCACTGCCAGCGCCGGGGATGCCGATGCGCTGGTCGATCTCATCCTGATGGCTGGTGATGGCCTTCCGGAATATCTCTGGCATCAGATGGCAGAGCCCGGCGAGGACCTGCGCAGCGTAGGTCGCCGTCGGGCCCGGCGAGAAGAGGGCGGGTTTTCATGGCGCAACGCATTCGTCGCCGAAACGCCGGAGAACCATGTCATCGCCGGGCTGCTCGGATACCCACTCCCGGATGCGCCCGAGCCGGTCGAGCTGGATAGCTTGCCTGCACCTGTGCGCCCGCTCGTTGCGCTGGAGCAGCGGGTTCCGGGAAGCTGGTATATCAATGTCATCGCGACCCGGCCCGAATGGCGCAGACAGGGGCTTGCGCAAAGGCTCATGGAGGCCGCCGAGCGCCAGGCCCATACCACCGGGCGGCAAGCGCTCAGCCTGATCGTCTCAAGCGACCGACACGCCGCGCGGGCGCTTTATGAGGCGCAGGGGTTTTCCATTGTCGCAACGCTTCCAAAACACGCCGACGGCCCGGTTCTGGGGGGGGCGGACTGGGTGCTTTATGCCAGACTGCTACAATAGCAGGCCTCAGGCACTTTCGATAGTAGCGGCAAAAGCCCCGCGAAACAGCGCAGAGAGTTCCGAAAGCGGCGCCTCCTCACGCCCCAACCGGACAGTATCGCCGCCGAACCGCCCGACCTGCGCCAGCGGCACCCCGGCCTTTCCGGCAGCAACCATGAGCGCCTCGGCCTGATCGAAATTGCAGGCGATGAGATAGCGTGCCTGATCCTCGCCGAAGAGTTGTGCTGTGTCGCCCGTGTCAAGTGTCACCCCCAGCCCCGCCGCCTCGGCCATCTCGAAGGCTGCCAGCGCCAGCCCACCATCCGAGAGGTCTGTGGCCGCATTCACAAGCGCGCGGTTGTCGCGCAGGAACTCGCCATGCGCGCGCTCGGCCTCCAGATCCACCGGCGGCGCGTCGCCTGCTTCGGTCCGCAAAGCCTCGGCCAGTAGTGCCGACTGGCCCAGATGGCCCTTTGTCTCGCCCAGCACCAGCACCAGATCGCCCAATTGCGGGAATCCGCCGATGATCTCATCGACATGATCGATCAGCCCCACAGCGCCGATGGTCGGCGTCGGCAAGATCGGCTGACCGTCAGTCTCGTTGTAAAGCGAGACATTCCCGGACACGATTGGCATCTCCAAAGTCGCACAGGCTGCTCCGATCCCTTTGATCGCGCCCACCAACTGGCCCATGATCTCGGGCTTTTCCGGGTTGCCGAAATTGAGGTTATCAGTCGAGGCCAAAGGCCGCGCCCCCACGGCACAGAGGTTGCGATAGGCCTCTGCAACTGCCTGCTTACCGCCCTCGAACGGGTTCGTCCTCACATAGCGAGGTGTCACATCCGAGGTGAAGGCCAGCGCCTTGTCGGTGCCATGCACCCGCACCACCCCGGCGCCCAGCCCCGGGGTGCGGATCGTGTCGCCCATTACCTGTGTGTCATATTGCTCCCAGACCCAGGCCTTGTGCGCATAAGATGGGCTTCCGATCAGCGCCCGCAAGCCGAAGATGGCACCAATCTCGGGCACCTCGCCCAACGGCTCTGCAGCCGGCGTTTCGACCCAAGGCCGGTCATATTCGGGAGCGCTCGAAGAAAGTTCCGACAAGGGCAGATTGGCCTTCACCTCATTGCCATGCAGGATCACGAAGCGGTCCTCGGCAATCGTCTCGCCGACGATGGCGAAATCCAGATCCCATTTCTCGAAAATCGCACGCGCCTCGGCCTCGCGCTCGGGCTTGAGAACCATCAGCATGCGCTCCTGGCTTTCCGAGAGCATCATCTCATAGGCGCTCATTCCCGTTTCGCGCTGCGGCACATGGTCAAGCTGCAGCCGGATGCCCAGCCGCCCCTTGTCGCCCATCTCGACCGCCGAACAGGTCAGCCCTGCAGCGCCCATATCCTGAATCGAGATCACCGCGCCCGAGGCCATCAGTTCCAGACACGCCTCAAGCAGTCGTTTTTCGGTGAACGGATCGCCCACCTGCACTGTCGGGCGTTTTTCCTCGATCATGTCATCGAACTCAGCCGACGCCATGGTCGCTCCGCCGACCCCGTCGCGCCCTGTCTTCGCACCCAGATATACCACCGGCATGCCCACGCCCGAGGCCGCCGAATAGAAAATGCTGTCTGCCTCTGCCACCCCTGCAGCAAAGGCATTCACCAGACAATTCCCGTTATAGGAGCGATGAAACCGGACTTCCCCGCCAACCGTCGGCACGCCGAAGGCATTACCATAGCCGCCGATCCCTTCTACGACCCCGCGCACCAGATGCGCCGTCTTGGGGTGCGCAGGCTCGCCGAAAGACAGCGCATTCATCGCTGCAATCGGTCGCGCACCCATGGTGAACACATCGCGCAGAATGCCCCCCACCCCGGTCGCGGCCCCCTGATAGGGCTCGATGTAACTCGGGTGATTGTGGCTCTCCATCTTGAAGATCAAGGCCTGCCCATCGCCGATATCGACAACGCCCGCATTCTCACCCGGGCCGCAGATTACCTGCGGGCCAGAGGTTGGTAGCGTGCGCAACCATTTCTTCGACGACTTGTAGGAACAATGCTCGTTCCACATGGCCGAGAAGATGCCCAGTTCGGTGAATGTCGGCTCCCGCCCGATAATCTCCAGAACCCGCGCATATTCCTCCGGTGTCAGGCCGTGCGCGGCAATCAATTCATCGGTCAGGTCGGGTTCGCTCATGTCGCATCCTTGGCTGGCGAGGCTTTGCGCGGGTGTTTATGCCAAAGACCCGCTGAGCAAAAGGCCCCAATCAACCCTCCAGACACGGTGCGGGTTGCTCGGACACAGGACAACGTGCTACCCCCTCGCGGCAGCCAGTGAGTTTCGGGAGGAGCAGATGGCGCGCACGATTTCGAGCCTGTCTGGCAATGCGCGCCGGGTCGCGGCACTTGTTCTGGCGCGGTTTTCACCGGGGCGCGATATGCAGAAGATGCATGACTGGCTCGCCAGCCTGCCGGCAGGGCGTCAATGGCGCATAACGGGCGGGGTGATCGGGCTACTTCTGGTTCTCTCGTTGCTAGCCGCGGCCTTTGGGCCAGTTGGTCTTGCAATTTATTTTATCCTGATTGTGCTGTTGTTCCGGCCCCGCTGAGCCTCATACCGGCACCTTCTAGGTAACCGAAACCATTGAAATTTTTTTGCTGCGCTGCGGCATTCTGGCGCAGGGTCATAATGCAGTATGCAGTTGTATCCAGTTGAAATAATAGGTTTTTCTTCTGATCCAGAGTCATCCAGTTTGGACAGCGCTGCGTAGACAGTGTTGTGACGAAACCAAATGAAGGAGGACTGACATGGAACTGGCACTTGGCTTTCTGACCTTTGGCACGCTGGGCTTTGTGGCAGTGTTCGGCTATCTCAGCACCCGCGCGATGGAAGAAATGCGCAACAAACCCACCGAAAAGAGCGCATTGTCACGCGATGGCATTGCGGAGCACCGCGCACGCACTTCACCACAGGTCAGCAACTGACGCTGCGCGACCCGATTAACATACACCAAAAGACCCTCGACGCCGCACCCAACTCCCAAGGGAGCGGCGTCGCATTTTTTTTATTTCGGAATGCTCGGCCCACCGCGCCGATGCGCTGGCAAACAAAAAATACCAATTTGCGCTTCTGCTGGATCAAGTGTTCATTTTCGCAGAATACCGCCCAGATTTTGGGCAATCTAAGAAAACCGCGATGGCCTTTGCAGGCCAAGTCGGCCTCTAGGCAGAAGGAAACCGCGAAAAAAAAGGCCGAGCAAAAATGCCCGGCCAAAGTCCAACAGGGAGGTAAGGACGTGAGACATCGTCATCACGTCTGGGTTTAGATATGAGATTGCCTGTCCATTACGCAAGTTAAATTATATTGCACCCGCAACATTGCCGCTATGCGTTGCAAACATGTCTCATGCTTAAGTTGTATTTGGCGCTCACATCTGTCGTGCGCGGCGATAGGCAACGATCTCTTCAACCACGAAATCACGAAAGGCTGCGATGCGCCGCGAATGGCGCAACTCTTCGGGAAACGCCAGAAATACAGGGATATCCCCACTGGCAATCTCGGGCAGAACATGCACCAGTTCGGGGAAATCCTCGCTTACATAATCGGGCAGCAGCCCTATCCCCAGATGGTTGATCACAGCTTGCAACACGCCGAAATAGTTGTTCACGGTAAAGCTCGAGCGCAACTGTCGCGCGGTAAGGCGCCGAATCAGTTCCATGCCGACACTTACCTGCGCAGAATTGATATTCTGCGAGATCAGACGAAAATCGCTCAGATCGTCAATGGTTCGCGGCGCTCCATTGGCGCGCAGATACTCGGCCGACGCATATAGCCGCATGTTCACGGTCATCAGACGTTTGCGGATCAGGTCGGCCTGGCTCGGCTCCTTCATGCGGATGGCGACATCCGCCTCGCGCATCGGCAGGTCCAACACCCGTTCTTCCAGCATCAGGTCGATCTTGAGGTCCGGGTATTGCGCGTAAAGCGCTGGCAAGCGCGGGGCAAGAAAGAGTGTGCCGAACCCGGTCGTCGTGGTGACGCGCAGTTCGCCATGCACCTCATCTTCGGTATCGCGTATTCGCGCAGAGGTCGCTTCCAGGGTCTGCGACATGGCCTTGGTGGCATCAAACAGCAATTCGCCCTGTTCGGTGAGAATCAGCCCGCGCGCATGGCGATGAAACAGCGTCGCCCCGAGGGCTTCTTCCAATGCTCGAATCTGCCGACTGACAGCCGATTGTGACAACTGCAACGCGTCACCAGCATGGGTCAGGCTACCCGCATCGGCCACGGCATGAAAGATTCTGAGCTTGTCCCAATCCATGAGGCAACATCCGACAAATCTGTTTCCAAAATCGTGATCGATTTGTTCTAGGCGCTTTTTCCTGATCACAAAAGCGCAGATGGGTAAAAATCTGCTTTGTAGGTCAGATTTATTGACCTATACTTGCTGCAAACGCAACAGCTGCAAACGGGAGGTGCACATGGGGCGTCAGGACATCGCGCTCAGCGATCGCTTCGACATCGAGAAAACGCCAGTTCTGCTGAATGGCACTCAGGCGCTGGTCCGACTGATGCTCGCACAATCCGCGCGTGACCGCGCCGCCGGGCTGAACACGGCAGGCTATGTCACCGGCTATCGTGGCTCGCCCTTGGGCGCGGTGGACCTCCAGATGACCCGTGCGAAAAAGCTGCTCGAAGGCGCTCAGGTCCGCTTTCAGGAGGGGCTGAACGAAGACCTTGCCGCGACCGCGCTCTGGGGCACCCAGCAGGCCGAGTTGCGCGGCGAAGGGCGGTATGATGGGGTTTTCGGTCTATGGTATGGCAAGGGGCCGGGGGTGGACCGCAGCGGCGATGTGTTTCGCCATGCCAATATGGCCGGCAGTTCGAAACATGGCGGCGTTCTGGTCGCGATGGGCGATGATCATACCGGCGAATCCTCGACCGTGCTGCACCAGTCCGACTGGGCGATGGTGGATGCCTATATCCCGGTGCTTTCGCCCGCCGGTGTGCAGGAGATTCTCGATTACGGCCATTACGGCTATGCGCTGTCGCGTTTTGCCGGAGTCTGGGTCGGGCTCAAGACGATGAAGGAGAACGTCGAGGCGACTGCGGTTGTCGATGGCAACCCCCACCGGATGCAGTTCATCGCGCCAGACTTCACCATGCCCGAGGGTGGACTCAACATCCGGCTGACCGATACGCCTGTCGCGCAGGAAGCGCGGATGATTGACTACAAGCGCTTTGCCGCCGAGGCGTTCAGCCGCGCCAATGGGATGGACAAGCGCGTCTATGGCAAACCGGGCGCCAAGATCGGTCTGGTGGCGGCAGGCAAGAACTGGCTCGATCTCGTCCATGCGCTTTCTCTGCTGGGCATCGACGCCGAAGAAGCCGAGCGGCTGGGCGTTACCACCTATAAGGTCGGGCAGACCTGGCCGCTGGACATGGACGGCTTCCACGAATGGGCGGAAGGGCTCGAGTTGATCATCGTGGTCGAGGAAAAGCGCAAGCTGATCGAGGTGCAGGTAAAGGAAGCCATTTTCGATGACCGCAGGGGCCGTCGCGTCTATGGCTGGCACAAGGGCGACAGATGGGAGAACGGGCGTCAGGTCGAACTCTTCCCGACCCGTTACGCGCTCGACCCGATTCTGATTGCAGAAAAGATCGGCGACATTCTGATTGAGGAAGGCCGCGGAACCGACCGCGTCAAGGCTGGCCTCGCCATGCTCGCCGAGGCGCGCCGCGCCGACAATGCGCCTGAACTGGCGGCGCGCCTGCCCTATTACTGCGCGGGCTGCCCGCATAACACCTCGACCAAGGTGCCCGAGGGCCACCGCGCCTATGCGGGCATCGGCTGTCACTACATGGTGCAATGGATGGACCGTAACACGGTCGGCTTCACTCATATGGGCGGCGAAGGTGCGAACTGGATCGGTGAGGCCCCATTCTCGACGCGCAACCATGTGTTCCAGAACCTCGGCGACGGCACCTATAACCACTCGGGCGTGCAGGCGATCCGCGCGGCATTGGCGGCAGGCACCAACATCACCTACAAGATCCTCTATAACGACGCGGTCGCCATGACTGGCGGGCAGAAGAATGAGGGGGGCCTTTCGCCCGACCAGATCGCGCATGAACTCGCGGCCATGGGCGTCGGCAAGATCGAGGTCGTGTTCGACGAGAAGGAAGAACCCCACCACCCCGATTTTCCGCAAACCGTGGGATGGCACAAGCGCGCCGATCTTGATGCCGTGCAGAAGGATTGCGCCGCCCACAAGGGGGTCTCGGCCATCATCTATGTGCAGACTTGCGCCGCCGAGAAGCGCCGCCGCCGCAAACGCGGTCAGTTTCCTGACCCCGAAACGCGCGTCTTCATCAACCCTGACGTCTGCGAAGGCTGCGGCGATTGCGGGGTGCAGTCCAACTGCGTCTCGATCGTGCCGGTTGAGACCGAATTCGGCCGCAAGCGCGCGATCGACCAATCCGCCTGCAACAAGGATTACTCCTGCCTCAAGGGCTTCTGCCCATCCTTCGTCACGCTTGAGGGCGCGAAGGTGAAAAAGGCGGCCACGCAATCGGTGGATTTGCCCGACCTCCCCGACCCTGAACTTCCGCAGATCGATGGCACCCATAACATTGTCATCACAGGGGTAGGGGGCACAGGCGTTGTGACTGTTGGCGCGATCCTTGCCCAAGCGGCCCAACTGGACGACAAGGGCGCGGGGCTGATCGAGATGGCGGGTCTCGCCCAGAAGGGCGGCGCGGTGCATATCCACTGCCGTATCGCTAACCGCCCCGAAGATATCTCTGCCATCCGTGTCGCCGTGGGCGAGGCGCATTGCATCATCGGCGGCGATCTGGTCGTCACCGCCGGGGCCAAGACGCTCGGACTGATGCGCAAGGGCCAGACGGGTGCGGCGGTGAACAGTCACGAGATAATCACCGGCGATTTCACCCGCAACACCGAATTCCGCATCCCGACCGAAGACCTGAAAATCGCGCTGCAATCGCGTTTGGGCGAGAGTGTTCACCTGTTCGACTATTCCGACCTCGCGAAGCGACTGCTCGGCGACAGTATCTTCTCGAACATGATGGTGCTCGGGGCCGCCTGGCAAATGAGCCTCGTGCCGCTGAGTGAGGAGGCGATTCTGCGCGCCATCGAGTTGAACGGTACCGCCACCGAGCGCAATGCGCGCGCCTTCGCGCTCGGGCGTTGGACTGTGGTGCATCCAAAGGCCGCCGGCAAGATGCTGGCGGATACAGTCGTCGAAAAACCGCTGTCGCTGGACGAGAAAATCAGACTGCGCGAAGAGCATCTGGCCGCCTATCAATCGAAACGGCTGGTCAAGAGGTTCCGCAAGCTGGTGGACAAGGCCCCTGATGACCGCTTGAAGGAAGCGATTGCAAAGGGGTATCATAAGCTGCTTGCCTACAAGGACGAATATGAAGTCGCCCGCCTGCATCTCGACAGTCTCGACAAGGCGCGCGAGGAATTTGAAGGCGATTTTACCCCCCGCTTCCATCTCGCTCCCCCGCTCCTGTCGCGAACGGGTTCGGATGGCCGCCCGGTCAAACGCAGCTTCGGGCCCTGGATCGTGAAGGGTTTCAAGGTCCTGGCTCGGATGAAAGCCCTGCGCGGTACGCCACTTGACCTCTTCGGCTATACTGCCGAGCGGCGCATGGAGCGGCGTTTGATCCGCGAATATGAAGATATCATGGCCACGGTCCTGAACAGCGTGACCCCTGAGATTCATGGCACCGCCGTCGAGCTGGCCGAGTTGCCCTTGCAGATCCGTGGCTTTGGTCCGGTCAAGCACCGCAATGCCGAAGCCGCTGCCAAGCGCCGTGAAGAACTGCTTGGGGTGCTCCAGGCCCAGTCAATGCCCATGGCCGCCGAATAGGCGCAAACGGGCTGGATTTTCATCCGTCTCGGCTCTATGCAAAGGTGGAGTTCTGGTGCCGGAGGCGGGCAGATGGCAGTTGGTGTTTTCGATTCTGGCCTTGGGGGGCTGACCGTCCTCGGCGCGTTGACTAAACGCCTGCCTGATGTCCCGTTGGTGTATCTCGGGGATAACGCGCACACGCCCTATGGCGTGCGCGATGCCGATGACATTTTTGCGCTGACTTGCGCCGGTGTGGAACGGCTCTGGGACGAAGGCTGCGATCTGGTGATCCTCGCCTGCAACACCGCCTCGGCTGCCGCACTCAAGCGCATGCAGGAAACCTGGGTGCCAGCGGACAAGCGGGTGCTTGGCGTTTTTGTCCCCCTGATCGAGGCGCTGACCGAACGCCAATGGGGCGACAACTCTCCGCCGCGCGAGGTCGCGGTCAAACATGTCGCGCTCTTCGCTACCCCTGCTACCGTCTCCAGCCGCGCTTTCCAGCGCGAACTCGCTTTCCGCGCCATCGGCGTCGATGTCGAGGCCCAGCCCTGTGGCGGCGTAGTGGACGCCATCGAAATGGGCGACATGCAACTCGCCGAAGCGCTTGTTCATTCCCATGTCGAGGCGCTGCTGCGCCGCATGCCCCGCCCCGAGGCTGCCGTGCTCGGCTGCACCCATTATCCCCTGGTGGAGCATGCCTTTCACGAGGCGCTCGGCCCGCAGGTCGATGTCTATTCGCAACCCAATCTTGTCGCCGCGAGCCTTGAAGACTACCTGCAGCGCCGCCCCGAGATGCTGGGCACGGGCAAGGAAAACGCCTTTTTGACCACGGGCGAGCCAGTCAATGTCTCACGGAAGGCCACGCAATTCCTGCGACGACAGATCAGCTTTCGCGCTGCCTGAGCTTCATCTCGTCCCAAATACTCCCGCGCGGAGCGCTTCCCCCGGCTGCCCCTCGCGCGACACATGACAGAGAGACCTGAGACATGACCAAATCCATCGCCATTCTGGGCGCCTCCGGCTATACCGGCGCCGAGCTTGTCCGTCTGATCGCTACGCATCCCGACCTGAAGATCACCGCGCTTACCGGCGAGCGCAAGGCGGACCAACCCATGGCACAGGTCTTCCCCTTCCTGCGCCATCTCGACCTACCCGATCTCTGCCGGATCGAGGATGTCGATTTCGAGCATGTGGACCTCGCCTTCTGCGCGCTGCCGCATGCGACCTCGCAGGCGGTGATCAAGGACCTCCCGCGTGATCTGAAGATCGTCGATCTGTCGGCAGATTTCCGGCTGCGCGACCCTGCGGAATATGAGAAATGGTATGGGAAACCCCATGCTGCACCCGAGATTCAGCGCGAGGCCGTCTATGGCCTGACCGAGTTCTACCGCGAGCAAATCCGCGCCGCCCGGCTGGTCGCGGGCACCGGCTGCAACGCGGCGACGGGTCAGTATATCCTGCGCCCGCTGATCGAGGCGGGCTGCATCGACCTCGACCGGATCATCCTCGATCTGAAATGCGGCGTTTCGGGCGCGGGCCGGGCACTCAAGGAAAACCTGCTCCATGCCGAGTTGTCCGAGGGTACCCACGCCTATGCCGTCGGCGGCGCTCACCGGCATCTTGGCGAGTTCGATCAGGAATTTTCGGCAATCGCCGGTCGTCCGGTGCAGATCCAATTCACGCCGCATCTGATGCCCTTTAACCGTGGCATCCTCGCCACGGCCTGGCTGAATGGCGATGCCGCGCAAATTCACGAAGTTTTGCGATCTCGATATTGCTCTGAATCAATGATCTGCATGCTACCTTTTGGCACAACACCCTCGACTCATGATGTG